>CALKJZ010000031.1 GCA_937995515.1 uncultured Sphingomonadaceae bacterium | reverse complement strand
ACTAGCAGCGCACCCGCCCCTTCGCAAGCCTCTCTCAGAGGGCCCTGCGCAGGATCACCGAGCCGGCCGAATAGCCCGCGCCGAACGAGCAGAGAAGCCCCAGATCGCCAGCGGCAAGATCGGCCGAGTGCAGGTGGAAGGCAATGATCGAGCCGGCCGAGGAGGTATTGGCATAGGTGTCGAGCACGGTCGGGCTTTCCGCCTCGCTTGCCGCGTGCCCCAGCACCCGCTCGGCGATCAGGCGGTTCATGTTGGCATTGGCCTGGTGCAGCCACAGGCGGCGCAGCGACGCGGGAGATATGCCTGTCTCGGCAAGGTGGCGGAGAATGAGGTCGGAGACCATGGGCACCACATCCCGGAACACGCGCCGGCCTTCCTGCCGGAACAGCTTGTCGGGCGCGTCGCGTGTTTCAGGGTGTGCGCGGTTCAGAAAGCCGAAGTTGTTGCGGATGGCGTTCGAGAAGCGGGTGAGAAGCCGGCTGCCGACAATCTCCCAGTGTGCCGGGGGCGCAACGGCGGCTGCCTCGAGCAGGATCGCGGTTGCCACATCGCCGAAGATGAAGTGACTGTCGCGGTCGCGCCAGTTGAGGTGGCCGGAACAGATCTCCGGGTTGACCACCAGCACGCAGCGGGCGTGGCCCGCGCGGATCATGTCGGCTGCAGTCTGGATGCCGAAGGTGGCCGACGAGCAGGCGACATTCATGTCGAAGGCAAAGCCCGTCGCGCCCAGCGCATGCTGCACCTCGATGGCAATCGCCGGATAGGGGCGCTGCAGGTTGGAGCAGGCGCAGATGACCGCATCCACGTCGCGGCCCGTGCGGCCCGCGCGGGCGAGCGCCTCGCCGGCCGCCTCGAGCGCGATCTCGGCGAGGATTGCAACCGCCTCGTCGGGCCGCTCGGGGATGCGCGGCGCCATGATGGCCGGATCGAGGATTGCCGCCTTGCTCATCACGTGGCGGGCGCGGATGCCGCTTGCCTTCTCGATGAACTCGACCGACGAGGGCAGGAGCGGCTGCATGTCTCCGCGGGCGATCGCCTCGGCATGGGCGGCATTTTCCGCCTCCACCCAGGCGTTGAAGCTGGCCACCAGCTCCGCGTTCGAGATGCTCTCAGGCGGCGTAAAGAGGCCGGTGGCTGAAATGACGGGCGTGGCAGTCATCGGGATGGGCTATGCGTCCATGGGGGGCGAAAGGGGCCGGCGCCGGGGCCTCCTGCGGGCAGCGGCTGCCGCCGCCCGCCATGTCTCAGCTGTCGTCCTCGCCGTCGGGCCCGGCGAGCAGCACCTCCGACACGCCGGCCGCATTGGCACGCACCGCCGCCTCGATCCGGCCTGCAACCTCCAGGTTTTCGGCGAGGAACTTTTTGGCGTTCTCGCGGCCCTGCCCGATGCGCTGGCTGTCGAACGAGAACCACGCGCCGGACTTCTCGATGATCCCCGCCTTCACGCCCAGATCGAGGATCTCGCCGGTCTTGGAAATCCCCTCGCCGTACATGATGTCGAACTCGACCTGGCGGAAGGGCGGCGCCACCTTGTTCTTGACCACCTTGACGCGCGTGGTGTTGCCGACGATTTCGTCGCGGTCCTTGATCTGCCCGGTGCGGCGGATATCGAGGCGGACGCTGGCATAGAACTTCAGCGCGTTGCCGCCGGTGGTCGTCTCCGGGTTGCCATACATCACGCCGATCTTCATCCGCACCTGGTTGATGAAGATCACGACCGTGCGGGACCGCGAGATGGAGCCGGTGAGCTTGCGCAGCGCCTGGCTCATCAGCCGCGCCTGCAGGCCGGGCTGCATGTCGCCCATTTCGCCCTCGATCTCGGCGCGCGGCACCAGCGCTGCCACCGAGTCGATCACCAGCACGTCGATGGCATTCGAGCGCACCAGCGTATCGGTGATCTCCAGCGCCTGCTCGCCCGTATCTGGCTGGGAGACGATGAGGTTCTCGGTATCGACGCCGAGTTTCTTGGCGTAGATCGGGTCGAGCGCATGCTCGGCATCGACAAAGGCGGCCGTGCCGCCGGCCTTCTGCGCCTCGGCTGCGATGTGGAGCGCAAGCGTGGTCTTGCCCGAGCTTTCCGGCCCGTAGATCTCCACCACCCGGCCGCGCGGCACGCCGCCGATTCCGAGCGCGATATCGAGCCCGAGCGAGCCCGTCGGGATGGCCTCGATCTCCAGCGTCTCGCGCTGGCCGAGTTTCATTGCCGATCCCTTGCCGAAGGCGCGGTCGATCTGCGCGAGCGCGGCTTCGAGCGCCCGCTGCCTGTCGGTGGTATCGGTTGCCATCCTGTCCTCCTGGCCTCGCCCGCTGGAGGTGCGACCCTTGAGGTTCTGGTAGAGGCTCCGCCCGTGCCGCGCAAGCGAGCCGGAGGCGTGATCGGGGTCGCGCGGCCAGAGGCCCTTCAGCCTCGGGCGATCCCGCAGCCGCCCGGGGGCGGCAGGGAGCCCGGTCAGACGGGGAGCATCCTCTCGATGTGCGCAAGCAGTGCGCCAAGCGTGAACGGCTTGGGCAGGAAGCCGACATCGAGCGCCCCGAGGCGGCTGCGCTCGGGGGCATCGGCATAGCCGGAGACGAGCAGGATCGGCAGGGCCGGGTCGAGCGCGCGGGCGCGTTCGGCAAGCGTCACGCCATCGAGGCCCGGCATCCGGATGTCGCTCACCAGCAGGCTGATGGGCGCCCGGCCGGGAGCGGTGAGCCGTGCGAGCGCTTCGAGCCCGTCGGCGGTGGCCTCCACGGCCGCGCCGGAGCGGGCGACTGCGCGCAGCATGGCGGCGCGAAGCACGGCCTCGTCTTCCACGATGAGGATCCGCGGCGCGCCCGGATTGGCCGCCGCATCCGGCCCCACCCCGGCCGGCGCCTCGGCGAGCGGCAGGTAGATAGTGAAGCGGGCGCCGCGCTTCTGGCGGCGGTCGAGCAGCAGGAAGCCGCCGGACTGCTTGACAAGGCCGTAGGCCGTGGCGAGCCCGAGGCCCGATCCGGCGCCCATCGGCTTGGTGGTGAAATAGGGTTCGAAGATCCGCGCGGCATGTTCGGCCGGAACGCCAGGCCCGTCGTCAGAGACCGAAAGGGTGGCATAGGACCGAGGCGGCATGAACTCCCGCGCTTCCTCCGGGATCGCCTCGGGCCCGATCGCGCCGCAGCTGATCTCGATGTGGCCCGGGCGCGGCCCGATGGCATCGCGCGCGTTGGTCACAAGGTTCAGGATCACCCGTTCCAGCGCCTCGGCATCGGCGCGGACGGGCGGCCCCCGGTCTCCGGGCAGGCCGAGGCCGATCTGGCGGCCAACCTGGGCACGGATGAGCGGCACGAGGCGTGCGACGAGTTCCCCGAGCCAGACCGTCTGCGGCCGCAGCGTCTCCTGCCGCGAGAAGGCGAGCAGCTGGCGGATGAGGCCGGCGGCGCGGTTGGCCTGCTCGACGATCGCGGCCAGGTCCTCGGCCTGCCGGCTGCCCGCCTCCGCCTCGGCCGCGAGCAGCTCGGCCATGGCCACGATCCCGCCCAGCATGGTGTTGAGATCGTGGGCGAGCCCGGCGGCGAGCTGGCCCACGGCCTGCATGCGGACCGGCGGCGCGGCAGCGGGCGGGGCATCACAACCGCCGTCTGGCAGGGCGGGGCCCGCCGGGCGAGGGGCGTCAGCCGTAGCGCTGCTCGAGCCAGGGATCTCCCACATTGTGATAGCCGCGCACTTCCCAGAATCCCGGTTGGTCAACGGCGGACAGCTCGATCCGTTTAATCCACTTCGGGCTCTTCCAGAAGTAGAGGCGGGGGATCACCACCCTAACCGGGCCGCCGTGCTCGCGGGAGAGCGGCGCGCCATCGTGGCTGTGGGCGAGCAGGCAGTCGTCTGCGGCGAAATGTTCGAGCGCGACATTGGTGGTATAGCCGTCGTGCGCGTGGAGGATCGCGTGCCGCGCCTCGGGCAGCGGCCGGGCCATGGCAAGCAGCACCGAGGTCCGCACGCCCTGCCAGCGGTTGTTGTAGCGGCTCCACTGGGTCACGCAGTGGACGTCCGACACGTGCTCGACCTGCGGCAGGGCCATGAAGGCCGCCCAGTCAAGCTCCAGCGGCATGGCGACCGCGCCGTCGATCGCAAGCCGCCATGCGTGGGTCGGCACGTGCGGCTGCACGCCGAGGTCGAGCACCGGCCAGCTGTCCACCCGCCGCTGGCCCGGCGGAAGGCGCTCCCTCCGCCCGGGATCGGGCTCCCCGGTGAGCAGCCGGCCGGCCCGCGCCCAGGCCTGCTTGCAGTCCAACAGCTTGTCGCGCAGGCTCATGCCCCGGGAACTTCGGTCCTGCCCGGGCTGCGCCGCTGCCGCCACCGGCCCGAGACCGAAAGGCGCCACAGCCCGTTGACAAGCGCATAGCCGAGCAGGGCGGCGGCCGTGCCGAACATCAGGAGACCGAGATAGGTCGGCCCCACCGTCGAGGTCAGAAGGCCGGTTGCGCGGTCGAGCATGTCGGCCGGCACGGGCTGGACAAGGAGCTGATCGGCATCGGCCCGGAGGCGCAGCAGCCCGGCGCCCGTCTTGTAGGCGATGAAATAGATGAACGGGAAGGTGAGCGGGTTGGTGACGGTGGTGCCGAGGACGGCAATCGGCAGGTTGGCGCGGAAGCCGACCGCAAGCGCCACCGTGAGCGGGGTCTGCAGGCCGAAGGGAAGGAGGAAGCCGAGGAACAGGCCGATCGCGATCCCGCGCGAGACACCCCTGCGGTGAAAGCGCCAGACCATCGGGTCGCCCAGCCAACGGGCGAAGGGGCGCAGGAAGCGGTTCGCTTCCAGCTGCTCCCGGGTGGGCATCCAGCGCTTCAGCCTCTTTATCACTCGCCGCCTCGAACCTTCAGGCGTCCCGCCCCTTCATCCACGCAGACGCACTCGTTCTATTTAGCCAAGTAGGAACGCCCGATGAACTGTGCCAGTGCCCCGGCCAGCCGCATCGCGCCCGGGCCACTCCCGGCTCAGCCGCGCTCGCGCATCAGCCGGGCCTGCTCGCGCTTCCAGTCGCGCGCCCTTTCCGCCTCGCGCTTGTCGTGCAGCTTCCTGCCGCGTGCCAGCGCAAGCTCCACCTTCGCCCGGCCGCGTTCGTTGAAGTAGATGGAAACGGGCACGAGCGTCATACCCTGGCGCGCGACCGCGCCGGTCAGCCTTGCGATCTCGCGCTGGCGCAACAGCAGCTTTCGCGGCCGCCTCGGCTCGTGGTTGAAGCGGTTGGCGGCGGCATATTCGGGTATGTTGGCATTGACCAGCCACACCTCGTCGCCCTTCACCTCCGCATAGGATTCGGCAATCGAGGCCTCGCCCGCGCGCAGCGACTTCACCTCCGTGCCCGAGAGCATGATGCCCGCCTCGAAAATCTCCTCGAAGGCATATTCGTGGCGTGCGCGCCGGTTCTCGGCGACGGTCTTCGCCTTCACCCCTTCCCGGTGCACGCGCACCATCGCTCAGGGCGCAATGCCGGCATGGGCAAGTGCCGCATCCACGGCCGCGCGTGCCATCTCCGATGGCGGCACCACCGGCAGCCGCACCTCCTCGCGGCAGCGGCCGAGCATGGCGAGCGCATATTTCGCCGGCCCCGGGCTTGCATCGGCAAACAGCGCCTGGTGGAGCGGCCAGAGCTGGTCCTGCAGCGCGAGTGCGGTTGCGAAGTCGCCCGCGAGCGCGGCCTCGACCTGCCGCGCATTCAGCTCCGGGGCGACATTGGCCGTGACCGAAATGGCGCCATGGCCGCCGTGGGCGATGATTCCGAGCGTCATGTGGTCGTTGCCCGAAAGGATCAGGAAATCCCGCCCGCACATGTGGCGGATCTCCGAGATCCGGCCAATGTCGCCGGTCGATTCCTTCACCCCGACGATGCGCGGATGCTGCGCCAGCTCGGCCATGGTCGCAGTCGTCATGTCGATCGCCGAGCGGCCGGGAATGTTGTAGAGGATGATCGGCAGCGGCGAGTGGTCGGCAAGGTGGAGGAAATGGGCGAGGAGCCCGCGCTGCCCCGGCTTGTTGTAATAGGGGGTCACCACCAAGGCGGCATCCGCGCCCGCCTCGGCGGCGCGCGCGATATGGGCGCGGGCGACCGCCGTGTCGTTCGAGCCGCAGCCGGCGATCACCGGCACCCGGCCTGCGGCCGCGCGAACTGTCAGCGCCACCACATGATCATGTTCGGCAATCGAGAGGGTCGCCGACTCTCCCGTCGTGCCGCACGGCACAAGACCGGCCGAGCCGGCCGCGATCTGCCATTCGACCAGCGCTGCCAGCGCCTCCTCGTCGACGGCGCCGTCGCGGAACGGGGTGACAAGCGCCGGAATGGAGCCCTTGATGCGGAACCTTGTCATCGTCTTCTCGTGCGCGCAAGGGTGCGCCGCGGCGGGCTCCATGCGGCTTTTCTTGGACTTGGGCAAGGCAGCCGGTCTAGACCCGCCGCATGATCCCGAGCCTTTCGAAGCGCCTGCGCCTGCTGCTGCTCCTGCCTCTTGCCCTTGCGGTTGCGGCCTCTGTACCCGCGCGGGCACCGCAACCGGCGGCCGCCGAGTTGCAGACGGACGAGGCCCGCAACTGGCTCGAAGCCGTGTTCCGCGCCAACGACAGCGGCAGCCCGGGCGCCGGCGCGGGTGCGCCCACCGGGCTTGCCCGCTCGCTCGCGCTGTGGGACTGGCTGCGCCGCGAGCCGCGGACCCGCTCCGAGGCTGCGCCGCTCGCCCTGCAGGCGCGGTTCCTCGTCGACCATCCGGGCTGGCCGGCCACCACGGCGATCCGCCGCCGGGCCGAGACACTCGCGCAGGACCCGAAGACGAGCGAAAGCGAGGCGGCGGCCTTCTTCGCGCTGGTCGAGCCCGAGACCGCCGGGGGCCGCGCGCGCCATGCCCTGCAGCTTGCCGCCATGCCGGAGCGACAGGCCGAAGCGCTGGCGAAGGCCCGCGCCGCGTGGCGCGGCGGCGGCTTCGACGAGGCGCTGGAAGCCCGCCTGCTCGAGCGCTTCGGTTCCCGGTTCACCCCCGAGGACCATGCCGCGCGCGCCGACCAGCTCGTCTGGGCCGGGCGCACCAGCGCCGCCCAGCGCCTCATGCCCCTGCTTCGGCCCGAGGACCGGGCGCTCATCGAGGCGCGCATCGCGCTGCGCACCAACGCGCCCGATGCCGCCGCGCGGGCGGGCTCGGTGCCGGCGGCCGCGCGCCGCGATGCCGGGCTTGCGCACGACCGGGCGCTGTGGGCCGAACGCCAGGGCCGGCTTGCCGAGGCCGAGCAGCTTTTGGCCAGCGCCGATGTCGCGCCCGGATCGGTCAGCGCGCCGGTGACCTGGCTTTCGAAGCGGCTCGACATGGGGCGCGCGGCCATGCGCGCAGGCCGCACCGAAATCGCCTACCGGATGCTCGCCAACCACCGCACCTACGCCCGGCCCGAGGATGCGGGCGCCCGCGGGCTCACCGAGCGGCAGCGCGCCTCCGACACCGAGTTCCTCGCCGGCTGGCTGGCGCTCCGGCGCCTGAACCGGCCGGCGGACGCGGTGCGCCACTTCGAGCATTTCACCCGAATCGTCACCACGCCGATCAGCCTTTCGCGCGGCTTCTACTGGCTGGGCCGCGCCGAGCGGGCGCGCGGCAACGAGCCCGCAGCGCGCGCGGCCTTCGAACGCGCGGCCGCGCATTTCGACTATTTCTATGGCCAGCTGGCCGCCGAGGAGCTCGGTCGCACCCCCGCCCTGCCCGCGATCCAGCCCGCCACCATCACCGCCGCCGACCGCGCGGCCTTCGAGCGCTCGACCATCCGCCAGGCCGTTGCCATGCTGGGCGACATGGGCCAGCGCGAACGCCAGTCGCTGTTCGTGCGCGCGCTCGCCGATGCCTCGACCACGCCCGCGCTTGCGCGGCTCGCGGCCGAATATGGCGCGCGCGTGAACCGGCCCGATCTTCCCGTCTGGGTGTGGAAGAACGCCCGCGCGACCGGCGATCTTTCGACCTTCGATCTGGCCTACCCGCGCCTTCCGGCCAGCGCCGGCGTGCCGGCCGAGAACTGGATCCTCGCCCATGCGATCGCCCGCCAGGAATCGAGCTTCGACCGCACCGCACTCTCGCGCGCCGGCGCGCGCGGGCTCATGCAGCTCATGCCGGCCACCGCGCAGGATGTGGCCCGCCGGCTCGGCCTGCCCTATGATGCTGCCCGCCTCTTTGCCGACGAGGGATACAACATCACCCTCGGCTCGAGCTACATCGCCCAGCGCCGCGCCAACTTCGGCGGCAGCCCGATGCTCGCCATGGCCGCCTACAACGCCGGGATCGGCAATGTGCGCCGGTGGATCGCAGCCAATGGCGAGCCGGGCAGCAGCACCCACGAGATCCTCGACTGGATCGAGATGATCCCCATCTACGAGACCCGCAACTATGTGCACCGGGTGACGGAGAACGCGGTCGTCTACAGTCTCATCGAGCCGGGGCGGCCGGATGCCAGGCCGCGCGCATCGGCGTGGCTGCGCTGAGCCGGGGCAGCAGCGGGGATGCGCTCGGCAGCAGGCCGCTCCCGTGCGGCGGCCGGGCGCGGGCGGCCGGCACCGGCGCCGGGACGGATGCAGCCGTCCGCCGCGCTGCGCGCCCGCAGCACCTGTCGCGGAAGGTCGCGTCGCCCGCCAGCCTGACAGCTGCCGCCCCGCCTTCGGCCGCGTGCGGTGCACGCCAGGTGGCCCGGCCGCATGATCGGGGCCGCGCGCGGCCGGGCCCCTCAGGCGGCGGCCTTCTCCCGGCGGGCCTTCTCCAGCTTGCGCAGCAGCATCGAGCGCTTCAGCCGCGAGAGATGGTCGATGAAGAGGATGCCGTTCAGATGGTCCATCTCATGCTGGAGGCAGGTCGCGGCAAGGCCCTCGAGCACGGCCTCGTGCGCCACGCCGTCCTGGTCGAGCCAGCGGGCGCGGATGCGCGCGGGCCGCTCCACCTCGGCGAACTGGTCCGGCACGGAAAGGCAGCCCTCGTTGTAGACCCCCAGCTCCTCGGACGGCTCGAGGATCTCCGGGTTGATGAACACGCGCGGGTTGCGCGTGCCCTTGCCCTCAGCGTCCGGCGGGCCGTCGCCGAGGTCCATCACGAGGAGGCGGATGGGCCGGTCCACCTGCGCGGCGGCAAGACCAATGCCCGGGGCGGCATACATGGTCTCGAACATGTCGGCGATGAGCGCACGGATCCCGTCGGTCACCTCGGCCACCGGCTCGGAGATCCGGCGCAGGCGCGGGTCGGGAACCTCGAGGATCGGAAGGATGGCCATGCGCGGCAATGTAGAGACGGCGGCCGAAACTGAAAAGGCCTCAGACAGGCCTGCGCAGCTTGAGCGCCTGGGCGAGCGTTCCCTCGTCGAGATAGTCGAGCTCGCCGCCGACCGGAACCCCATGGGCCAGCTGGCTCACCGCCACGCCCGAGGCCTGCAGCCGCTCGGCGACATAATGGGCCGTGGTCTGCCCCTCGAGGGTTGCGGCCATGGCGAGGACCACCTCGGCGACCGGCGGGCCATCCGGGGGGCGCAGGCGGGCGAGCAGGCTTTCGATGGCAAGATCCTCGGGCCGCACGCCGTCGAGGGCGGACAGCAGCCCGCCCAGCACATGGAACCGCCCGGGGAACAGCCGCCCGCGCTCGAGCGCCCAGAGATCCGCCACATCGGCCACCACGCAAAGGAGGCCCGGGTCGCGGCGCGGATCCCGGCAGATGCGGCAGGGCGAGCCGAGATCGATGTTGCCGCATATCGCGCAGGTCTCGAGCCGCGCCTCCACGCGCCCGAGCGCGCCGAGCAGCGGCTGCAGGAGCGTCTCGCGGTGGCGCAGCAGGTGCAGCACCAGCCGCCGCGCCGAGCGGGGCCCAAGGCCTGGAAGCCGCGCAACGAGCGCGGTCAGCTGGTCCAGCTCGTCACCGGCCACAGGGCCCGCCTTTTCGTTTGCCGCCGCATCGCGCTAATCCCCTGCCATGCGGCTTGCCTTCATGGGAACCCCGGCGTTTGCTGTCCCCGCGCTCGAGGCGCTGGTGGCCGCCGGGCACGACGTCCGTGCCGTCTACACCCAGCCGCCGCGGCCGGCCAACCGCGGCCAGCTCACCCGTTCGGCCGTGCACGAGCGCGCCGAGGCACTCGGGCTTGAGGTGCGCACGCCGGCCCGGCTGCGGGCCGCAGACGTCGTGGACGGCTTTGCCGCACTCGACGCCGATGCAGCGGTGGTGGCCGCCTATGGCCTCATCCTTCCGCCCGCGCTCCTTGCCGCGCCTCGGCTCGGCTGCCTCAACATCCACGCCTCACTCCTGCCCCGATGGCGGGGTGCGGCGCCCATCCAGCGCGCCCTCCTCGCGGGCGACGGCGAGACGGGCATCACCATCATGCAGATGGACGAAGGGCTCGACACGGGGCCGATGCTGCTCCGGCGCGCCGTGCCCATCGGTTGCAGCGAAACCGCAGGCGCGCTCACCGGCCGGCTGGCGGCACTCGGCGCGGAGATGATCGTCGAGGCGCTCGCACACCTGCCAGAGCTTCTGCCCGAGCCGCAGCCGGCCGAGGGGGCAACGGTTGCCCCCAAGATCGACAAGGCCGAGGCGCGGATCGACTGGCACTGCGACGCGGCCTTTCTCGCCCGCCTCGTGCGCGCCATGGCCCCGGCACCGGGCGCCTGGTTCTGCCACGCCGGGCAGCGGGTGAAGCTGCTGGCAGCACGGGCCGAAGGCAAGGATCACCGGCCCGCCGGCGCTGGGGCTGCCGCCACGCCCGGCACGCTGGTCGAGGGCGGCCGCGTCGCCTGCGCAGAGGGCCTCCTGCAGCTGGAGACCGTGCAGCCGGCCGGCGGGCGCGCCATGCCGGTGGCCGACTGGCTGCGCGGCCGCGGCCCGCGCCCCGGCGAGCGGCTGGGCTGAGGCGTGCCGCGCCACCGCCTCGTCCTCGAATATGATGGCCGCGCCTTCATGGGCTGGCAGCGGCAGGCGCACGGGCCCTCGGTGCAGGCCGCACTCGAGACCGCACTCGCCGGGATTGCCGGCGAGGAGGTGGTGGTGCACGCCGCCGGGCGCACCGATTCCGGTGTCCACGCGCGCGCGATGACCGCGCATGCCGATCTCGCGCGCGAGATCGCCCCGTTCCGGCTGATGGAGGCGCTCAATGCCCACCTGCGCCTTGCCGGCCATGCCGTGGCCGTGCTCGAGGCCAGCCTTGCACCGCCGGATTTCCACGCGCGCTTCTCTTGCATCGGCCGCGCCTACGCCTACAAGATCGTGAACCGGCGCGCGCCGCTCACCTTCGAGGCCGGGCTCGCGTGGCGGGTGCCGCAGCCGCTCGACACCGATGCCATGCACGCGGCCGCGCAGCTGCTGGTCGGCCGGCACGATTTCACCACCTTCCGCTCGGTCCACTGCCAGTCCGCCTCGCCGGTCAGGACGCTCGCCCGGCTCGATGTGTCGCGCGAGGCCGAGCGGGTGACCATCGAGGCCGAGGCCCGCTCCTTCCTGCACCACCAGGTGCGCTCGATGGTGGGCGCGCTGGTATTTGTCGGCCTCGGCCGCTGGAGCATGGCAGACCTCGCCGCAGCCCTTGCCGCGCGCGACCGCCGGCGCCTGCCCCTGAACGCCCCGCCCGACGGGCTGTGGTTCACCGCCGCGCGTTACGCCTGAGTGTCGGAACGATTTACATCTTGTTGCAGGCGCGAAAGGCCAACCGGTTGAAAAGGCGGGTTTGACTGGATGGCACAATTCTTGCTCATAGTTTCGAAACCGTCAACAAGCCAAAATCTCAAGAGCACTGGTCGCATGATGAAGCAAGGCAGCAGCTCCGGTCTCGGGCGTGTGATCCTCGTGTGGCTTGTCGGTCTTGCGCTGGGAATCGGCGCCGGCGCGCTGACCGCGCGGCTGCTGATCCCACACAGCCCGGCCGCGGCGCCGGGCGCGCCTGCGGCCGAACCGGCAGCCCCTGGAGACGTGGCAAGACCCGCCCGCTAGCCGGCAGCCGTTCGCGCCCGCGGGCCCCGGGGGTCAGCCCACCAGGCGTTCGCCGGCCGGCGGGTGGCCGAGAAAGCCCTCCGGGCTTGCCGTGCGGCCATAGGCGCCGGCCATGAAGACGGCGATGAGGTCGCCCGGCCGGGCCTCCGGCAGCCAGACCCGGTCGCCCAGCCGGTCGAGCGGCGTGCACAGGCATCCGACCACATTGACCTGTTCCACCGGCCCGCCGGCGCGGTCGGCAAGCGCGAGCGGATAGTTGCGCCGCACCACCGTTCCGAGGTTGCCGGTTGCAGCCAGCTGGTGGTGAAGCCCGCCATCGGTCACGAGGAAGGTCTGGCCGGCCGAGCGCTTCCGGTCCACCACCCGCGTGAGGTAGATCCCGGCCTCGGCGACGAGCCACCGGCCGAGTTCGAAGGCGAAATGCGTGGCGCCGAGGACCGGCGGGCGCGCCGCGAGCTGGCGGCTGAGCGCTGCACCAAGCGCTGCCACGTCGAGCGGCCGGTCGGCCGGAAAATAGGGCACGCCAAACCCGCCGCCGAGCGTGACGAGGCGCGGCGGCGCGGGCGCATGGGCCGCAAGCTCGGCGACCAGCGCGATGCTGTGCGCGCTCATTGCCGCAAGCGCCTGCCAGTCGAGATTCTGCGAGCCGGCAAACAGGTGAAACCCCTCGAAGATCAGCCCTGACCCGTCGAGCGCCGCAAGCACGGCCGGGACTTCGGCCGCATCGATGCCGAACGGGCTCGCGCCGCCGCCCATGTGCATGCCCGACCCGCGCAGCCGGAACGGCGGGTTGACCCGCAGCGCCACCCGCGCGGGGCGTCCCAGCCGTTGGGCGATGGCCCTGACGCGCGCAAGCTCGCCGGCCGATTCCACCTGCAGCAGCGCCCCCTCTCGCACCGCGGCCTCGATTTCCCAGTCCCTTTTGCCGGGGCCCGCAAAGCCGATCTGCCCGCCAGCCATCCCGGCCGCGCGCGCGTGCCCAAGCTCGCCGCCCGAGGCCACATCGAAGCCCTCGACGAGGGGCGCGACCCGGGCGAGAAGCTCCGGCATCGGGTTTGCCTTCACCGCATAGTGGAGCCGCAGGCCCTGCGGCATGGCGGCGCGGAAGGCGCGGACCCGCGCCTCGACCAGCGCGCCATCGTAGACGAACAGCGGCGTGCCATGCGCGTCGGCCAGCTCCGCCACCGGCCGGCCGGCGGCAAGGAGGCGGCCCGCCCCGTCGCGCACCCAGCCCGGCGGCACGTGCATGGTCTCGCCGCCGGTCCTGCTCCCGATCCCGGTCATGGTCCTTCCGATGGTCTCGCACGGGGGCCCGCCCGGTGGCCCGAATGCTCGCAGCGCAGCGCCGCGCGGTCGACCTTGCCATTGGGCGACCGGGGCAGCGCCCTGCGCCACTCGACGACCGACGGCTGCATCCACGAGGGCGCCTCCCGGCGCAGGAACGCGCCAAGCTGCGCCCCGGCGTCGGTGCACCCGGGCCGGGCCACGGCGACAAGCCGGATGGTTGCCCCGCGCGCCGCATCCGGCACGCCGAACGCCGCCGCTTCGGCCACCACGCCCGAAGCCAGCGCCAGCTCCTCCACCTCGGTGGGCGAGACACGGTTGCCGGCCACCTTGATCATCTCGTCCGTGCGGCCGATGAAGGTAAGGAGCCCGTCTTGATCGCGCACCACTGTGTCGCCCGACCACACCGCCGTGCCGCCGATGCGCGAATGCGGCGGCGCCGGCCGGAAGCGCAGCGCGGTGCGCTCCCGGTCCTGCCAATAGCCCTTCGTCACCAGCGGTCCGCAGTGGACAAGCTCGCCCGGCTCGCCGTCTGCCGTCGGGCTGCCGTCTGGCCGGACAACCAGCACCTCGGCGTGCGGGATCGCCCGGCCGATGCTGTGCGGATGCGTGTCGACGAGCGCAGGATCGAGGCTGGTCGAGCGGAACGCCTCGGTGAGCCCGTACATCAGGTGGAGCCGCGCTTCGGGAAAGAGCGCGCGCAGCCGGCGGACCGTGCCGACCGGCATGCGGCCGCCACTCACCGAGAGGGTGCGCAGCGGCTGCCGCGCTGCCTCGGGCCAGTCGATCTCGGCGAGCTGCATCCACAGCGGCGGCACTGCGGCGAGCTGGCTTGCCCCCTCGCGCGCAACCGCCCGCACCACGTCGCGCGGGGCAAGCACATCGAGCAGGTGGACGGACGCGCCAGCGTGGAGGGCGGTGGTGAGCTGCGACAGGCCGAAATCGAAGCTGAGCGGCAGCACGGCCAGCACCCGGTCGACAGCCGTGGTGCCGAGGTAGGAGACAACCGCCTCGGCGCCAAGACACAGGTTGGCGTGGCTCACCATCACTCCCTTGGGCGCGCCAGTCGAGCCCGAGGTGTAGAGGAGCGCGGCGAGCGCATCGCCGCCGGGTGCGCCCTCGCCCCGGGGCGCGGCGGCCGAGAGCGCATCCCAGCCGGTCTCAAGCGCGATCGGCCTGCAGCCGGCAGGCAGGGCACCCGCGAGCATTGCGGCCCGGCCCGCCTGGGTGACGAGGAGCCGCGCGCCCGAATCGGCAAGGATATGGCCCACCTGCCGGGGCCTGAGGCCGGGGTTGACCGGCACGGCCACCGCGCCCGTGCGCCATGCCGCAAGCAGGAGCGCGGCCAGCTCGACTGTCTTGGGCAGCCAGAGCGCGACGCGGTCGCCGGGGGCAACATGGGCGGCAAGCCCGCCGGCGAGCCGGCCGACCAGGCAGTCGAGTGCGCCATAGCTGAGGCGCGCGCGGGAATCGGAAATGGCAGGGGCCCCGGGCGCCTGGCGCGCGAGCAGCTGGTCAATCCGCATGAGGGTTGGCGGGCGATCGCAGGTGCAGGCGCACGGGCAGCCCCTCGAGGCCGAGGTCGGCGCGCAGCGAGTTGACCAGATAGCGGCGATAGGCCTCGGGCAGGCGGTCGACACGGCTGCCGAAGAGCACGAAGGTCGGCGGGCGGGCCGACACCTGGGTTGCATAGCGCAGGCGGATGCGCCGCCCGCCCGGGGCCGGGGGCGGGTTGCGCGCAAGCGCCGCCTCGAGCCAGCGGTTGAGCGCAGAAGTCGGCAGGCGGCGGCTCCAGCGGCCGTGCACCTCGATGGCGGCCTCGACCAGCGCATCGAGCCCCTTGCCCGTCGCCCCCGAGACGGCAAGGAGCGGCAGGCCGCGCACCTGCCCCAGCCCCTCCTCGAGCGCCTGTTTCACGCCGTTGAACAGCCGGCTGCGGTCTTCGGCGGCATCCCATTTGCTGAGCGCCACCACCAGCGCCCGTCCCTCGCCCAGCACAAGGTCTGCAATCCGCAGGTCCTGCGCCTCGAGCCCGCGGGTGGCGTCGACCAGCAGGATGGCGACATCGGCAAACTCGATCGCCCGCCGGGTGTCGGCGGCCGAGAGGCGCTCCAGCTTCTCCTGCACCCGGGCGCGCTTGCGCAGGCCGGCGGTATCGACGAGCTCGATCCGGTGACCCTTCCAGGAGATGGGAACGGTGATCGAATCGCGGGTGATCCCGGCCTCCGGGCCGGTCAGCAGCCGCTCCTCGCCGAGCAGCCGGTTGACGAGCGTGGACTTGCCCGCGTTCGGCCGCCCCACGATCGCAAGCCGCATTGGCCGGCCGGGGGCGGCAACCGGGTCGAGGCCCGCCCCGGCCCCGGCCGCGCCCCCGGCGTCCGGAGGCCCGGCTGCGGCCCTGGCCTCGAGCAGCGGGAGCAGCGCCCCGTGCAGGTCGGACATGCCAAGGCCATGTTCGGCCGAGATCGCAACCGGCGCGCCCAGGCCAAGCTCCCACGCCTCGAGGAGGCCGGGCTCGGCGGCGCGGCCCTCGGCCTTGTTGGCGACCAGCACCACCGGAACCTGCGCCCGCTCGCGCAGCAGCTGCGCGACATGGCGGTCGTCGGCCGTCAGTCCTGCGCGGGCGTCGATCACGAACAGCGCGGCGTCTGCCGCATCAAGGGCGTGAAGCGCCTGCGCCGACATGCGCCCGGCCAGCGTCTGCGGCCCGCTGTCGTCGAGGCCGGCCGTGTCGATCGCGGTGAAGGCAAGGCCGAGGAGGCGCGCCTCGGCCTCGCGCCGGTCGCGCGTCACTCCGGGCGAATCGTCGACGAGCGCCAGCCGGCGCCCGACCAGCCGGTTGAAGAGGGTGGACTTGCCGACATTCGGCCGCCCGAGGATGGCAACCCGCGGCAGGCGCGGCCCTGCGGGACCGCTCGGCGCCCCGGACCCGGTCATCGGTAGGCGGTCACGGTTCCGTCATCCGTCAGCACGAACAGCTGCTGGCCGGCCACCACCGGCGGCAGGAAGGCGCGCCCGGGAAGCCGCATCCCGCCAAGCGGGCTGCCATCCTGCGGCGAGACGAACCGCATCTCGCGCTCGGAGGAGACGAGGATCAGCCGGTCTCCCGCCAGCACCGGCCCGAACCAGTGGATCGCGCCGGTGCGCCGCTTCTCGTTGCGCCAGCGCGGCAGCTTGGCAACCCAGCGCACGCGGCCGTCGGAGCGGGTGAGCGCGACCAGCTCGGCGTCGACGGTGACGGCAAACACCCAGTCGCCCGCCACCACCGGGGTCGACACGCCGGCAAAGCTTCGCTCCCACACCCGCTGGCCACTGGCCAGCTCGATGGCCGCCATGCGGCCGCCGTGGCCGATGGCAAACACCCGGCCACGGTCGATGACCGGCGAGGCCGCGATGTCCGACAGCGCGCCGAGCGCCGTCGTGCGGCCGGTGCGGGCCAGCTGGTCCTGCCAGACGGTGCGGCCATTCTCCACCCGCAGCGCGAACAGCTCGCCCGAGGGGAAGCCGGCGACCGCCGTTTCCAGCGCGACAGCCGGACCGCTGGTGGCCAGCAGCGCAGCCGGCTCGAGCGTCGCGTTCACCTCCCACAGGAGCGCACCCGTCTCGGCACTGAGCGCAACGAGCTGGCTGTCCTGCGACATGGCGAACACGCGGCCCTGCGCGACAGACGGTGCGCCGCGCAGCGGGGTGCCGTGCCGGTGGCGCCACAGCTCGGCACCGGTTTCGGCCGAAAGAGCCACAACGAAGCCAAGCCCGCTCGTGACAAAGACCCGGCCATCCATCACCGAGACACCGCCACCTGCGGCCGGGCGCGTGTCGCCCCGGCCCTCGAACGTCCGCTTCTGCCAGAGCGGACGCCCGGTCGTGGCGTCGAAGGCGCTCACCAGCCCCTCGGTATCGACGGCAAACAGCCGGCCGCCCTCGATGACCGGGGCGGCGTTGAGCCGGCGCGTGGCATCCGAGCCGCGGCCGATGCGCGCGCTCCACTGCCGGCCGATGCTGGGCGCGAGCGCCAGATGGCCCATCGCGCGCGAGGCAGACCCGCCGGGCTGGGTCCACGCCGGGTTGGCCTGCGCGGGCGGCAGCACAACCTGGATTTCGGCGATCTCCGGCTCGGCCAGCACGTCCTGCTCGAAGGCGAGCACCGAGACGCGCCTGCCGATGGTCGGGTCCACCCGCTCGCTGCGGCGGAAGATGTTGCAGCCGGCAAGCGCGACAGAGAGCAGCGCGACCAGCAGCACGCGCGCGGCGCGCGCCGGCACGGCGCCGGTCATTGGCCGGCTCCGGCGTCGCGGGCCGTGTCGTCCTCGGGCGCGTCGCCGCCCCGCGCGCGCGCCTCGCGCTCCATCGCCTCGACGATCTGGCGCGTATCCTGCCCGAGCGCGGCGGCCATCTGTTCGGCGCGGACCCGCAGCGACACCGGCGCGCGCGGATCGGCAGCCGCGCGCAGGAAGAGCGGCCCGGCCGCCCCGGGCTCGCCGGCCTTCAGATGTGCAAGCCCGGCAAGCTCGGCGGCTGCCGCGCCCCAGGGGTGGTCGCCTTCCAGATAGGGCTGGAGCCGCGCGATCACCTCGGCCGGAGGCAGGGTGTCGAACTCGAGGCGCAGCGCCTTGAAGCTTGCCACGTCGCGCATCGGAGCGGGTGCGCGCGCATCGGCCACCACCCGCCGGTAGGCCGCAAGTGCGCGCTCGGTATCGCCGCCCTGCGTCGCAACGGCGGCCTGCATCAGCGTCGCAAGGGTCGCATAGGTGCCCTGGCCGGTCTCGAGCGCCGAGAATGTCTCGACCGCTGCCACCGAGTCCCCGCCTTCCAGCCGGTCGAGCGCCTCGGCAAACTGCTCGGCGGTGCGATCGAGCGCCTTCGCCCGTTCGCCCTGCCAGAGCAGATAGGCGCCGAACGCCAGCACGCCGGCCCCGACGAGTGCGAGCAGCCAGCGGCCCCAGCGTTTCCAGAAGTTGGCAAGCTCCTCCTGCCGATAGGCTTCGTCCACCTCGCGCAGGAAGGCCTCGTCGCGCGGGTCGGCAGGCAGGGGCGGGGATGCCGGCGGGTTGGTCGGGGGTGTCGTTGCCAAGGGCCTCTGGTCCGGTTGCTCGTCTGGTTGCCGGTCTCCTTAGAGACCCTGTTGCGCGGGCGAAAGGCGTGTTGGGCGTGCCGCCTTGCTCAGCGATGAACCGGATCCGCGCTTGCTGTTGCCACGCGGTCCACGCCATAAAGCTCCTCTGCGGCCGGAAAGCTCCGGCTGCGCACGGCCTCGGCATAGGCAGCAGCGGCCGCCCCCACGCGGGCTGCGAAATCGTCGAACCGGCGCACGAAGCGCGGCACCCGCTCGAACATGCCGAGCATGTCGTCGATCACCAGCACCTGCCCGTCGCAGGCCGCAGACGCGCCAATGCCGATGACGGGGCATGCAACCGCCCCGGCGATCCCGCGCGCCAGCGGCTCCATCACCCCCTCGACCACCATGGCAAAGCAGCCCGCCGCGGCAACAGCCCTTGCATCGGCGAGGATCTTCGCGGCTTCCGCCTCGGTGCGCCCGCGCGCGCCATAGCCGCCAAGTGCGTTCACCGCCTGCGGCGTGAGGCCCACATGCGCCATCACCGGAATGCCGCGCGCGCAGAGAAAGGCGATGGTCTCAGCCATCGCCTCGCCGCCCTCGAGCTTCACCGCCGCCGCACCCGTCTCGCGCAGCACGCGGGCCGCCGTGCCGAAGGCCTGCTCGGGGGAGGCCTCGTAGGTGCCGAACGGCAGATCGACCACCACCACCGACCGGTAGCTGCCGCGCACCACCGCCGCGCCATGGGCGATCATCATCTCCAGCGTCACCCGGACGGTGGTGTCGAGCCCGTAGATCACCTGACCGAGGCTGTCGCCCACCAGCAGCAGGTCGCAATGCGGATCGAGGAGCTGCGCCATGCGCGCGGTATAGGCGGTCAGCATCACGATCGGCTCGGCGGTAACCCCTTCGACCTTGCGCTGGCGGATGGCCGGAACCGTCAGCCGCCGCACGGGCCCCGGCAGCGGATGGGCGCGCGACGTCGCGGTATCGAGCGTGAAGCTGGTGGACATGGGCGCCCGATTAGCGGCTCCGGCCGCGCCGGTCGAATCGGCTCAGCCGGGGTCGGCCAGCCGCGCCTCCGGTCGGGCCTCGGGCCCGGCCCTCTGCCGTTCCTTCTCGAGCCGCCGTGCCTCGCGGGCAGCAGCTTCCTCCTGCTCGCGCAGCGCGCGGCCGCGCTTGCGGTCGCGTTCGGCCTCGCTTTCGGTCGCGGCATCGACCACCGCCTCGCCAAGCTCCACGGCCGCCTTCACCGGCAGCGTCACCACATCGACGGCCGTGCGTGCGACACAGGCGGGAAGGAAGAGCAGCAGGGCCAAGGCCAGCACGGGCGTGGGGCAGGGTCTGCGGCGGGTCATCTGTGGCGGGTCATCTGTGGCGGGCCATCGGGCGAGGCTGCTCCGGCGGGGTTCCTGCGGCCCTGCTGCAGCCTTCGCGGCTGTGGCCCGGCCGTGTCAAGCCGGACGGCGGCCACTGCGTGCGGGATGGCACGAGACCGCGCCCGCGCGCCGCGCCTCTGGACGGCGGACGCGGCGCTGTGCACGGTGCCCCGGGGGCTTGCGCCGCCCGTGCAGCCCCCGTGCCGACCCCGTGCCGCCAACGCCGCCAATGCTGCCAATGCTGCCAATGCTGCCCGAGAAGGACCGAGGACTCCCCCCAATGCCGCTGACAATCCTGTTCCTGTGTGTCGCCAACTCGGCGCGCAGCCAGATGGCCGAGGGCCTGGCGCGCGCCCTCCTTGGCGATTCGGCGATGGTGCTGAGCGCCGGCTCGGCCCCGTCGCAGGTGAACCCCCATGCCATTGCCGTAATGGCCGAGCGCGGGATCGACATCAGCGGGCACCGGTCGAAGCCGGTCACCGTGATCGACACGGCCGCAGTCGATCTCGTGATCACGCTGTGCGCCGAGGAGGTGTGCCCGGTGCTTCCCGGCCGGGTGCGGCGCCTGCACTGGCCGATTGCCGACCCGGCCTCGGCCGACCCGGCGCTCGCCGAAGGCGAGGTGCGCGCCCGGTTCCGGTCCGCGCGCGACCAGATCGAGGCCCGGCTCCTCGTGCTTCGCGGCCTCCTTGCACTGCCGGAGGGGCCGGCCGGCACCGAATTCCACGCCAGCATCCGGGTCGCCGATCTCGCAGCGAGCGCCCGCTTCTATGCCTGGCTGTTCGGAACCTGGCCGAAGGAATGGACGGACCGCTACGTGACCTTCCTGCGCCCCGATCTTGCGCTCAACTTCGTCCTCCTCGCGCGCGAGGGCAAGGCACTCCACCACGACACCCTCTTTCATCTGGGGCTTGCCGTCGCCGACCGGGCAGCGGTGATCGATGCCTACACCCGTGCGACAGCCTTTGGCGCGAGCATCGTCAAGCCGCCGCGCACCACGTGGAAGGGCACGCCGCTGCACGAGCTCTGGCTCGCCGACCCCGATGGCAATCCGGTCGAGATCTATGCCCGGCTGACGGAAGCGGAGCTGGCAGCAAGGCCCGCCGACGACGAGCCCCTGTATCTGGTGGCCGGCACTGCACCGGCCTGAGGCACGCGCGGGCGGCCCGCGCCGGGGTCAGGCGCCGGGTTCCAAAGGCGGCAGCCGGCCGTGCCATCGCCATCCCCGTCTGCCGGCGGGCCGGAGAAAGCGGGTGACCGAGGGGCCCATCGCCACATCGGGGGCGGGATCGCCGGTCTTTCGGCCGGCATCTCATGCGCGGATGAACGACTCTGTGGCGACAGTCCCCGGACTGGCGCTGTCCAGGCGGGGTGTGCGCCAGCTCCTGACGCATGGGCGTGCGCGTCAACGGCGCGATCCACCGGCTGGTGGGCCCGGCTCCGGGCAGCGATCTCCACGCCGGGTGGATGGAGCTCGGCGTGCGCGACGACCACCCGCACCGTTCTGCCGGCGCCCTTCGGGCTCTCCTGCGACCTGCACGGGGTCGATCTCCACCGGTGGCGCGGCCCGGACCGGCTTGAGGCGCAGCTTGCCGCCATCGCGCCTAGGGATGCGGGCGCGGTGCGGAGGCCTTGCGATGGCATCTGCACCTTCCGCGATGCCGGTTTCCCGATGGCCCGGTCGTTCGAGCTGCTGCGCCTTGCCGACTGCATCGGCAGTCCTGCCCGCCGCTGGCCGTTCCGGCCTTTGCACCGCCGCGTCGCAAGCTTGGCGGCCGAGGCGTGAGCCGCGCGGTTGCGCCACGGCGCTCAAGGGGCATGCTTCGGCACCTGTGGACCGCCCGGCATGTCGATCCATGTCCTCCTGGCGCCCGGCGTTGCCACGCGCGCCTGTCCGCTCGGCGGCCCGGGTCCATTCGTCGACCGACTGGTCGCGCGGCCGGAGGGACCAGGCGGCAGGCTCGCTCCGTCAAGGCCCTATCCGCTGCATCCGCGTGACCGTCGGGTCATCCTCCATGATCGCGCAACCCCTGTCACCGACGAGCGCCATACCGGCAGCGGCGCTGCGCCCATGAGGGCTGGCTGCCGACGCCGGCGGCCGCGCGGGCCATCGTGCCGACCCACCTGCCCCTGGCCCGAGGCGCTCCTCATGGCCGGCAACCGGGTGGCGCGGGGCGGCGGCATGCCGCCGGCGGCTTCTGCGGGCCCAACGCCAATCAGCTCATCTGCGAGCGCGAAGACCGGCCCTTTGCCGCCAGCCGGGGATGCGGGGCGCCCATCGCCGCCGGGCGCCGACGCGGGCGATTGTGCCAGCTGGCCGGACGGCGCCGGCCGTCTTCCGGGGGGCGCGGCAATGGGCGCGGCAATGGCCGGGCGCTGCGGGGTGTTTGCTCTCGGTGCGGCCCGGCTGACTGGCCGGGCGGTGGCGGGCGGATGGCCGCGCGGGCTCCCCGTCCTCAGCTGCCCTTGCCGGTGTGCGCGAACTGGGCCACGCCCGGGACGGAGCGGACGCCGCCGGCGACCGCCGGCGGGGCGGGAGGCACGGCAGAGCGCTGCGGCCGCGCTCCGCCCGGCAGCGGGGCAGTGCGGTCGGGCGCGGCGCTTCCGAACACCGCCTCCATGGTGGCAACGCAGCGCTCGACCCCCTCGTCGGCGAGCACGTACCACACCTCGCGGGACTCGCGGCGCGCGGTGACGAGGCCGGCGCGGCGAAGCTCGGCCAGCTGCTGGCTGAGCGCAGGCTGCCCGATCCCGGTGGCCGCACCGATGCCGGCGACATTGCGCGCGCCGCCGAGCAGGCAGCTCAGGATCATCAGCCGCTGCGGCTGGGCATAAAGCTTGAGCTTCTCGGCAACAGCAGCCGCGAGCGCGCGGTCCGACGAGAGCGCCGTCACGGCAGGCTCCGGCAGAACCAGTCGGCACCCGACGGAGCCTCGCCCGCGCTTTCCGGCGGCGGGGCCAGCAATGGCCTGCCCGGCTGCCAGCCTTCCGGCGCCAGGGCGGCCTGCCCCTCGATGGCCGCAAGCGCCGAGACCAGCCGCAAAAGCTCCTCGGCCGAGCGGCCGACATCGTGCGGATAGCTGGTGATGGCCCGGATGGTTCCGGCCGGAGAGATGACGATGGCCGCGCGCATGGCCATGGAATCGGTGCTTGCGGCATCGATCATGCCATAGGCCCGCCCGACCGCCATGCTCGGATCCTCGACGATGGGGAAGGGGATGCGCAAGCCGAAATGCGCCTCGATCGCGCGCACCCAGGCGAGATGGGCATAGAGGCTGTCGACCGAAAGACCGATGAGCGCGCAGCCGAGCGCCTCGAAGCGCGGCGCAAGCCGCGCGAGCGCGACGAACTCGGTCGTGCACACCGGGGTGAAGTCGGCCGGGTGGAAGAACAGCAGCACGAACCGGCCGCGATAGGCGGAAAGCCTGACCGGCCCCATGGTCGAGCGGGCGAGGAAATCCGGCGCCGGATCGCCGAGCCTCGGCGGGCCGGGCGAGGGGGCGTCCGTGGGCGCGGGATCGGACATCGCGGGTCTCCTTGATCAGGCGGACGGGGGGCGCCAGCACCGGTTGACATTCAATGATTATATGATTACACAGTTTCTGTAAATGAGATTTTCTCCAGTGCCAGCGGAGGAACTGCCCATGTCCACCCCTGCCTCCACCCCTGCCTCCACCCCTGCCTCCGATCCCGCCGCCGATCCTGCCCTCGCGCGCGCCCGCGCCCAGGTCGTCGCTGCCCAGCGCGGCGTGCCGATCGTCAGGGCCTTCTTCGACGAGCCGACCAACACCGTCACCTATGTGGTGCACGACCCGGAGACGAATCGCGCCGCGGTGATCGACAGTGTGCTCGACTATGACCCGAGCAGCGGGCGCACCGCACACGATTCGGCCGACGCCGTCATCGCCTATGTCCGCGGGAAGGGGCTCGCGGTCGACTGGCACCTCGAAACCCACGCCCATGCCGATCATCTCTCGGCTGCGCCTTATCTGCAGCGCGAACTGGGCGGCAAGATCGCAATCGGCGCGCACATCACGACCGTGCAGGAGGTGTTCGGCCGGATCTTCAACGCCGAGCCGCAGTTCCGCCGCGACGGCTCCGACTTCGACCGCCTCTGGCACGATGGCGACACCTTCCACATCGGCCATCTCGAAGTCTCGGTGCTGCACGTGCCCGGCCACACCCCGGCCTGTGTCGCCTATGTGGTCGGCGATGCCGTGTTCGTCGGCGACACCCTGTTCATGCCCGATTACGGCACCGCACGCGCAGACTTCCCCGGCGGCGATGCCCGCACGCTGTTCCGCTCGGCCCGCCGCATCCTCTCGCTCCCCGACACCACCCGGCTGTTCATGTGCCACGACTATCTCCCCGTGGGCCGCAGCCGCTACCAGTGGGAGTCGACTGTCGAGGCCGAGCGCCAAGCCAACATCCACGTCCGCGACGGCATCAGCGAGGATGCGTTCGTGGCCATGCGCGAGGCCCGCGACGCGACCCTTGCCATGCCGCGGCTGCTCCTGCCCTCGGTGCAGGTGAACATGCGCGCCGGGCACATGCCGCCGCCCGAAGACAATGGGGTCTCCTATCTCAAGATCCCGATGAACGCGCTGTGATGGCGGCCTTTGCCCATGCCATGCCGCTCGGGGGCCTCTTCGGCGGGGTGATGATCGGCCTTGCCGCGGCGGCGATGCTCCTGGGGCTCGGGCGCATCGCGGGCGTGAGCGGGCTCTTCGCCCGCTCGATCGGGGTCGCGCCTGCTGGCGCGCCCTGGACCGTGGCCCTGGCGTTCGTCGCCGGCCTGCCGCTCGGGGCGCTCGTGGCCGCCTGGGCAGCAGGCGGGATCGAGGCAAACTACCCCGGCCTTCCCGCGCTGGTGACCGGCGGCCTTCTCGTCGGCTTCGGCACGCGCCTCGGCTCCGGCTGCACCAGCGGCCACGGCGTGTGCGGGCTGGCGCGCCTTGCGCCGCGCTCGATCCTTGCCACGCTTGCCTTCATGGCCAGCGGCTTTGTCACTGTCGGCCTGCTGCGCGCCGGGGGCCTCCTGTGACCCGCGCCCTTCTCGCCCTTGCAAGCGGCGCGCTGTTCGGCGCCGGGCTCGCCGTTTCCGGCATGGCGGATCCGGTCCGCGTGCGCGCCTTTCTCGACCTGTTCGGCGCGTGGGACCCGACGCTTGCGTTCGTCATGGCGGGCGCGCTCCTACCCATGGCGCTCGCCTGGCGCCTGCAGCGGCGCATGCCGCGCCCGCTCGCCGCCCCAGGGTTCCGCCTGCCCGAGCCGCGCCGCCCCGATGCACCGCTCCTCGCCGGCGCGCTGCTGTTCGGCGCGGGCTGGGGCGTGGCCGGCCTGTGCC
Source organism: uncultured Sphingomonadaceae bacterium (assembly GCA_937995515.1). Lineage (GTDB taxonomy): Bacteria > Pseudomonadota > Alphaproteobacteria > Sphingomonadales > Sphingomonadaceae > Thermaurantiacus. The sequence continues at coordinate 13,413 of CALKJZ010000031.1, read as the reverse complement.
CCGGCCCGGCGATCGCCGGCCTTGCGATCGCGCCCGTGCCGGCTGCGATCTTCATCGCCGCCATGACCGCCGGCATGCTGCTGCAGCGTGCCGCGGCCGCCGCCTTGAGCCAGCGCAGCAGGAAGGGAGGACTGCCATGGACATCCAGCGCCTGAACCAGGAGCTTGCGGTCTCGCCCCAGCTCCGCCCGGCAGACGTGCCGGCCATCGCCCGGGCCGGCTACCGCAGCATCATCTGCAACCGCCCCAACGGCGAGGAACAAGGCCAGCCAGATGCCGCCGAGATCGCCGCGGCCGCAGCCCGCGAGGGCCTCGGCTTTGCGCATGTGCCCGTCGCTCCGGGCGAGATCCGCCCGTCGGACGTGGCCGCCATGCGCGAGGCCTTCGACCGGCTGATGCACCCCGTCCTCGCCTATTGCCGCTCGGGCGCGCGCGCGGCGAGGCTTGCTGGTCTTGCCGGCATCACCGCCACCCCGCCCGAGCAGCCGACGGGATACGACATCCTGATCATCGGCGGCGGCAGCGCCGGCATCGCCACCGCCGCCAGCATCCGCCGGCGCAACCGCGATGTCTCGATCGCGATCGTCGAGCCGAACGAGGCGCACTACTACCAGCCGGGCTGGACGATGGTGGGCGCGGGCGTCTTCCGCCGCGAGGCGACGGTCAACCGCGAGGCGCGGCTCATCCCGCGCAATGTCACCTGGGTGAAGGCATCGGCAGCCGCATTCGAGCCGGAGGCGCGCCGCGTCCGCCTCTGCGACGGGCGCCTTCTCGGCTACCGCGTCCTCATCGTCTGCCCCGGGCTCACGCTCGACTGGGATGCGATCCCCGGCCTCAGGGAGACGCTGGGGCAGAACGGCGTCACCTCCAACTACAGCTACGACACAGCGCCCTACACGCTGGAGCTCACAAGGGCGCTCGTGCACGGCCGCGCGCTGTTCACCCAGCCGCCCATGCCGATCAAGTGCGCCGGCGCGCCGCAGAAGGCCATGTATCTGGCCTGCCACCGCTGGGAACGGGGGGGCGTGCTCCCGAACATCGAGGTGCAGTTCCATACCGCCGGGGCCGCGCTGTTCGGGGTTGCGGCCTATGTGCCGGCGCTCATGCGCTATGTCGAGCGCTACGGCATCGAGCTCCGGCTCGAATCCAGGCTTGTCGCCATCGACGGCCCGGCGAGGACCGCCCTGTTCGAGCGGAAGGGGCCCGACGGCCCGGTCAAGGTTGAGGAGAGGTTCGACATGATCCATGTCGTCCCGCCGCAGCGGCCGGCCGATGTCGTGGCCAGGAGCCCGCTGGCAGCCGCCTCGGGCTATGTTGCGGTCGACGAGGCGACGCTGCGCCATCCGCGCTTCCCGGAGGTCTTTTCGCTCGGCGACGCCTGCGCGGCCTCCAACGCCAAGACGGCTGCAGCCGCACGCAAGCAGGCCCCCGTCGTTGCAGAGAACGCGCTCGCCGTGCTGTCCGGTCGCGACCCGCCGGCCGTCTACGATGGCTATGGCAGCTGCCCCCTGACGGTCGAGGCCGGAAAGATCGTGCTGGCCGAGTTTGGCTATGGCGGCAGGCTCCTGCCGAGCTTTCCCACCTGGCTCATCGACGGCACGAAGCCCTCGCGGCTTGCCTGGCTGCTGAAGGACACCATCCTGCCGCCGGTCTACTGGCACGGGATGCTCAAGGGCCGCGAATGGCTGGCCCGGCCCAACATGGCCCACGGCTGAGCCGTGCCCTCGCGCGCCCGCTTCCTGCCCATCCTGGAATGGGGCCGAAGCTACAGCGGCAAGACCTTTGTGAGCGACATTGTCGCCGCGCTCATCGTGACGATCATGCTGATCCCGCAGAGCCTTGCCTATGCGATGCTGGCCGGGCTGCCGCCCGAAGTCGGCCTTTATGCCTCGATCGCGCCGATTCTTGCCTATGCGCTGTTCGGCAGCAGCCGGACGCTGGCGGTGGGGCCGGTCGCCGTCGTCTCGCTGATGACCCTGACCGCCGCGGGGAGTGTCGCGCCGCCCGGCAGCGCGGAGTTCATCGCCGCCGCCCTCGTGCTGGCCCTGCTCTCGGGGCTGTTCCTGCTCCTCATGGGCGTGCTGCGGCTCGGCTTCCTCGCCAACCTGCTCTCGCACCCGGTCGTCTCGGGGTTCATCACCGCAAGCGGGATCCTGATCGCGACGAGCCAGCTGAAATCGCTCCTCGGCATCCGCGCCGAGGGTGGAACCATGCCCGAGCTCGTGGCCGGGCTGTGGGCGAACCTTGGCGACACCAGTCTTCCAACGCTCGCCATCGGCCTTGCCTCCACGGCCTTCCTCTTCTGGGTGCGCAAGGGGCTGAAGCCCCTCTTGCTTGCCGCCGGGCTGGCGCCGCGGGCCGCCGATCTCCTCGCCAAGGCCGGCCCGATCGTCGCGGTTCTCGTCTCGACGGTTGCGGTCGTCGCGCTCGACCTCGAGGCCGCCGGCGTGCGGGTGGTGGGCCAGATCCCGCAGAGCCTGCCGCCCCTTACGGTTCCGCCATTCGACCTAGAGCTTTGGATGACGCTCGCCATCCCTGCGCTCCTGCTCTCGATCATCGGCTTCGTCGAGAGCGTGTCCGTCGCCCAGACACTCGCCGCCCGCAGGCGCGAGCGCATCGACCCAGACCAGGAGCTGATCGGCCTCGGCGCCGCCAACATTGCGGCCAGCTTCACCGGCGGCTATCCCGTCACCGGCGGGTTTGCCCGTTCGGTGGTGAACCACGAAGCCGGCGCCGAAACCCCGGCCGCCGGCGCCTACACGGCAGCCGGAATCCTGCTCGCCGCCCTGTTCCTCACCCCGCTCCTTGCCCCGCTGCCCGTTGCAACGCTTGCCGCCACCATCATCGTGGCCGTCCTCGGCCTTGTCGACCTGCGCAAGCCCGTCGAGGTCTTCCGCTATTCGCGCGCCGATTTTGCCGCGATGATGGCAACCATTGCGGCAACCCTCCTCGTCGGCGTCGAGCCGGGCGTGATGGCAGGCGTTGCAACCAGCCTCCTCCTCTATCTGTGGCGCGCCTCGCGCCCGCATGCCGCCATCGTCGGCCGCGTGCCGGGCACCGAGCACTTCCGCAACGTCGAGCGCCACGATGTCATCACCAACCCGCGCATTGTCACCATCCGGGTCGACGAAAGCCTGACCTACCTCAACGCCCGCTGGCTGGAGGAGCTGGTGCTCGAGACCGTCGCCGGAAACCCCGAGATCGAACACCTCATCCTGATGTGCCCGGCGGTCAATGCCATCGACGCCTCGGGCCTCGAGAGCCTCGAGGCCATCAACCGCCGCCTCGCCGATGCCGGGATCCGCTTCCACCTGACCGAGGTGAAGGGGCCGGTGATGGACCGGCTCAGGCGCTCGCACCTCGTCGACGACCTGACGGGGGCCATCTGGCTGACCCAGCACGAGGCCTTTGCGGCGCTTGCCGGCGCGCGCCCCCCTGAGGCGGCGGATGCCGCCGCGCCGCCGCGGCCGGAGCCTGCACCGCGCTCGCGCGCGGCCTGAGCGGGAGCCGCCTCGGCGCCAGACCGCGGCGCTGCGGGCTATGGCGCTGCGGGCTGTGGCGCTGCGGGCGCGATGAGCGTCAGCCGGAACGGCCGGCCAACGCCGCGCTTCGGCCGGCCGGAGAGGGGGCCGGGTCCGGGTCGAGATCGGCGGGGGCCTCCGCCCGGCCAGGCCGGTCGCGCGGGCGGGCGCAGATCAGTAGATGCCGCCCTGCTGGCGCAGGAAATCGCTGTCGGTGCGCACGCGCGCGGAGGGGCGGGCCTCGAGCGAGGTGTCGGGCGCGCGGGCGATGCGGCGCGGCTCCTCGTCGGCCTTGAACGCCTCCCAGATGATCGCCGCGCGCGGATCGTCGAAGCCCGGGAAGGCGCCATAGACGCGCCGGCCCGAGCGCCGCTCGATGGGCACGAGGCGCACGCCTGCAGGCGCGAGGAAGGGCATCGGCTCGGGCCTCTGCCCTGCGAAGGCGAGCTCGAACCACCGCTTCCAGATGGGGGCGGCAAAGGTGCCGCCCTGCAGCCCGCCCATGCGCCGCGGCCGGTCGAAGCCGATGTAGAGCCCGGCCATGATCTCGGGCGTGCCGCCCACGAACCACACGTCTGTCGGCCCGGTGGTGGTGCCTGTCTTGCCCATGATGGGCACGCCGAGCGAGGCAAGGGTGCGCGCGGTGCCGCGCTCGATCACGCCTTCCAGCATGTGGGTCACCTGGTAGGCGGTGCGCGCGTCCATCACCTGGCGCCGCGTGTCGGCCGGGCGCGGCACGGCCTGGCCCTCCCAGCGCGGCGCGTTGCAGCCCTCGCAGGGCCGTCCGTCGGCGCGCCAGATGGGCTTGCCGTGGCGGTCAGTCACCAGATCGAAGAGGATCGGCGTTTTCTCCTTGCCGTGGTCGGCGAGGATGGAAAAGGCGTTCACAAGGCGCAGCGGCGTCGTCTCGCCCGCACCGAGCGCGATGGCAAGCACCGGGTCGTAGCTGCCGATGTCGAGATCCCTTGCCACCTTGGTCACGTTCTGCATGCCGGCGGTGGTGGCGATGCGCACCGTCATCAGGTTGCGCGACTGCTCAATGCCCCAGCGCATGGTCTGTGCGCCCGCATAGCCGCCGCCGAAGTTGCGGAAGCATTTGGTGCCCAGCCGACGCGACTGATAGACGCAGAAGGGCGCATCCGCCACGACCGTGGCAGGGGTCATGCCGTGGTCGAGCCCGGCCGCCAGCACGAAAGGCTTGAAGGTGGAGCCGGGCTGGCGCTCGGCCTGGGTCGCGCGGTTGAAGCTGGAGTGGCGCAGGTCGAACCCGCCGACCAGGGCGAGGATCCGGCCCGACTGCACCTCCTGCACCACCATCGCGCCCTGCACCTCCGGGATCTGCCGCAGCCCATACTGGCGGGAGCCGGGGCCACCCACCCGGGCGACCGGGATCACGTCGCCCGGACGGAGGAGAGCGTGGGCGGGCTCGCCGCCGCGCGCCATCGTGGCATCGCCGGCTGCCATGCGGCCCTCGCTGCCATCCTCGAAGCCGAGCCGGAAGCCGCCGCCCTCGCGTGCGAGGACGACGGCCGCGCGCCACTCGTCGTAGCCGGTGCCAAGGTTCACCGCGCGCAGCCGCCGGTCCCACCCGTCGCCCAGCTCGATCGTCGCCGCCGGCCCGCGCCAGCCGCGCATCCGGTCGTAGCGCACCAGCCCGTCGCGCAGCGCGCGCTCGGCTGCTTCCTGCATCACCGGGTCGATGGTGGCGCGAACCCAGAGGCCACCGGCATAGACGCTGTTCGGCCCGGCGGCTGCATCCTCGCCGAACATGTCGATGAGCTGGCGGCGCACTTCCTCGAGAAAATAGTCCCCCAACCGGTTCGCGCGCTGCCGGGTGGTGCGGATGGTCACGATCGGCGTTGCCTGGGCGGCCCGGGCGGTCGCCTCGTCGATGTAGCCCGCGCGCACCATCTCGCCCAGCACCCAGTTGCGCCGCTCGAGCGCACGCTCATAGTTGGTCGCCGGGTTGTAGTTGGAGGGCGCCTTCGGCAGCGCGGCAAGGAACGCTGCCTCGGGAAGCGTGAGATCGGCGGCAGTCTTGCCGAACCAGTTCTGGGCGGCGGCCTCGACACCATAGGCATTCCGGCCGAGGAAGATCTCGTTCAGATAGATCTCGAGGATGCGTTCCTTCGTGAACTGCTCCTCCATGCGCAGCGCGAGCACCGCCTCGCGCAGCTTGCGGGCGAGCGTCACCTCGTTGGTGAGCAGCACATTCTTCGCCACCTGCTGGGTGATGGTCGAGGCGCCCACCGGGCGCCGGTCGCTGCCGAGGTTCTCGAGATTGGTGAGGATGGCAGCCCCGATTCCGCGCAGGTCGACGCCTGGATGCTCGAAGAAATTCTTGTCTTCCGCAGCGAGAAACGCCTGGATGACGAGCCCGGGCGTTTCCTCGAAGGGCAGGAACATCCGGCGCTCGCGCGCAAAGGTGTGAAAGGGCGTGCCGTCGGCGGCGCGCACATGGGTGGGAAGCGGCGGCTGGTAGGTAGCAAGCTGGCCGGCATCGGGCAGGCCACGCACGATCAGCCACCAGAAGGCAAGCGCCGCTGCCAGTCCGGCGACGAGGAGGCCGCCGAGCGTCCACCGGAGCCACGCCGGCACCCGCGCGCGCGCGGCGCGCACGCGACCCTCCTGCGAGGCGGAGGCGGGCCCGGTTTCGGGGAGGCGGGCATCCATCGCCGACCCTCTAGCGCAACTCCGGCGGCGGCAAAACAGGAAGGCGGCCGGGCAAAGCCGCGCTTCAGGCGGCCCAAGGCACGATTGCTGGACCTCGACCCCCCGGGAACGGCAGGAGACCCGGCATGGAATCCAACCTTTCCACGGGTGGCAGGACGGGCCATGTCGCGCTGGTGGGCGCGGGGCCCGGCAGCGCCGACCTCTTGACCCTGAGGGCGCTGCGCGTCCTGCAGCGCGCCGACGTGGTGGTGCACGATGGGCTGGTGGGCCCCGATGTGCTGGCGCTCGCCCCCGATCATGCGCTCCGGATCCGTGTCGCCAAGGCCCGCGACCGCCACACCATGCCGCAGCGTGCGATCGAGGCGCTGCTCGTTGCCCATGCCCGGGCCGGTCGGTTCGTGGTGCGCTTGAAGGGCGGCGACCCGTTCATCTTCGGCCGCGGCGGCGAGGAGGTGGAGGCGCTGCGCGCCGCCGGCATCCCGCACGAGGTTGTCCCCGGGGTGTCGGCGGCGCTCGGCTGCGCGGCCGAGGCCGAGCTGCCGCTCACCCATCGCGGGCTGGCCTCGGCGGTCACCTTTGTCGCCGGCACGTGCCAGGGCCTGCGCGAGCAGGACTGGCGCGGCCTCGCCGGGCCGGGCCGCACGCTGGTGGTCTATATGGGGGTGACGACGGCGGCAGCGATTGCCGACAAGCTGATCGCCGATGGCGTGGCGCCGGACACGCCGGTTGCCGTGCTGGAGCGGGGCACGCTCGCGGGCGCCCGCGCGCTTCGCACGGTGCTCGCCGACATGGGCGATGCGGTCGCGCGCGCAGGCGTGAGGAGCCCGGCCCTCATGGTGGTGGGGCGCGTGGCGGCGCTTGCCCGCGCCGAGGATCTGCTCGGCCCGGCCTGGGCCGACGCCTTGCGCGCGGTCGAGGCTCCCCGGGAGGCATCATGCGCCCTCTCCTTTTGACCGGCAACGATCTTGCGACCGGCGCGGTGCTCTGGTGGGATGGCGCCGGCTGGACGCGCGACCCCGACGCAGCCGTGGCCATCAGCCGCGAGGAGGGCGAGGCGCGGATCCGCGCCGAGGCGCTGCGCGAGGCGGTCAACGATCTTTCGCTCGTGGAGGCCGAGGCGGGCCCCGATGGGCGGCTGCGCCCGGCCCATGTGCGCGAGCGGATCCGGGGCTTCGGGCCGACGGTTCGGCCCGACCTCGCGCTGGCCGGACGGGAGTGGCGCTAGATGTATCTCTACGATTCGTGGGACCAGGCGCTCGTCGACGCCCGGGTGGAGGAGTTCCGCGACCAGGTGGCGCGCCGCCTGTCGGGTGCGCTCGACGAGGAGCATTTCCGGCCGCTGCGGCTGAAGAACGGCCTCTACCTGCAGCTCCATGCCTACATGCTGCGGGTCGCCATCCCCTATGGCACGCTGGATTCGCGCCAGATGCGGGCGCTGGCGCACGTGGCCCGCCGCTACGACCGGGGCTATGGCCACTTCACCACCCGGCAGAACATCCAGTACAACTGGATCAAGCTGGCCGAGGCGCCCGACCTTCTGGCCGACCTCGCACGGGTTGGCATGCATGCGATGCAGACCAGCGGCAACTGCATCCGCAACATCTCGGCCGACCAGTATGCCGGCGCCGCGGCCGACGAGGTGGACGACCCGCGGCCGTGGGCCGAGCTGCTGCGCCAGTGGTCGACGCTTCACCCCGAGTTTTCCTACCTGCCGCGCAAGTTCAAGATCGCCTTTACCGGCGCGGCGGCCGACCGCGCGGCCATCCGCCTGCACGATATCGGCTACCGGCTGGTGCGCCGGGCCGCGGATGGCGCAACCGGCTTCGAGGTTTTCGCAGGCGGCGGCATGGGCCGCACGCCGATGATCGCGCCGTGCATTGCCGAGTTCCTGCCCGCCGGGCAGCTGCTCAGCCACGCCGAGGCGATCCTGCGGGTCTACAACCGCTTCGGACGGCGCGACAACATCTACAAGGCGCGCATCAAGATCCTTGTCCACGACCTCGGCGCAGCCGAGTTCCGCCGGCAGGTGGAGGAGGAGCATCGGCACCTGCGCACGCTTGGCATCGACCCGCCGGAGGGCGAGGTCGAGCGGATCCGCCAGCGCTTCCGCAAGCCCGCCTTCGATTCCGGGCTTGCCGACGAGGTGCCCGACGGGCCGCCCGCCTTCCGGCTGTGGGCGCGGCGGCAGGTGGTGCGCCACCGGGTGCCCGGCTACCGCATCGTCAACATCAGCCTGAAGCCGGTGGGCGGGATCCCAGGCGACGCCTCGGCGGCGCAGATGGATGCGATCGCCGACCTTGCCGAGGCACTTGGCCACGACGAGATCCGGGTGACCCACGCGCAGAACCTCGTGCTGCCCCACGTGCGCGCGCGCGACCTGCCGGAGGTCTGGTCGCGCCTCGGCGCGATCGGGCTCGCCGATGCCAATCTCGACCATGCCACCGATGTGATCGCCTGCCCCGGGCTCGACTATTGCACGCTTGCCAATGCGCGCAGCATCCCGATCGCGCAGCGGGTGGCCGAGCGGCTGGCACCGCTCGAGGCCGAGCTCGGCGAGCTCAGGATCAAGATCTCCGGCTGCATCAACGCCTGCGGCCACCATCACGCCGGGCACATCGGCATTCTCGGAGTCGACCGGAAGGGTGAGGAGAACTACCAGCTCCTGCTCGGCGGCTCGGGCGCGGAGGATGCAAGCTTGGCGCGCATCCTCGGGCCAGGCTTCGACAGCGAGGGCATCGTCGATGCGGTCGAGGCGGTGGCGCGCACCTATCTGGCCCTGCGCTGCGGCGACGAGCGCTTCCTCGACACCTTCCGCCGTCTCGGGCCGGAGCCGTTCAAGGCGGCCGTCTATGGCCGGGCCGAGGCAAGGGAGGCGGCATGAGCGGGGCGGCCTCCCTCCTGCGGCTCGACGGCCGCGCCGAAGACCGGGCGCCGGACGTGGTGCTCGCCCCCGAGGCGGATCCGCGCGCGCTTGCGCTGGAGGGGCTGCGCGTGGTTGCGGTGGCCTTCCCCCGGTTCCGCGACGGGCGCGGCTATTCGCACGCGCGCATCCTGCGGGAGCGCGGCTTTGCCGGCGATCTGCGCGCGGTCGGCGACGTCACCGTCGACCAGCTCCTGTTCCTGAAGCGCGCCGGCTTTTCCTCGGTGGCCCCCGACGGGCCGATCGATCCGCAGGCGGCCGCGGCAGCGCTCGCCCGTTTTGCCACACCCTATCAGCGCGGCGCGCCGGGCGAGGCGCCGGCCTGGGCCCGCCGGATGACCGGGTCATGAGCCGCGCGGCCGCCCGCACCGAGGCCCTGCGGCCCCTGGCCGCCGCCGATGCCCCCGGCCTCTGCCAGCGGTTCGAGGGTGCCTCGGCCGAGGCGGTGCTCGAGGCGGTGCTGACAGACCCGCGCTTCGGGCGGGTGGCGCTCGTCTCCTCCTTCGGCGCGGAATCGGCGGTGCTGCTGCACCTTGTCGCCCGCATCGACCGGTCGGTGCCGGTGCTGCTGGTCGATACCGGCAAGCTCTTCCCCGAGACGCTCGCCTATGCCGAAGCGCTCGCCGCGCATCTTGATCTGCGCGACCTGCGCCACGTGCGGCCCGAGGCGGAGCAGCTGGCAGGGCAGGATCCGACCGGGCTTCGCTGGTCGTACGACCCGGACGGCTGCTGCGCCATCCGCAAGGTCGCCCCGCTCGAGGCGGCGCTTGCAGGGTTCGACCTCTCGATCTCCGGGCGCAAGCGCCACCAGGCCCACACACGCGCGCGGCTCGCGCTGTTCGAGCCGGATGGCGCGCGGCTCAAGCTCAACCCGCTGGCCGGCTGGACGCGCGAGATGCTCGCCGCCCACATGGCGCACCACGCGCTTCCGCCGCACCCGCTGGTCGCGGCCGGCTATGCCTCGATCGGCTGCAGCCCGTGCACCAGCCCGGTGCTGCCGGGCGAGGATCCGCGCGCCGGCCGCTGGCGTGGCTGGGACAAGACCGAGTGCGGAATCCACGGCCGCGGCAGCGAGCCGGCCTTCTGAGCGCGGCTTGTATCTCGGGGGGCGGTGGCTAGTGTCGCCCGGCAATGGGCGGCACGGCACGCATCATCTCGATCGAGCTCGACGAGCGCACGGTCCTGTGGCGCAACGCCGATGTGGAGCAGGAACGCCGCGTTGCCATCTTCGACCTGCTGGAGGGCAATCATTTCCGGCCCGAGGGCGTTGCGGACCCGGGGCCCTACCGGCTCGGCCTCAGGATCGAGGAGGGGCGGCTGGCGATGGACATCGCAAGCGAGGCCGGCGAGCCGCTCACCACGGTCACGCTCGCGCTGACTCCCTTCCGCCGCACCGTACGCGAATATTTCGCCATCTGCGAGAGCTATTACAAGGCGATCCGCAACGCGAGCCCGAGCACCATCGAGACCATCGACATGGCGCGGCGGGGGATCCACAACGAGGCTGCGGAAATGCTGCAGGAGCGGCTGTGCGGCAAGGTGGAGGTCGATTTCGACACTGCGCGCCGGCTGTTCACGCTGATCTGCGTGCTGCACATCCGCCAGTAGGGCCGCGGAGGCCGGGAGGGGCGTGTCCATGGGGGTGATGCCGGACTGGTGGATCCGCGAGAAGGCGCTGACGCGCGGCATGATCGAGCCGTTCGTCGACCGGCAGGCGCGCGAGGGCTGCATTTCCTTCGGCCTGTCCTCCTATGGCTATGACGCGCGGGTGGCCGACGAGTTCAAGATCTTCACCAATGTCGACAATGCAATCGTCGACCCCAAGGCGTTCAGCGAGGCAAGCTTTGTCGACCGCAGGGCCGATGTCTGCGTGATCCCGCCCAACTCCTTCGTGCTCGCACGCACGGTCGAATATTTCCGGGTGCCGCGCGACGTGCTGGTGATCTGCCTCGGCAAGAGCACCTATGCGCGCTGCGGCATCATCGTGAACGTGACCCCGCTCGAGCCGGAGTGGGAGGGGCATGTGACGCTGGAGTTTTCCAACACCACGCCGCTTCCGGCACGCATCTATGCCAACGAGGGCGCCTGCCAGTTCCTGTTCCTGAAGGGCGAGGGCGACTGCGAGACGAGCTACGCCGAGCGCGCGGGCAAATACATGGGGCAGAAGGGCGTGACCCTGCCGCGCCTCTAGGGCCTGCGCCCGGCATGCGCGGCCCTTCAGCCGCCCACCACCTCGACCTTTACGTCGGCAAAGCCTGCCGCGCGCAGCGGCAGCTCGAACATCCGACCGACCAGCCGGTCCGCATCCGCTGCGGCCGCCTTGCGGTTTGCGGGGAGGTCGGCTGCTGCAAGGGCTGCGCGGCGCGCCCGGTCGTAGGCCGCCTGGTCCAGCCCTTCGGCGGCGTCCTTCCACCAGATCACGAGCGAACCGCGGGTTTCCACGCCCACCAGCCGCATGTCGACCTCGGCGAGGGTCGGGCGCACGGGCGGCCGGCGCACGCGCAGGGTCTGGCTGTCCCGGTCGAAGCCGAGATCGGAAGGCGCCATACGGGCGAGATCGACCGTGTAGCCCACGCGCACCGGAACCCGCACCTTCTTGGTGCCCTGCTGCCAGCTGTCCGGAATCATCGGCAGGCCGAGGCTGACGCTCGCCTCGACCGTCGAGAGGAAGCCGCGGCTGTGCACCAGCAGCCTGTCTTCCTTGCGGGCCTCGAGGAGCACGGTCGCAGCGACGGTCTCGACGTCGCGGGAGCGCAGGCGCTCCTGGAGCGGGCCGGGCGGGGCGAACCAGGCAACGAGGCCCATCGCAAGCGCTCCCAGAAGCGCGGCGCCCAGATAGGCAAGGGCGCGGTCCGTGGCCGCCATCAGGCCAGCCTCCAGGGCCCCGCGCCCTGCCCCTCGACCTGCCCGCGCGCGGCAAGATCGAGAAGGTGCGCCAAAACCGAGCGGCCCGCCGCAGGCCACAGCCGGCGGTCGACCTGCGCATACATGCGCGCGACGAGCTCCGGGATCTCGCCCGGCCCCTCGGCAAGGAGCGCGAGGATCTGCGCCTCGCGCTGGCGGCGGTGGGCAATGAGGTGCCGCGTCCAGCGCTGCGGCTCGGCAACCGGCGGCCCGTGGGTCGGGTAGTAGATCTGGTCCGCGCGGCCGAGCAGCCGGTCGAGCGAGGCCATGTAGGCCGCCATGTCGCCATCCGGCGGGGCGACCACCGTGGTGGACCAGCCCATCACATGGTCGCCGGTGAACAGCGCCGCCTCCTCTGCCAGTGCATAGCAGAGATGGTTGGAGGTGTGGCCGGGCGTGTGCACGGCGGCAAGCGTCCAGCCCGGCCCCTGCACCGCCTCGCCGTCGGCCAGCACCCGGTCGGGCGCGTAGGACGGGTCGAAGCCCGCATCGGCGCGGGGGCCGGTGTCGGGCAGCACCAGCGGCGCGCAGCCGGCAATCTCGGCCCCGGTCCTTCGGGCAAGCGCGAGGGCGGCGGGGGAATGGTCGAGGTGGGTGTGGGTGATGAGGATGTGCGAAACCGTCTCGCCGGCCGTGGCGGCCAGCAGCGCCGCCACATGTGCAGGGTCGTCGGGCCCCGGGTCGATGACAGCGACGGTCCCCTCTCCCACGACATAGGTGCCCGTGCCGGTGAAGGTGAAGGGCGAGGGGTTGCGGGCCAGCACGCGCCGCACCCGCGGCGAAAGCCGCTCGGCGGCGCCATAGGGCGCGTGCGCCACCAGCTCCTCGAACCCGGTCGCCATCGGCTGCCGTCTAGGGGCACGGGCGGCTGGGGCCAAGGGCCTGTGGCGCCTGCCTCCCCTTGTGGCCTCGTTCCTCCGCCTCAGTTGTGCTGGCGGCGGAAGAAGGGCGGGATGGCGGTCGGGTCGTCCCGCTCGTCGGCCTCGTCCGGCTCGGGCGCCAGCGTCTCGACCGGCTGCGGCTCCACCTTCTGCGGGCGGGAACGGCTAAGCAGCCGCTGGAACAGGGTCGGCTTCGGCTCGGCCGGCTCGGCCGGGCCGCCCGGTGCTTCGGCAACCTCCTCCGTGGCGGGCTCCGGGTTCGGGAGGACCAGCGGCAGCTCGTCCAGCTCGTCCAGCTCGTCGGCGCGTGTCGCCGGCGCGACGGTCGCCGCGGCGTGCGGCGCGCGCTGCGCGTGCGGAGCCTCGGGCACGCCGGGATCCTCCGGCGCGTCAGGGGCAAGGTCGGACTCCTCGGCTGCCAACTCCGCGCGCGGCCGCTCGGCCGAGCGGATCTCCTCCACGAGGGCACGGATGCCCTCGACACCTGGCCCACCGGGTGTGCGCGGCGGGCCGCC
>CALKJZ010000030.1 GCA_937995515.1 uncultured Sphingomonadaceae bacterium | reverse complement strand
GAGCGGGTGCATGCGCTGACCGCCCGCTTCCCCATCTACAGCTGAGGCCGCGACGCATCCCATGGCCACGCGAACCGGAGCCAAAGCCCCCTCGCGCGGTCCTGCCCCGGCAGGGCCTGCCGCGCATGGCGTGGGCCGCTGGGAAGCGGAGGCAGCCCGCGCGGGCTGCACCCCCGGCACGCCGGGGGGCGTCGCCAAGATCCGCTGATGCGCTGCCCCTTCTGCCACCACGAGGAAACGCAGGTCAAAGACAGCCGGCCAACCGAAGATGGCCACGCGATCCGCCGCCGGCGCCAGTGCCCGGCCTGCGGCGCGCGCTTTACCACCTTCGAGCGCGTGCAGCTGCGTGAGCTCACCGTTATCAAGAAATCCGGCCGCAAGGAGCCATTCGACCGCGAGAAGCTCGCCCAGTCGGTCTATGTCGCCTGCCGCAAGCGCGACGTCGAGCCCGAGCGGATCGAGCGGCTCGTCTCCGCCATCCAGCGCCAGCTGGAGGCCGAGGGCGAAACGGAAGTGACAGCCGACACCATCGGCGCGCGCGTGATGCAGGGGCTGGCACAGCTCGACCCGGTCGCCTACGTCCGCTTTGCAAGCGTCTACAAGGAGTTCCGCGAGGTACGCGACTTCGAGACCTTTGTCGGCAGCCTCGGTTCCCTGTCGAACGGACCGCCCGAGAGCAACAGCAGCTGAACGCCACGCCGCCGCGCAGCGCGGGGGATTCCGGCCGTGCCGCGCGTAAGGGCGGGGAACGACACCATGAACACCATAACAATCCCCGCCGCCGGTCCGCGCGCGCACACGCCCGAGGCAGCGCTGCTGGCGCGTGTGGCCGCAGGCGACCGCGAGGCGTTCACCCGCCTTGCAGCTGCGGTCACGCCCGCAGCCCTTGCACTTGCAGGCCGGATCCTCCCGGACCGGGCGCTCGCCGAGGAGGCGGTGCAGGAAGCGCTCATCCGGCTCTGGAAGGAGGCAGGCCGCTATGCCCCCGAACGGGGCGCCTTCGCCGCCTGGTGGCGCCGCATCCTCGTCAACTGCGCGATCGACGCCCGGCGTCACCTCCGTCCCGTCGCGCCGCTCGGAGAGGCAGACCACGTCGCCGATCCGGGCGCAGGCCCGGAGGAGAGCGCCGCCCGCGCCGCCCGCGCGCGGCAGCTGGAGGCGGCCATGCGCCTGCTTGCGCCGCGCCAGCGCGCGGCCCTCGCGATGTTCCACGGCGAGGGCTGCACCATGGTTGAAATCGCAGCCGCGCTCGAGACGAGCGAAAAGGCCGTGGAGGGCCTGCTCGGCCGCGCCCGCGCCCAGCTGCGCGCCCGCCTTCTTCCTCTTGCCGAGGATCTTGAGACATGACGAGCCCCGATCCCGCACATCTCGCCCGCCAGTGGCTGGAGTCCTTCGGCGCCACGCGCAACCGCTGGCCAGAGGCCCGGCGCGCCGAGGTCGAGGCTGCGATTGCCGCGTCGCCCGAGCTGGCCCGGCTCGACCGCGAGATGGCCGCGCTCGATTCGCTGCTTGATGGCTGGGCGGATGCGCCAGCGGGGGATGCCGCGGCGGTCGACCGTATCCTTCGACACGTGGAGCCGCAGATCGTCCCGCCCCGCCGGGGCATCGGCCTTCCCGTCTGGCTGGCGGGCGGTGCCGCCGCAGCCGGCGTTGCCGCCGTGCTGATGCTCGCGCCCCCGCGGCCGGCACCGGCGCCGGCACCTGCCGCATCGGCGCTGGCGGCCGAAGACGATGGCAGCGTCGAGGCGTTCCGGCTCCTGTTCACGCCTACCGCAGACGAGGAACTTGCCTTATGATGCCCCCCCACCGTCTCCTGATTCTCCTTGCCGCGCTCGCCGGCCTCCTTTCGGCCCCGGCCCTCGCCCAGGCGCCGGAGCCGCCTCCCGGCCAGCCCGGGGCAGGAGACTATCGGCCCTGGGCCGAGCGCGGGCCCCGCGCCGAGCGGCGGGCCGGGCCGCTTCAGCGCTTTGCCAACATGTCGCCCGAGGGCCGCCAGGTCCTTGCCGAGGCCATGCGCGGCGAGGCCGGTGCAGAGGAGCGCGCCCGCGTCCGTGCCGCCCGCGACCGGGTGCTGGCGCTCGTGGCAGCCGAGCGGCTCGATGTGGCGGCGTTGCGCCGCGCCATGGAAGAGGAGCGAAGGCTCGTGGAACAGCAACATGCGGCCCGCCAGGCCCGGATGCTGGCCGCCTTCCAGAAGATGTCCGCCGAGGATCGCAGGGCCTTTGCCGAAAACGCCATGCGCGGCCGCGAAATGGCCGAGCTTCGCGCCGAGCGCTGGCGCAGCCGGGCCGTCCCGGCACGCTGAACGACGCCACGGCAGCGCGCCGGGCTCCGCCGGGCCCATGCGGCCATCGGCTCCGGTGCCCTGCCGTGCAGCCCTTTCGGCTCAGCGGGTCCGTGCCTGCGCCACTGCCTCGGCGTAAAGGGCGTTCACCCGGCCCCAGTTCACCACCTCCCACCAGCGCGAGAGATATTCACCGCGCCGGTTGCGATAGCTGAGGTAATAGGCGTGCTCCCACACATCGTTGCCAAGGATCGGCGTGCCGCGCTCCGCCTCGGGCACCACGTCCATCAGCGGATTGTCCTGGTTGGGCGTCGCCGTCACCTTCAGCCGCCCGTCGGGCCGCACGATCAGCCACGCCCAGCCCGAGCCGAACTGGCCGCGGCCGGCGGCCTCGAAAGCCTGCTTCATCTTCTCCATCGAGCCGAAATCGCGCACGATCGCCCGGTCGAGCGCCGGCGACGGCGCACCCCGCTGGCCCTCGGGCGCCATCAGCTTCCAGAAAAACCTGTGGTTCCAGTGGCCGCCGCCATTGTCCCGCACCGCCTTTCCATGCTTCGAAACCTCCGCCATCATCGCATCCAGCGACAGTTGCTGCAGCGCGGGGTTTTCCGAGATGGCCCGGTTCAGATTGTCGACATAGGCCCTGTGGTGCGCACCATGGTGAAGCCGCATCGTCTCGGCATCGATCACCGGCTCCAGCGCCGTTTCGGCATAGGGCAGCGGGTCGAGCACGAAGGGCGCCGCCTGCGCCGCAACCGGCGTGGCGGAACCCGGCAGGGCCGCCGGCGCGGCGGCGAGCAGAAGGGCGGATAACGCGGCACGCAGGATCATCAACGGTCTCCTCGGGTCAGGGGTCCTCGGCTGGCCGCCCCATGCCAGCCCAAGCTGACACCGGCATGAATGTTCCATCTGGAACAAAATGGCATAAATGTTTGTCGACATCGGCCATGGTGTGCGGGTCGCCGGCGGCCGACCCACAGTCGGCTCCCGTCCTCGTCCCGGTCATGGCAGGGGATGGGCGCCTTCTAGGGCCTCGCAGAGGTCGGTCAGGAACTGCCCGGCCGGCCAGCCATCGATGGCGCGATGGTCCACGGTGAGCGAAAGGCCCATGTCGCCCGCCGCAGAGATCCGCCCGAGGCCGACGATCGCCGTCTGCGGCCGGGCAAGGATCGGCGTGAAGTGGCGAACCCGGGTCTGACCGAGGTTGGTGATGGTGATGGTGCCGCCCGACATCTCGGCAACAGTCAGGCGATTGCGCGGCGCCCGTTCGACAAGGCTCGCCCGTTCCGATGCGATCTCTTGAAGCCCCTTCCGGTCGCAGTCGAAGACGCAAGGGGCAACGAGGGCGTCCGGAATGGCGATCGCAACGCCGACGTTCACCCGCGGCTGCGGCACGATTTCGCCGTCGATCTCGTGCGCGTTCAGCAGCGCATGCGCCTTCACCACCCGTGCAAGCGCGTGGATCACCAGGTCCTCGATGCCGATCCTGTGCCCGGCCGCCTTCCACGCCTCGCGCGCAGCAAGGAGGGGCGCGACGCTGGCATCGGCGAAGAAGCTGAGCTGCGCGGTCTCGGCCAGCGAATCCTTCATCCGCCGGGCGATCATGCCCCGGATGCCGGTGAAGCGGAGCGGCCCCCCCGTCACTCGATGACGGCGACGAGGTCGCCCTTGTTCACCACCACTTCCGGCTCCACCTTGATCCGGAGGGTGCCAGAGGTCGGCGCTTCCAGTTCCAGCGTCACCTTCTCCACCAGCACCTCGGCAATGATGTCGCCTTCGCGCACCTGTGCCCCGTCCTTGTAGAGCCAGATGACGATGGAGCCGGTCTTGTCGTCCTCGGCCCACATGTCGGTCGGGATGATCACATCGGTTGCCATCGGGAGCTTCCTCAGGCCATCAGCCTGCGCGCCGCCTCGGCAATTCGGCCGGCAAGCGGCAAAATTGCCTGTTCCAGCGGCCGCGAAAAGGGGATCGGGATGTCCGGCGTCGTCACGCGGATCGGCGGTTTCCTCAGTGCGGAGAGGTCCCGCTCCACGACGGTTGCGATCACCTCGCCGGATACGCCGAAGGACAGATAGTCCTCGTCCGTCACCACCAGGCGGCCGGTCTTGGCGACGCTTTCGAGGATTCCGTCCCGGTCCAGCGGCGAGAGCGAGCGCAGGTCCACGACCTCTGCGGAAATCCCGTCCTTCTCGAGCGCATCGGCGGCCTTCAGCGCCTCGTGGACGCTCATGCCAAGGCCGGTGATGGTCACGTCCGTCCCCGCGCGACAGATGCGCACCTTGCCGAACGGCACGGTGTAGGGCTCTATCGGCACCTCCGAGAGCGTCGTCCGGATCGGGGTCCCCATCCATCCCACCCCTGCCGTTCCCTTGTGGGTCAGGAAGATCACGAAATTCTCGTCGCGAAGCGCGGTGTGCAGCATCCCCTTCGCATCATAGGCGTTGGACGGATAGACGACCTTGGCGCCCGGAATGTGGGCGACGGTTGCATGCAGGCACTGCGAGTGCTGCGCGGCATTGTTGTATCCGCCGCCGGTCCCGATCAGCAGCGTCATCGGCACCTTCACCGCCCCTCCCGACATGTAGTGGGTCTTGGAGGCCGTATTGAGAAGCACATTGTAGCACACGCCAATGAAGTCGATGTAGGCGAGGTCCACCACCGGGTGCATGCCGGCCATGGCCGCGCCCACCGCCATGCCGATGAATCCGGTCTCCGAAATCGGGGTCGAGATCACCCGCTCGGGGCCATATTTGGCGCCAAAGCCGTCCATGGTGCCGAAGATGCCCCCGAACTTGAACACGTCCTCGCCCATGCAGAAGATTTCCGGGCGGCGCTCCATTTCCCAGTCCAGCGCCTCGCGGCCGGCCCGGCTCATCGTCAGAATGCGATCGCTCATGCCGCTTCTCCCGCAAACACATGGTCGAAGGCTTCGCGCGGGTCCGGATAGGGCGCATCCTTGGCAAATTGCATCGCCCGGGCCATCCGCTCCTTCGCACGCGCCTCGATGGCGTCCGCCTCCTCGGCGGTCATCACGCCATCACGGATCAGCTTGGCCCGATAGAGAGGCAGCGGGTCGACCTGCTTCATCTGCTCGGGGATGTAGGCCTGTTGGTCGCCCATGAAGTGGCCGGTCAGGCGGGCGGTCTTCAGCTCGAGGATCGTGCCACCCTCGCCGGCGCGGGCGCGGGCGACCGCACGCACAGCCGCGAGATAGATGTCGTCGGGGTCGTTGGTGCCAACCCATTCCCCCGCCATCGCATAGGCCGACGCGCGATCCGCGTTGCGCTCGACGGCGGTCGATTCCGACTTCGCCGTCGACACGCCCCACTCATTGTCCTGCACCACGACGATCACCGGCAGCTTCCACAGCCCCACCATGTTGCAGACCTCGTGGAACGCGCCCTGGTTGGCTGCGCCCTCGCCAATGAAGGCGACCGCCACGCCCGGCCGCTTCTGCAGCCGGCGCGCCAGCGCCATGCCGGCCGCAGGGCCAAGGCCCTCGGCGATGATCCCGGATGAGGCAAAGTTCACCGCCGGATCATAGATGTGCATGTGGCCGCCCTTGCCCTGCGAGAGGCCCGGCTTCTTGCCGAGGAGCTCGGCCGCCATCCGGTTGAGGTCCACCCCGCGTGCCACGGCCACATGGTGCGGCCGGTGGTCGGCAGTGATCATGTCGTCGGGGGAAAGCGCAGCGCACACCCCTGCACCCACCGGCTCGGCGCCATTGGAGCAGTGGAGCTCGCCCGGAAGCGGCCCTGCACCAAACTGGAAGATGGGCAGCTTGCCCTCCCAGTAGAGGGCGATCATCGCATCGTCGAAGGCACGGCTGAGCGTCATCACCTCCCAGAACCCGCGCCGAAGCTCGTCCGTCAGCTCGCTCACCTGGCGGTCTCCTCCCGTTCCCGCCCGCCCTTCTAACCGGCAGCCGGAAGGCGTGCCCCTGTGGCTTTGGGGAGACGGGCGAAAAAGGCGGCGCGGCCTCTCCCGTTTCAGGGCTTCAGCCACGGCCCCCGGCCCGGCATGGTGCCCGCCATGGCCTTGGACTCCACATCCCACGCGCTCATTATCGGCGCAGGATGCTCCGGCTTCACCACCGCCAAGCGGCTCAAGGATGCCGGGCTCCCCTTCGACTGGTTCGAGATGTCGGACCGGGTGGGCGGCAACTGGGCCTACAACAACCCCAACGGCCGCTCGGCTGCCTATGCCAGCCTCCACATCGACACCTCGAAGTGGCGGCTGCAGTTCGAGGATTTTCCCTGCCCGCCCGACTGGCCGGATTTCCCCCACCACAGCCTCATCGAGGCCTATTTCAACGCCTATGTCGACCAGTTCGGCCTGCGGCCCCTGATCCGATTCCGCTCCGAAGTCACCCGCGTGTGGCAGGAAGGCGGCGCATGGTGGGCCGAGGTGCTTCAGGAGGCCGGGCCGGCCCGCCACGGGCCCTACACCCATGTGGCGGTCTGCAACGGCCACCACTGGTCGCCCAACGTGCCAGAGGTTCCGGGGCAGTTCACGGGCGCCGAGTTTCACGCCCGGCTCTATCGCACGCCGTTCGACCCTGTCGACGTGCGCGGCAAGACGGTGGTCGTCGTCGGGCTCGGGAACACCGCGGTCGACATCGCCTCCGAGCTTGGCCAGCGTGCGCTCGACACCCGCCTCATCGTCTCGGCCCGGCGCGGCGTCTGGGTGCTGCCGAAATATCTCAATGGCAAGCCGATGGACAAGACGCCGCTTCCGGCCTGGGTGCCCCTGTGGCTGAAGCGCAGGCTCGGCGCGTCGGTCATCCGCAAGGCCGTGGGCCGGATGGAGGATTATGGCCTGCCGCGGCCCGACCACGCGCCGCTGGAAGCGCATCCGACCGTCTCGTCCGAGTTTCTGCTGCGCTGCGGCA
>CALKJZ010000029.1 GCA_937995515.1 uncultured Sphingomonadaceae bacterium | reverse complement strand
CACACGGCGTTTGGACACACGGCGTTTGGACACACGGCGTTTGGACACACGGCGTTTGGACACACGGCGTTTGGACACACGGCGTTTGGACACATGGGTTTTGGACATACGGGGGTTGGACAGATGCATGGCCTGAGACCTGGAAACCGGCCGGCGCCGTCAGGCGGAGCGGTGCGCGGGTCGTCGGCCCTGGCCGACTGGGCGGGCGCAGGGCGTTTCGCGGTTCTTCTCTGGGCTGCGGCTGCGGCCGCGGCGCCGGCTGCGGCATCCGACCTGCCGCGGGCAGCGGCCGCGGCGCGGGCCGATGGCGCGCTCGAGGCAAACAGCGCCTCGGGCCTGGCGTTCGCGCTCCCCGTTACCGCAGCGGTTGAAGCCTCGGGCGCCTTCCCGCCGGACACGCCGACCGAGCTGGGCGCGGTCGCCGCTGCGGCCGGGGTATTCCCAGGCGCCTCCGGCCTTCCAGTCCTGCGGGTCGAGGCGGAGGCGAAAGTCCGCACGGCCGAGTTGAACAACGCAACTGCGGCCGCCAGCACGCTCTTCGAGGACCTCCTGACGGTCGAGGCCGGCGCCGGCGGTGCCGCGGGGCTGCTCACCTTCGGCTTTGTGCTTTCGGCAGCACCCCATGTCGGGCCGACCGACACGCCCGGCCAGAGCGCGCTCTCCCATTTCACCTTCGGGCTTGCCGCAGCCTCGGCAGAGGCTCAGATTGCGCTTCTGTCGGCCATCGGCGACTCTTTCGGCATTCCGGCCGGTCCCGGCGGGCAGAGCCGGCGCCGGTTCGCCGGCGTGCTGACGGGGAGCGAGGGCGCGCCGGCCGACATCGACGAGACGCTGGGTGGCGCCAATCTCTTCGCGCTCGATGCCCTGCCGTTCCGGGTCGTGGTGCCCTTCGTGTCGGGGCAGCCCTTCGACCTGCGCGTTGCCACCTCCTGCCAGGTCGATGTGGTAGCAGCCGTCATCTGGGGCGGTCATCCGTCGGCCACGGCCGAGTCCACGTGCCGCTCGGGCAACAGCCTGGCCTTTGGCGGTGTCGTGGGGGTAACCGACATCCATGGCCGGCCGCTGCCCGGGGCCCGGATCGTGGCGGCAAGCGGGATTGCCTATGACGCACGCGGCGTGCCGCCGGGCGCAATCCCCGAGCCGGCGACCTGGGCGATGCTGGTGGCGGGCTTCGGCCTTGTGGGCAGCGCGCTCCGGCAGAGGTCAGCCGCGCCCGCCTGAGGCGGCGGCCACGGCCATCTGCCACTGGGCGATGGCGGCCACGGCCGCCGTGTCGGCGCGCAGGATCCGCGGGCCGAGCGCCAGCCGCCGGGCGAAGGGCAGCGCGCCGATTGCTGCGCGCTCGGCCGGGGCGAAGCCACCCTCCGGCCCGATGAGGATCGCAGCCGGCGCCGGCGCGGCGACCGCATCCATCGGCGCGCCGCCTTCCTCGTCGGCAAACAGCAGCACCCGCCCGGCGTTCCACGCCCCGAGCAGCTCGGCAAGGCGAACCGGCCCGGCCAGGTGCGGAAGTGCGGTGCGCCCGCATTGTTCGGCGGCCTCCACCATGTGCGCGCGCAGCCGCTCCGGGTTCTGCCGGACGTGCTGGGTCCGCTCGGTCAGCACCGGGACGATCCGCGCCACTCCCATTTCGGTGGCCTTCTCGACGGTAAGCGCAAAGCGCTCGGGCCGGAGCGGCGCTGCCAGAAGCCAGAGATCGGGCACCTGTTCGCGGCCGCGGATCATCGCGCCCACGCGCACCACCACCTCGCGCCGCCCCGCCGATTCGATGATCGCGGCCCATTCGCCGGTACGGTCGTCGAGCAGGCGCAGCTCCGCGCCCGGCTGGAGGCGCAGCACCCGGGCGAGATAGTGGGTGTGCGCAGCCGACAGCGGCAAAACCAGCCCGCCTTCCAGCGGCAGATCGACGAACAGGCGCGGAATCTGGCGCATGGGCACCGCCTAGCAGCGGCGCTATGGCCGGCGCCATGCCCCTTACCCTTGCGATCACTGGCGGCACCGGCTTCGTGGGCCGCCATGCGCTCGATGCCGCGCTGGCGCGCGGCCACCAGGTCCGCGCGCTCACCCGGCGCCCGCAGCCCGACCGCGAGGGGGTCGCGTGGATTGCAGGCGATCTCGAGACGGTCGAAAGCCTTGCCCGTCTCGTGCGCGGGGCCGATGCCATCGTCCACATCGCCGGGGTGACGAACGCACGCGATCGGCGTGGGTTCGAGGCGGGCAACATCCTCGGCACGGCTGCCGTGCGCGCGGTGGCGGGCCGCCTGCCGCTCCTCCTCGTCTCGTCGCTGGCGGCGCGCGCGCCGGAGCTCAGCATCTATGGCGAGAGCAAGCGGCGCGCCGAGGATGTGGCGCGCGGGACGGCCGGCCCGCTCGCCATCCTGCGCCCGCCTGCCGTCTATGGCCCGGGCGATACCGAGTTTCTCCCCCTGTTCCGCGCGGCGCGCCGCGGCGTGGTGCCGGTGCCAAGAGGCGGCGTTGCCGCGATGATCTTCGCGCCCGATCTTGCCCGGGCGATCATCGCCCTCGCCGAGGATCTTGCAGGCGCCGGCCGCAGCAACGGGCAGACGCTCGAAATCGACGACGGAACGGGCGGCCACCCGCAGCGTGCCATCGCCGAGGCGATCGGCGCGGCCGTCGGGCGCCCGATCCGCGCCATTGGCATTCCGGCCGCGCTGTTCCCGCTTGGCGCTGCGCTCGACACGGCGGCCGCGCGGCTTTCCGGGCGACTGCCGCGGCTGAGCTTCGACCGCGCCCGCTATCTTCCGCACCCGGACTGGCGGGCCGACAGCGGGCCGCTTCGCGCGCTCGGCCTCTGGCAGCCCGAGACCGGGCTCGCCGAGGGCATGCGAAAGACCGCGCAATGGTATGTGAAGGCGGGCTTGCTGCCGCCGCTCAGGCAAGGAGCCGCGCGAGCCAGCTGAGTGCGGCACCGAGGATGCCGGCGAGGAACAGGCGGTAGGCGCGGGTCAGCCAGCGGTATTTCTTGGTCGCAAGCACGGTGCCGAGCTGGTGGATGTCGCGCACCATCGCCTCCTCCAGCCGCACCCGGTCATCGAGCAGCCCGCGCATGTAGGCCTGGTATTCGGCTTCGCTGAGGCCGGCAAAATCGCCGAAGAACAGCCGGTTGGGCACCCGGCCCCGGCCGCCGCCCGTCTTCGGCATCACCGCAAGAAGCGCGCACACCGCCGCCCCGAAGGCGCCTGCAAAGAGCACCAGCATCGGCAGCGGTGGCAGGCTGTTGCCGAAGCTGCGCAGATTGAACGAGAGGATCACAACGCTTGCCGCCATCAGGATGTTGGCCTTGAAATCCGCCATGGAGGACAGCTGGATATGGTGCTGCTGCACCACGCGCAGGAACTCGACCGTCTGCTGCGCGCGCACCGGCTCCGGGGCCGGATCTGCCGGATTCGCCTCCCCCATGCCCGCTGAGTGCCATCGAAGCCGCGGCCGTGCCAGACCATCTTCGCAGTTTTGCCACAAAGCCCTGCCACGCCAGCGGCCGCAGCTTGCAGGAAGAGGCCATGACCGACCGCGCCGAGACCCTTGCCCGGCTTCTCGAACTGATCGCGCCCTACAATGTGCGGGGCGTGGAGCTCTCCGAGACGACCCGTTTCGCCGAGGATCTCGAGCTCGATTCGCTGACTGTCATGGACCTCGTTGCCAACATCGAGGACGCCTGGGACATCAACCTGCCGCTCAACCTGCTGCCCGAACTCGAGACGGTGGGGCAGGTCGCGGACGCCGTCGTGCGGCTGGCGGCCCGATGACCGATCTTCTTGCCAAGTTCGACCGCTTTGCCGCCGAGCACCAGACGCTGCTCGACGCCGGGCTCCTCGACCCGTTCGGCGTGGTGATGGAGGAGGTGCTCTCGCCCACGCGGGCGGTCATCGGCGGGCGCGAGACCATCCTTGTTGGCACCTACAACTACATGGGAATGACCTTCGAGCCATCGGTGCTGGCCGCCGCCAAGGCCGCGATTGACCGGTTCGGCGCAGGCTCCACGGGCTCGCGGGTGCTCAACGGCACCTTCGCTGCGCATGTGGGCGTGGAAGCCGCGCTGCGCGAGTTCTATGCGATGGATCACGCGATCGTCTTCTCCACCGGCTACCAGGCCAATCTCGGCATGGTCTCGACCCTTGCCGGCAAGGGCGACGTGATCGTCCTTGATGCCGACAGCCACGCCTCGATCTACGACGGCTGCAAGCTCGGCCATGCCGAGGTGGTGCGCTTCCGGCACAATGATGCCGCCGATCTCGACCGGCGGCTGGGGCGGCTGCCGAAGGAGGCCGGCCGGCTGGTCGTCCTCGAGGGCGTCTATTCGATGCTCGGCGACGTGGCGCCGCTCAAGGAGCTGGTTGCCGTTGCCAAGGCCCACGGCGCGATGGTGCTGGTGGACGAGGCCCACGCCATGGGCTTCTTCGGGCCCCACGGCCGCGGCGTCTACGAGGCGCAGGGCCTCGAGGGGGAGGTCGACTTCGTGGTCGGCACCTTCTCGAAATCCGTGGGCACGGTGGGGGGCTTTGCCGTCTCCAACCATCCGAAGTTCGAGATCCTGCGGCTTGTCACCAACCCCTACCGCTTCACGGCATCGCTTCCGCCTGCGGTCGTCGCCGCAGCCGAGGCCTCCATCCGCTGCCTGATGCGGGCGGCCGACAAGCGCGAGCGCCTCTGGGCCGCCACGCGCGCGCTCCACGCCGGGCTTCGCGAGGCCGGGTTCCGGCTTGCAACCGAAACGGCCGAAAGCGCCATCATCGCGGTGCTGATGCCCGACCAGGAGGCAACTGTTGCCATGTGGGATGCGCTGCTGCGCCACGGCATCTATGTGAACATGAGCCGCCCGCCCGCCACGCCGGCGGGCGTGTTCCTGCTGCGCTGCTCGCTCTCCTCCGAGCACAGCCGCGAGGATGTGGCCACCATCGTCGACCGGTTCATCGAGGCCCGGGCCAGCCTCGCCGCCGCCGCGGCGGCCTAGGGCAGGCCCGCCGCGGCGATGTCGCCAGCGGCGGGCACGTGGCCGGCCCGCCTGCGCCGGCTCGCCGGCCGGCGGCCGCTCATGCTGTTCTTCGGCCTCGCGCTCGCCTGGTCGTGGGGCTGGTGGCTTGCGATGCTGGCCGCGGGGCTGCGCGTGGCCCCGGGGCTTTCGGCAAGCCATCTTCCGGGTCTCCTCGGCCCGGGGGTCGCAGCCCTCCTCGTGACCGCATGGGCCGATGGCTGGCGCGGCCTCGGCGCGCTTGCGCGGGCCTGCCTCGACCCCCGCGGCATCCCGGGCATCGCCTGGGCGGTGGCGCTGGCGCCGCTGGCCATTGCCGTTGCCGTCGCCCTCGTCGCCGGCGAGGCCTCCGGGCCGCCGCCGCCGGGTGCATGGCTTGCCCTTCCCGGCGTGCCCCAAGAGGCTCCGCCTGCTGCAGCCTTTCTCCTCATCCTCCTTGCCATCGGCTTCGGCGAGGAGGTCGGCTGGCGCGCCTTCGCCTTCGCCCGGCTGGAGGCCCGGGGCCGCCTCGAGGCCGCTGCCGTCGTGGGCCTTCTCTGGATGCTCTGGCACCTGCCGCTCTTCTTTCTGAATGCCGGCATGGCGGCGATGGTCGGGCCGATGCTGGCCGGATGGGCCGTCTCGATCCTTGCCGGGAGCATCCTTCTTGGCTGGCTGTGGCTTGCAGCCGGTGCACGCCTGTGGCCTGTCGCGCTGTTCCATGCCCTGTTCGACATGGCGACGGCATCGGCGGCGGCCACGCCGCCTGTCGCGTCGCTTGCCAGCCTGCCGGTCATCGTGGGGGCCGTGCGGATCGCGCAGCTCTGGCGCAGGCAGCAGGCACCGCGCTTGCCTCCAACGAACGAGGGCAATAGGGCGCGGGGCCTGCACCCAGAGGGCGAAGGGGAGAGATGATGGACGCATCGACCGCTGCCGCCGAACCGCTGATCGACGCAAGGCGCGACCGGATGGTGATCGTCGCCTCGTCCTTGGGGACGGTCTTCGAATGGTATGACTTCTTCCTCTACGGCATCCTCGCGGCGCTGCTCGGCCGGCTGTTCTTCCCGATCGACAACCCCACGGCCGCGCTGCTTGCAAGCCTTGCCACGTTCGGCGCGGGCTTTGCCGTGCGGCCGCTGGGCGCGATGCTCTTCGGCCATTTCGGCGACGTGATCGGGCGCAAGCGCACCTTCCTTGTCACCATCACGCTGATGGGCGGCGCCACGGCGGCGATCGGGCTTCTGCCCACCTATGCCGCGATCGGCATCGCCGCGCCGGCGCTGCTCGTGCTCCTGCGCCTGCTCCAGGGCCTCGCACTCGGCGGCGAATATGGCGGGGCGGCCATCTACGTGGGCGAACACGCCCCCCGGCACCGGCGCGGCGAATATACGAGCTGGATCCAGATCTCGGTGGTGGGCGGGTTCCTGCTCTGCCTCGTCGTCGTGCTGGCCACGCGCGGCGCCATGTCGGAGGAGGCCTTCGAGGCCTGGGGCTGGCGGATCCCGTTCCTGCTGTCGATCGTGATGCTCGCCATCTCGATCTACATCCGCCTGCAGCTGGCCGAAAGCCCGGTCTTCCGGGCGATGAAGGAGGCGGGCCAGACCTCGAAGAACCCCATCGTCGAAGCCTTCTCCGACAGGGCCAATGTGGGGCGCGTGCTGACCGCGCTGTTCGGAGTGGCCGCAGGCCTCACCGTCATCTACTATACCTCGCAGTTCGGAACCCTCTACTTCCTGACCGGCACGGCGGGCGTCGGCGAGACCGAGGCGCTCATGTATCTGGCCGCCGGCGCGCTGGTGGCAGCCCCCCTCTATGTGGGCTTCGGCATGCTCTCGGACCGGGTGGGCCGCAAGAAGATCCTGCTCGCCGGCTATGCGCTGGCCATGGCGCTCCTCTTCCCGCTTTTCCACATGATGGCCGACGGCGCCAACCCCGCGCTCGGCCGCGCGACAGCGGCAAGTCCGGTGACGCTGGAGATCCCGCCGTGCGACTTCAACGTGTTTGCGCGCACCCAGGAGACGGAGTGCGGCCGCGCGCTCGGCTTCCTCGTCAAGCGCGGGATCGCCTATGGCAAGGTGGAGGCCGAGACGGTGGCCATGCGGGTTGGGGCGGCGCGCGTCGAGGGCTTCGACGAGGCGGCCTGGCTTGCAGCCCTCAAGGCCGCAGGCTACCCGGAGAAGGCAGACCCGGCCGAGAAACGACGCCTCCTCATCATCCTTGCCGTCTTTGCCATGGTCGCGCTTTCCGCCATGACCTACGGGCAGGTGGCGGCCATCCTCGTCGAACTCTTCCCCGCCAAGGTGCGCTACACGTCGATGTCGGTGCCCTATCATATCGGGACCGGCTATTTCGGCGGCTTCCTACCCTTCATCCAGCAGCTGATCGTGGTGAACACCGGCGATCCCTTCGCCGGCCTGTGGTACACGGTTGCGGTTGTCGGCATGGCCTTTCTCGTCACCCTCATCTGGCTTCCCGAAACGCGCGGCCGCGACATCGCCCACTGAACGGGCGCGCCCTCTTCAAAGGGCAAGGCTTGGCCTTGTCGCCGGGCGGCCCGATATGGGCGGCGGAGGAAAGGACATGACCGACCGAACCGGGCCGCTTGCCGGCGTTCGCGTGCTCGATCTCAGCCAGATCGTCTCGGGCCCGATGGCCGCCTGCTGGCTTGCCGACCAGGGGGCCGAGTGCATCAAGCTCGAAAGCCCGGGCGGAGACCCGGTGCGCACCGTGGGTGCGCGCAAGGGCAACATGTCGGCCATCTTCATCTGCGTGAACCGCGGCAAGAGGGGCGAGACGCTCGATCTCAAGAACCCGGCCCACCATGCCCGCTTCGAGGAGCTGGTGCGCTGGGCCGATGTGCTCATCGAGAACTTCCGCCCCGGCACCATGGACAAGCTCGGCTTTGCCCACGCCCGCTGCGCGGAGCTGAACCCGCGGCTCATCTGGTGCTCGATCACCGGGTTCGGCCCCGACGGGCCCTATGCGAACATCCGCGCCTACGACCCGGTGGTGCAGGCCGCCTCGGGCATTGCCGCAACCCAGGCCGACCCGGCCGGCAACCCCAGCCTCGTCCAGAGCCTCGTGTGCGACAAGGTGACCGCACTGACCGCCGCGCAGGCGATCACCGCAGCGCTCTTCCACCGCGAGCGCACCGGCGAGGGCCAGAAGGTCGAGGTCGCAATGCTCGATGCGGCAATCGCCTTCAACTGGCCTGAGGGCATGTACAACCACGCCTTCGTCGAGCCAGCGGAGCCCTTCCCCGAATATGGCACGCTCACCCGGCTGTGGCCGGCAAAGGATGGCCTCGTCTCGATGGCCGCCATCCAGGACAGCGAGTTCGAGGCCATGTGCGAGGCGCTCGGCAACCCGGAAAGCCTCGCGCGGCCGGAATATCAAACCATGGCCGGGCGCTTTGCCCATCTTGCCACGCTGCTGCCCGAGATGGGCCGGCTGGTGGCGGAGCGCACGCGCGACGAACTGATGGCCGGCTTCATCCGCGCCGGCGCGGTGGGCTGCCGGGTGAACAGCCGCGCCGAGCTGCTCGAGGACCCGCAGGTGGCCCACAATGGCTGTGTGATCGAGGTGGACCAGGGGCCCCACGGCCGTGTGCGCATCGCCCGCCACCCGGCGCGGTTCGCACGCAGCCCGGCTGTCGCCCGTCCGGGCCCTGCGCCCGAACTCGCGCCGCCGCCGGCCTGAACCGGCGCCCGATTGCACTGCGGGCGCTGCGGCCCCATATTGGCGGCGATGCAAGAAACCCTTCCCGTCCTGCCGCTGCGCGACATTGTCGTCTTCCCGCAGATGATCGTGCCGCTGTTCGTCGGCCGCGAAAAATCCGTCCGCGCGCTCGAGGCCGTCATGCAGGCCGACAAGCGCATCTTTCTCCTCTCGCAGAAGAACCCCGCCGACGAGGATCCGCGCCAGGGCGATCTTTACGATATCGGCACGGTGGCCAAGGTGCTGCAGCTGCTCAAGCTGCCCGACGGCACCGTCAAGGTGCTGGTGGAAGGCCAGGCGCGCGCGAAGCTCCTGTCGCTCTCCGTGCTCGAGACCCACATGGTCGCCGAGATCGCGCCGGTGCCCGAGCATGGCGCCGAGAGCATCGAGACGGCCGCCCTCTTCCGGACCGCGCTCAAGCAATTCGAGATCTGGGCGAAATCCGCCAAGAGGACGACGCCCGACGTGGTGATGCAGATCGGGCAGATCGAGGATCCGGGCCGTTTTGCCGACGCGGTTGCCGCCAATCTCAACCTGAAGATCGCCGACAAGCAGAAGCTGCTGGGCGAAACCGACATCGGCAAGCGACTGGAGCTGATCTACGGCTTCATGGAAGGCGAGATCGGCCTCCTGCAGGTGGAAAAGAAGATCAAGTCCCGGGTCAAGCGCCAGATGGAGAAGACCCAGCGCGAATACTATCTGAACGAGCAGCTGAAGGCCATCCAGCGCGAGCTTGGGGACGGCGGCGACGAGGCCGACGAAGCGGCCGAATATGAGGCGAAGATCAAGAAGACGCGGCTGTCCAAGGAGGCGCGGGAAAAGGCGCTGGCCGAGGTGAAGAAGCTGAAGTCGATGTCGCCCATGTCGGCCGAGGCGACGGTGGTGCGCAACTGGCTCGACGTGCTGCTCGCATTGCCCTGGGGCAAGAAGACCAAGGTGAAGCGCGACATCGTGGAGGCCGAGCGGGTGCTCGATGCCGACCACTACGGCCTCGAGAAGGTGAAGGAGCGGATCATCGAGTATCTGGCGGTGCAGGCGCGCACGTCGAAGCTGAAGGGCCCGATCCTCTGCCTTGTCGGCCCGCCGGGCGTCGGCAAGACCTCGCTCGGCCGCTCGATCGCGCGCGCAACCGGCCGGGAGTTCGTGCGCGTGTCGCTCGGCGGCGTGCGCGACGAGGCGGAGATCCGCGGGCACCGGCGCACCTACATCGGCTCCATGCCGGGCAAGATCGTGCAGAGCCTGCGCAAGGCGGGCACCTCGAACCCGCTGTTCCTCCTCGACGAGATCGACAAGCTCGGCCAGGACTTCCGCGGCGACCCGGCCTCGGCGCTGCTGGAGGTGCTCGACCCGGAACAGAACAACCGGTTCAACGACCATTATCTCGAAGTCGATTTCGACCTTTCGGACGTGATGTTCGTGACCACCGCGAACAGCTACAACATGCCCCAGCCGCTCCTCGACCGGATGGAGATCATCCCGCTTGCCGGCTACACCGAGGACGAGAAGCTGGAGATCGCACGACGCCACCTCCTGCCCAAGCAGGTGGAAGCGCATGGGCTGAAGCCGGGCGAGTTCTCGGTGACCGACGAGGCGATCCGGCACGTGATCCGCTACTACACCCGCGAGGCCGGCGTGCGCACGCTCGAGCGCGAGCTCGCCAAGCTGGCGCGCAAGGCGCTCAGGCGGATCCTCGAGCACAAGGCGGATTCGGTCGAGGTGACCGCCGACAACCTGAAGGAGTTTCTCGGCGTCCGCAGGCACCGCTTCGGCATGTCGGAAGCCGAGGACCAGGTCGGCGCCGTCACCGGCCTCGCCTGGACCCAGACGGGCGGCGATCTCCTCTCGATCGAGAGCGTGACCGTGCCCGGCAAGGGCCAGATCTCGACGACCGGCAAGCTCGGCGACGTGATGACCGAATCGGTGAAGGCGGCCCTTTCGTTCGTGAAGGCGCGCGCGGCAGCCTATGGGATCAACCCCACGGTGTTCGCGCGCAAGGACATCCACGTGCACGTGCCCGAAGGCGCAACGCCCAAGGACGGCCCCTCGGCCGGCGTTGCGATGGTGACCTCCATCGTCTCGACGCTGACCGGCATCCCCGTTCGGCGCGACGTGGCGATGACGGGCGAGGTGACGCTGCGCGGCCGGGTGCTGCCGATCGGTGGGCTGAAGGAAAAGCTGCTCGCAGCGCTGCGCGGCGGCATCAAGACGGTGCTGATCCCGGCCGAGAACGAGAAGGATCTCGAGGAGATCCCGGCCAATGTGCGCGAGGGGCTGGAGATCGTCCCGGTCGCCCATGTCGACGACGTGCTGCGGATCGCCTTCTCGCGGCCCCTCGAGCCGATCGAATGGACCGAGGCCGACGAGCGGGCGGCCGCACCGCCGCAGGTGTCGGCCGAACTGGAGGTGCCGGTCACCCACTGAGCGCAGCCCTGCCCGCCCCATGCTCCGCCGAGCGGGCGATTGACAGGCCGAAAGCCCCGGGGTACCCGCATGGCCCCGGCAGGGCACCCCTGCCGCGCCGGATAGAGCCGGGCGCGTAGCTCAGTGGTAGAGCACTGTGTTGACATCGCAGGGGTCGCAAGTTCAATCCTTGCCGCGCCCACCATCCGCTCCCTTCGGTCTCGCCGGCCGGGGTCTCGCCAGCCGGGGCCTCGCCAGCCGGGGTCTCGCCGGCCGGGGGTGACACCATCCGAAACTGAGGCCAGCCACAGGCAACGCGAGCCATGGTGAGGAAAGCCATGGTGAGGAAAGCCATGGTGAGGAAAGCCATGGTGAGGAAAGCCATGGTGACGCCGGCCGCGGATGAGGACCGGCCAAGAGAGACGCAAGCCATGGGTGAGGCAAAGGCCGCACCCCGGCCGGGGCAGGCAGCCGCACCCCTCAAGCGCAGCGGAACCGATCAGGGCTGAACCGGTTGCACGGACCGGGCGGGCAACTGCCGGCGTGGCCGGCAAGCGCCCCATGGATGGTGCGACGGGTGCTGCGATCGCGGCCACAGGACGGGGGGCTGGGGCAGCCGCAGGGCCGCAGGAGACGGGTGTTGCCCCGATTCCGGGGCGCCGGCCGCCGGAAACGCCATTGTTGCGCCCCGAATGGGTCGGCACCTCCCACGGCAACAGGGGCCCGGCCGGCGGGCACGCCGGCCCTGTCGGCTGCTTTCCACCCGGGCCCTTAACCGATGTTAATATTCTTTTTCAAGGAGTTAACCATGAACCATCGTTGATACTTTTTTGCAATCCTGTACGTTAGATCCTGTCCCGGATCGGGTTTCGGGATCCTGCCGCCGAGCGGGGCACCTCGGCAAACAAGGGTTCGGACATGCGCATTCATTCGCTCGCTCTGGCGGCTGCCGGAGCTCTTTCCCTCGTCGCCATGGCATCGTCGGCCGATGCCGCAACCTACACCTTCAACCCGGTCAGCGTTGTTTCCGGACAGACCGTTACCATCGCCGGCACGCCCAGCGGCACGCTCGTGGCAAACACTGGCATGTTCAAGCTGACAGGCATCTCGGGCTCGCCGGATTTCGATGCCTTCTGCGTCGATCTCTCGCGCACCATCTCCGGCCCCGGGGTTCCGCCGTGGCTGTACGACCCAAGCCTCACGCTGGGGCCCGATGCCTGGTCGATCAGCTTTACGACCGCGCAGCTGGATGACGTGCGCAAGCTTGCCAAACATGCGTTCACCAACACGCTGAACGCTGTCGAGCGCGCCGCCATGCAGGTGGCGATCTGGAAGGTGCTCTACCCCGGCTTCACCTACACAAGCGGGGTCTCCGGCCTGATCGCCCAGGCGAACACCTACCACACCACGCTGCTGCCCACGCTCACCGACACCTCCGGGATCGTCTTCCTCGACAGCAGGAATGATCCCAAGACGCAGGGGCTGGTCGTGATGGTTCCCGAGCCGGCCACCTGGGCGATGCTGATCACCGGCTTTGGTCTCGTCGGCCTCGGGCTTCGCCGCCGCCGGCACGCGCAGCTCGGCCACGTGGCGTCCTGAGGAGCCGCCCAACGGGGGCCGCCGGAACGGCCGGCAGGGCTCCCTGCCGACCCACCCGGACCGGGGCTGGATCAACTCCGGCCCCGGTTCCGCTTGTGAGCCGGCACGCAAGCCGCTAGCCGCCAGCGGCCATGCAGACGGTCATCGACACCCTTCTTTCGCCCGTCATCCTGTTCTTCGTGCTGGGCGCCGTCGCTGGCTTCTCCCGCTCCGACCTCACCATCCCGGAACAGATCGGCAAGGGTCTCTCGCTTTACCTGATGGCCGCAATCGGCCTGAAGGGCGGCGTGGGGATCGCCACCACCGGCGCGGATCCGGCGATGTTCCAGACCGCGCTTGCCGGAATCGTGCTGGGCTTCGCCCTGCCCTTCCTCGCCTTCGCCCTGCTCCGCCGGCTGGGCGGGCTGTCGGCGCTGGATGCGGGCGCGATCGCCGCCCTTTACGGCTCGGTCTCGGTTGTCACCTTTGTCACCGGGGTGGCGGTCCTGTCCGAAGACGGGCTGGGCCCGGCTGGCTGGATGGTCGCCATCATGGCGCTAATGGAAACCCCCGGCATCATTGCCGGCCTGCTGCTCGCGCGCGGGTCGCTCGGGCGCCTGCCGCAGCGGGCGAACCCCGAGGGCCAGGGCCAGCACAGCATCTGGCGCGAGGTGCTGCTGAACGGGCCGGTGGTACTGCTGGTGGGCAGCTTTGCCATCGGCATCGTCGTCGGAGCCGAGGGCTATCAGCAGGTCATGCCCTTCTTCGACGGGATCTTCCGCGGCGTGCTCTGCCTGTTCCTGCTCGAAATGGGCCTTCTCGCCTCGCGCCGCCTGCGCGAGGCGCGCACGCTTACCGTGCCGCTCGCCGCCCTTGCCGTTGTCATTCCGCTCGTGAACGCCGGCATCGGCCTCGGCACCGCGTCGCTCCTCGGCCTCGAGGGGGATACGGCGGCCGCCTTCATCATCCTGTGTGCCTCGGCGAGCTATATTGCAGCGCCGGCGGCCATGGCGCTCGCCGTGCCACGGGCCGACATCGGCCTCGGGCTCGCCATGAGCCTTGCGATCAGCTTCCCGTTCAACATCATCGTCGGCATTCCGCTCTACGCGTGGGCGGCCGGCGCGCTATTGTGAGGCCATGCCCGCCTTCCAGGCCCTGATCGACGGCTATCACCGCTTCCGCGCCGGCCCGTGGCGCGAGCAGCGGTTGCGCTACGATGCACTGGCCACCGCCCAGGCGCCAAGGGTGATGGTGATCGCCTGCTCGGACAGCCGCGTGGACCCGACGCGCGTGTTCGATGCGGCACCGGGCGAGATGTTCGTGCTGCGCAACATCGCCAATCTCGTGCCCCCGCTCGATCCGACGCTTGCGCAATCAAGCGTGGCGGCCGCCTTGGAATATGCCGTGCTGATCCTGAAAGTCGACTATGTGATCGTGTTCGGGCACGCGCGCTGCGGCGGAATCGAGGCCTCCCTCTCGGGCGCCTATCGCAGCCCCGGCGCCGGCGAGGGAGACTTCATCCAGCGGTGGATGGGCCTTATCGCCCCGGTGCGCGACCGGGTGCTCGAAGCCGTCGGCAGCAATCCGGATATCGACCCGCAGCCGGTCCTCGAGCGCGCCAGCATCCGCCAGAGCATCGCCAACCTGCGCACCTACCCCTTCGTGCGGGAGGCCGAAGCCGCTGGCCGCCTGCGCCTTGCAGGCGCCATCTTCGACATCGCCGACGGCCGCCTCCTGCTGCTCGACAGCGAGAGCGGCGCGTTCAGCGCCGTGCCCGCGCCTAGCTGAGAGGCGCCGCGCACGGCGCGGCCGCCTGCCCGGCCCGGCATCCGCCTGTCGAGCGCTCAGATATGCAGCACGCGGCCGAACGCGTCGAGCACGCTTTCGTGCATCGCCTCCGAAAGGGTCGGGTGCGGGAAGATGGTTGTCATCAATTCCGCCTCGGTCGCCTCGCACTGGCGGGCGATGCAGAAGCCGTGGATCAGCTCCGTGACCTCCGCGCCGGCCATGTGCGCGCCGAGGAGCTGACCGGTCGTGGCATCGAACACCGTCTTCACCAGCCCGTCGGGCTCGCCGAGCGCGATCGCCTTCCCGTTGCCGATAAGCGGGAAGCGGCCCACCTTCACCTCGTGGCCGAGGTCGCGTGCTGCCGCCTCGGTCAGCCCGACGCTTGCCACCTGCGGGCGCGAATAGGTGCAGCCCGGAATGTTGCCCCGGTCCATCGGGTGGGCGTGCGGCGCGTTCGCAATCGCCTCGACCGCCACCACCCCTTCGTGGCTGGCCTTGTGCGCAAGCCAGGGTGGCCCGGTCAGGTCGCCGATGGCCCACAGGCCCTCGACACTCGTGCGCCCCCACGGGTCGGTGAGAACATGGCCGCGCTCGGTGGCCACGCCGAGCGCCTCGAGCCCGAGAGTCTCGCTGTTGGGCGCGATTCCAATTGCGATGATCGCATGGCTGAAGCGCGCCTCCCCGCCGTCGATGGTCGCGGTCACGCCCCCGGCATCGGCGACCAGCGAATCCACCCGGGCACCCGTGCGGATGGCGATCCCCTGCTTCCCGAAGGCTTTCGCCACGAAGGCGGAGATCTCGGCATCCTCCACCGGCAGGATCCGGTCGAGCAGCTCGACGATCGTCACCCGCGCGCCCATGTCGGCATAGAAGCTCGCAAACTCGACCCCGATCGCCCCCGACCCGATGACGAGAAGCTCGGTCGGCATGGCCGGCGGCACCATGGCGTGGCGATAGGTCCAGATGCGCTTGCCATCGGCCCTGAGATGCGGAAGCTCGCGCGCGCGGGCGCCGGTTGCCAGGATCACATGGCCCGCCTCAAGCACCCGCTCGCCCACCCGAACCCGCGTCGGCCCGGACAGCGTCGCCTCGCCTTCCACTACCGTCACCCGGTGCTTCTTCATGAGATGCCGCACACCGGCGTTGAGCTGTCCGGCAATCCTGCGCGAGCGCTCGGTCACCGCGGCGAGATCGAAGCCGACCTCGCCGGCAACGAGGCCATAGCTCCGCGCATGGTCGAGATAATGCTTGATTTCGGATGAGCGCAGCAACGCCTTGGTCGGGATGCAGCCCCAGTTGAGGCAGACGCCGCCCAGCCGCTCGCGCTCAACGATGGCCGTGGCAAGGCCCAGCTGCGATGCGCGAATGGCCGCCACATAGCCGCCGGGGCCGGAGCCGATGATGACAAGGTCGAAACGGTCGGACACGGGGAGGTCCTGTCAGCCTGGAGAGGTCTGTCGGCCCGGCGGGACGGGGCACGCCGCCTGCGGGCGCGCGGCCGCGACACGGCCGACGGGCCCCGGCTTGGCACGTGCACGTGGCATCCCCGCCCTCGGCCTCAGGCCAGCATGGCAAGTGGCGCCTCGACGAGCGCCCGGAACGAGGCCATCAGCGCCGCGCCCACGGCGCCGTCGATCGCGCGGTGGTCGAAGCTTCCCGTCACGCTCATGACGGTTGCGATGGCGAGCGCATCGTCGACGACATGCGGCCGTTTCTCGCCCGCGCCGATGGCAAGGATCAGCCCCTCGGGCGGGTTGATGACGGCATCGAACTGTCGGATGCCATGCATGCCAAGGTTCGAGAGGCTTGCCGTTCCGCCCTGATATTCCTCGGGCTTGAGCCGCCCCTCGCGCGCGCGTGCGGCCAGATCCTTCATCTCGGCCGCAATCGCCGAAAGCCTCTTGCCTGCCGCATCGCGGATGACCGGGGTGATGAGCCCGCCGGGGACGGCGACCGCCACGGAAATGTCGGCCCGCCTGAAGCGCCGCAGATGGTCGCCGGCAAAGCTCACATTGGCATCGGGCACCTGGGCAAGCGCGAGCCCGAGCGCCTTGACCAGCATGTCGTTGACCGAGACCCTGATGCCCTGGGTCTCGAGCGCGCGGTTGATCTGCGCGCGCAGCTCGAGAAGCGGGTCGAGCCACACGTCGACCGTGAGGTAGAAGTGCGGAACGGTCGTCTTGGATTCGGTCAGCCGGCGGGCGATGGTCCGGCGCATGTTCGAGAGCTTCACCGTCTCGAACGGCACCTCCGTCTCCGGGAGCGCGACCGGGGCCTGAGCCGGCACGGCCGCAGGCGCCACGGGGGGCGCATCGGCCGGGACAGGTGGCGGCGCCGCTGCCGCTGGCTCCGCTGCAGCCCCTGCCGCCGGCGCCGCTTTCGCCGCAGCCGGCCGGGCCCTGCCAGCGGCCGCCTCCACATCGGCTCTCACAATCCGCCCGCGCGGGCCCGAGCCGGCAATCGCTGCAAGATCGATGCCGTGGATTGCCGCCAGCCGGCGGGCAAGCGGGCTTGCGATCGGCCGGTCGCTGCCGTCCCGCCCGGCCGGGGCGGCGGCCAGCGGCACCGCGGCCGCAGGCTGGGCCTGTGGCCCGGCCGCAGGCGGTGCCTCGGGCCGTGCCTGCCGGTGCACTGCGCCCTCGCCGGCTTCGGTCGCATCGCCGGGGCCGGGCTCTGCAGCATCCTCGCCCTCGCCCTTCAGCCGGGCGATCACGGCGTTGACCGGCACATCCTCGGCGCCTTCTGCGACCAGCAGCTCGAGCACCTCGCCCTCGTCGACGGCTTCCACCTCCATGGTTGCCTTGTCGGTCTCGATCTCGGCGATCACATCGCCCGCGCGCACGCGGTCGCCCGGTCGCACCAGCCATTTCGCAAGCGTGCCCGATTCCATGGTGGGCGAAAGGGCCGGCATCGTGATGTCGATCGGCATGGATCAGTCCGCCACAAAAAGGGTGTTGATGTCGAAGCCGCTGATGCCCTGTTCGACGAACTGCGCCATGGGAAGGGCATCGGCCACCTCGGCGATCAGCGCCTTGGCGACGACTGTCCGGCCCGGGAACTCCCAGCCGAGCAGCATCACCCGCGTGCCATTGGCCGCAAGCTTGCGGACCAGCGGCAGATAGTCCGCATCCGCCGTCATCAGGACCACCCAGTCGAGCCGGCGCGTCACCGCGACGTCGAAGGCCTCAAGCGCCATTGCGACATCGACGCCCTTCTCGCGCGGCGGGTCGTGGCGGGTGTCGATCCGCAGGTAGTGCGGCGTGATGTTGTGCTGCGCCAGCAGCTGGTCGAACACCCGCTCGCCGCGCAGGGCCTCCTCGACGAAGCCGGGCTTGCCGTCGCGCCCGGCCTTGTCCTCGAGGTCGGACAGGGAAAAGCGCCCGCGGAAATAATGCGCCTCCACGATCTGGCAGAGGCCCCTTGGATATTCCTCAAGCTCCGAGACCCGCCAGCGGACGAAGGCGTGCAATCCACCCAGATCGATGCGGCGCCCGATCCCGTGGCTGTAGCGGTAGTGGTTGGTGACCTGCTGGAAATACGACCCTTCATAGAAGATCGCGATCCGCACGAGCGAGCTCATGCCGTCGCTCACAGGATCGACCTGACCGCGCGGACGACGTCGGACGGCTTCACCAGCGCGGCCCGTTCCAGATTGGCGGCATAGGGAAGGGGCACGTCCGCGTTGGTCACCCGCAGGACGGGCGCGTCGAGATCGTCGAAGCCCTGTTCCATCGCGACTGCAATCACCTCGGCTGCAACCGAGCAGCGCGGCCAGCCCTCCTCCACCACCACCATCCGGTTGGTGCGGGCAAGGCTTGCAAGAATGGCAGCCTCGTCGAGCGGCCGCAGCGTGCGCAGGTCGAGCACCTCGGCCTCGATCCCCTCCTCTTCAAGCTCGGCCGCCGCAGCGAGTGCCACCTCCACGCCAATGGAGTAGGAGACAAGCGTCACGTCGCGCCCCTCGCGGTGCAGGCGCGCCCTGCCGATCGGCACCAGATGCTCTCCCTCGGGCACATCGAAGCTGCGGCCGTAGAGCAGCTCGTTTTCGAGGAACACCACCGGATCGGGTGTGCGGATGGCCGATTTCAGAAGCCCCTTGGCGTCTGCGGCATCATAGGGCGCGATCACGACAAGGCCGGGCACGGCGGCATACCAGGGGGCGAAGTTCTGGCTGTGCTGGGCGGCAACCCGCGCGGCAGCGCCGTTGGGGCCGCGGAACACGATCGGGCAGCGCATCTGCCCGCCGCTCATGTAGCTGGTCTTGGCGGCCGAGTTGATGATGTGGTCGATCGCCTGCATGGCGAAGTTGAAGGTCATGAACTCGACGATCGGCCGCAGCCCGCCCATGGCGGCGCCCACGCCAAGGCCGGCAAAGCCATATTCGGTGATCGGCGTGTCGACCACGCGCCGCTCGCCAAAGGTCTCGAGCAGGCCCTGGGTGACCTTGTAGGCGCCCTGATAGTGGGCCACTTCCTCGCCCATCACGAACACCCGCTCGTCGCGGTGCATCTCCTCGGCCATGGCATCCCGCAGCGCCTCGCGCACCGTCATCCTGCGCCCGCCAGCCGGTTGCAAGGCGGCAGCAGGCCGGGCGACGGGCGCAGCAGCGGGCGCGCCCGGTGCGGGTTGCAGCGGCCGCGGCGGAGCCGAAGCCGAAGCCGGTTGCGAGGCAGCGGCAGGCCGGGGCGCCTCGCCGTCGACGGCAATCTCGGCAATCACCGTTCCCACCTTCACCCCGTCGGTGCCAGCGGGCACCTTCAGCGCGACAATGGTGCCTGCCTCGTCGGCCTCAAGCTCCATCGTCGCCTTGTCGGTCTCCACCTCGGCGATCACCTGGCCGGGCCGCACGGTGTCGCCCTCCTTCACCAGCCAGGCGGCGAGCGTGCCCTCCTCCATGGTGGGCGACATGGCCGGGAGCCTCAGCTCCATCAATAGGTCTCCGCCAGCACGTCGGTGACAAGCTCGGAGAGCTCCGGCTCGGGCGCCTGCTCGGCAAAGTCGGCTGCCTCGGCCACCTCGGCGCGGACGGCCCGGTCGATCGCCTTCAGCTCGTCTTCGGTTGCAATCCCCTGCGCCACAATCTCGCGCTGTGCGCGGTCGATCGGGTCCTGCTGCTCGCGGACATGCTGCACCTCGTCGCGGGTGCGATACTTTGCCGGGTCGCTCATCGAGTGGCCGCGGTAGCGATAGGTCTTCATCTCGAGAAGGATCGGACCCTTGCCCGATCGCACCCAGTCGAGCGCGACAGTGGCCGCACCGCGCACCTCGAGCACGTCCATGCCATCGACCTGCAGCCCCTCGATGCGGAAGCTCTCGCCGCGGCGATAGAGCTGGTCTTCGGCCGAGGCCCGGTTGACCGAGGTGCCCATGGCATACTGGTTGTTCTCGATCACGAACACCACCGGCAGCTTCCAGAGCTCGGCCATGTTGAATGTCTCGTAGACCTGGCCCTGGTTGGCCGCGCCATCGCCGAAATAGGTGAGGGCAACGCCGCCATCGCCGCGATACTTGTGCGCAAAGGCAAGCCCTGCGCCGATCGGCACCTGCGCGCCGACGATGCCGTGCCCGCCGAAGAAGCCCTTCTCAACCGAGAACATGTGCATCGAGCCGCCCTTGCCGCGGCTGATGCCGGCCGCGCGCCCGGTCAGTTCCGCCATCACCACCCGCGGGTCGATGCCATTGGCCAGCATGTGCCCATGGTCGCGATAGCCGGTGACAACCGAATCCCGCCCCGGGGTGATGGCCGCCTGCAGCCCGGTCACCACCGCCTCCTGGCCGATGTAGAGGTGGCAGAAGCCGCCGATCAGCCCCATGCCATAGAGCTGCCCGGCCTTTTCCTCGAACCGGCGGATGAGCAGCATCATCCGGTAGAAATCGAGATATTCCTGCGGCGACGGGCTGTGGCGCACGGGCTCGGGCACCGCGTCGAACCGGCCTTCCACCTCCTTCGTGCGTGCTGCCTTGCGCGCCATGCCCTCCTCGCCCGCTGGTCTGCGTGCCGCCCGTCATAGACGCGCGGCCTGCCTTTTCAACGGCGTTTCGCCCGCCGGTGCGCCCTCAGTCGCCCTCGGGCAAGGGGATGACGATCTCGTCGGGCCGGATGACGCCGAGGTTGCGGCGCACCAGCTCGTCGGCATAGTCCGGGTCGGCGCCCTTCGGGTCGAGCAGGGCGATCCGGCGGTTGAGATCGGCATTGCGGGCCTCGAGCACCGCCTGCTCGGAGAGGAGCCGCGCCTTTTCGCTCCGGATCTCGTCGAGCGCGAGCACGCCGGCCTCGCCCAACAGCGCGTGCGCGCCGAAATAGGCTGCCACCATCAGGCAGGCAGCGGGGAGTGCGGCGCGCCGCAACAGCGCCTGCAGGCCGGCCGTACCCATGGGCGCAGCAGAATCACGGGGACGGGCTTGCGTCAAGGCATAAACCGGTCAGGCTTTC
This sequence comes from uncultured Sphingomonadaceae bacterium, assembly GCA_937995515.1. Lineage (GTDB taxonomy): Bacteria > Pseudomonadota > Alphaproteobacteria > Sphingomonadales > Sphingomonadaceae > Thermaurantiacus. Next base: position 4,996 of record CALKJZ010000029.1, on the reverse strand, counting down.
GCGGTTAATGGCGCCAAAAGATGGTTAACAGCCGCTGGAGTTCTTGGACAGGGCGCAAATCGACTGCTATCACATGCCTTGACAAAATCAGGTGAGCCCCGACCGGGGCAGCCAAGGCCGTGCAAGGTTCCCTCTAGCTTGCCGCTCCGCAATCCGGCCGATGCGCGCGGATGAAGAGGCTGCGTCGCACGGGAGCCGAGACGATCAAGAATCCCAACCGAACAAGGATCGGAGACCAACAGGGATCCGAGACGAACAATGAAAGGACAGATGCCGATGACGAGAATCCTCCCGCTTGCCGCCCTTGCGGTCTTCGCATTCTCCGCCCCGGCCATGGCGGTAACCCAGGTCACCCCGGGTGTCGATGGCGACCTTGTAACCGTGAACCCGCCCTCGGGCCCCGGCGTCTATGGGGTCGAGACCCGCATCGGCAACCCGGGCAACTGGAAGATCGGCGTCGGCACGCAGACGAGCAATCCGGGCACTTTCAGCGAGGCCAACTTCAACTGGGGCCCGGATGGCACCTTCCACGATTTCAGCCTCAGCTGGACGGCAGGCGGGATCCGCTTCACCGTCGGCAGCACGACCGTCTCCTTCGCTGCGCCGCTCCTCGGCAACGCGCTGGTGATCGACGTGAAGGGCGATGCCGATCTCCAGCTCCTCGACCTCGAGGGGACGGGGTTTGGAACGCTCGCCGGCACCGGCGTCGCCTCCAGCTCCAACAAATATGTGTTCTACGCCCCGACCTGGGGCTCCGACGGCATCACCGCTGCGGGCAAGATCCGCATCGGCGACGATGTCGGCCTCGGCTCGCGCTCCGGGGTCAACTTCCGGGTGGGCACATTTGCGCCCTTTGGCGCAGTGGTGCCGGAACCGGCGACCTGGGCGATGCTGATCGCGGGCTTCGGCCTCGTGGGCGTCAGCCTGCGCCGCCGCCAGCGTGTCGCTGCCTGATCGAGGGCCTCCTCGAAACCGGGGCCCGGCGCACATGGGCCGGGCCCCTCATCCGTTGGCCAGACACCCGGGGCGCCGGGCAACTGGGCTCTGCCCCACCCCCAATCGCATTCCCCCTTGCAAAAACTGGTTAACATTTCTTCATCGTCGTGGGTGAGATCTGCCGGGCGCGCTGCGCACGGATCCCTTCGAGGGCAAGCACGCCGGATGGCCCGGTGAAGCCATGCGCCAGGAAATAGCCGCCAACGGCGAGGCAGATGGCCGGCAGGGAAGCCCGCCGCAAGAGGCCGCCAAGAGCAAGCCTGTCCATGAGCGGCGGGCGAATCAGAAGATTTGGGGTGCGTCAAGGGTTGACGCGGGATTGACGGTCTCGCGTCCGGCTGCGGATTCCCTCTTGAATTAATCTTAATGATCTGAGACGTTCTGCCATGTGTCGTTCAGGGGTCGGCTCGTTCGGCGCTATCGACAACCTGTGGGGGCCGCCAGCCAGATCGGTTGCCGCCACGATCAACGAGGGGAATATTATGCGTCTGTCCAGGGTGCAGCCGGCCATCGCGTCGGCGTTTGTGGCTGCCGTTCTCGCAGCTCCCGCAAGCGCTGCGCTCGCACCAGCCAAGGGCTTCATCGCGTCCTCGCTGCCAGCGGCAGCAACCAGCGCGGTCGTCACTGTCACCGACTTCGACGTCACCGGCATCTACAGCAACGAAGAGTTGGGCGATCCGCTGAACGAAGTCCGTTCGATCCTGCTCGCGCCGAACGCGAGCGTGATCGGCATCGGATGGGACGTGACGCTGTTTGCCGACGCCCCGAGCTGGCTTTCGGAAATGGTCGTGTCATTCGGCGCAACCAGCTCCGTCTATGATCTGTTTCTGACGCCAGGCGTTGGCGACAGTTTCCCGGGGACCGCCAGCTACACGAGCGGCGGGATCGTCGATCTCGTCGGCCTGGGGCTTGACTTCGATGTCGATGCCGACGGCATGCTCCGCCTCGAGTTCTTCGAGGACTTCAACGACTATCCTCTCGACTGGGACCGGATCTGGCGGTCCGGCACGCTCTCGATCCAGTGGAGCGTCCCCGGTGGCGGTGTTGTTCCCGAGCCTGGCTCCTGGGCGATGCTGCTCGTCGGCTTCGGCCTGGTCGGGTTCGCGGCGCGGCGCCGCCGCAATCTCGCCTCGGCCTGACCGCAACGGCGCGTGGGCGAAAGGCGCGTGGGCGGCTCAGGCCGCCCGCAACGCCATCCGCCCGGCGTAGCGGGCCACCTCGCCCAGCTCCTGTTCGATCCGCAGCAGCTGGTTGTACTTTGCCAGCCGGTCGGAGCGGGACAGCGACCCGGTCTTGATCTGGCCGCAGCCGGTTGCAACCGCAAGGTCGGCGATGGTCGAATCCTCCGTCTCGCCCGACCGGTGCGACATGACCGCCCGGTAGCCGGCCATGTGGGCGATGCGCACAGCCTCCAGCGTCTCGGAAAGCGTGCCGATCTGGTTCACCTTCACGAGAATGGCATTGGCCACCCCGAGTTCGATCCCCCGCTTCAACCGGTCCGCGTTGGTGACGAACAGGTCATCGCCGACCAGCTGCAACCGGCCGCCGAGGCGCTCCGACAGCATCGACCAGCCCGCCCAGTCATCCTCGGCCATGCCATCCTCGATGGAGACGATCGGATAGGTGGCGACGAGGCCGGCGAGCAGCTCCGCCATGGCCTCGGCCGAAAGCGCCTGGCCCTCAACATGATAGGCGCCGTCGCGGAAGAACTCCGTGGCCGCGCAGTCGAGCGCGAGCACCACGTCTGTGCCCGGCCTCAGGCCGGCAGCCTCGACAGCGGCAAGGATGAGGTCGAGCGCCTCGCGTGCGCCCGCGATGAGAGGTGCAAAGCCGCCCTCGTCGCCCACTGCGGTTGCAAGCCCGCGGGCGCGCAGTGCGGCTTTCAGCGCGTGGAAGATCTCCGCCCCCCAGCGCAGCGCCTCGGCGAAGCCTGGCGCGCCCACCGGCATCACCATGAACTCCTGGAAATCGAGCGCATTGTCGGCGTGTGCGCCACCGTTCAGGATGTTCATCATCGGCACCGGAAGGATCCGTGCCGCCGTGCCGCCGACATAGCGATAGAGCGGAAGCCCGCGCGCGGCCGCTGCCGCCTTTGCCACCGCAAGGCTCACGCCGAGGATGGCGTTGGCCCCGAGCCGCGCCTTGTTGGGCGTGCCGTCGAGCGCGATCAGCGCCTCGTCGATCTCCTCCTGGTCTTCCGCCTCCATGCCGACGACGAGGTCACAGATTTCGCCGTGGACTGCGGCAACCGCAGCCTGCACGCCCCTGCCGAGATATCGGCCGGAATCGCCGTCGCGCCGCTCGACGGCCTCGTGCGCGCCGGTCGAGGCACCCGACGGCACGGCGGCGCGGCCCATGCTGCCATCTTCCAGCAGGCAGTCCACCTCCACGGTCGGGTTGCCCCGGCTGTCCAGGATCTCGCGCGCGTGGCAATCGATGATGGCTGTCATGTCGTCATCCCCAAAGGTCGCTTTCGGGCGGGTGGATGTCGGACCCGGCAAACACAAGCCCGCCCGGCCTGTCTTCGCGCAGCAACAGGGGCCCGTCGAGATCGGCGTGGCTGCCGTGCATGGCGGCAACGAAAGCGGGCGCGATTCCGAGCGAGGTGGCAAGCATGCAGCCCGTCATCAGGCCCAGACCGCGCAGGCGGGCCGCGTGAATGAGGGCGAGCGCCTCGGTGAGCCCACCCGCCTTGTCGAGCTTGAGGTTGATCATGCGGTAGCGGCCGACCACGGCATCGAGGCTTGCGCGGTCGTGGCAGCTCTCGTCGGCGCACAGCGGCACGGGAGAGCGGAGGTGCAGAAGCTCGGAATCCTCCCCGCGCGGGAGCGGCTGCTCGATCAGCTCGACACCAAGGTCGAACAGGCCATGCGCCAGCCGCTCGAGGTCCTCGCCCGCCCAGCCGGCATTGGCATCGACGATCAGCCGCGCATCGGGCGCAGCCCGCCTCACGGCGGCCACGCGCTCGAGATCGCCCGCGCCGGCTCCGAGCTTCACCTTCAGGAGCTCGCGGCCGGCGGCCGCACGCGCGGCGGCTTCCATGGCACCGGGCTCGCCGAGGCTGATGGTATAGGCTGTCAGCATCGGCCTGGGATCGGGCAGGCCGAGCATCTGCCACACCCGCCTGCCCGAGCGCTTCGCCTCCAGATCCCAGAGCGCGCAATCGAGCGCGTTGCGCGCAGCGCCCGGCGGCAGCAGGTCGAGAAGGTCCGCCCGGCTGGCGCCCGCGGCCACGGCGCCGCCAAGGCCTTCGATGGCTCTCAGCGCGGCCTCGGCCGTATCTCCCAGATAGTCGACCGGCGTGCCCTCGCCGCGGCCGGTGCATGCGCCTTCTGCCACCTCGGCCACCACCACATCCACATGGGTCTTGGCCCCACGCGCAATCACGAAGGGCCGCGCGGTTTCAAATCGCTCGATGCGGGCGGAAAGGGTGCGCACACCGGCCGCCTAGCGGCGCGGCCGGCGTGCCGCTAGTCTCCACCCGCAAGGAGAGGCGCATGGCACGCGAGGAGATCGAACTGGATCCGGTGGTGGTCGTCGCGCGAATCACCACGCTGGAAATGCTGGTCCGGCAGATGATGGTTGTGCAGCTGCGGATGCTGAACGAGCGTGGTCACATCAAGCTGACACCCGAGTATATCAAGAATCTGGCCAATGCCTATGCCGAGAAGGTGGATGAATCGACGATCATCGATTCCAACTCGGCGGATGTGAACTATGCCTTCAAGGCGAATGTGCTGCACCAGCTCGAGCGGTTCTTCGACGAGATCGGGGCGCACATCGAGGCAAACCCCTAAGCGGCGGGGCCCCTTCCCCCCCTTGCACGCCTCTGCTAGGCGCTTCGGCCTTCACCGCGTGGGGCCCGATGGCGGAGTGGTGACGCAGCGGACTGCAAATCCGTATACGCCGGTTCGATTCCGGCTCGGGCCTCCACCCCCCTCATTTATTGCCCTTTCTTCCGTGGGTTGTCGGAAATCTGGCTAACCTTTGCGCCCTGGTT
>CALKJZ010000028.1 GCA_937995515.1 uncultured Sphingomonadaceae bacterium | reverse complement strand
CCATCTGCGGCTGGCACGCGAGCGTGCCGCGCGGGAGACGTGCGTCTTCTCCGAAGATCCGGTCGCGACTCGGTGAAACATTCTCGCCCGCCGGTGCGTCTCTACGGATGAGGGCAACACGACGAATCTGTTTTCGAGGAGGCATACCCATGAATATGAGAAACCTGAAGGTCCTGGCTGTTGCGGCCGTGCTGGTGCTGGGCGCAGGAGTGGCGTCGGCGGAGTCCGCTCTGTGGCTCCACGTTCGTGTCGACAGTGACCACGGTGAGAACGTGACCATCAATCTGCCGCTGAGTCTGGTCGAGAAGGCGATTCCGATGATTCCGGATGAGCACTTCGAGGACGGCGAGTTCGTTCTCGGTCACGGCTGGAACGGTGACCACCACATCACCATCTCCGAGTTGCGTGACCTCTGGAATGAGCTCAAGTCGAGCCCCGACATGACGTTTGTGACCGTCGAGGATCGCGACGAGACCGTCAAGGTCTCGAAGAGCGGTGGCTACCTGCGGGTGCTCAAAGCCGGCTTTCGTAACGGCGACAACGCACCGATGGCGATCATCGAGTTCGTCGATCGCGACGCCGACGCCAAGGGCGCCGCCGACCGGGCGCGGACCGAGGCCGCCGAGGCCGAAGAGGCGTGAGCCCGCCCTGGGACGCGGAGTGCGACGCCGCGGGGCTGAAATGCCCGCTGCCCGTGCTTCGCGCCCGCCGGGCGCTGGCCTTCCTGCCGCCGGGCGCCGTGCTGCGGCTGTGCGCGACCGACCCCATGGCCGCCATCGACGTGCCGCATTTCTGCGCCGAGGCCGGGCATGCGCTGCTGGCGGCCGACCCGCCGGAGTTCCTGATCCGCAAGGGCGGCGGCTGAACCTCGCAACGGCTTGCGTCCCGGCGCGCCCGGTGCTCTAGTCCTGCCGAGCCCGGAGCCATTCCCAGACCATGCCCGCCGACGACCTGCTTTCCGGCGACCCCGCCGCCGCCGCCTACGATGCCGCATCGATCGAGGTGCTCGAGGGGCTGGAGCCCGTGCGCAAGCGCCCCGGCATGTATATCGGCGGCACCGACGAGCGCGCGCTGCACCACCTCGTCGCCGAGATCCTCGACAACGCCATGGACGAGGCCGTGGCCGGCCACGCCAGCCGGATCGAGGTGGAGCTGCACGAGGATTTCAGCGTCACCGTCCGCGACAACGGCCGCGGCATTCCGGTGGACCCGCATCCGAAGTTCCCGGGCAAGTCGGCGCTCGAGGTCATCCTGTGCACCCTGCACGCGGGCGGCAAGTTCTCGGGCAAGGCCTATCAGACCAGCGGCGGGCTGCACGGGGTGGGGGCGAGCGTGGTCAACGCGCTGTCCGACCGCCTGCAGGTCGAGGTCGCGCGCGGCCGCGAGCTGTATGCCCAGAGCTTTGCGCGCGGGGTGCCGCAGGGGCCGCTGATGCGCGTCGGGCCGGCGCCGAACCGCCGGGGCACGACCGTCACCTTCCACCCCGACCCCGAGATCTTCGGCCATCACCGTTTCCGCCCCGCGCGGCTGTTCCGCATGGCGCGGTCCAAGGCCTATCTCTTCTCGGGCGTCGAGATCCGCTGGAAATCGGCCGTCCCCGACGGCGAGATGCCGCTGGAGGCGAGTTTCCGCTTCCCCGGCGGCCTTGCGGACTATCTTGCCGAGCAGCTCGAGGGGGCCGCGACCTATGCCGACCGCCCCTTCGCCGGCCGGGTCGCGTTTGCCGAGAAGTTCGGCCTGCCCGGGCATGTCGAATGGGCGATCACCTGGACGCCCGCGCGCGACGGCTTCCTGCAATCCTACTGCAACACCATTCCCACGCCCGAGGGCGGCACCCACGAGGCCGGCTTCTGGGCGGCGATCCTTAAGGGCATCCGCGCCTATGGCGAGCTTGCCCGGAACCGCAAGGCCGAGGCGATCGCGCGCGAGGACGTGCTGGCCGGCGCCTGCGCGCTGGTCTCGCTGTTCATCGCCGAGCCCGAGTTCGTCGGCCAGACCAAGGACCGCCTCGCCACGGCCGAGGCCGCGCGGCTGGTCGAGGGCGCGGTGCGCGACCATTTCGACAACTGGCTCGCCGCCGACCCCAAGGCCGCCGGCGCGATCCTTGACCACCTTGTGCTGCGCGCCGAAGAGCGGCTGCGGCGCAAGGCCGAGAAGGAGACGGCACGCAAGAGCGCCACGCGGAAGCTGCGCCTGCCGGGCAAGCTGGTGGATTGCTCGGCCACCGGGCGCGAGGGCACCGAGCTCTTCATCGTGGAGGGCGATTCGGCCGGCGGCTCGGCCAAGATGGCGCGCCTGCGCGAGACCCAGGCGCTCTTGCCGCTGCGCGGCAAGATCCTCAACGTGCTCGGCGCGGCTTCGGCCAAGATGGGGCAGAACGCCGAGATCGCCGATCTCTGCCTTGCCCTCGGCACCGGCATGGGGGCGAAGTTCAACCTCGACGAGCTGCGCTACGAAAAGGTCATCATCATGACCGACGCCGATGTGGACGGGGCCCATATCGCGGCGCTGCTGATGACCTTCTTCTTCACCCAGATGCGGCCGCTGATCGACCGCGGGCATCTCTACCTCGCCTGCCCGCCGCTCTACCGCCTGACCCAGGGGGCGCGCCGCGTCTATGCGCTGGACGATGCCGAGAAGGACCGGCTGATGGCCGCGGGGCTGGGCGGCAAGGGCCGGATCGAGGTGAGCCGCTTCAAGGGGCTGGGCGAGATGGACGCGCGCGACCTGAGGGACACCACGATGAACCCCGCGACCCGCCGCCTGATCCGGGTTGCAGTTGACGAGGACGAGCCGGGCGAGACCGGCGATCTGGTCGAGCGGCTGATGGGCAAGCGGCCCGAAATGCGCTTCCAGTACATCCAGGAGAATGCGCGCTTCGTCGAGGATGTGGACGTCTGACGGCCCCGCCCGCGCCGCACCGGCCGGAGCGTTGCGGCCCAGGCCGAGGGGGGTCGGGCAGGCGCTGCAGCGGGGCCTTGCGGCCCGCGGCCCCCGGGGCGGCGGCGGCGGCACGCTACGCGGCGGGCGGCGCAACAAGCTGGCCGGCCTGAAGCCTGAGCGTGCGGTCCATGCGTGCCGCAAGGCCGGGGTTGTGCGTGGCGATCAGCGCCGCCATGCCGGTTTCGCGCACCACCTCGAGCAGCAGGGCGAACACCTGCTCCGAGGTCTCGGGGTCGAGGTTGCCCGTGGGCTCGTCGGCCAGCAGCAGCCGGGGCGCGTTGGCCAGGGCCCGGCACACGGCGACCCGCTGCTGTTCGCCCCCCGACAGCGCCGCCGGCCGGTGCCCGGCGCGCGCGGCCAGCCCGACGCGCGCCAGCAGCGCCGCCGCCCGCGCCGCGGCCGCGGCGCGGCCC
>CALKJZ010000027.1 GCA_937995515.1 uncultured Sphingomonadaceae bacterium | reverse complement strand
GCTTCAAGACAGCTCACCGGGCCGAGCGAGAAGCGCACCTCGACGCGGCCGCCGCCGGGCGTCGGCAGGCTGCAGCGATACCACCAGCAGCTGCCGCGCCGGTAGAGATTGGGGATCGAACGGGACATGCTCCAACCCTTCCGCCCGCGCGCCCAGTCGCACAGCGATGCGCACAGCCATGCGCACAGCCGACTCCACCCGGCGCGCAAAGCGCGAGCAAAATCAAAGGGTTGGAAGAGAAATGGTCGGGGAAAGAGGATTCGAACCTCCGGCCCCCGCCTCCCGAAGACGGTGCTCTACCAGGCTGAGCTATTCCCCGGACCGAGGGCGAAATAGAAGCAGCGCCCGGTGGCGTCAAGCGCCTGCGGGCGCGTGTGCGGCCGCGCGCAGCGCCGCCAGCCGCACCAGCTTCTCGCGCGGGGCTCCGGGCCGCGCCTGCGCGGCCTCGGCCGCATCGATCCGCTGCCAGCCGGCGAAATCGACCGGCACGACGCCGCGGGAAGCGAGGAGCCGGTCGAGCCCCTTCGGACCATCGCCATGGCCCGCCGGCGGCGTGGCGGCCAGCCGCTCGACCAGCGCGAAGCCGTCGTGCCGGTTGGTCCCGATCGTGCCGGTCGGCCCGCGGCGCGCCCAGCCGACACACCAGAGCCGGTCGGCGATCCGCCCATCGACATTGGCAAACCGGCCGGTGGCGGCATCGAAGGGCACGCCGGGCACGCCCGCCGTGCGATAGCCGATGGCGGAAATCAGGAGCGAGCAGGCAAGCGTCTCCGTCTCCCCCGTGTCTTCGGCCCGGCCGTCTGCGCCGACCCGCGTCCGCATCACCTCGAGCCCTGCGACGCGGCCCTCGCCCACCGCGCGCACGGGCCTGCGGAAGAAGTCAAAGACGATGCGCACGGGCTTTGCCGCATCGGGCCCCTCGCTTGCGAAGCGGCGCAGTACCTGCACCACGCGCCGCTGCCCGCTTTCCAGCCCCGCGTCGGCGGCCTCCGGCGGCAGATCCTCTGGCTTCACCACCGGGGTTGCGCGGAGGAGCTCGCCAAGCTCGCCCACCTCCTTCAGGGTGAAGCTGGCTTGGTGCGGCCCGCGCCGGCCGAGGATTCGGATGGTGCGGAGCCCCGCGCGGCCCAGCGCCCCGAGCGCATGGCCGGCAATGTCGGAAGCCGCGAGCTCGGCGGTCGTCTTGGCCAGCACGCGCGCGCAATCGATGGCGACATTGCCGTTGCCGATGATGATGGCATCCGGCCCGTCGAGCGGCGGGTCGAGATCTGCCCAGTCCGGATGGCCATTGTACCAGCCGACGAATGCGGCCGAGCCGACAACCCCCTCAAGCGTGTCTCCGGGGATCCCGAGCGGCCGGTCCTGCGGTGCGCCGGTTGCCAGCACCACATCGTCGAACAGCTGAAGGAGGTCGGCCACCTCGACATCGCGCCCGACCTCGACATCGCCGAGAAAGCGCACGCGCGGGTCGGTTGCAACCTGCTCGTAGCGCCGGGAGACCGCCTTGATCGACTGGTGGTCGGGCGCCACCCCGGCGCGGATCAGGCCGTATGGCGTTGGCAGGCGCTCGAGCATGTCGATGCGCACATCGTCGCCGAAGGCCTTGAGCGCCGCCTCGGCCGTGTAGAAGGCCGCCGGGCCCGAGCCGATGATCGCCAATGTCCGCATCCTGCGCCCGCCTCCCGGCAAGTTCCGCCCAGCGGGCCCGGTCTACAGCCCGGGAAGGTTGAAGCAAGCCTTCATGCAGGCATCCATCGTCAGGTCGGCCTCCGGCGAAAGGATGATGAAGGCGCGTCGGGCGTCGTGCGGGTCGGGCTCGCGCAGCAGCAGCCCGCGATCCACCATGGCCTTGATCCAGCGCAGCCCGGTGGTGGTGGGCACATTGGCGGCAATGCACAGCGACGAGACGGAAACGCGCGTGCCCTCGCGCTGCGCCGCAGCCAGATCGAGCAGGATGTCCCACGCCGGGTCGGCGAACAGGTCTGCCGGGAAGAAGCGCTCGCGCAGGCGCCGCGCCTTGATGTGGGCGCGGATCCGGGCCGCATCGATCGGCCGCCCGCTGGGCGCGGCGTCGCCGGGCGTTGTGAGGAGCGCGAGAACCCCCGCGGGAAAGAAATCGAAATCGAAAGGCCGCGCATCGGACTGCCTCTGCAGCAGCCGCTCGAACATCGCCTGGCCTTCGGCCACCACCCCGCCGCCGCGCGCCACCTCTGCGATCGCCGCATCGAGGCGCGTGGCGGCCTCCTCGGGCGAGAGAAAGGCGTGCACCTCGAAGGGAAGGAGCGCGCCGGCCGCATCGGCGCTGTCGCTTGCAGCCACCACCACGAGCGGCAGACCGGCCTGGGCCGGGTCGGCGAGGAAGGCGATGAGCGCCTGGTCGACCGCTTCGGCCGCAACGACGAGCAGATCGGCGCCGTCTACATCATCCGGTGCAAATGCGGCGATGTGGCGGGCGCCGCGCATCGGGTCGATCCAGCTGCGTGCAATGCCTTCACCGATCGCCAAGATCCGGGGGCGGGACGCCAGGGCGGAAAGATCCGTTCCGGATTCATAGCTGACGGTCATTCAAGCGCGCCCAATTCCATATATTTGCTGCCCATTTTCCGGCATCGCTGGCGGCCCGAAGAGCCTCGGTCGGGTAAACCTCCACCAAGCCTGCCCCATTTTGGGCCTATCGACGCGAGACAGCCCGCCCCGCAGCCGATAGACCCTCGACCCGACCCGAGGCCGATTCATGGCGGGGCAGGGGCGGGAGGTCAACGCCCCGGCCGCCCGCGCGCTGCAGGGCCGCCACGAGGCAGTCGTGCGACTGCCGGGCGGCAGCCGTGGGACCGCCAGGAGACAGCCGAGGGTTCAAGGGTCGGCTCGCTCGGGCGGCGCTTGCGCCCGCCTTGATGGAGGGAGCCATGGAGGATCCATCCGCAGCTGGTCTTGCCGGCCGCGCCAGCCGTGTCGGCGCGCCTGTGCCCTGCGCCCGGCACGACATGCCCGGTCTGCCCGGGCTCGAGGCCCAACCGGGGCCTGTGCCGGCCACCATCTTCGGCGGCTGTCGAGCTGCTCCGCCGGCCGCCCGGCCGCTCGGCACGCAGCGCCCGCCTCGTGCGGGGGCGGGTGCCGGCGCGAGGGCTCCCGCCAGCGGGAGGGAGGGCGAGCGCCCCGGAACGAACGCCCGCGAGCCCGCCTTCGATCTGTGCCGCGATGCGGCGGATCCGGCCGAAGGCCTGCCTCGCAGCCGGGCCGGCGCGAGGCCCCGCGGCCGGGCACGGGATGGGGGGGCGGCGACCGACCCGGCCTGCGACCTCCTGATCGGCGCCAGCCCTGCCATCGCCACGCTGCGCGACACGGTGCGCCAGGTCGCGCCGAGCGACGCGACAGTGCTTGTCACTGGCCCGACGGGCGCCGGCAAGGAGAATGTCGCGCGCGCGCTGCATCTCCTCTCCGCCCGCGCGACCTGCCCGTTCGTCGCCATCAACTGCGGTGCCATTCCGGGCGAGCTTGCCGAGGCCGAGCTGTTCGGCGCCGAGGCGGGCGCCTACACCGGCGCGGCGCGCGCCCGCCCCGGCTTGATCGCCGGGGCGCATGGCGGCACCCTGTTTCTCGACGAGCTGGGCGAGCTTTCTCCCATGCTCCAGGTCAAGCTGCTGCGCGTCATCGAGACGCGCGAGGTGACCCGGCTCGGCGGCACCCGCCCGCAGCGGATCGACGTGCGCATCGTGGCGGCCACCAACCGCAACCTCGCAGACGAGGTGGCCGCCGGCCGGTTCCGGGCCGATCTCTACTGGCGGCTGGCCGTTGTCCTGCTCGAGGTGCCGCCGCTTGCCGCGCGCCCGGGCGATGTGCCGGTGCTTCTGGCCCATTTTTCGGCGCGCCAGGGCCTGCGGCTGCGGCTGACGCCTTGCGGCGCGGCCCGGCTCGAGGCGCACGGCTGGCCTGGCAATGTGCGCGAGCTGCGAAACCTCGTCGATCGCGCGCGCGCCCTTGGTGTCGATACCCTGTCGGCGGAAAGCCTCGACCGGCTCTTGGCGCCGCACGGCCGGGCACAGCCGCAGGCCGCGCTGCCCGACCCGTGGCCCCGGATTGCCGGCGCGCCGGCCCCGCGCCGCGAAGGGCCCCTGCCGAGGCCCTTTGCCGATGCGCAGCCGCTCGAGCCGGTGGCGCTCAAGGCGCTCCTGCGCGAGGCCGAGGCGGCGCTCATCGCCCAGGCGCTGGACGCCGCCGGCGGCACGGTCGCGGGCGCCGGCCGCATGCTCGGCCTCAAGCGCACCACCCTTGTCGAGAAGATGAAGCGCATGGGGCTCAGGCCGCCTGCCAACGAGGCGGCCTGAGCGCGGCCTCGCCAACGAAACCCGGGCCCAATCCCGGCGGGGTGCGCTCAGTCCCGCCAGACGATCGGGAAATCAGCCGGCGGGGTCTCGAAGAGCGAGAGGAACAGCGGCACAAGCTCCGCCCGCCCGGAGATCGCGACCGCCCGGCCATCGGGCATCCCGCCCCCGCCGATGGCCCGAAGGAAGGCGGCGCGGGGCAGGGTGAGCGTTGCATCGGCTGCGTCTGTCACGCCGGATTCGTGCACCATCACACCGTTGCCGATGCGGATATGGTGCCGTTCGCCGGCATCGGGAAGCACGAGCGCCAGCGTGAAGGGCGCCGGCGGCGCGCGTTCGGGCACCAGCCGCACGGCAAGCGCATCGAGCAGCATCGAAGTGGGCATGGCGGCGAGAAAATCCGGCCCGATCGTGGTGGTGCCGGGGCTGACCCGGCCGGTCTCCAGCTCGTGCGCGGCGGTGAGGTACATGTTGCGCCACAGGCTGCTCTCCGCGCGCCAGCCGAGCTGCCGATAGGTGTCGGCCAGCCGCAGCCGCGCGGTGCGGTTGCCGGGCTCTGCCTTGACCAGATGGTCGAGAAGCGTGGCCGCCCAGCGCTCGTCGCCCGCGCGGACTGCGGCCTCGGCCTGCCGGAGCACGGCCGCCGGCCCGCCGAGGCCGCGGACCAGCCGCCGTGCGAGCTCGACCGGCGGATGCGGGTCGAGGTCGGCCGGGTTGCCCGAATACCAGCCCATGTAGCGCTGGTAGACGGCCTTCGAGTTGTGCCGCATCGTGCCGTAGTAGCCGCGGTTGAACCACTGGGCGGCAAGGGCCGGGGGCAGGTCCAGCGTCTCGGCGATTTCCGCGCCCACAAGCCCGCGGTTCATCAGCCGTACGGACTGGTCGTGGAGGAACTTGTAGGCGTCGCGGTGGCTGGCAATGAACGCCTTCACCTCGTCCTGCCCCCAGCGCGGCCAGCCGTGGACGTGGATAAGCACGTCCGAACGGTCGCCGTACCGGCGCAGCGCCTCGGTCAGATAGTCTGCCCAGAGCTTGGCGTCGCGCACCAGCGCCCCGCGCGGCGTCAGGATGTTGTGCATCGTGGGGTTGGCATTTTCCGCAAGGGACAGCAGGCGCTCGCCGGCCACGAAGAAATTCATCTCGGCAGGAGCCTCCGTGCCCGGCGTCAGCTGGAACTCGATGTCCACCCCGTCGAGCCGGCGGGTCTCCCCCGTGCGGGTGATGATGTCGGTGGGCGGCACCAGCGCGATCGTGCCGGTCGGAAGCGCCGGGCCGATGCCCATCGAGACCCGTCCATCCGGGCCGATTGGCAGCGGGGTTCCGAACTGGAACTGCGCCCGCCGCCCCATGGCATTGCCAGCCAGCACATTCTCGGCGACGGCATGTTCGAGAAAGCCGTCGGGCGCGATCACCGGCACCCTGCCCGAGGCCACCTCCTCGCGCGAGACCACGCCGAGTGCGCCGCCGAAGTGGTCGGCGTGGCTGTGCGTGTAGATGACCGCGCGCACCGGTCGGTCGCCCAGATGCCGGCGGGCGAGCATGAGTGCGGCGCGCGCGGTCTCGGTTGCGGTCAGCGGGTCGATGATGATGAACCCCGTGTCGCCAAGGATGATCGTCATGACCGAAATGTCGAACCCGCGCACCTGGAAGACCCGGTCTGTCACCCGGAACAGCCCGTGCCGCGCAAGGAGGACAGACTGGCGCCACAGCGAGGGATTGACCGTCTCGGGCGCCGGCCCCCTGATGCGGTCGAGGGCAGAAAAGCTCCAGGCCGGCCCCCGGCCATCGTCGCGCGGGATTTCCGGGGCATCCCAGGTGGCGATGAAGCCGCGCTCGGCGCGCGCCAGATCGGCCCCGTCGTCGCGCGCCAGAAGGGGGCGCATGGCGGCATTGGCCGCCCGCGTGGACTCGCGAACGGGCGAGGCGGCAGCTGCCGGCGCACCGGCTGCCGCTGCCGCAGCGACGAGGCAAAGCCACGCCGCAATCCTGCGAATGCCCGGTGCCACCATGGTTCCTCCCCGCCCGTCGGTTCCGGGTTCTTGCCCTGCCGACAGCCCGGACTCCCTATCGCTACTGTTCGTACGGCAGCCGCCAATCGTCAAGATCGACGCGCATCGCCCGCGGCAGCCCTCCTCAGGCCGGCCGCGCGAAGGCGGGGTGCCCGGTGCGGGCCCGCGGGCCCGGCAGCGCCGGCCCGTCGTTGCAGCAGACGCGGTCCGGCACATGCGAGCTTGCCGGGTGCGACCGGCCTGCGGGGTTCAACAAGGCCTCCCCGGTTCGCAAGGGGAGGTGCAGCCGGTCCGCCTCGGGCGCCGGGCTAAGGGCCCCCGCGCCATCGGCTGCGTGGCCCGCCCGGAGGTGTGGGCGGGATCTGGCGCAGGCAGCCTTCCGTGGCCGCGGATGCGGCGCGAACCCCGGCCAAGTCTGGCGACAAGGTCTGGCGATCAGGCGCCGGGCGGCGGGCGCATCCTGTGTCTCGGGCGCCCAGCGCGCAAGGCCCGGCGCATCGCCCGGCGCAGGGCCCCGCGTGCTGCCGGCCTCAGAACTCCACTCCCAGCTCGCCGCCCCATGTGCGCGGCGGGCGTGCCGCGCCGAAGGTGAACAGCCCGCCGACCGGAAGCGCGGAGTTGAGCCCGCGGTTGTCGAGAAGGTTGCGGCCGAAGATCCCGAGCCGCCAGCGCACGCCGCCGGCATCGAACCGGTAGGTCGCGGCGGCGTCCACGAGATCGCGCGGCTGGGCAAGCCCGCGCGGATCGTTCCGGCCGAGGTCGAGCGGGTCGCCCACGATGGTCGTCTGATAGTCCGACGAATAGCGGTAGGAGCCATTCAGCAGCAGGTCGCCCGGGCCGACCGGGATGGTCCAGCTGGCGCCGATGGCGGCCGTCGTGTCGGGTGCGCGGCGCAGCCGGCGGGTGGAGGCGTCAACCGGAAGGAAGCTGCCGTCGGGGAGCGCGACCCGGGTGTCGAACCGCTTGTATTTCGCATCGAGAAGGCCCAGCGCGCCATAGATCTCGAGCCCCTCGACCGGTGCGACGCGCGCCTCGATCTCAAGGCCCTTGATGGTGGCCTCGGCCGCGTTCACCACCAGCGTCTCCTGGCCCACGGGTGGCGGCGCCGCAAACACCACCTCTTCCTGCTTGTCCTTGTAATCGCTCCGGAAGGCGGCGACCGCAACGGTCATCCGGTTGTCGAACAGGCCTGCCTTCAGGCCGAGTTCGAAACTGTCGACCGTCTCGGGGTTGTAGGGCGTGCGCGCGGCGTTGATCGTCTGCCCGCGGCCGTTGAAGCCGCCCGCCCGGTAGCCGCGCGCGAAGCTTCCGTAGAGGAGGAGATCGTCGACCGGGCGGATGTCGATGGAGGCGCGCGGCGAGAACTGGCTCCAGTCCGCCTCGCCGCGGGCGATGAGCGCCGGATTGCGGGTTTTCAGCACGTCGTTGACGATTCGTTTCTCGTCCCATGTCTGCCGACCGCCGACGGAGAGCCGGATGGCGTCGGTGATCCGCCACTGCACGTCGGCGAACAGCGCGACCGATTGCGAGCTGTGGTCCACCCGGTTGCCGCCGCGCGGCGGCAGGCCCGCATTCTGCTGCAGGAACGGGCCGAAGAAAGTGTTCTGGTCGAGCTTGTAGGCGCTCCTGAAGTAGTAGAGGCCGGCAACGAAATCGATGGTTTCGCCGATGTTGCCCGAAAGCCGCAGTTCCTGGCTGAACTGCCGATAGGACTGCAGGCGCAGCGTGTCGAAGAAGTTGATCGAGGTGGAATCGAAATCCTGGCGCACCTGTTCGCGGTTGCCGCGCCAGCCGGTGACCGAATCGAGCGTGAGCCCGGCGCCCACGTCCACCCGGGCATTCACGGTCACATGATCGGCATCGTTGCGGATGAAGCCGGCGACGTTCGAGAAGGTGGTGTAGAGGTCGTCCTTGGTGTTGCGGTCGCACTGGGCATCGGGGATGCCGGTCGGGCGCACGAAGATCGTGCCGCCCGGAAGGGGCACCGGCACCCGCAGGCAGATGAGGTCGGGGTTCAGCGCGCCGGGCGGGACCGGGCGTGCGAGGTTGGGCGTGGTGGACAGCGCGGCCTGGTCGAGCTCGGTGCGCTCGCGCTCGTGCTCGTAGGTGAGCTCGAGCTCGAGCGGGCCGTGCTCGATGCGGAAGGTCACGCCGAAATTGTCGTACCTGCGCCCGCCGAAATCCTTTCCCAGCGTCTGGTTGTTGTAGAAATCGTCGGATTCGAGGTGCAGCCAGAACAGCTTGGTCGACACCGCGCCGGCCAGCGCCGGAAGGTTGACGACGGTGCGCAGGTCGCGCCGGCCATAGTCGCCGACCGTGCCGAGCATCCGCAGGCCGAGCTCGCCGGTCGGCCGCGTGCGGCGGATGTTGACCACACCTGCCGTGGTGTTGCGCCCAAACAGCGTGCCCTGCGGCCCGCGCAGCACCTCCACCGATTCGAAATCGAACACCTCGAGGAGCTGGCCGGTGTTGGTGCCGATGTAGACGCCGTCGATCAGCACGCCGACCGCCGGGTCGAAGCTTTTTTCGATATCTTCGAAGCTGATGCCGCGGATGGCGATCGCCGCCCCGCCCGGGCCAGCTGCAACCGGGTCGATGACGAGCGTCGGGGTCCGGCCGACGAGGTCGCGGATGTCCGGGGCTGCGGCGTTTTCCAGCTGCGCGGGCGAGATGGCCGAGACGGCGACCGGCACGTCCTGGATCGACTCCGCGCGCCGCCGAGCGGTGACGATGATGTCGTCGACGCCGCCTGCCTGTTCGACGACGGTCTGGGCACTGGCCGGGGTTGCGCCACCCATCGCTGCAGCCATGGCTGCCAGCGGCACGCCGGCACCGGCAAGGAGCCGCCAGCCCACACCCCTTCGACACGCTTTGCGCATGCCCCGCCTCCCTCTCCCAAAATCAGTCGCCTGTTGCGGCGTTCTTGGCTACAGTAGGTCCATCATTGCACGGGATTGTCACCTGCATCTTTTTGGGAGCCACGGCATCGAGGCCCCGGGGGCCCGGGCGCCTCGGCGCCCGCGCTGCCCCTCCCAGGCCCCCAAGGCTTGCGCGGCGGCCGCCTGGTGCGGCACAGCAGCCGCATGAAGCTCCTCGACCGCCTGCTCGGCCGCGCCATCACGAGGGGGGCGCTCGAGCTCATCACCCACGACGGGGTGCGCCACCGCTATGGCGAGCCCGCAGCCGAGCCCGTGGTCGTGCGGCTGACCGACGAGGCGACCGCACGCGCGATCGGCCGCAACCCGGCGCTTGGCGCGGGCGAGGCGTGGATGGATGGGCGGCTGCTGCTCGAGGCCGGCACGATCTGGGACCTTGTCGATCTGGTCAGCCGCAACCTTGCCTGGGATCGCGGCAATGCGCTGCGGGTCTCGCTCTGGGGCCAGGCGCGCGTGGCCGCCTGGTGGGACGAGCGGAACTACCGCCGCCGCGCGCGCCGCAATGTCGCCCATCACTACGACCTCGGCGACGCGCTCTACGACCTCTTCCTCGACCGGGAGCGGCAGTACAGCTGCGCCTACTTCGAGGCGGACAACCGCGGCGCGAACAGCGACCTCGACCGGGCGCAGCGCGACAAGATGGCCCGGATTGCCGCCAAGCTCGACCTCAGGCCGGGCCAGCGCGTGCTCGACATCGGCTGCGGCTGGGGCGGCCTCTCGCGCTTCCTGCACCGCGTGGCCGGAGTGGAGGTGGTGGGCGTCACGCTCTCGACCGAGCAGCACGCTGCCGCCATCCGCCGGGCGGTGGAGGAGGGCATGGCGGATGCGCTGAGCTACCGGCTGATGGACTATCGCGACGTGGAGGGGCCGTTCGACCGGATCGTCTCGGTCGGCATGTTCGAACATGTGGGCCGGCCCAACTATCGCGCCTTCTTCGAGAAGGTTGCAAGCCTGCTCGCGCCGGACGGGGTGGCGCTTCTTCACACCATCGGCCGCATGGGCGGCCCCGGCGCGACCGACCCCTGGACCGCAAAATACATCTTCCCGGGCGGCTACACGCCTGCGCTCTCGGAAATCGCGCCGGCGATCGAGCGCGCCTATCTCTGGATGACCGACATCGAGATCTGGCGGCTGCACTATGCCCACACCATCCGCCACTGGCACGACCGTTGCCAGGCGGCCCGCGAGCAGATCATCGGGCTCTTCGACGAGCGGTTCATGCGCATGTGGGAGTTCTACCTCGCCGGCGCGCACGCGGCCTTTGTCCATGACGACCATGTCGTCTTCCAGCTGCAGCTGGCGCGAAGGCGCGACACGCTGCCGATCACCCGCACCTACATCGGCGAGGCCGAACGGGCCCTGCGCGCGGCGGCCGGCTGAGGGACTGCGGCGCGGGCGCCGTCTGGCCGCGGCCATTCCGGCCGGATAGGGACCGGCGGCGCGGCGGCGCGGCCAGCGGCGTTCAGCGCGCCGTCCAGCCCCCGTCGATCGCAAGGGCGGCGCCGGTGATGCCGCTCGCCGCCTCGGAGCAGAGGAAGACCGCCGTCTCGCCCACATGGTCGGCCTCGATGAAGCGGCGGCTGGGCTGCGAGGCGAGGATCACCTCGCGCACCACCTGCTCTTCGCTCATGCCGTGGACGCGCGCCTGGTCGGCGATCTGCCCCTCGACGAGCGGCGTCTTCACAAAGCCCGGGCAGATGGCATTGGCCGTCAGCGGCGTCTCGGCCAGTTCGAGGGCAACGGTCTTGGTCAGGCCGAGCACGCCGTGCTTGGCCGCCACATAGGCCGCCTTGAACGGCGAGGCGACGAGACCATGGGCCGAGGCGATGTTGATGATGCGGCCCCAGCCGCGCGCCCGCATGCCCGGAACCGCTGCCTTGATGGTGTGGAAATTGCTGGACAGGTTGACGGCGAGGATGGCGTCCCACCGGTCGTCGGGAAACGCCTCGATCGGGGCGACATGCTGGATCCCGGCATTGTTCACGAGGATGTCGAGGCGGCCGAAATCCGCCTCCACCGCGTGCACCCAGCCGCGCGCGGCCGCGCCATCGGCAAGATCGGCATCGAAATAGCGTGCGCGCACGCCGTGCGCCTTGATGGCGGCCAGCGCCGGTGCCGGGTCGCCGAAGCCGTTCAGAGCCACGTCGGCGCCGGCGCGGGCCAGCGCTTCGGCGACCGCGCGGCCGATCCCGCCGGTGGAGCCGGTAACCGCTGCAACGCGCCCGGACAGCGGCCGGGATTGGGAAAGCTGCATGGACCATCTGCCTTTCGTGCGGGGGGCCCGGCTGTGACAATCGGGCCGCCTTCAGTGGTTAATGAACGCGGGACTCGAAGTTTCCGATGGACAAGAGCGCAAGGCCGAGTAGCTTGGCCGGCAACAAGATGAAAGCGCCCAGTCTCGCGGGCGTCGGGGCCTTCTCGAGGGAAGCCGCGGGCCGGGTGCGCGGAAGCGGCGCACGAAAGGCACGGGATGCTGTACGAGAGCTATGAGATCGGCCGGGGGATGCTCGCGGGGGCGAGCGCGCTTGCCAAGGCCGGCTCGTCGTGGTGGACGAATAGGGCCAACCCGCTTGCCTATACCGGGCTCGGCGAGGTGGCATCCGCAGGGCTCGAGGTGTTTGCGCATGCCGCCGCGCCGCGCGGCAAGCCGGCCTTCGGGCTCAACCGCACCCTCATCGACGGCGAGGAGGTGGTGGTCCTCGAGACGGTTGTCGACCGCAAGCCGTTCGGCCAGCTGAAGCGGTTCGTGCGGCTCGGGGCCGGGGCGGAGGATCCGCAGCTCCTGATCGTTGCGCCCATGTCGGGCCACTTTGCCACCCTCCTGCGCGGCACCGTCGAGCGGCTGCTTCCCAGTCATGACATCTACATCACCGACTGGCGCGACGCCAAGGCCGTGCCGCTGTCTGCCGGCCTGTTCGACCTCAACGACTACATCGACTATCTCATCGACTGGCTGGCCCTCATCTCGAAGTCGTCGGCCGGCCGGCGCCCGCACATGCTGGCCGTGTGCCAGCCCTCGGTTCCGGCCTATGCAGCGGTTGCGCTGATGTCTGAGGGGCGGCACCCGGCCCGCCCCGTCACGCTCACCATGATGGGCGGCCCGGTGGACACGCGCCGCGCGCCCACCGCCGTCAACACGCTCGCCAAGGAGCGGCCGCTGGCCTGGTTCGAGCACAATGTGATCGCGCGCGTGCCGCTCATCTACCCCGGCGCCGGCCGCCGGGTCTATCCGGGCTTCCTGCAGCTGGCGGGCTTCATGTCGATGAACCTCGGCAACCACATGGTCTCCCACTGGGACATGTTCCGCCACCTCGTGGAAGGCGACGGCGAGTCCGCCGAGGCGACCAAGGCCTTCTACGAGGAATATCGCTCGGTGTGCGACATGGACGCGGCCTTCTACCTCCAGACGGTCGAGCAGGTGTTCCAGCAGCATCTCCTGCCCCGCGGCGAGTTCCGGCATCGCGGCCACCTCGTCGACCCGGCGGCGATCACCGATGTGGCGCTGATGGCCATCGAGGGCGAGCGCGACGACATCTCGGGCCTCGGCCAGACCAAGGCGGCGCTCGATCTCGCCATCAACCTCCCCGAACGGCGCAAGCGCTACATGGCGGTGCGCAACGTTGGTCACTATGGCATCTTCAACGGGCGCCGCTGGCGGGAGATCATCGCCCCCGAGTTCGAGCGGTTCATCCGCACCAAGGGGGTGGTAGCCGGCCGGCTGCGCGGCATGGGCACCTCCGAGCACGAGCTGGCCCCGCCGGTCGACGGGATCGAGTTCGCCTGAGCCGGCCGGCTCAGCCGGCGCTGGCGCCGAGCGCTTCGGCGCGCGCCGCCACCTCGAACCAGCGCTGCTCGGCGCGCGCGAGCGCTGCGCGCAGCGAACCGGCCTCCTCGGTCAGGCGTGCGAACTGCTGCGGATCGCGCACATAAAGGCCAGCGTCGGAAAGCGCGGTCTCGATGCGCCGGATCTCCGCCTCGATCCGGGCGATCTCGCCCGGAAGCCGGTCGAGATCGTGCTGGTCGCGGTAGGAGAGCTTGCGCGCCGGCGTGCGCGCGCGCGCTCCTCCGGCGGGCGGGGCCGCGGGCGGTTCTGCGCGCGGTGGTGCGCCGGGCCGCACCCGCGCCAGAAGGTCGGAATAGCCGCCGGCCACGATTTCCGCCCGGCCCGTCCCGTCGAGGCCGATGGTCATCGTCACCGTCCGGTCGAGGAAGTCGCGGTCGTGGGAGACGATGATGACCGTGCCCTCGTAATCGGCCACCACCTCCTGCAGGAGGTCGAGCGTCTCGAGGTCAAGATCGTTGGTCGGCTCGTCGAGAACGAGGAGGTTGGACTCGCGGGCGAACTCGCGCGCAAGCAGCAGGCGCGAACGCTCGCCGCCCGAAAAGCTGCCCACCCGCGCATCGGCCACCTCGGGCGCGAACAGGAACTCCTTCAGATAGCCGCGCACATGCCTGCGCGCTCCGCGCACGTTCACCCAGTCGCCGCCGTCGGCAAGGATGTCGCGCACGCGCTTTTCGGGCGCCATCAGGCGGCGCTGCTGGTCGACGGTGATCCCGTTCAGCGTCCTCGCGTGGATGATGCGCCCGGAGTCGGGCGCAAGATCGCCGGTCAGCAGCCGAACCAGCGTGGTCTTGCCCGCGCCATTGGGCCCGACGATGCCGATCCGGTCTCCGCGCTGGATGCGGATCGAAAAATCGGCAACGATGGTGCGCGCGCCGAACCGCTTGGTCACATGCTCGGCCTCGATCACCATCCGCGTCCTCGTGTCGTCAGCCTTGAGCGCCAGCCTCGCAGCCCCGGGCGCGCCGAGCATGGCGCGGCGCTCGGCGCGCATGGCCTCCAGCCGTTGCAGCCGGCCCTGGTTGCGCCGCCGGCGCGCCGTCATCCCGCGCGCAAGCCAGTGCAGTTCCTGCGCCAGCCGTGCATCGAGCCGCTCGGCTGCCCGTGCCTCGGCCTCGCGCACCTCCTCCATCCAGGCCTCGAAGCCGCCGAAGCCGATCTCCTTGCGTCGGAGCTGCCCCCGGTCGAGCCAGAGGCACGCCCGGGTCAGCCGCGCGAGGAAGGCGCGATCGTGGCTGATGACGATGAACGCGCCAGTATGGCGCATCAGCCACGCCTCCAGCCACTCGATCCCGGCGATGTCGAGATGGTTGGTCGGCTCGTCGAGCAGCAGCAGATCGGGCTGGCCGGCAAGCGCGCGGGCCAGCGCCGCGCGCCGCCGCTCGCCGCCCGAGGCGGTCGCTGCGCCAAGCGACAGGTCGAGGCCCAGCTGCTGCGCCACCGCTTCCACCTCGTGGCGCGGCGGCGCGCCGGAACCCGCCAGCGCAAAGGCGCCGAGGGTCTCGTGGCCGGCCATGTCGGGCTCCTGCGGCAGGGTGACGATGCGCAGGCCGGGCCGCACCGCGCGACGGCCCGAATCCGGCTCGAGCGTGCCGTCGAGCAGGCGGAAGAGGGTGGTCTTGCCGGCGCCGTTGCGGCCGACAAGCGCCAGCCGGTCGCGCTCGCCCACGAAGAGCTCGAGTCCGTCGAACAGCAGGCCCTCGCCCTGCCGCAGGCGGATGTCTTCGAGCGAGAGGATGGGGGCCGGCGCAGCCATGGACGGGCGGTTGCCACGGCCCGCGCGCGAGGGCAAATGGCGCGCCACCACCGGGCGCCTTCGCACGCATTCAGAGCATGTTCACGGCCACGATCCTAGCCCTCATCCCACCCTTGGCATGATCCGCTTTCGCTCATCCTCCCTTGCCCTTGGCGCCTTCGCAGTGGCGCTGCTTGCAGCCGTGCCCGGTGCGGCGCAGCGGGCCGGCGTGCGCGATGCCGAGCACGACGGGGTGCAGCGCGGGGTCGAGGGCGGCACCTACCGCCCGTTCGAACAGCAGCTGGCCGCGGCCTCCCGGGTCGGGCGCGGGGCCTATGTGGGGGTGGAGCATCCGCGGCCCGAGACCGCCCGCTTCAAGTTCCTGCGCGCGGGCGGCCAGATGGTGTGGGTGGATGTCGACATGCGCACCGGCCGGGTGGTCGGCGTGCAGTAGCGCAGGAGCCTTGCGGCACGACGGAGGAGACCAGCCATTCGCCTGCTGATCGTCGAGGATGAACCCAATCTCGCCCGCCAGCTCCGCCAGACGCTCGAGGGCGCAGGCTATGCCGTCGACAGCGCCCGAGATGGCGAGGAGGGGCAGTTTCTTGGCGAGACGGAAAGCTATGACGCCGTGGTGCTCGACCTCGGCCTGCCCGAGGTTGATGGGCTGACCGTGCTCGACCGCTGGCGCAAGGCCGGGGTGAAGGTGCCCGTGCTGGTTCTGACCGCGCGCGACAGCTGGTCCGACAAGGTGGCGGGCCTCGATGCCGGGGCCGACGACTATCTCGCCAAGCCGTTCCAGACCGAGGAGCTGATCGCGCGGCTGCGCGCGCTCATCCGGCGCTCGAGCGGCAATGCCTCGGCCGAACTGGTGGCGCGCGACGTGCGCCTTGATACCCGCTCGGGGCGGGTGACGCTCGCCGGCGAGCCGGTCAAGCTCACCGCGCAGGAATACAAGCTCCTTTCCTACCTCATGCATCACAAGGGCAAGGTGGTCTCGCGCACCGAGCTGATCGAGCATATCTACGATCAGGATTTCGACCGGGATTCGAACACCATCGAGGTGTTCATCACCCGCATACGGAAGAAGCTTGGTGCCGATCTCATCACCACCATCCGCGGGCTCGGTTACAGCCTCGAGGGCTGAACCGCGGGCTTCCTTCCCGGCTGGAACCGCAGCCGGCACCGGCCGGGCGCGGCCGCGGCGCTGGCGGCTTTCGATCAGCCAGCGCATCATGCTGCTCTCCATGGCGTGGATTGCCGCGCTGGTGATCCTCGGCGGCTTCGCGCTGCAGCGCATCGTCACCGCAACGCTCGTCGACAGCTTCGATGTCCGGCTCGGGGAATCGCTTGCCGCCATGATCGCGGTTGCCGAGCTCGACCCCGACGGCGAGGTGCGGTTCAACCGCCCCCCGGTCGAGCCGCGGTTCAACGAGCCCTATTCCGGCCTCTACTGGCAGGTCTCCGCCCGCGGGCACGAGGATTTCCGCTCGCGCTCGCTCTGGGATCGCACCCTGCCGCTCGACCTTGATCGCGCCTGTGCCGAGCCGTGCCGCCTGCGGGTGGAGGCCTTTCCCAACGAGCCGCTGCGGGTGGTGCAGCGCGACGTGATCATCCCCGGCTCGGAGACCGTGTGGCGCTTTGCCATTGCCGAAAACGCAAAGCGGCTCGACGACGAGCAGGTGGCCTTCCAGCGCGTGCTCTGGCTGTCGCTCGGCGCGCTCGGGGTGGGCCTCCTGCTCCTGTCGGCGGCCCAGGCCACCTTCGGGCTTTCGCCGCTCAAGCGCATGTCGGCGGCCATGGCCGACATCCGCTCCGGCCGCGCGCGGCGCGCGCCGACCGAGGACACGCCGCCCGAGATCGCGCCGCTCGTCGAGGAGCTGAACGCCCTGCTCGACCACAACGAGGAGGCCGCCGAGGCCGCACGCATGCACGCGGGCAATCTCGCGCACGCGCTCAAGACCCCGATGAGCGTGCTGGTGAACGAGGCCGAGGCCAACAGCCCGGATCTCGCACGCGCGGTCAAGCGCGAGCTGGCCGTGATGCGGCGCCACATCGACCATCATCTCGCCCGCGCGCGCGCCATGGGCCGGCGGACCACCGCCACCGCCCGGGCGGAGGTGTGGCCGACGCTCGAACGGCTGCGCCGCGCCATCGAGCGCATCTACGCCGATCGCGCCGTGGTCATCGATCTCGCCGGCGACCGGCTGGCGGTGTTCCGTGGCGAACGCCAGGATCTTGAGGAAATGGCCGGAAACCTCCTCGACAATGCCGCCAAATATGGCGGGGGGCGGGTGTTCGTGACGGTCGGCACCGACTGCGACACCAGCGGCGAGTGGGTGACGATCCTCGTCGAGGACGATGGCGCCGGCGTGCCGGCCGGCGCGCGCGAACAGCTCTTCGGCCGCGGCGCGCGGCTCGACACCGGCAAGCCCGGAACCGGCCTTGGCCTTGCCATCGTGCGCGATGTCGCGCGCATCTACGGCGGCGACGTGCGGCTCGGCACGAGCGAAGAGCTCGGCGGGCTGGCCGCGACGCTGCGCCTGCCGGCCTGCCCGGCGCCGCGGCCGATCCCCGAGGCGGCCGAGCCGCGCCGCAGGGGCGCGCCAGCTTGACTTCCCCCAGCCGCTCGGGCAACCCGCGCGCCGCCCGACGGTGCCGGAAGGGCCCGGGTCCTGCTGCCGTAGCTCAGTGGTAGAGCGCATCCTTGGTAAGGCTGAGGTCGTGAGTTCAATCCTCACCGGCAGCACCACCCGCCTCTCCCGCCCGGCATGCGGCTGAGGCTCGCCGTCGATGCTGCGGCGGCCGGGCGGGCGAAGGCCGATTTTGCCGAGCATGGCTGGGCGCGGCTTGCGCCCTTCCTGAGAGACGAGGATGCGCTGGCACTCGAGGCGCACCTGCGCGCCCGCAGCGACTGGCGGCAGCATCTGAACCAGGGCGAACGGCTCTTCGAGCTCGACCGGCAGACGCGCGCCGCCTTTTCCAGGGAGCGGCGCGAGGCGCTCGACGCCGCTGTCTTCCGCAACGCCACCGAGGGCTTCCAGTTCCGGTTCGAGGGGATCCGCCTGCCCGATGCAGCCGCCGCGCGCCTGTCGGATGCGACGATGCTTGGAGCCTTCGGCCGCCTCCTCGATGCGCCGGCGACGCTCGACCTGCTGCGCCACATCTGCGCCGATCGGCGCATCCGCTTCGCCGACGCCCAGGCGACCCTCTATTCCGCAGGAGACTTCCTGACCGAGCACGACGACGATGTTGCGGGCAAGAACCGGATCGCGGCCTGGACGCTTGGGCTCAACCCACGCTGGCGGCTCGACTGGGGCGGTCTCCTGCACCTGGCCGGGGCGGGTGCGGGCGACGCCCTCGCCCTGGTGCCCGGGT
This sequence comes from uncultured Sphingomonadaceae bacterium, assembly GCA_937995515.1. Taxonomy (GTDB): domain Bacteria; phylum Pseudomonadota; class Alphaproteobacteria; order Sphingomonadales; family Sphingomonadaceae; genus Thermaurantiacus. Next base: position 73,866 of record CALKJZ010000027.1, on the reverse strand, counting down.
TCAACATGCTCACCCTGTTCCGGATCCCGCGCCCGCACAGTGTCAGCCTCGTCTCGCCGGCCGCACCGGTCGGCCGGCTCGGGGTCACCGGCTGGCTGCGGGCCGGCCCCCGCCCCGGCTGACGCGCCGCCGCGCGCGGATGGACGCCGCTGCCGCACACCGAGGCTTGGCAGGACCGGCCCAGTCTTCTAGCCCGGCTTCGGGCCACGCGCGCCCGAATGCGTGATCCGGAGGGAGAGGACCGACCCTGATGATGCGGTGCAGCCTTTGCGAGTGCCGGGCAGCGGCGAGCTGATGGCCGACGCGTCCGATCGCCCCGCGACGACGAGGCCCGTACCCGTGCCCCCGCGGCGCGCCAACCCGGTGGCCAGCAGGCGCGACTGGGAGGCGATGCGCGCGCGCGTGCTGGCCGACCCGGGCAGCTTCCACGGCGACATCGCGGCGCAGACGCTGCACTGGTTCTGGCCCCAGTTTGGCCCCGCGGGCGCCTGGCTCACGCTGGAGGGCGGCCGCTGGACCGGGTGGGACGCGGCAACCCTTGCGCCGGTTGCCGCCGACCTTCCAGCCGATTCGCGCCCGTGGGAGCGGGCGCTCAACGCCGACGACCCGCCGCACTGGCGCTGGTTCGAGGGCGGCTTCACCAACGCCTGCATGAACGAGGTGGACCGGCACGTGCTCGCCGGCCACGGCGCCGAGACCGCGCTGATCTTCGAGGGGGACCGCTGGGACATGTCGCTCGACGGCGGGCGTGGCGGACCGGTGGACTGCCACTCCATCTCCTACCGGCAGCTGCTCCTTGCCACGGCGAGGTGCGCGCTGGCGCTGCGCGCGCTCGGGCTCAGGGCGGGCGACCGGATCGCGCTCAACATGCCGGCCATCCCCGCCCAGATCTTCTGGACCGAGGCGGCCAAGCGGCTGGGCATCCTCTATACGCCCGTGTTCGGCGGCTTTTCCGACAAGACCCTCTCCGACCGGATTGCCGATGCCGGTGCGCGCGTCGTCATCACCGCCGACGGCGGCTGGCGGACGGCCCAGGTGGTTCCCTTCAAGACCGCCTACACCGACCCGGCGCTCGACAATTTCGTGCCGGTGACGATTGCGCGCGCAGCCGTCGATGCCGCCGCCCGAGGGCTCGGGCTCGGCGAGGACGCGCTGCGGGTGATCGCCGGCACCGTTGCCGAGGGGCTGGCCGGCGAGCTGACCGTCGAACGGTCGGACGTGATGCGCGCGGTCGGCCGTGCGCTTGGCACGCTTGCAGCCTCGGGCGCAATCGATCCGGCCTCGGCTGCGCGCGCGCGCATCGCCATCGCCTCGGCGCTCGTCGATGGGCTTCCGCCGCGGGTGGAGAAGGTGGTCGTCGTCCGCCACGCGCATGTGCCCGATCTTCTCTGGCGGCCCGAGCGCGACGTCTGGGCGCATGATCTCGAGGCCGACGCGCTGGAGACGCTGCTTGCTGCGGCCCGCGCGGCCGGGATCGCGGTGGCCGACGAGGCTGCGCTCATGGCGCTTTCCGACCCGGACTTCGTGCGCGCCATCTGGGCTGCGGTGCCGCCTGCGCCCGTCGAGGCCAACTATCCCCTGTTCTTCATCTATACCTCGGGCTCGACCGGCAAGCCCAAAGGCCTTGTCCACTGCCACGGCGGCTATCTTTCGGGCATCACCCACACGCTCAAGGTCGCCTTCGATGCACTGCCGGGGGAGACAATCTTCGTGGTTGCCGATCCGGGCTGGATCACCGGCCAGTCCTACATGATCGCAGCCGCCCTTGCCGGCCGCCTCACCTCGGTGATTGCCGAGGGCTCGCCCGTCTTCCCCCATGCCGGGCGGTTTGCCTCGATGATCGAGCGGCACCGCGTTGCGATCTTCAAGGCCGGGGTCACCTTCCTGAAGTCGGTGATGCAGGACCCGCAGAACCTGGCCGACATCCAGCGCTACGACATGCGCTCGCTGCGGGTGGCGACCTTCTGCGCGGAGCCGGTCTCGCCCGCCGTCCAGGCCTTCGGCATGGCGCATGTGACACCCTGGTACATCAACAGCTACTGGGCGACCGAGCATGGCGGCATCGCCTGGACCCATTTCTATGGCAACCCGGATTATCCGCTGCGTGCGGATGCCCACTGCTGGCCGCTGCCGTGGATTGTCGGCGACGTGTGGGTGGAGGACGAGGGCGACGGGCGGGGTGCGCCCGTGCCCTTCCCCCGCGACCCGGCCGAGGGCGGCGCACCCTGGCGGCGCGCCGGCGATGGCGAGAAGGGCGAGATCGTCATCACCGCGCCCTATCCCTATCTCGCCCGCACCGTCTGGGGCGACCCGGAGGGGTTTTGCGTCGAGGGCGGCCGGGTTGCGCCGGGCTGGCGGGGCGATGGCGCGCGCTGGGCTTCGACCTACTGGCAGCGGTTCCGCGGCGCCCATGCCTATGTGCAGGGCGATTTTGCGGTGCGCCACGCCGACGGCTCCTTCTCGCTGCACGGCCGCTCCGACGATGTGATCAACGTCTCGGGCCACCGCATGGGCACCGAGGAGATCGAGGGCGCGATCCTGCGCGACAGGGCGCTCGACCCGGACTCGCCGGTGGGCAATGTGCTGGTCGTGGGCGCACCGCACCGCGAGAAGGGCCTCACACCGCTTGCTTTCGTGCAGTGCGCGCCGGGGCGGCGGCTCACCCGGGAGGACCGCCGGCGGCTCTCCGACCTCGTGCGGACCGAGAAGGGCGCGGTTGCCGTGCCGCAGGAGTTCCTCGAGGTCTCGGCCTTCCCGGAAACGCGTTCGGGCAAATATGTGCGCCGCATGGTCCGCGCGCTGGTGGAGGGCGGCGACCTTGGCGACACCTCGACGCTGCGCAACCCGGAGGCGCTCGACGAGCTCGCCGCCGTGATCGCCGACTGGCAGCGCCGGCAGGCGCTTGCCGACACGCAGCAGATCTTCGACCGCTACCGCTACTTCCTCGTGCAGACCAACGCGCTGGCCGACGGGCGCAAGGTTGCAACCGTCACCGTCTCCAACCCGCCCGTCAATGCGCTGAACGAACGGGCGATCGACGAGCTGGTGATCGTGGTGGAGCATCTGGCGCGCCGCGACGACGTGATCGCGGTGATCTTCACTGGCGAGGGGACGAGCTCGTTCGTGGCCGGCGCAGACATCCGGCAGATGCTCGACGACATTCACAGCATCGAGGAAGCGCGCGTCCTGCCCAACAATGCGCAGCTGGCCTTCGGCATCATCGAGCGGATGGACAAGCCGTGCATCGCCGCAATCCAGGGCGTGGCGCTGGGCGGCGGCATGGAGTTCGCGCTCGCCTGCCATGTGCGCATTGCCGAGCCGACGGCGCGCTTCGGCCAGCCCGAGATCCGCCTGCGCCTGCTGCCCGGCTATGGCGGCACCCAGCGGCTGCCGCGGCTTCTGGCAGACCGGCGCGGCGCCGACGGCCTTGCCCATGCGCTCGAGCTGATCCTCGGCGGGCGCAGCATCGATGCAGACCGCGCCCACGCCATCGGCCTCGTGGACGAGGTGGTGGAAGGCGCAACCGACGTGCTCTCGCGCGCGCACGCGCTGGTGCGCGCCTACGCCGTCGAGGGCGAGGCAAGCCTCCTCGGCCGGGCCTTTGCCGAGCGGCGCGAGGCTCTTGCGCGCTGGCATGCACCCGCCGGCATGCCGCTTGCGCCGGCGCTGGAAGAGCCGTTCATCGGGCGGATCCTCCGCCAGCTGGAGTGGGCCGGGCGCGCGCAAGCGGGCAGGCGCGCGCTCGATGCGATCGCAACCGGCTGGGATTCGGGGCTGGCGCGGGGCCTTGCCCGGGAAGCCGAGCTGTTCGCGCAGGCGATCGTCGATCCCGACGGCGGCAAGACCGGAATCCGCCAGTTCCTCGACAAGGTCTCGCCGCCGCTTCCGGTGCGGCGCGACGGGCTCTTTCTCGAATCCGAGCACGAGGCGCGCAAGGCCGCGCTCATCGGATCGGGCGCGCTGCTGCCGGTGGGCGCGCCCTTCTTCCCCGGGGTCACGCCGTTGCCGGACTACCAGCTTGCGTTCGGCATCGCCCGCGACCCGGACAGCGGCGCGCCGCGCTTCGGCCCGCCTGCCACCCACGAGCGCGAGCTGATCGTGCCCGTGCCCGAGCCGGGGCCTAACGAGGCGCTCGTCTACATGCTGACCTCGGAAGTGAACTTCAACGACATCTGGGCGCTGACCGGCATTCCCGTTTCGCCGTTCGACAACCACGAGGAGGATTTCCAGACCACCGGCTCGGGCGGCATCGGCCTTGTCGCCGCGCTCGGCAGCGCGGCGCGGGCCGAGGGGCGGCTGCGCGTGGGCGACATGGTCGCGGTCTATTCCGGCACGTCGGACCTGCTGTCGCCGATGATGGGGCTCGACCCGATGTTCGCCGATTTCGCAATCCAGGGCTATGAGACCGAGACGGGAAGCCACGCCCAGTTCCTGCTGGCCCAGGCGCCGCAGCTCCATGGCGTGCCGGGTGACCTCACCCTCGAACAGGCGGGAAGCTACATCCTCAATCTCGGCACCGTCTCGCGCTGCCTGTTTTCCACGCTCAGGATCGTGCCGGGCCGCACCATCTTCGTCGAGGGTGCGGCCACGGGCACCGGGCGCGATGCGCTGAAGTCGGCCATCCGCACCGGGCTTCGGGCAACCGGCCTTGTCTCGTCAGACGAGCGCGCGGCCTCGGTCGTGGCCGAGGGCGCAGCTGGTGCCATCAACCGGCGCGATCCGCGCTGGGCCGGGGCGTTTGTGCCCGTTCCCGAAGATGCGGCGCTGTGGGCGGCCTGGGAGGCCGCGGGCGAACCCGTGCTCGACGCATTCCGGGCAATCAATGGCGGACAGCTGGCCGACTATGTGGTCAGCCACGCTGGCGAGACGGCGTTTGCGCGCAGCTTCCAGCTGCTGGCCCCCGGCGGAAGCCTCGCCTTCTATGGCGCCTCGTCGGGCTATCATTTCACCTTCATGGGCAAGCCCGGTGCAGCCGCGCCCGAGGAAATGCTGGGGCGCGCCGGGGCGCGCGGCGGGGAGTCGGCGCTCATCTTCTACGGGCCCGGCACGCGTGCGCTGCTCGACGAGGCCGGCCTCGAGATGGTGGAGGCGGCGCGGCGCTTCCGGCTGCGCACCGTGGTTGCCACCACGACGGACGGCCAGCGGGAGTTTCTGCAGTCGCTGGGGCTCGAGGATGCGGTGGCGGGCATTGTGAGCATCGAGGAGATCCGCAGGCGGGAGGGTGCCAACTTCGAATGGCCCGAGACCATGCCGCGGCTGGTGGACGCGCGTGCCGACATCGAGCGCTTCCGCGGCCAGGTGCGCGCCTACCAGGAGCATGTGCTGAAGCCCTTCGGCAATGCGGTGGGCCGGCTCCTGCGCGCGCCCGACAACCCGCGCGGCAGCCCGGATATCGTGTTCGAGCGCGCACGGCAGGACACGCTCGGCATTTCCACCTCGCTGGTGAAGCCCTTTGTTGGCCGGGTGCTCTTCGCCGAGGACATGTCGGGCCGCCGCTTCACCTTCTATGCCCCGCAGGTGTGGACCCGACAGAGGCGGATCCTCATGCCCACCGCTGCGATTCTCGGCACCCACCTCTGCAACTCGTGGGAGGTCACCCGCATGAACGACATGATCTCGGCCGGTCTCCTCGACGTGACCGAGCCGACCATGGTGCCCTGGGAGGGGCTTCCTGAGGCGCACCAGTCGATGTGGGAGAACCGCCACCAGGGCGCCACCTATGTCGTAAACCACGCCCTGCCGGCACCGGGCCTTCGCACGCGCGACCAGCTCTTCGAGATGTGGGCCGCTGCCCTCGCCGGAGACCGGGCATGACGGGCCCTGCGCCTGCCCGGCGCGCAAGGCGGGCGGCTGCGCCGTCTGCAGGCGAAGGCGGCGCCAGCCGGCTTGCCGGCAAGGTCGCGCTGGTGACGGGGGCTGCGGGAAACATCGGCGGGCGGATCGTTCGCGCCTGCCTTGCCGAGGGCGCGACCGTCGTGATGACCGGCCGCGCGCGCGACCGGCTGGAGGCCGCGCGCGAGGCGATCCTCGCCGAGACCGGCGCCGACCCCGACCGGCTGGTCCCCGTCGTGCTCGACGGCGCCCGGCCCGAGAGCGTGCGCGAGGGCATCGCCGAGGCGCTTGCACGCGCCGGGCGGATCGACATCCTCGTCAACAATGCCGGCTCGGCCGGCCCCAAGCAGACCCTCGAGCGCCTCCCGCTCAGCCAGCCGGAGCTGTTCGAGGCGCAGAAGGAGGGCGCAACCGACACGGAATCCGTGGCGGATGCGATGCGCAACATCCTCGCGGTCACCTGGAATCTCGTGCGCGCGGCGGCGCCGCACATGGGCGAGGGCGGCTCGATCATCAACATCTCCACCATCTTCTCGCGCACGCCCTATTATGGCCGCACGGCCTATGTGGTGCCCAAGGCGGCGCTCAATGCGCTCTCGCGCGAGCTTTCGCTCGAGCTCGGCCCGCGCGGGATCCGCGTCAATCTCGTCTATCCCGGCCCCATCGAGTCCGAGCGGATCCGCACCGTCTTTGCAGCGATGGACCGGCTGCAGGGCGAGCCCGACGGCAAGACCGCCCGCCAGTTCTTCGACATGATGTCGCTCGAGCGGGCAACGCTCGGCAATCCGCGCGGCAAATGCTTCCCGCTGCCCGACGATGTCGCCGCAACGGTCGTGTTCCTCGGCTCGGAGGACAGCGCGGCCTACAATGGCCACGAGTTCGAGGTGACGCACGGGATGACGGTGCGCAAGGAGGAGCGCTCCACCTTCCTCGCCCGGCCAACGATGCGCTCGATGGACGGCACCGGCCTTGCCGTTTTGATCGTGGCCGGCGAGCAGTGGGAGGAAGCCCTCGAGATCGCGCGCACCCAGGTGGCGGCCGGCGCGCACGTGCTGCTCGGTCTTGCCCGGCAGGCCGACGTGGCGCTCGCCGAGGCGCGGCTGAAGGCGGAGAAGGCAACCGAGCGGATGACGGTCATGCGCTTCAACCGCACCGAGCCTGCCGCCATGGAACGGGCGCTGGAAAGCTTCACCGCCGCGCATCTTCCCGTCACCTCGGCGATCATCCTGCCGCGCCGCCCGGCCGCGGAGTATGCAGGCCTCGTCTCCGAGGCCCCCGACCAGCTGGTCGAGGACCTGATCGACCTCGAACTCGTCGGGGCCATCGCGATTGCGCGCACGCTCTCGCGCTACTGGAAGCGGCACGACAATCTCGTGCAGGATCCGCGCTATGTGTTCCTCTCCAACGCCAGCGACGGCCGCGGCAACATCTATGGCCAGATCCTGCGCGCGGCGATCGAGCAGCTGATCCGCATCTGGCGTGACGAATCGGCCATCGACGTGAAGACCGGCCGCCGCCGGCAGCTGGAATGGGGCAACCAGATCGTCCGCTTCACCAACAGCGAGCCGGAAAACCTGCGCTTTGCTGCCGGGCACGCAGCGCGCATCGTGATGAAGGACAACCGGCTCCAGGAAATCACGCTCTACGTCCCCGCCTCGATCGGCGAGGCGACGGGCGCGCGCAAGGCCATGCCGGGCTTTTCCGAGAACATCACCGGCCTGCACAACGGCAAGGTGGCGCTCATCACCGGCGGCTCGGCGGGGATCGGCGGCCAGGTCGCACGGCTGCTGGCGCTGGCCGGCGCCAAGGTGATGATGGTCGCCCGGCGCGAGAGCGAGCTCGAGGTGGCACGCGCGCGGATCGTCTCCGAGCTCGAGGATGTGGGCTTTGCCGGGGTGGAGCGCCGGGTGCGCACGCTCGGCGGCTGCGATGTCTCCGACCTCGACGGGCTCCGGCGTGCGGTCGACGAGACCGTGCGGGCCTTCGGCCGCATCGACTATCTCATCAACAATGCCGGGATCGCGGGCGCCGAGGAGATGGTGGTCGACATGTCGCTGGAGGCGTGGCGGCGCACGCTCGATGCCAATCTCGTCTCCAACCATGTGCTCATCCATCATGTCGTGCCGCTGATGAAGGCGCAGGGGTCCGGCTATATCCTCAATGTCTCCTCCTATTTCGGCGGCGAGAAGTTCCTTGCCGTTGCCTATCCAAACCGGGCCGACTATGCCGTCTCCAAGGCCGGCCAGCGGGCCATGGTGGAAAGCCTTTCGCGCTATCTCGGGCCGGAAATCCAGTTCAACGCGATTGCGCCCGGCCCCGTGGCGGGCGACCGGCTGGCCGGCACCGGCGGCCGTCCGGGCCTGTTCGAGCGGCGCGGGCGGCTGATCCTCGAGAACCGGCGGCTCAACGCCATCCACGCCGCGGTGGTGCGCTCGATCCGCCGCGGCGCGCGGGTGGAGGCCCTGCTGAACCGGCTGGCGCGCAACGATACCGCGCGGCTTTCGCACGATACCGAGGCGCCGCGCGAGCTGCGCGATCTCGCGCTGGCCTGCGCGCGCGAGGGCGACGGAATCTGCACCTGGGACCGGTTCCTCTTGACCCTGGAGATCGCGCGGCGGCTGGTCAACCGGCTGCGGCTCGGCGGCTATCTGCTCGACGCGCCCGGCTGGAAGGACCGGCCGGCCGGGCCGGAAACGGATTCCGGCTGGCTCCTGCGCGTGCCGCCCGAGGATGTGCCGTTTCTGCCTGCCGGGCGGATCCGCGCCGAAGCCGAAAAGGTGGGCCAGGGGGTCATCTCCCAGCTCCACCTCGGCCGGATGCCGACCGAGGCCGAAGTCGCCCAGGCGACCGTCTTCTTCCTTGCCGACAGCGCGGTCTCGGGCGAGACCTTCATGCCCTCGGGCGGGCTGCAGGTGGAACGCTCCAACACCGAGCGCGAGCTGTTCGGAAGCCCGAAGCAGGAGCGGCTGGACCGCATGCGCGGCACGACCGTGTGGTTCCTCGGCGAGGCGCACCTTGCCGACTATCTGTGCGAGGCCGCGCGGCGCCTTGTCGTCGAATGCGGCGTTGCGCGCGTGGTGTTCCTGGCCGGAAGCGAGGCGGGTGCTGCTGCGCTGCGTGCGCCGCTTGCCGACCTGCCCGAGGACAGCATCGAGACGATCGTCTGCGGCGACGGTCCGGAGGAGGGGATGGACACCGCACTCGCCCGCTGGGGCCGGCCGGTGCTGGTTGTCTCCACCCCGATGGAGCCGCTTCCCAACCGGCTGTTCGACCTTGCCGATCCGCTTGCGCCTGCCGAGTTCCGCGCGATGGTCGAGGCCAATCTCACCCGCCATTTCCGCGTGGCGCGCAAGGCCTCGCTCTACGATGGCTGCCAGCTGGTGCTCGTCTCGCCCGATGTGCCCATGGGCACCTCGGGGCCGGCGTTCGCGCTTGCGAACTTCCTCAAGACCACGCTGCACGCATTTACCGCCACGCTCGCCGTGGAGAATGAGCGGCTGGTGCACGACGTGCCGGTCAACCAGATCAACCTCACCCGCCGGGTGCGCTCGGAGGAGCCGCGCGATCTCGAGGAGCATCTGGAGGAGGTGCGCCGCTTTGCCCGCGCCGTGCTGCTGGTGGGCGCGCCGCTGGTCGACGCGGAAGACAGCCGCTACCGCGCCCGCATCTACCGCGGCACGTCGATGACGGTCTGAGAGCGGGGATGGCAGTCGCCTATCTCGATTTCGAGCGGGCAGTCGGCGCCCTTGAGAAGACCGCCGAGGACCTCCGCCGCCAGGGGCAGGCCGCCGAGGCCGATCTGATCTCCGAACGCGCGCGGCGCCAGCTCCATGACCTCTACGGCCGGCTGTCGGCCTGGCAGCGCACCCAGGTTGCCCGCCACCCGGCCCGGCCGCGCTTTTTGCAATGGGCGAAGCTCCTTTTCACCGAGGTGACCGCGCTTGCCGGAGACCGCTGCCACGGCGAGGACCCGGCCATGTTCGCAGGGCTCGCCCGCTTCCGCGGCCGCCCGATCGCGCTTCTCGGCCACCAGAAGGGTCACGACACGCAGACCCGGGTGGCGCACAACTTCGGCATGGCGCGCCCGGAGGGCTACCGGAAGGCCGCCCGTCTCCTCGAGATGGCCGGCCGGTTCGGACTGCCAGTCGTCTGCCTCGTCGATACCCCCGGCGCCTTTCCCGGGCTCGAGGCGGAGGAGCGCGGGCAGGCCGAGGCGATTGCGGCTGCAACGGCTGCGTGCCTCGAGCTTCCAACCCCGTTGCTCGCCGTGGTGGTCGGCGAGGGCGGGTCGGGCGGCGCGGTGGCGGTGGCTGCCGCCGACCGGGTGCTGATGCTCGAGAACGCCGTCTATTCGGTCATCTCGCCCGAGGGGTGTGCCTCGATCCTGTGGCGCGACGCCGGAAAGGCGGCCGAGGCGGCAGACGCGATGAAGCTGACGGCAGGCGACCTCCTGCGGCTGGGCGTCATCGACCGGGTGATCTACGAGCCGCCCGGCGGCGCCCATCGTGCCCCCGAGGTGGCGGCCGGGCGGCTCGCGGCCGCCATCGCCGAGGAGCTCGAGCCGCTCTCCCTCATGGAAGGTGCCGCGCTCCGGGCGCGCCGTCGGGCCCGGTTCCTGCGCCTCGGCGGGCACTGACCATGGCGCGCTCGCCCAACCCGGTCCTGATTGCCCCCTCCATTCTTGCCGCGGATTTCGCCCGGCTGGGCGAGGAGGTCGAGGCGATCATTGCGGCCGGGGCAGACTGGGTGCACATCGACGTGATGGACGGGCATTTCGTGCCCAATCTCACCATCGGCCCCGATGTCGTGAAGGCGCTGCGCCCGGCAACCGACCGGCCGTTCGATGTGCACCTGATGGTCGCGCCGGTGGACCCGTGGATTGCGCGCTTCGCCGAGGCGGGGGCCGACATCATCACCGTGCACGTGGAATCCGGCCCGCACCTGCACCGCAGCCTGCAGACGGTGGCGGCCACCGGCCGCAGGGTCGGGGTCACCCTCAACCCGGGGACGCCGGTGGAGGCCCTGCGACCGGTCATCGGCATGGTCGACATGGTGCTGCTGATGTCGGTCAACCCCGGCTTCGGCGGGCAGGCCTTCATTCCCGAGGCGGTCGGCCGTGTGGCCGCGGTGCGGGCCATGGCCGGCGACCAGCCGCTGCGCATCGAGGTGGATGGCGGGGTCCAACCCGAAACCATCGGTGCGCTTGCCGCCGCCGGGGCCGACACGTTCGTCGCAGGGTCTGCCGTGTTCCGCGGCGGCCGGGCCTGTTACGGGGCCAACATCCGTGCGCTCCGGGAGGCTGCCGCCGGCTGAGCCCCGCGCCCGGCAGGCCGGTGGCCTCCTCGCCGTGGCGCTCCAGCTGCCACGCCCCGCCTGCCGCACGCCGCCTGCCACGCGCCGCCTGCCGCGCGCGGACGGCGCGCCCGCCTCAGTGCGCCATCAGAAGCGGGAAGGCGGTGGCCTGCAGGAAGCGGCGGGTCACACCGCCGAGCAGGAATTCCATGGCCCGGCTGCGCCCATAGCCGCCCATTACGATGATGCCGCTGCCAAGCTCGGCGGCCGCATCCTGCAGCGCCTCGGCCGTCGACCGGCTGCCCGAGGCGCGGCTGTGCACCTCGGAGGCAATCCCGTGCCGCGACAGATAGGCCGCGACGTCAAGCGGCGGCAGGTCCGCCTCGTCGGGCGCGTCGATGCTCAGCACATCGACCCGGCTTGCCCGCCGCAGGAGCGGCACCGAGGCGCGCACGGCCTTGGCGGCCTCGGCGGTCGGCTTCCATGCGATCAGAACCGGCCGGTCGAGCGGCAGCGCCCGTGCGGTGGACGGCATCACCAGCACCGGCGTCTCCGCGCGCGTGACCACATGGCCGAGCATGCGCGCCGCCTCGTCCTGCCCGGATTCGGGCTGGCTCAGGACGATGACATCGTTGAGGAGCGAACGCTCCACGAGCATGAAGGCCGGATCGCCCATGGAGTCGAACCACGACCAGGGCACATCCTCGTTGCGGAGGCGCGCGGTGATGCGCTCGCGGTTGTCGGCTGCGGCCTTCTCCTCCATGTCCATCAGCTGCATCACCATCGTGGCGCTGCCGGAGAAGCCGGCCGTCTCCGCCCCGTAGAAGGCCGGGATCCGCCGGGTCTGCAGGCAGTCGACATGCCCGCCCATCAGCCGCGCAAGATCGAGCGCCCCCTGCAGCCGGCCCTCGAACTGCGGATCATCCGCCACATGCAGCAGAATCGATTTCATGCCGACCTCCCGACGAGCCCTCCTATGCGCGCGAACCGGCCCGGGAACAAGCCCGGCAACCGGCTGAAGGAACAGGCAGGTGACGGCCTTGACCGGCCGGTGCGGGCACCCATATGGCAAACCGGCAAAACGCCGACACACGCGCAACATTTTCGCCCGGAGACCCCATGACGCACAGACCTGCGCCACTGGCCGTGCTCGGCCTTCTTGCCCTTGCCGTTCCCGCCGGGGCGCGCACGGCCCCAGCTGCCTGCCCGGCTGCGACCGAGGCGCAGGTGGCTGCCCAGTTCGACCGCTTCAACGCCGCCTGGGCCACCGGCGACCCGGACAAGGTCGTGGCGCTGTTCGCGCCCGATGCCACCCTTCTTGCAACCGTCTCGAACGCCGAGCGGAAGGGGCACGCGAAGATCCGCGGATATTTCGAGGATTTCCTGAAAGGGGAACCCGTGGGACGGATCGAAACGTCCACCGTTCTCATCGATTGCAACACGGCGCAGCGCAGCGGCAACTGGACCGTCAACATGAAGAACGCAAACGGCGATCGGGTGGATGTCGCCGCGCGCTACAGTTTCATCTATCGCTGGGACGGGAAGGACTGGAAGATCCAGCATCTCCATTCCTCGGTGCGGCCGCCGGTCAATCCCTGAGCCCCGCCCGCCCGCCGGGCCGGCTCAGCCGATGATCTCGCCGGTGCACGTCCCCAGCCCGATTGTGGCATGGCCTGCCCGGCTGGCGCTTGCCTTCAGCGTGATCCGGTCGCCGGCCTCGAGGAAGGTCCGGCGCTCGCCGCCGGGCAGGTCGAGCGGGCGCGCGCCCCCCTCGGTCAGCTCCAGCATCGAGCCTTCCGAGCCGACCTCCGGCCCCGAGATGGTGCCGGTGCCAAGAAGGTCGCCGGCGCGCAGGTTGCAGCCGTTCGACGTGTGGTGGGCGAGCAGCTGCGCCGGGGTCCACCACAGGTGGCGCGCGCTCGCGATGCTGATGCGGTGGGGCGGCAGGCCCTTCTCGCGCATGAAGGCGGTCTGGAGGAAGGTCTCGAGCGTGAGCGCAAGCCCGCCGGACTCCTGGTCCTGCCGGTCGAGCAGGTAGGCAAGCGGCTGCGGGTCGTCTCCGGCGCGCGGGAAGGCCGGGCACCGGAAGGGCAGGAGCGCCTCGGGTGTCACGATCCACGGCGAGACGGAGGTGGCAAAGCTCTTGGCGAGGAAGGGCCCGAGCGGCTGATATTCCCAGGCCTGGATGTCGCGGGCCGACCAGTCGTTGAGGAGGCCGAAGCCCGCGATGTGCGACGCGGCCGAGCCGATCGAAACGGGGCTGCCCAGCACATTGGGCGTGCCCACCCAGATGGCGAGCTCGAACTCGTGGTCAAGCCGCTCGGTGGGGCCGAAGCGCGGCCCGTCTGCCCCGGGCAGCTGCCCGTGCGGCCGCTCAACCGGGGTTCCCGAGACGACGACCGACGAGGACCGCCCGTGGTAGCCGATGGGCAGGTGCCGGTAGTTGGGCAAGAGCGGACTGTCGGGCCGGAACAGCCGTCCGACCTTGCTGGCGTGGTGGATGCCGGCGTAGAAGTCCGTATAGTCCCTCACCTCGCAGGGCAGGTGCATCTGCGCCTCCCCCGCGGGCACGAGGAACGGTTCGGCCTCGGCCCGGCGCAGCGGATCGGTGAACAGGGCAAACAGCCGCCGGCGCAGCATGGCGCGCAGCTGCGGCCCGGCTGCCAGGAGATCGTTCAGCCGGTCGAAGCAGAGCCCGGCGACGAGGCGGTCCGCCTCGTCGTCGCAGGCCGAGAGCCAGCCGGCGAGGTCGAACACCATGTCGCCGATCGCAACGCCGGCGCGCGGGCCCGAATCCCCGTCGCTGAAGAGGCCGAGCGGCAGGTTCTGGACCGGAAAATCCGGATGGCCGTCGGCGCCCTGCACCCAGCTCGAGGCATCGGCCCCGTGCGTTTCGTCAAGTGTCACACCTGCCCCTTTGCGAATCCGCTCCAGACGGCGTCATAGCCGGTCTGGCGCAGCGGAGTCTCGGCTGCCCAGCGGGTGAGACGGAAGGGGCGCACGGTCTCGAACATGAAGGCAAGCCCGGAGTCGAGCTTTTCGGGCGCAAGCGTTGCGTGGGTGGCCTTCTCCCAGCTGGCGAGGTCTGGCCCGTGCGCGCTCATCCGGTTGTGGAGCGAGCCGCCGCCCGGCACGAACCCGCCGGCCTTGGCGTCGTAGGTGCCGCGGATGAGGCCCAGATATTCGCTCATCACGTTCCGGTGGAACCAGGGCGGGCGGAACGTGTCTTCGGCGACCATCCAGCGCGGGGGAAAGATCACAAAATCGCAATTGGCCACGCCCGGCGCCCCCGAGGGCGAGGTCAGCACCGTGAAGATCGACGGGTCCGGATGATCGAAGCTCACCGTCCCCAGGGTGTTGAACCGGGCAAGATCGTAGCGGAACGGCGCGAGATTGCCGTGCCAGGCCACCACGTCGAAGGGCGAGTGGCCAAGATCGCAGGCAAAGAGCCGCCCGCCGAACTTCACCACCAGCTGGTGCGGCACGTCGGCTGCCTCGAAGGCTGCATGCGGGGCCTCGAAATCGCGCGGCGAGGCCAGCCCGTTCGCACCGATGGGCCCGAGCTCGGGCAGGCGCAACAGCGCGCCGTGGTTCTCCAGCACCCAGCCGCGTGCCGGGCCCTCGGCATCCACGCGCATCCGGCAACCCCGGGGAATGAGGGCAATCTCGCCCGGCGCCACGCCGAGCGCGCCGAACTCGGTCATGAGCGCAAGCCGCCCCTCCTGCGGCACGATCAGCATCTCGCCATCGGCAGACACGAAAGCGCGCGGCCCCATCGCCTGGTTGCAGGCGTAAAGATGCACCGAGACACCCTCGCCCGCCTCGGCCGAGCCATTGCCGGCCAGCGTGCGAAAGCCGTCGAGCCAGTCGACGCCGTGCGCCGGCATCGGCAGCGGATCCCAGCGGATCCGGTTCGGATCGAGCACGCCATCGGCAAGGGGCGGCGCGGCCAGCCCGCCGTGGGCCAGCGGCCGGAGCTCGCCGTGCATGGCCGAGGGGCGGAGGCGATAGAGCCAGGCGCGGCGATTCTCGGCGCGCGGGGCGGTAAAGGCCGTGCCCGAGAACTGCTCGGCATAAAGGCCGAACCGCGGCCGCTGCGGCGCGTTGCGCCCGACCGGGAGCGCGCCGGGCACGGCCTCGCTTTCGAGATGGCTGCCAAGGCCGGTGAGCGCCGGGCGCGTGCCGCCGGGCGCAACAGGGGGCGCGGTCATGCCCGGATGCCTGCCGGAATCACGCCGCGACGGATCTGGTCGAGCTCGAGGCTTTCGAACAGCGCCTGGAAATTGCCCTCGCCGAAGCCGTCGTTGCCCCGGCGCTCGATGATCTCGAAGAAGATCGGGCCGACCATGTTCTCGGTGAAGATCTGGAGGAGAATGCCGCCGCCGGTCTCGGGCGCGCCGTCGATCAGGATGCGCCGCCGGCGCAGCTCTTCGACGTCGCGGCCGTGGCCCGGAAGCCGCGCATCGATCCGCTCGTAGTAGCTGTCCGGCGTGTGCTGGAAGGCAATGCCGTTGGCACGCAGCGCATCGACGGTTGCGAGGATGTCGTCGGTTGCAAGCGCGATGTGCTGGATGCCCTCGCCATTGTAGGCGCGCAGGAACTCCTCGATCTGGCTGTTGTCATCCTGCGATTCGTTGAGCGGAATGCGGATCCGGTTGTCGGGCGCCGTCATGGCCCGCGATAAGAGGCCGGTTGCGCGGCCCCTGATGTCGAACATGCGGATCTCGCGGAAGTTGAAGATCCGCTCGTAGAAACCTGCCCATCTTGCCATCTGCCCGCGCGCCACATTGTGGGTGAGATGGTCAATGGTGTGGAGGCCGACCGACCGGTCAGAGCGCCCCGCGCCCGGCACGGGCACGAAATCCACGTCGTAGATCTCGTGCGCGCCATAGCGGTCGACGAGGTAGAGATTGGCGCCGCCGATGCCGCGGATGGCCGGAATGTTGAGCTCCATCGGCCCGACGCGGCCGGCAACCGGCTCGGCCCCGCGGGCGAGCGCCTCGGCAAGGGCGAAGGCGGCATCCTTCACGCGAAAGGCCATGGCATTGGCCGAGGGCCCGTGGATCCCGCGAAACTCGGCGACCTGCCCCTCATCCTCGAAGTTCAGGAGGAAGTTGATGTCGCCCTGCGCGTAGCGGCGCACCTTCTTCGACCGGTGGGTTGCGACATGGGTGAAGCCCAGCTTCTCGAACAGCGCGCCCAGCCGCTCGGGCTCGGGGCTGGTGAACTCCACGAACTCGAACCCGTCGAGCCCGAGCGGATTGTCGACGGCTGCCGGGCTGGCCCCGGTTCCTGCCTGCCGCACGCTTGCGTCTCCTGCCTGTGAAGGCCTATTTCGTAACACAAGTTACGACTTGGCGCAAGCCTGGGCCTGCAGCCGTTCCAGCATCTCGAACAGCTGCGCGCGCTCGTCGGCGCTGAACGGCGCGAGAAGCTCTGCCTCCAGCGCCAGCGCAAGCGGGGCGACCTCATTGTAGAGCCGCCGGCCTTCGGCGGTGAGCGAAAGGCGGCTGGTGCGCCGGTCGTGTGCGCTGGTCGAGCGCCTGACCAGCCCGCGCGCGACGAGCGCTGCGACCGCCCGCGAGACGGTCATCTTGTCCATGGCGGTTGCCGCCACCAGATCGGCCTGCACCGGCTCGCCGCGCTCGGCAATCACGGCG
Source organism: uncultured Sphingomonadaceae bacterium (assembly GCA_937995515.1). GTDB lineage: Bacteria > Pseudomonadota > Alphaproteobacteria > Sphingomonadales > Sphingomonadaceae > Thermaurantiacus. Next base: position 57,082 of record CALKJZ010000027.1, on the reverse strand, counting down.
ACCATCCGCCATTCGGGAATGCTGAGGCCGAACCGCGCGCGATAGACGGCTGCGATGCGCCCCGAGACCGCATTGGATGCAACCGACAGACGGTAGGGGAGAAAGCGCTCCAGCCGCAGCATGGATTGGCCTTTGCGCGACGCGGCCCTGCCCGTCCCTAGCGCAGCGTGAACTCGATGGTGGTGACGACGCGCACCTTCTGGTTCGGCGTGTCGGTCCCGGCGCCCGGGTCGCCATCGCGCCCGGTGATGGTAAAGAGCCCCTGGGTTGCCTGCCGGATGCGCGCCACGCGCGTGCCGCTGTCGGCTGCGAACTGGTCGGCCGCCTCGCGTGCCGCCTTGGTTGCTTCGGCAATCATCTCGGGCTTCACGTCGTTCAGCTTCGTGAAGCTGTAGGTCAGCCCGCCCATGCCATCGCTGTCGAGCGCCACTCCGCGGCGGATCAGCTCGGCCTGATTGGCAAAGGCCCGCTCCATCTTCGCCACATCGGTGGTGCGTGCCTGCAGCCGCTGGCGGATGGTGATGTTCATCCGCCCCAGCGTGCTGTCGAAATACTGGCTCACCCCCGAGCCGCGCGGCTGCACCTCGGCGGGCGCAAAGCCGTTGGCGGCGAGGAAGGCGCGCACCGTCTCGGCGTCGCGGTCGGCCTTGGCCTGCACTTCGGCAAGATCCGTCCCATTGGCCTGGGTCGCGATCGTCCAAGTGGCAAGATCGGCCACCACGTCGCGCTCGGCGACGCCCCGGACCGTGACGACCGAGGGCCCCTCGCGGAAGCTGCCAAGCCCCTGGCCGACGATGACGGCCGCAAGCACCAGTCCGGCGGCGAGGATGGCCGCAGCCACAATCGAGGAGGACAGCCGCATCACCCCGCACCTAGCCGCCGGCAGCCCATGCGGCAAGCTCGGGCTTGACAGCGCCCCCACGGAGAACGACCTGCCGCCCGGGTGACCGCGCGCCCGGCTGGCCGCGAACGGGCCGCACAGGCGCCGCAGAGGCGCCGCAGATGGGTGCGCGGCAGGGCAGGAGGTGGCCGATGAAATATCTTCACACCATGATCCGCGTCTCCGACCCGGACGAGACGATCCGCTTCTTCAACCTCCTCGGGCTTAAGGAGCTGCGGCGCTACGACAATCCGCAGGGGCGCTTCACCCTCATCTTCCTCGCCGCACCCGGCGACGAATCGGCGCAGGTGGAGCTCACCCACAACTGGGACGAGCGCGGCTATACCGGCGGCCGCAACTTCGGCCATATCGCCTATGAGGTGGACGACATCTACGCGAGCGTCGAGCGGCTGGCAGCCGGCGGGGTGGCGATCAACCGCCCGCCGCGCGATGGCCGCATGGCCTTCGTCCGCTCGCCAGATGGCATTTCGATCGAGCTGCTGCAGAAGGGCGATCCGCTGCCGCCGAGGGAACCCTGGGCATCGGCGCCCAACATCGGGCAATGGTGATGCCGCCCCTGCCGGAGCTGCCGCCGGTCCACCGCGTGCCGGCCTTTGCCGACAATTACATCTGGCTGTTCGAGTATGAACCGGGCACGGTGGCGGCCGTCGATCCGGGCGATGCCGCCCCCGTGCTCGCCTTTGTCGAGCGGCGGGGCCTTGCCATCTCGCACATCCTCAACACCCACTGGCACCCGGACCATGTCGGCGGCAACCGTGCCATCAAGGCGGCAAGCGGCTGCACCGTTGTCGGCCCGGCGCGCGAGGCCGACCGCATTCCGGGAATCGACCGCGCGGTCGACGCGGGCGACGGCGTGATGCTCGGCGCGCACGAGGCCCGCGTGCTGTTCGTGGGCGGGCACACAGCCGGGCACATCGCCTATCATGTGCCGAGCGCCCGCGCGCTGTTCAGCGGCGACACGCTGTTTGCCATGGGCTGCGGACGGCTGTTCGAGGGCACACCCGACGACATGTTCCAAAGCCTTGCCCGCCTCGCGGCGCTGCCGCCGGAGACGCGGGTCTTCTGCGCGCACGAATACACCCTTGCCAACGCCTGCTTCGCCGTGACGGTGGAGCCCGGCAATGCCGCGCTCGCCGCCCGTTACGCAGCCGTTCAGGAGGCGCGGCGCAGGAACGAGCCGACCGTGCCCTTCGCACTGGCCGAGGAACTGGCAACCAACCCCTTCGTGCGCGCCGGAAGCCCTGCGCGCCTCGGCGAAATCAGGAGAGCCAAGGATGCCTTCCAGCCTGCCTAGCCTTCGCATGTGTCTTGCCCTCGCCGCGGCCGCCCTGCTTGGCGCTGCCGGTGCCGCCCAGCAGCCCGCGCTCCTGCCCGATGGCCGCCTCGACGTGACGGCGCTGCCAGCCACCGGCAAGCCGCGCCAGTGCCTGCCGCTGCGTGACATGCAGGAAAGCCGGCCGTTCGAGAACGGCGCCATCATGGTCCGCACCGGCGCCAACCGCTGGTTCCGCAACGATCTCGCCGACACCTGCCCGGCGCTCGACCGGAACCGCACGATCGTCTTCCGCTCGACCGTCGGCCAGATGTGCGAGAACGACATCGTCGACGTGGTGGACCCGGTCTCGCGACAGTCATGGGGCTTCTGCCGCCTCGGCCGCTTCACGCCGGTAACGGTGCCGCGCGGCAGCCGCTTCTGACCGCTTCAGACCGGTTCTGACCGGCCGGCGCGCAGGGCCCCGCTCGGCTCCAGCCGCGCCGCAGATCCGGCTCAGCCGCGCCGCAGATAGGGCAGCGGGTCGACCGGCCGCTGGCCGAGCCGCAGCTGGAAGAGGAGCTGCGGCTCCGTCACATGGCCCGTGGCACCCGCCCGGCCGATCGGCGTGCCGCGGCTCACCCTTTCGCCACGCGCGACGAGCGGGGCCTCGAGATGGCCGTAGACGGTGGCCACCCCCTGCCCGTGGCGCAGGATCACCAGATTGCCGAGCCCTGCGATGGCATCCCCCACATAGACCACCTGGCCATCGGCAGCCGCGCGCACGGGCGCCCCGCGCAGCGCCTTGATGTTGATCCCGTCGTTCACCCGGCCGCCGCCCTTGGGACCGAAGCCGGAGAGGATCACCCGGCCATCGACGGGCCAGGCGAGGCGCGGCACCGCTGCCTCGGCCGGCGCCGGCGGGGCGGGCGCTGCCGCGGCGGGCGGGGCTGCAGGGCGCGCGGGCGGCGGCGCCTGCACCACTGCTTCCCCGGCGCCGGCCACCAGATCGTCGATATCGAGCCGGAAGCCAGCGGCCAGCTCCTCCGGGCTGGGTGGCGGCCGGCCCGGCAGGGCCGCAGCGCGCGCCGCCGCCTCGGTCGGAATGAACAGCCGCTGGCCAACGCGCAGAACCGATTCCGGATCGATCCCGTTCGCCTCGGCGATCCGCCGCCAGGGCACGCCATAGGCGCGCGCAATGGCAAGCCCGGTGTGGCCGGCGCGCACCAGATGCTCGCGCCCGCCCGGAACGGCGCGGCCGTCGGCCGCGACGGGCGCCGGCTGCCAGCGCGGCGGCGCCGGCTTCGGCAGGGGTGGCACCTCGGCTGCGGGCTGCGCCGGCGGCTTGGCGCCCGGGCGCGGCGGGGGCGGCGCGGCGCAGGCGACCACCAGAAGTGCAAGGAGCGGGGCAGGCCGGGCACAGACACGCACGCGGGATCGCCTAGAGCAAGTTCGATCGCGTTTGAACCGGCAAGGATCAACCGCGACGGATGCCGTTGCGCGCCGATCCCGTGTCAGGAACCCTCGGGCCAGGGCAATCCGGCCGGGGCAATGTGTCATGGCGTGAAAAACTTTCTAAACAGAAAAGTCCATGCCTGTCTGTTGTGCGTCAGAATCCAAAGGAGCACGACAATGAAAGCCAGTTTCACTGTTGTTGCCGTCTCGATGATTGCAAGCCCAGTCTGCGCCACGAATGATGGTCTCAAGCTCAACCAGATCGACGACCACATGGACGTGCGCATCTTCAACGTTTCGCACGAGGGACCCCCCTTGCCGCGGTCGGCCAACCGCGAAGGGGCCGGTCCATCGATCCCAGCCCCTCCGTTGCGCCGGGCCCCAACTCTCTCCTCATGGACCGGTTCAACGGCGCGCTGGGCTGCGCCATGGAGTGGCGATTTCGCCGGGACGGGGTGAGCATCGTTTCCGATGGCTGCCATGCCTGTGACGGCGGCAGATATCATGTCGGCCGTGTCTGGCAGGGTGTCATCACCTTTGACACGACGACCCTTGAGACAAGCTATGCGTGGCGAACCCCTCATGATGACGGGGCCGTGGCCTCGTCTCCGCCCGCCCCTTTGCCGCCGGTCATCGATCCGCCCGGGTTCGCCCGGGCGGTCCCCGAGCCGGCCACCTGGGCGATGCTGATCGCCGGCTTCGGGCTTGTGGGCGCATCGCTCCGCGGCCGCCGCAAGGCAGCAATGGCGGCTGCCTGAGGTGCGAGCGGCCGCGCGAGGGGCCTGCCGCGCGGCGGCGCCCCCCCTTTCCGGTTGCAGGCCCGAAGGCGGCGGGCGCCTCTCAGCCGCCGGGGTGCAGCGCCCGCTCGAGCGCGGGAAGCGTCTGGTGGTGGGTGAGGTCGAGGTGCATGGGCGTGACAGAGACATAGCCCTCACGCACGGCCTCGAGATCGGTGCGGTGGCCGGGCGTTTCCACCTCGCGCCCATAGCCGAACCAGTAGTAGGGAAAGCCTCGCGGGTCGATCCGCGCGTCGATGCGGATATGGCCATAGTCGCGGAAGCCCTGTGTCGTCACCCGCACGCCAAGCGGTTCGGCCCGCGCCGGGAAGTTGATGTTGAGGAGCACGCCGTCGCCGCCCCAGTCCGAGGCGGCAACCCGGCGGATGATCTCCGCGCCCATCGCCTCGGCGGCGGCGAAGCTTTCCTTGCCGTGGCTGTAATCGGCCATTGCCTGCGAGAGCGCGATCGAGCGCACGCCGGCCAGCGTTCCTTCCATCGCTGCCGAGACGGTCCCCGAATAGGTCACATCCTCGGCGAGGTTGGGGCCGCGGTTCACGCCCGAGAGGATGAGATCGGGCCGGTCGCCGTTCATCAGATGGCCAAGCGCCATCATGACCGCATCGGTCGGCGTGCCGGCGACCGCGAACCGCCGCGGACCCAGCTCGCGCACCCGCAGCGGCCGGGTCAGCGTCAGCGAATGGCCAGCGCCCGACTGTTCCTCGGCGGGCGCGACGAACCAGAGATCATCCGAGATCTGGTGGGCGATCCGCTCGAGCGCCGCAAAGCCGGGCGCGAAGATGCCGTCGTCGTTGGTAAGAAGAATCCGCATCAGGGCTCCGGGGTCAGGCGGTCGGTGCCGGCCATATAGGGCCGCAGGGGTTCGGGGATGATGACGCTGCCGTCGGGCAGCTGGTGCATCTCGAGGACGGCGACGAGCGCCCGGCCCACGGCCACGCCCGAGCCGTTCAGCGTGTGGACAAAACGGGTCCCCTTCTCGCCGGCCACGCGGAAGCGGGCATCCATCCGCCGGGCCTGGAATTCGCCACACCAGGAGACGGACGAGATCTCGCGGAACGTTCCCGCGCCGGCAAGCCAGACTTCGAGATCGAAGGTCTTGCGCGCGGCAAAGCCCATGTCGCCCGCGCACAGCAGCATGCGGCGGAAGCTGAGGCCGAGCGCCCGGAGCACATCCTCGGCGGCTGCGAGCATGTGCGCATGCTCGGCGTGCGCCTGTTCCGGCGTGCAGATTGTCACCAGCTCCACCTTCTCGAACTGGTGCTGGCGGATGAGGCCGCGCGTGTCGCGGCCGGCGGCACCGGCTTCCCTGCGGAAGCAGGGCGTGAGCGCCACGAGTCGCAGCGGCAGCGCCTCGGCCGCGCAGACCTGCCCGCGCACGAGGTTGGTGAGGCTTACCTCGGCGGTCGGGATCAGCCATCGCCCGTCCACCGTCTCGAACTGGTCGTCGCGGAACTTCGGCAGCTGCGCCGTGCCGAACATTGCCTCTTCCCGCACGAGGAGCGGCGGGTTCACCTCCTGCCAGCCGTGGGCCACGTGCCGGTCGAGCATGAACTGGCCCAGCGCGCGGTGGAGCCGGGCAACGGGGCCCTTGAGCACGGCAAAGCGGCTGCCGGCAACGCGCGCGGCTGCCTCCGCATCGAGCCCGAGGCGCGCGGCCAGCACATCATGCTGGGCGCCAAGGCGCGGGGTCTCGCCCTCGCGGCCCAGCTCCACATTGCCGGTTTCGTCGGCGCCGTCGGGCACGTCGTCGGCCGGAAGATTGGGCAGGGCCGCGAGCAGCTGCTCCGTCTCGGCAGTGGCCTGGCGCACAGACTCCTCGGCGGCGGCGATGCGCGCCTTGAGGGCGGCCACCTCGGCCTTCAGCGCCTCGGCCGCCTCCAGGTCCGCGCGCGTCATGGCCGCGCCGATCCCGCGGGAGGCCTCGTTGCGCCGCGCAAGATCGGCCTCGAGCGCCGTGCGGGCCTCGCGCAGCCGCGCGTCTGCCGCAAGCACGGCGGCCGAGGCGGCCTCGACGCCACGGCGCAGGAGTGCCCGGTCGAACCCGGCCGGGTCCGCGCGGAGGGCCTTCAGATCGTGCATGTCGGCCCCATGCCGGAGGCCGACCGGCTGGGCAAGGCCGGCTCACGCGGGCGGATCGCCACCCTCTTCGAAGAACGGTGCCAGAAGCTCGTGGATCGTGCGCGACGAGGGGGGAAGCGGCTTTGGCAATGGGCTGATCGCGCGGCTTCTGAGCGCCCAGGCCAGCATCGCCTCGTCTTCCGCCACCCGTTTGCCGTGGCGCAGGAACACCTGCTGGATCCGCCGGGCGGTGTCGGCCCAGCCGGGGGGCACGGCAATGGCCTTCAGCCGGTGTGGCGCCGGGTCGGGCGTGGCGCTCGGCATCTGACCTGCCAGCTCCCTTGCGCGCGCGAAGTCGACCTGCATCAGCCGCACCCAGTGGCGGTCGACCGGCATCTCGAGGCCGAGATCGGTCAGAAGGCCCGCATCGATGAGTGCCTGCGCCATGCCGTTGCGCAGCGAGGAGGGCTTGATCGCGACAACCGCCGCACCGGCGAGCGACTCGGGGATGAGGCCGGCCAGCGTTGTCGGGCAGCAGGGCAGGGTGGGCCAGTCGAAGGGCCGCCCCTCGCCGTCGCGCAGCTCGAGTGCAAGGCTGCCGTTGGGGTAGGGCGACAGGCGCAGCTGCACCTCGGCCCGGCCGCCCGGCAGCACCATCTCAAACACGGGGGTGAGGGCCTCTTCGCCCGCACCGGCCGCTGCAACCGCCTGCCGTGGCCAGGAAACGGACATGGCCCCATGAACGGCGCCGGCCGCCCGGACCTGAGGCCTGAAGGGGCCCTGCCGCCGGGCGCGGGCGAACTGGCCTCAGGCCGCCGGCCGCGCGCGCCAGTTGAGGAGGTGCCCCCCGGCCACCATCAGGCCGCCGGCCACGGTAAGGACCTGCACGGCCGCGCCATGGACAAGGGCGCCTGCCAGCATCAGCGCAAAACCGGTGCCCCCGAGGGCGAGCGGCAGGGCATGCCCGTGCCGCCGCAGGCCGCGCCGGAACGCGAGGAGCGAGACCGGCAGGGCCGCGCCGATGAGGAGGAGATGCAGCAGAAGATCATCGCCGTGATGGTGCGTGGCCGCGCCAAGGGCGGTCGGAAGGGCTAGCGCAAGCAGCGGCAGGGCAAGGCAGTGGACAAGGCACAGGCTCGAGAGGGCCGCACCCGCCGCATCGAGAGAGAACGCCCCGCTCCTGCCGCCCGACTGCGCATCTGTTGCCATGAGGGTTCTCCGCACCGCCTGCCGGCGCGGCTTTGTGATATTATCACATCGCGGTCAAGAGGGGCCGGGGCATGGGGGCAACACGGCTAGGACGAGGGGTACATGATCGTGTCGCGCGGCGGGTCGCGGAGCTCGGGATAGTCGGTGGTGTAGTGCAGCCCGCGGCTTTCCTTGCGCTCGCGGGCCGAGCGCACGATGAGATCGGCCACTTCCACGAGGTTGCGCAGCTCGAGCAGGTCGGGGGTGACGCGGAAGTTCCCGTAGTATTCGGCAATCTCCTGCCGCAGCAGCGCCACCCGGTGCGCGGCCCGCTCCAGCCTGCGGTCGGTGCGGACGATTCCCACATAGTCCCACATGAAGCGGCGCAGCTCTTCCCAGTTGTGGGCCACCACCACTTCCTCGTCCGAGTCGGTGACGCGGCTTTCGTCCCACGGCCGGGCCTCTGGCGGCGGGGGCATGTCGCCGAGCCGTGCCAGGATGTCGTCGGCGGCGCTTGCCCCGAACACGAAACATTCAAGGAGCGAGTTGGAGGCCATCCGGTTGGCCCCGTGCAGCCCGGACTGCGACACCTCGCCAATGGCGTAGAGGCCGGCGAGATCGGTGCGGCCGTGAAGGTCCACCAGCACCCCGCCGCAGGTGTAGTGCGCCGCCGGCACCACGGGGATGGGCTCCTTCGTGGCGTCGATGCCCAGTTCGAGCAGCCGGCGGTGGATGGTCGGGAAATGCTCCTCGATGAAGGCCGCGCCCTTGTGGGTCATGTCGAGGAACACGTGCGGCAGGCCGGCGCGCTTCATTTCCGCATCGATCGCGCGCGCCACAATGTCGCGCGGGGCAAGGTCGGCGCGCGGGTCGTGGCCCTCCATGAAGGCGGTGCCGTCGGGCAGGCGCAGCACCCCGCCCTCGCCGCGCATCGCCTCGGTGATGAGGAAGTTCCTCACCCTGGTGTGATAGAGGCAGGTGGGGTGGAACTGGTTGAACTCCATGTTGGAAACGCGGCAACCGGCGCGCCAGGCCATGGCAATCCCGTCGCCCGTGGCACCGTCGGGGTTGGTGGTGAAGCGGTAGACGCGCGAGGCGCCGCCGGTTGCCAGCACGGTGGCGCGCGCAAGGATGCGCCGCACCCGGCCGGCCTTCCTGTCATAGGCATAAAGGCCATGGCAGCGCCGCTCGGCAAAGCCGTGGTGGACGGTGTGGCGTTCGGTTACGAGGTCGACTGCGACATGCCCGGGCAGGAAGCGGATGCGCGGGTTGGCAAGTGCGGCATCCGTCAGAGCCTTCTGCACCGCCCAGCCGGTCGCGTCGTCCACATGCACGATGCGGCGCGCTGTATGGCCGCCCTCGCGCGTGAGATGGAACCGCTCCGAGACGGTCTCGCCGGGGGTGAAGGGCACGCCCAGCGCCGCCAGCCGCTCGATCGCCGCGGGCGCCCGCTCCACCACCGCCTCCACCGTGCGCCGGTCGTTCAGCCCGGCGCCGGCGATCATCGTGTCCTCGATGTGGGCCTCGAAGGTGTCGCCCTCGTCGAGCACGGCGGCGATGCCGCCCTGTGCCCAGGCGGTCGAGGTGTCGGTGATCCCGCCCTTGCAGACGACGAGCACGTCGCAGCCTGTCGAGAGGTTGAGCGCGGCCGTGAGCCCGGCCGCGCCCGAGCCAACGACGAGCACGTCGGTGGTAATCGGCTCCCCGCTCATGCCGCATCGGCCGGGCGCGCGGTCAGCGCGAGGAACACGTCCTCGAGATCGGCCTCCCGCGTGGTCACGTCCACGATGCCAAGGCCCCGGCCCGAGAGCGTGGCAAGCAGCGCCCCGGCCTCGGTTTCCACCTTGTCGTAGGTGATGGCGAGCCTGCGCGGGGCGAGCAGGTCGACCCGGTGGGCGCCGGGAAGCGCGGGGGCCTCGGCGAGATCCCGGTCCACCACCACGTCCACCCGCTTCTCGCGCGCGCTGGCAAGAAGGGTGGGCGTGTCGGTGTCGATCACCACCCTGCCATGGTTCACGATCGCGATGCGGTCGCAGAGCTCCTCGGCTTCCTCGAGATAGTGGGTGGTGAGCACGACCGTGGTGCCGCCGGCGTGCAGCTCGCGCACATAGGCCCACAGCATCTGCCGCAGTTCGATGTCGACGCCGGCGGTCGGTTCGTCGAGGATCACGATGGGCGGGCGGTGCACGAGCGCCTTGGCAATCAGCAGCCGCCGCTTCATGCCGCCGGAGAGCGTGCGGGCATAGGCATGCGCCCTGTCATCGAGGCGGACGGCCCGGAGCAGCTCCATCGTCCGCCGCCGGCGGGGCGGCACGCCGAACAGCCCGGCCTGCAGTTCCAGTGTCTCGAAGGGGGTGAAGAAGGCGTCGAACAGAAGCTCCTGCGGCACCACCCCGAGGGACGCCCTGGCGTTGCGCGGGTGGCGGTCGATGTCGAAGCCCCACACCTCGGCGGTGCCCGAGGTCTTGCGCACGAGGCCGGCAAGGATGTTGATCAGGGTCGACTTGCCGGCCCCGTTGGGGCCGAGGAGCCCGAACAGGCTGCCGCGCGGCACGCACAGCGAGACGCCGTCGAGCGCCCTCTTGCCCCCGGCGTAGACCTTGCGCAGACCCTCGATCTGGATGGCCGCATTCCCCGTCATCACGGTGCGAACTGGCGAACGTCGGCAAGCCGGCCGGCGAGTGCTGCGGCCGCGGCCATGGCGGGCGAGAGCAGGTGGGTGCGCGCGCCCGGGCCCTGGCGGCCGACAAAGTTGCGGTTGGACGTGGAGGCGCAGCGGCCCCCGGGGGGCACCTTGTCGGGGTTCATCCCAAGGCACATGGAGCATCCCGGCTCGCGCCACTCGAACCCGGCCTCGATGAAGATGCGGTCGAGCCCCTCGGCCTCGGCCGCGCGCTTGACGAGGCCGGAGCCCGGCACGACGAGGGCCTGGACGATGGTGCCGGCGACGCGCCGGCCCTTCACCACGGCGGCGGCTGCGCGCAGGTCCTCGATGCGGCTGTTGGTGCACGAGCCGATGAACACGTGGCTGATGGGCACCTCCTCCAGCCGGGTCCCCGGTCTCAGCCCCATGTAGGCGAGCGCGCGCTCGGCGGCCGCGCGACGGCCCGGGTCCTCGAAATCGGCCGGGTCGGGAACGGTGCCGGTGATGGGCGCCACCTGTTCGGGCGAGGTGCCCCAGGTGACAAGCGGGGCAATCGCGCTGCCGTCGATTGTCACCTCGCGGTCGAAGCGGGCGCCCGGGTCGGTGCGCAGCGTCCGCCAGTGGGCAAGCGCCTTCTCCCACATCGCCCCGGAGGGCGCCCGCGGACGGCCCTTCACATAGGCGAAGGTGGTCTCGTCGGGTGCCATCAGCCCGGCGCGCGCGCCGGCCTCGATCGCCATGTTGGCCACCGTCATGCGCGCTTCCATCGAGAGCGCCTCGATCACCGCGCCGCGATATTCGATCACATGCCCGGTGCCGCCGGCTGCACCGATTGCGCCGACAATGGCAAGCGCCACATCCTTGGCCGTCACCCCGTGGCCGAGGCTGCCGGTCACGGTCACGGCCATGTTGGCCGACTTGCGCAGCAGCAGCGTCTGGGTGGCGAGGACATGCTCGACCTCCGAGGTGCCGATGCCGAAGGCAAGCGCGCCGAAGGCGCCGTGGGTTGCGGTGTGGCTGTCGCCGCACACGATGGTGAGGCCGGGCAGGGTGAAGCCCTGCTCCGGGCCGATCACGTGCACGATCCCCTGTTCGGGCGCATCGATGGCGATATGCTCGATCCCGAAGGCCCGGCAGTTCGCCTCGAGGAGCGCGACCTGGGCGGCCGATTCCGGGTCGTCGATCGGGCCGGTCCGCTCGGTGGTGGGCACATTGTGGTCGGGCACCGCGAGCGTCAGATCGGGCCGCCGCACCCGGCGCCGGGCGGCTCTCAGTCCGGCAAAGGCCTGCGGGGTCGTGACCTCGTGGATGAGATGCCGGTCGATGAACAGCAGCGTCATGCCGTCGTCGCGGGACGCCACGGCATGTTCCGCCCAGATCTTGTCGTAGAGGGTCTGCGGCTGGCCGGTCATGGGGCGGCGGCCTAGGCCCTGCCTGCCGCACTGGTCAAGCGGGCGGCCCCTGCAGGCGGCGCCTGCCGCTTCCCACCCCGGCCGCCAGCTGGCATGGAGCGGCATGCCCCGCGCCCCGGCCCGCTACGTCTGCTCCGCCTGCGGCAGCGTGCAGACCCGCTGGATGGGGCAGTGCCCGGATTGCGGGGCGTGGAACAGCCTGCAGCGCGAGGAGGTGGCACCTGCGACGCCCTTTGCGAAAAAGCACAGCCTGAAGGGCGGCGGGCAGGCGGTCGACCTGCAGCGGCTCGATGCCGAGGTCGCACTTCCGCCCCGGCTTGCAACCGGTCTTGCCGAGCTCGACCGGGCGCTTGGCGGCGGGTTCGTGCCGGGCTCGGCCACGCTCATCGGCGGCGATCCGGGCATCGGCAAGTCCACCCTCCTGCTCCAGGCCGCGGGCCGGCTGGCGGCGGATGGCCGGCGCGTCGTCTATGTTTCCGGCGAGGAGGCGCCCGCGCAGGTGCGGCTGCGCGCGCGCCGGCTTGGTCTTGCGCATGCGCCGGTCGCCCTTGCGAGCGCGACCTCGGTGCGCGACATCCTGACCACGCTTTCAGCCGGCGCCCCTCCGGCGCTCCTCGTCATCGATTCCATCCAGACCATGCATTCCGACCAGCTGGAGGGCGCCCCCGGAACGGTCTCGCAGGTGCGCGCCGCAGCGCTCGAGCTCATTTCCTGGGCCAAGGCCCGCGAGACCGCGCTCATCCTCGTGGGCCACGTGACAAAGGACGGGCAGATTGCCGGCCCGCGGGTGCTCGAGCACATGGTCGATGCCGTGCTCTACTTCGAGGGCGAGCGCACGCACCAGTACCGGCTCCTGCGCGCGGTCAAGAACCGCTTCGGCGCCACCGACGAGGTGGGCGTTTTCGCTATGGCGGCCGATGGCCTCGTCGAGGTGCCGAACCCTTCCAGCCTGTTCCTGACCGACCGGGCAAGGGGCCTTGCCGGCACCGCCGTGTTCCCGGCCGTCGAGGGGACACGGCCGGTTCTCGTCGAGCTGCAGGCGCTGACGGTGCGGGTGCCCACGGGGGCCACGCCGCGGCGCGCGGTCGTCGGGTGGGACAGCGCCCGGCTTGCCATGCTGCTCGCCGTGCTCGAGGCGCGCGCGGGCCTCGGCTTCGGCGGGCACGAGGTTTATCTGAACGTGGCCGGCGGGCTCCGCGTGACCGACCCGGCGGCCGACCTCGCAGTCGCAGGCGCGCTGGTCTCGGCGCTCCTCGACGCGCCCGTGCCCCATGGCGTGGTGCTGTTCGGAGAGATCGCGCTCTCGGGCGAGGTCCGCCCGTCGGCCCATGCGCCGCTGCGCCTGCGCGAGGCCGCCAAGCTCGGCTTTGCGCGTGCGCTCGTGCCCCCCGGCGTGGCGGGTGTCGGGGGGCTGGACACCGTGCCCGTCGCCAGTGTCACACGCCTCGCTGACCGGCTCCGGCGGTCTTGACAGAAGGCAGGGCCTCGTCGACCGGCTCGGTCCCCATGGAACCGCTCCCCTCCGGCCTTGCCGCCTTCACCGGCTTCGACTGGGTGGTGCTCGCCCTTGTCGGCCTGCTGGCCCTCGGCGGGCTTGCCCAGGGGTTTGCCGCCGGCGTTCTCGGGCTTTTGGCCTGGGTGGCGGCGGTGTTTGCGGTGCGCCTGTTCCACGAGGGGCTCACCGTCTTTCTCGCGCCCGTGGTGGGGGGCGAGGCGTGGGGTGCCATCATCGCCTTCCTGCTGCTGTTCTTCGGCACTGTGCTCGCCGGTCGGGCGCTGGCACGGGCGGCCGGGCGCGCCGCCCGGAAAAACGGTGTGATCGGCCCGTTCGACCGGGTGCTCGGCCTCGGCTTCGGCGCGCTGAAGGGCGTGCTGCTTGCAACAGCGCTGTTTGTCGTCGCCCAGTTTGCAACCGGGCTCTTCGACGACCGGCGCAGCCCGCCGGACTGGCTTGCCGGTGCGCGCTCGGCGCCTGCGCTGAACGCCCTTGCCGAGGCGATGGTGACATGGCTCGACGATGGCTTTGCCGTGGGCCTGCCCGATGCGGCGGAGGGCGCAATCCCCGTGCCGCGCCGCCCGGCGCTGCCGCCCGGCCACCCGCCCATCCCCGGCAGCGGGCCACAGGACCGCGGCGGCCAGACCCCCGAGGAGCGCGACGCGCTCGACCGGCTGCTGGAAGAGGGCGCCGACGGGTCGGTCGAGATTTGAGCGGGCTTCGATGAGCCAGGCGCCGGTCCTGCGGCTGTTCGACACCATGCGGCGGGAGAAGGTGGCTGTGCGCGCGCCAGAGCGCGGCCGGCCGCTCACCCTCTATGTCTGCGGCCCCACCGTCTATGGCCGCGCCCACATCGGCAACGCGCGGCCCGCGGTGGTCTTCGACACGCTCTTCCGGCTGCTGCGGCAGCTGCACGGGGCCGGGCAGATCGTCTATGCGCGCAACTTCACCGACATCGACGACAAGATCATGGCGCGCGCCGTTGCCGAGAATGTCGCGCCCGAGGTCATCGCCCGGCGCTACGAGGCGCTCTACCGCGCCGACATGGCCGCGCTCGGCTGCCTCGAGCCCACCCACACGCCGCGCGCGACCGAGCATGTCGCCGGTCCGCACGGCATGATCGCCATGATCGAAGCCCTCGTGGCCCGCGGTGTCGCCTATGTTGCAAAGGGCCATGTGCTGTTCGAAACTGCCCGTTTTCCGGCCTATGGCCAGCTCTCGCGGCGCAACCTCGACGAGATGGTGGCCGGCGCACGGGTGGAGGTGGCCCCCTACAAGCGCAGCCCGACCGATTTCGTGCTGTGGAAACCCTCCCTGCCCGATCAGCCGGGCTGGGAAAGCCCGTGGGGTCGGGGTCGGCCGGGCTGGCACATCGAGTGTTCGGCAATGATCCGCGCCGTGCTTGGCACCGAGACGATCGACATCCACGGTGGCGGGCTCGACCTCATCTTCCCGCACCACGAGAACGAGATCGCGCAGAGCTGCTGCGCGCACGATGGCGCGCCGCTGGCACGCATCTGGATGCACAACGGCTTCGTGCAGATGGGCAAGACCAAGATGTCGAAGTCGCTCGGCAACATCGTGACACCCGCCGAGCTGCTGGAGGCCGGCTGGCCCGGTGAGGCCATCCGCCTTGCCCTTCTGTCCGCCCATTATCGCCAGCCGCTGGTGTGGACAGACCGCCTGCTCTCGCAGGCCAAGGCCCAGCTCGACCGGCTCTACCGCCGCAGCAGCAGCGGCAGCGCCGGCGTGCCGGCCGCGCTGCTCGACGATCTCAATACCCCCGAGGCCATCTCTGCCCTGCCCGATGGCGCCGATGTGCTGGGGTTGCTGCAGCAGGATCCGGCCGAATGGCGGCACCTTGGCATCGATGCCGAGGCGGTCAGCGCGGATCTCGAGCGCTATCGCGCCGCGCGCGCTGCGCGGGACTGGCCGGCGGCCGATGCCATCCGCGACCGGCTGAGGGCCGACGGGATCCTCCTCGAGGTGGGCAGGGACGGCAGCGTCTCGTGGCGCCGCGCCTGAGCGCCGGCAGGGCGCGGGCGAAAAAATGCCCCCCGGTGTTGCCACCGGGGGGAGTTGGTTCCTTGGGGAGGAAGCTTGGGGGAAGGGGCGGGTATCGAGACACGCGCCCTGTCAGTAATTGTAGGCCCGCTCGCCATGTTCGCCGAGGTCGAGGCCCTCGCGCTCGACATCGGGCGAGACCCGAAGCCCGGTGAGCGCGCGGGCGATCGAGAAGGCAATCGCCGAGCCGATCGCAGCCCAGACGATCGCCACGATCACCGACTTCACCTGGATCCAGAGCTGGGCCCCGAGCGCATAGTCGGGATCGCCAGGCCCGCCGAGCGCGGGCAGCATGGTCACCGCCGTCAAGACCGAGCCGATGATGCCGGCCACCCCGTGGATGCCGAAGACGTCGAGCGAATCGTCGAACCCGAGCTTGGGCTTGACCTTCATCACGAACCAGCAGGCTGCAATGCCGGCGATCGCGCCGAGGAGCACGGCCCCCATCGGGCCGCTGTTGCCGGCCGCAGGCGTGATGGCGACAAGCCCGGCAATCGCCCCCGAGCAGGCGCCGAGCAGCGAGCCCTGGTGGCCGAGCGCCCGTTCGGTCAGCATCCAGAAGAGCACCCCGGCAGCGGTTGCCGTGAAGGTGTTGAGGAGCGCGAGACCTGCAATGCCATCGGCCTCAAGCGCAGAGCCGGCGTTGAAGCCGAACCATCCCACCCAGAGAAGGCCGGTGCCGATGAGGGTCATCGACAGCGAATGCGGCGCCATCAGCTCCTTCTGGTAGCCGATCCGCTTGCCGAGGATGACTGCGCCCACAAGCGCCGACACGCCGGCGTTGATGTGGACGACGGTGCCGCCGGCAAAGTCGAGCGCGCCCCAGCCGAAGATGAGCCCGGTCGATGCCTCGTCGGAGCCTTCATACCAGACCATGTGCGCGATCGGGTAGTAGACGATCACCAGCCACACGATCGCAAACACCATGAGGGCTGCGAACTTCATCCGCTCGACAAGCCCGCCCACCACGAGCGCCACGGTGATGGCCGAGAAGGTCATCTGGAAGGCAATGAACACGAACTCGGGGATCACGACGCCGTCGGTGAAGGTGGCCGCCGTCGAGTCCGAGGTGATGCCCGACAGGAAGAACGGGCCGGTCGAGATGAACTGGTTGAAATCGCCCCCGAAGGCCAGCGCATAGCCGCAGATCGCCCACATGATCATGGCAAGGCTTGCAACCGAGATCACCTGGGTGAGCACCGAGGCCATGTTCTTGGTGCGCACGAGCCCGCCGTAGAACAGGGCAAGGCCGGGCACGATCATCAGCATCACGAGCACGGTCGCCGTCATCATCCAGGCGACGTCGCCCTTTTCCATCACCTCCTCGGGCTCCGCCGGCGCTTCGGCCGCCGGGGCCGACGCCGGCACCTCGGTTGCCACCACCTCGGGCGTGGCGACCGCCGGCATCTCGGCCTGCGCCAGCGCCGGCGCGGCAAGCATCGTGATCGCCGCCAGCGCAATCAGGCCCGAAAGCAGCATGATTGCCATGCCGCGCAGCCACGAAATCTGTCCTGCAACCGATCGAGCATCACCCCGCATCTGCTTCATCCCCTTGTATCCTCTTCGATCCCTTGCGTGTCCGCTGCGTCTCATCCCCGAGGGAGGGGGTTTGCCCCGGCCATGTCCGCCCTCGCCCTCAAAGCGCCATCTCGTCGGCCTCGCCGGTCCGGATGCGGACCGCCGCGCCAATCTCGAGCACGAAGATCTTGCCATCGCCGATGGCTCCCGTGTGGGCGGCCTGCTGGATCGTCTCGACCACCCGGCCGGCGAGATCGTCGGGTACGGCGATCTCGAGCTTCACCTTGGGCACCATGTTGGTCTGGTACTCGGCGCCACGGTAGATTTCGGTGTGGCCCTTCTGGCGGCCATAGCCCTTGACCTCGGTTACGGTCATGCCCTGCACGCCCAGCCCCGAGAGCGCCTGCTGCACATCTTCAAGCTTGAACGGCTTGATCACTGCGACAATCAGTTTCACGGCCGACGGACCCCTTCGCGCCATTCCCGTCGAAGAGGCGTTGCAAGAACCGTGCCAAGCCGGGGCCGAAGGCGGCCCTTGTGCAGTGCACAATCCGCGCCTCCGGCCATTGCCCCAAAAATGGGCAGCGATGAAGGAGTCGTTCGGGCCTGCCTGTTTTTTGGGCTGCCGAGCAGGGTCAGCCCGGGCGCAAGTCGAGGATGCGCCGGGCGATTGCGGCGTCGTCGGCCGGCACCATCAGCCGCGCGCCGGGGCCGCCGCCGCCGAGCACCGTGGTCAGGTGGCAATCGAAGAGGAACGCCTCGATGCCGTGCGCCTCGAGGGCGGCGCGCATCACCTGCCCGAGCGCCACATCGTTGAGGGTGAGCAGTTCCACCAGCGGGCTGCGACCGGCTGTCATGCCGTGCCGCCCACGGTCAGCCCTTCCACGAGCAGGGTCGGCTGGCCGACCCCGGCCGGCACCGATTGCCCGCCCTTGCCGCAGGTGCCAATACCCTCATCGAGCGCGAGGTCGTGGCCGATGGCGCGGATGCGCTGCATCACCTCCGGGCCGTTGCCGATTAGTGTCGCGCCCTTCAGGGGCGCCGTCAGCCGGCCGTTCTCGATCCGCCACGCCTCGGTGCAGGAGAACGTGAACTTGCCGGAGGTGATGTCGACCTGCCCGCCACCGAAGCTGCGGGCGTAGATGCCGGACCTGACCCGCCGGACAATCTCCTCCGGGTCCTCCTGGCCGGCGGCAAGATAGGTGTTGGTCATGCGCGGCATGGGCGGGTGCGCGAAGCTCTCGCGCCGGCCGTTCCCGGTGGGCGCCACACCCATCAGTCGGGCGTTCATCCGGTCCTGCATGTAGCCGCGCAGGATCCCGTCCTCGATCAGCACCGTGGCGCTGGTGGGCGTGCCCTCGTCGTCGATGGACAGGGAGCCGCGCCGCCCCTCCATCGTCCCATCGTCGATCACGGTCACGCCCGGTGCGGCCACCCGCTCGCCGACGCGCCCGGAGAAGGCCGAGAGCCCCTTGCGGTTGAAATCGCCCTCCAGCCCGTGGCCGACAGCCTCGTGAAAGAGGATCCCCGGCCAGCCCGGGCCCAGCACCACTGGCATCTCGCCCGCCGGCGCGGGCACGGACTCGAGGTTGGTTTGCGCCTGGGCAAGCGCGAGCGCCACCGCGCGCCGCCACTCGGAGTCCTCGAACAGCCGCCCGGGCAGCCAGCGCCCGCCGAACCCCCAGCTGCCGGCTTCGCGGCGCCCGTTCCGTTCGGCCACGATCGAGACGTTCAGCCGCACGAGCGGCCGCACGTCGAAGAAGCGCTCGCCGTCGGCGCGCACGATCCCGATCTGGCTGTGGCTGGCGGCAAGGCTCACCGACACCTGCACCACGCGCGGATCGGCATCGCGCGCGGCGGCATCGATCCGCTCAAGGAGCGCCACCTTCCCGGCAAAGGGGATGGCTGCAACCGGGTCGGCATCGGTGTAGAGCCGCCGGTTGCTGCGTTCGGGCGGCGGCGCGGGCATCACCCCGCCCCGGCCACGGCGCACGACCGCGATGGTATCGGCCGCGCGGCGGAGCGCCCGTTCGCTGACCTCGTTGGCATGGGCAAAGGCGGTTGTTTCCCCCAGGACCCCGCGCAGCCCGAAGCCCGAGCCGACATCGAAGGTGGCGACCTTCAGCCGGCCATCGTCGAAGGCGAGGCTTTCCGAGACGACGTGCTGGACGAAGAGCTCGCCGTCCTCGAGGCCGGCGAGCGCCTCGGCGGTCAGCCGCTGGGCGTCGTCGATTCCGAGGTCGCCGAAGAGACGCGTGCGATGCATCCGCGAGAGATAGGCGCCGCTTGCCGGATGGCCAGCCCCTGCCTGCCGCCCCCTGCCTCGAGCCCCCTGTCTTCCGGCTCTCCCGGCCGCTGTCTCCCGGCCTCTGCAGCGCCTCCCTGCCGGGGCTTGCGGGCGGGCGCTCGGGTCAGTGGCCGTCGTCGTCTGCGCTGCCGACCAGCCGGAACCGGCGGCCGCAATAGGGGCAGTCGACAACGCCGGCCGCGCCGATTTCGAGCCAGATCCGCGGGTGGCCGAGCGGCCCCTCGCCGCCGTCGCAGCTGACGCGGCGGCGGCGGACCTCGATCACCTCCGGTGGCGGCGGCACGGTCACCCGGTCCATGCCC
Source organism: uncultured Sphingomonadaceae bacterium (assembly GCA_937995515.1). GTDB lineage: Bacteria > Pseudomonadota > Alphaproteobacteria > Sphingomonadales > Sphingomonadaceae > Thermaurantiacus. The sequence goes on along the minus strand of CALKJZ010000027.1, from coordinate 37,688 downwards.
GCCCCTTAGCGGCAAAGTCCGCGCTGGCAAGGGCCTGTTGCTGCGGCGCAACACGAGCGGGCTCGCTGCAGCCTGTCGTGCACCTGTCATGCAACCGTCGCGGCAGCGCAACATTGGGCGCGCAACGCGCGGCCGGTTCGCCTTCGGGCCCGGCACAGACCAAGGAGTTTCCATGCCTTTCGCCCCTGCCCGCCGCTCGTGCGGCACCTCTGCCCCTGCCCTTGCGGCCGGCCTTGCCGCCGCCCTTTGCGCCGGCAGCGCCGGTGCACAGGAGACGGCTGCCGCCGGCGAGGAGCTGTTCTCCGAGATCATCGTGACCGCGCAGAAGACCGAGCAGCGCATCCTTGACGTGCCGGTCACCGTCACGGCCTTCTCCGGCGACCAGCTCGCGCGGATCGGCGTGGAACAACTCGACCAGCTCTCGGCCTTCGTGCCCGGGCTCAACATCCAGGAACAGTCGCCCAACAATCCCGGCTTCGTGATCCGCGGCATCACGTCCGACAGCGGCTCGGCCCAGGCCTCGGCGCGTGTGACCGTCTATTACAATGGCGTCGATGTCTCGCGCTCGCGGGGCTCCTATTTCGACCTGTTCGATCTCGAGCGGGTGGAAGTCGTCAAGGGCCCGCAGGCGACGCTGTTCGGGACGGCGGCGGCCATCGGGGCCGTGAGCGTGATCCCGGCGCCGGTGCGCGAGGGTGTGTCCGCCTCGCTCACTGGCGGCATCGGCAACTTCCGCCAGCGCAGCCTGCGCGGGCACGTGAACGCCGGCGCGGCCAACTACGGGCTGCGGCTCGCCTTTGCGTGGCGGCAGCGCGACGGGGTGGTGGAAAATATCTCCGGCACCGACCGCTCGCGCAACCCCGGCAGCATCCCGCAGGACGACCTCAACGGGCAGGACCAGCTCGGCCTGCGCGCCTCGCTGATGCTGCGCCCGGTAAACGATCTGCGGCTCGATCTGGTCTTTTCCTACGACGGGCAGAAGAACCCGGGCACGGCCTTCAAGTCGGGGACGCTTCCGCCCTCGGGCGGCGATACCTCGCCCTACACCTTCGCCGAGCTCGGCGGCTCGCCCTTCTCGGCGCAGGTGCTCGGGCTCGCAAAGCTGGGCCTCCGGCGCAACGTCTACGATCTCAACCTGACCGCGCGCTTCGCCCGCCCGGATTCGGCATGGTCGCTGACGGCGATCTCCGGCTACCGCGAGTTCGACAGCCTCGAGGTGTTCGACGCCGACGGCTCGGCGGCCTGGTTCCTCGAGTTTGCCGAGGATGCCCGCGGCCGGCAGTTCAGCCAGGAGGTCCGGGTCAATTACACGGGCGACCGGATCCGCGCGTTTGCCGGGGTGAACTACTTTGCCGAAAAGGGCTTCCAGCGCGTGCCCTTCTCCACCGAGGAGGGCATCTACCTCCAGTGCGTGGGGGTGCTGCTCACCGGCTCGCCCGTCATTCCCGGCCTGCCCTGTGTCGCCCCCGATGGCACGGTGCCGGCCGCGCAGGTCACCCAGCTTGCCACCCAGGGGCTGTTCACCCGCCTGCCCTACGACAGCGAGTTCCAGAACGGCGGCAAGAACGATCTCTTCTCCGTCTTTGCCGATCTCACGTTCCTCGCTTCTCAGTCGGTCGAACTTTCGGCCGGTGCACGGTTCAACCGGGAGACGCGGCGCAGCTTCTACACCGCCCGCCAGCCGAACTCGCGTCTTCTCGGCCTCCTCGGGCTCCGCCAGCCGCTCCTGCCCACGGCCGACACCGCCGGCCAGACGTTCCGCGCCAGTGATTCCTTCTCGAGCTTCCTGCCGCGCTTCAATATCCTGTGGCGGGCGAGCGACGCCCTCAACCTCTACGGAACCGTCTCCAAGGGGCAGCGCAGCCCGGTGCTGCAGCTCGATGCGGTCGCCTCGACGGCTGGCCCGCGGCCGCGACTGCAGGAGATCCCTGCAGAGACCATCTGGAACATCGAGGGCGGGGTGAAGGCGGCCAGGGGCGGCTTTTCCGGGACCCTTGGCATCTTCACCCAGTTCTACGAGAATTTCCAGGTGACCATCCAGGAGGGCGGCCAGCTCGTGACCCGCAACGCCGGCTCGGCCCGCAACACCGGGGTGGAGGCCGAGGCGAGCTACCGCATTGCCCCGGGTGTCACCGCCTTCGGCACGCTCGGCTACATCGATGCCAAGATCGACGACAAGCCGGAGAACGGCATTTTCGCCGGCCAGCGCTTCCGCCTGCAGGCGAAGTGGCAGGCCGCGCTCGGCCTCGATGCGCGGATGGATCTCGGCGGCGGGTTCGAGGGGTTTGTCGCGCCCACGCTCACGCACCAGTCCAAGCTGTTCTTCGAACTGCCCAACACCGAGCGGATCTCGCAGGGGCCGGTGACGCAGGTCGGCATCCGGGGCGGCTTCACCGCGCTCGACGGCCGCGTGGGGGTGACAGGGTTCGGCCGCAACATCTTCAACGAGCGCTTCCTGCTCGATGCCGGCAACACCGGCGGGGTGTTTGGCACCCCCACCTTCATCCGCGGCCTGCCCGCGCTCTACGGGGTGGAGCTGACCCTGCGCTACTGAGGGCATGGCAAGGGCGGGCGCGCCGGGCCCGCCCTTGCCATGCCGGGCGAGCCACTGCCGGGCGCGAGGCTGTCAGGGCGCGCGCAGGGCCCGCGCGCCCCGTCTCCGTGGCGCGCCAGTCCCCGCCGGGAGTCCGCTCAGGGCGACGCAAATCCGGTTCACGCCGCAGCCAACTTGCTCTAGGCCGGCCGGGATGACACGCTCCGAGCCCACCGGTCCGCTCGCCGGCACGCTGATCGTCGACCTGACGCGCGTTCTGGCAGGGCCCTTCTCGACCATGGTGCTGGCCGACCTTGGCGCGCGGGTGATCAAGGTCGAGGCCCCGGGGCGCGGCGATGATGCGCGCGCCATCGGCCCGTTCATCAACGGCGAGAGCGCCTATTTCGCAAGCCTCAACCGCGGCAAGGAATCGCTTGCGCTCGACCTCGCCGACAGAGGAGACAAGGCGATCCTGTTCGACCTTCTGGCCCGGGCGGATGTCCTTGTCGAGAATTTCCGCCCCGGAGCGCTGGCCCGCCTCGGGCTCGGGTGGGAGGTGCTCCGGGCGCGTTTCCCGCGCCTCATCCTCGCCTCCGCCTCGGGCTTCGGGCAGACGGGGCCCTGGGCCACCCGCCCGGCCTATGACATCATCGTGCAGGCCATGGGCGGCCTCATGAGCGTGACCGGGCCGGAAGGCGGGCCGCCGGTGCGGGTCGGCACCTCGATCGGCGATATCGCCGCCGGCCTCTTTGCCGCGATCGGGATTCTTGCCGCCCTCCACGACCGGGCGCGCACCGGCCTTGGGGCCCATGTCGACGTGGCGATGTTCGACTGCCAGCTCGCCATCCTCGAGAATGCCATTGCGCGCTATGCCGCAACCGGCACCGATCCCTGCCCGCTGGGCACCCGCCACCCCTCGATCACGCCGTTCCAGGCGTTCCGGGCGAAGGACGGGATGCTGGTGATCGCAGCCGGCAATGATCCGCTCTGGCAGGCGCTCGTCCGCGCGCTCGGGGCGCCGGCGCTGGGCGAGGATCCGCGCTTTGCCACCAACCGGGGGCGCACCGAGTATCATGCGGCGCTCGAGGCCGAGGTGAACGCCATCCTCGCCCAGCGCACGGTGGGCGAATGGCTTGCCCGGCTGGAAGCGGAAGGCGTTCCGGCCGGCCCGCTCAACCGGGTATCTGACGCGCTGTCGACCCCGCAGGCGGCCGCGCGGCAGATGCTGGTCGACACAGCGCTTGCCGATGGCACGCCGCTCAGGGTCGCGGGCAATCCGGTCAAGCTCTCGACCCACGCCGACAGCCCAACCCGCCCGCCTGCACCGGCGCTCGATGCCCATCGCGGGCCGATCCTTGCCTGGCTCGGGCGCGGCGCCGGCCGATGAGCCTTGCCGCCGATCTGGCGCTCGCGCACCGCTTGGCCGATGCAGCGGCAGCGGCCATCCTGCCCCATTTCCGCGCCGGCGCAAAGGTGCAAGAGAAGGGCGACCTCACCCCCGTGACGGTGGCCGACCGCGCGGCCGAGGCTGCGATGCGCGCCATCCTGCTGCGGGACCGGCCGGCCGACGGGATCCTCGGCGAGGAGGAGGGGCTCACCCGCGGCAACGCCCGCCGCCTGTGGGTGCTCGACCCGATCGACGGCACCCGCGCCTTCATCGCCGGCCGCGCCACCTTCGGCACGCTCATCGGCCTCCTCGAGGACGGCATCCCGGTGCTCGGTCTGATCGACCAGCCGGTTGCGCGCGAGCGCTGGGTCGGCCGGCTCGATGCGCAGGCCGGCGCAACCCTCAACGGGCGCCCGGTCCGGGTGCGCGCCTGCACGGGTCTTGGGCTGGCGCGCGCCGCCACCACCAGCCCGGCTGCCTTTTCCGCCGCCGGACACGCGGCGTTCCAGCGCATCGGCGGGCAGGTGGCCGACATGCTGTTCGGCGGCGACTGCCACAACTATGGCCTTCTGGCTGCCGGGCATCTCGATCTCGTGATCGAGGAAGGGCTGAGACCGTGGGACTGGGCGGCCCTGGTGCCGGTCGTCAAGGGTGCCGGCGGCCAGATCAGCGACTGGCGCGGGCGGCCGCTGATGCTGGGCGCAGCCGGCGATGTGATCGCAAGCGGCGACCGGCGCGTGCACGAGGCGGTGCTCGCCCGCCTTTGAGCAGGGGGCGCTCTGATTCGCCGCGGCATCGCTGCCCGGCGATCGGCCTGCCCCGCCGCACGCGCCCGCGCGGTGCCCGGCGCAACGGGAAGGCCGGGGGCCCGGCGCACCGGGAAGGCCGGCGAGACGGGAACGCCGGCCCCTCGCGAGGCTGACAGCTTGCTCCCACCCCATCTCGCGCCATGCCGGTGGCGAAGACGGAAAGGGAGAGACCGGCCCATGAAGACCCGCCAGTGGCTGCTGAACGACCATCCGCGCGGCCGTCCGCTGAAAGACAGCGATTTCCGCCTTGTCGAGACCGAGATCGCCGACGAGCCCGCGCCCGGCCGGGCGCTCGCCCAGGTGCTCTGGCTGGGGTTCGACCCGGCGCAGAAGGGCTGGATGGAAAATGTGGCCGACTATGTGGCGCCGATGGCGCTGGGCGACGTGATGCGGGGCTCGGGCATCGTGCGGGTGGTGAAGTCGAACACGCCGCGGCTGAAGGAGGGCGCGCTCTACGCGGGCCTGACCGGCTGGACGGAATGGCTGGAGACCGATGGCGCCGGATTCGAGCCCGTGCACCCCGACCTGCCGCCGACGGCGATGCTCTCGGTGCTCGGCACGACCGGGCTGACCGCCTGGTGCGGCCTCTTCAAGCTCGGCGAGCCCAGGCCGGGCGACACGGTGGTGGTCTCGGGTGCGGCCGGTGCCACGGGCTCGACCGTCGGCCAGCTGGCGAAGGTGGCGGGCGCGCGCGCGATCGGGATTGCGGGCGGCCCGGAGAAGTGCCGCTGGCTGGTCGAGGAGGCCGGCTATGATGCGGCGATCGACTACAAGGCCGAGCCGGTCCGCGCGCGGCTGAAGGCGCTGTGCCCGGGCGGCATCGACGTGGTGTTCGACAATGTGGGCGGCGCCATCCTGAACGAAATGCTGGGCGAGATCGCAACCGGTGCACGGGTTGTGATCTGCGGCGGCATCTCGCGCTACGAGACGGGGACCATGCCCGCCGGGCCGGAGAATTATTTCAACCTTGTCTTCCGGCGCGCGACCATGCGCGGCTTCATCGTGCTCGACTGGGCATCCGAGTTCCCCGAAATCCGCAGGCGGCTGGCCGGGCTGGTGCAGGATGGCCGCCTCGCCTTCCGCATCGACGAGCAGCAGGGCTTCGAGCAGGCGCCGGCGACGCTCATGCGGCTGTTTTCCGGCGCCAACCGCGGCAAGCAGGTCCTGAAGCTGGCCGACTAGGCGCCGGGCGGAGGCGCCGGCCGGCGCGGCGGGCGCGCCCTAGGCCGCCGAGCCGAGATAGCCGAGCTGGCTTGCCTTGAAGATCGTCTGCGAGCGGTTGACCGCGTCGAGCTTCTCGCCGGCGTTCTGGATGTGGAAGCGCACGGTTGCATGGCTGCGGCCGAGGATCAGCGAGATTTCCTTGTCGGTCTTGCCGATCGAGGCCCAGCGCAGGCATTCCACCTCGCGCTTGGTGAGCTGGCAATCCGCCGGCAGCCAGTGGCGCGTGCGGTTGGCCTTCACATAGCCGGCGACAAACCGGTGCGCGAGCAGCGCCAGCTCGTCGGCATGGGCCTCGAACTCCGCCGAGAGATCGGTATGCTCGGGGTCCGAGGAGGTGAAGGAGGCCGCGCCGATCTGGCCGAACGGCAGATGGATGGGGATGACGATGGCCGCCTTGCACATCGCCCGCTTCTCGAAGTTGGAAAGGTCCATCGCCTCGAGGTAGCGGTTCTTCTGGTGGGTGCGGAACCCCTCGGCATTCACCCAGAAGGGCTCGCTCTCGTAGCGGCAGGCGCGCGGCAGCGGCGAGGACAGGGCAAGCCGCGTATCTGCCCACCAGCGTTCGTGCGGCGCGTTCCAGCCATGGACCTCGGAGGCGATGATGGCGCCGTCCTCGTCCATCATCGGCACCTTCGAGGCGATGTTGTCGGCCACCGCGGTGCGCAGCCGCGCCCGGTTCCACGCAATCTCCTGGATGGCTTCTGCCGCGGCCCTGACATCGGCCATGGACCGCACTGTCACGCGCGCAATCTCGTCCTTCAGCGCCATCTGTGTCCCTCGCCTCCGCCGTCTGCCGGACCGGGCTTCGGCCTCGCGCGCCGGCCGGCCACCTAGTGCGATTGAGCGGTGCTCCCCATCCCGCGCCGCATTAAGTTGTGTGCCGGGGATGACGCTTCCCTCGCTAATTTGCAAGGGGGTGGCGGCACGGGAGGAGGCTTGCATGGCCGACGCGCTGTGCGCGACCTGTCGCTGGTGGACAAAGGTCCGGGTCGAGGGGCCTGGCGTGCCGGGCATCCCGGGCACGCCGGCCATGGGAACCTGCCGCCGCCACGCGCCGCGGCCGACAGTTGGCACCGGGCATGCCCATGTCGTGTGGCCGCTGACGGCGGCGTCGGAGTTCTGCGGCCAGTGGCGGGCCGGAAGCGGGGCCGCCCTGCCCGTCGGCGACACGGTGGCGGTCTGAGTCATGGCAACGCTTGAGGGCGATGCGCTCGTGCGCTGGAAGGCCGAGCCGCTCCGGCGGGTTCAGGTCGGCGAGAGCCGGGCCGCAGCCAAGCACCCCGACCCGGACCTTGGCACCGCGCTTGTTCCCAAGGGCCGCTACACCAGCCCGGCCTTCATGGCGCTGGAATGGGAGCGGATGTGGACCAAGGTGTGGCTGCTCGCCGGCCGGGAGGAGGTGATCCCCGAGGCCGGCGACTGGATGACCCACAGCGTCGGCCGCGAGAACTTCATCTTCGCCCGCCAGCCCGACGGCACGGTGCGCGGCTTCTACAATGTGTGCCCGCACCGTGGGAACCGGGTCCTTCCGCCAGACGCAACCGGTGCTGCAGCCTCGTTTCGCTGCGGCTACCATCACTGGGAATGGGATGTCTCGGGCCGGCAGATCCACATCCCCGATCTCGAGACCTTCCCGCAGCTTTCGGGCTGCAGCCTGCACCTGAAGCCGGTGCGGGTGGCCACCTGGGGCGGCTTCGTGTGGTTCACGATGAACCCCGATGCCGAACCGCTCGACACCTACCTCGGGGTGATCCCCGAGCATCTCGACCCCTACCGCTTCCAGGACATGAGGCTCATCGACTGGAAGACCATCGCGTGGGCCTGCAACTGGAAGACGAGCGTCGATGCCTTCAACGAGACCTACCATGTGCAGGCCATCCATCCCGAGCTTCTGTCGTGGCTCGACGACTGGAACGTGCAGATCGACTGCCTCGGCCGGCACAGCCGGTTTATCGTGCCCTTTACCTCGCCGTCGCCGCGCTACCCGGATCAGCAGTCGCTCTCTGCCACCATGCGGGCAATGGCCGAGCTCCACGGGCTCGACCCGGACGCGTTCGAAGGACAGCCCCGGGCGCTGCGCCTTGCCATCCAGAAGGCCAAGCGCGCCCGGCAGGAGGGCAGCATCTATCCCTACCGCGACCTCTCCGACGACCAGCTGAGCGACGACTATCACTACATGATCTTCCCCAATGTGACGATGAACATCTATGGCGAGACCATGCTTCTGTTCGTCTCCCGCCCGCACCCGGCGGACCCGAACCGGATGTTCTTCGATCTCATGAATTTCGCGCATCTGGAGCCGGGCCAGCCGTGGCAGCTTCCCGAGCACCAGACCTATGCCCACGGCCAGATCTCGCTCGGCCAGGTGCTCGACCAGGACGCCTTCAACCTGCCGAATGTGCAGGATGGCATGAACTCGGCTGCGTTCGAGGGGCTGGTGCTCGGCCGGCAGGAGCTGCGCATCCGCCACTTTCATGCCACCCTCATGGACTATATCGGCGCGGATCCGGAGGATTGAGCGGCGGTCCCGCCTATGCCGATGCCGGGCCGGCAAGCCTTGCGCCGGGCACGGCCGAGCTGCGGTCCGTCGCTGGCCGGGCCATCCTTCTCGCGCGCGCGGGCGACGGGCAGTACCATGCCGTGCAGCCCGAATGCTCGCACGCCTGCCTTGCCCTTGCGGGCGGCCGCGTGCGCGGCAGCAGCATCGTCTGCCCGCACCATGGCGCGCGCTTCTGCCTCAGGACCGGGCGCGTGCTCGGCCCGCCCGCCATTGCCCCCATCGCGGCCTTCCCCACCCGCCTCAGCGGCGACCGGGTGGAGGTCTGGCTGCTGTGACAGCCCCGCTTTCGGGCAAGGTTGCGCTGGTGGCCGGCGCGGCATCGGGCATCGGGGCCGCGGCGGCTGCGCGGCTTGCCCGGGCGGGCGCTGCGGTGCTTTCGACCGATCTTCATCCCGGCGAGGGGATGGTGGCGCACGATGTGCGCGAGCCCGAAAGCTGGGCCGATGCGATCACGGCGTGCGTGGCCCGCTTCGGGCGGCTGGACATCCTCGTGCTCAGCGCCGGGACGGCCAGCGCCTGCCCGCTGGCCGAGCTCGACCTCGAGGCGTTCCGCGCCGAGGCGCGGGTGCATGTGGAGGGCGCCTTTCTCGGCATGCAGGCGGCCGTGGCCCAGATGCGCCGCCAGGCCTCGCCCGCAACCGGCAGCATCATCACCGTCGGCTCGGTCGCGGGGCTCAGGCCCCTCATGCAGACGGCGGCCTATGGCACGGCCAAGGCCGCCCTTTTGCACCTCACCCGCGCGGTCGCCGTGGAACTGGGGCGCAAGGGCGATCGCGTGCGCGTGAACTGCGTGCTTCCGGGCGGCACGCGCACGCCCATGACCGAGGCGCTCTATGGCGATGCCTACTGGGCCGACCCGGCCAACTTCCGCCATGTGCCGCTGCGCGACTATTGCCGGCCCGCCGACATCGCCGAGGCCATCCTCTATCTCGCCGAAGACGCCTGCGAGTTTGTCACCGGGAGCGCGCTGGTCGTCGATGGCGGCTGGATGATCGCGCGCGGCATATGAGCCGGGCATGACCGCAGGCACCACCATCCGCCACCCGGGCCCCGTGGCGCTGGTGACGGGCGCCACCTCGGGCATCGGCCGGGAGGGCGCGCTGTGGCTCGCGCGCGAGGGCTTCCATGTGCTCGCCGCCGGGCGCCACGCGGCGCGCGGGGCGGAGGTGGTCGAGGCCATCAGCGCCGAGGGCGGCACGTCCGAGTTCGTCGCCTTCGACGTGACGGCCGAGGCCGAGTGGGCCCGCGTGATGGCCGACGTGGCATCCCGCTTCGCCCGGCTCGATGCGCTCGTGAACTCGGCGGGCATCTTCCTTGCAAGGCCGCTCTCCGAGACGTCGCTTGCCGACTTCCGCCGGCTGTGGGAGACGGATGTCGAAAGCGTCTTTCTTGGCACCAAATGGGGCCTGCGCACCATGCGCGAGACCGGCTCTTCGGGCTCGATTGTCAACCTTTCCTCGCTCGCCGGGCTGATCGGGCTCGAGGATTGTGCGGCCTATTGTGCGGCCAAGGCGGCGGTGACCCATCTTTCGAAGGTGGCCGCGATCGAGGGCGCCGCCTTCGACCCGCCGGTGCGCGTCAACTCGCTCAACCCCGGCGTGATCCTGACCGAGATGATCACCGGCGCCTATGGGGCCGGGCCGGAGGTGGAGGCGTTTGTGAAGGCCGGCAATGCGCTCGACATGGTGGGCGAGGCGCGCCACGTCGCAGCGGCGATCGTCTTCCTTGCAACCCCGCGCAGCCGGATGGTGACGGGCACCGTTCATGTCGTTGATGGCGGGAGGGGTGTCGACTGATGGAAAACCGGCGGTTCGTGCTGGTGCGGCGCCCGCAGGGGCGCCCGGTCGAGGCGGATTTTGCGCTTGTGGACGCGCCGCTCCAGCCGCTTTCCGAGGGGCAGTTCCGGATCCGCAACCGCTTCGCCTCGCTCGACCCGGCGATCCGCGGCTGGCTCGACGACCGGCCGAGCTACCTGCCGCCCGTGCCGCTCGGCGAGGCGGTGCGTGCCACGACCGTGGGCGAGGTCGTCGAAAGCCGCAATCCCGACATCCCCGTCGGCGCAACCGTGCTCGGCCTTTTCGCCATCGAGACCCATTCCACCGGCGCGCCCGGAGGCTTCACCCAGCTGGTCGACCCGGCCCTCGTTCCGAGCCTCACCCACTATCTCTCGGTTTTGGGCGCGGTGGGGCTTACCGCCTGGTTCGGGGTCTGCGACATCCTCGCGCCCGGTCCGGGCGATGTGCTTCTCGTGTCGGGCGCGGCCGGGGCGGTCGGGTCGCTCGCCGGCCAGATCGGGCGCCACCGCGGCGCCCGCACAATCGGCATCGCCGGCGGGCCGGAGAAATGCCGGCGGCTGGTCGAGCGCTACGGCTTTGCAGCCGCCATCGACTATCGCGGCAAGGATGTGGCCGCGCTCGCCGGCGAGATCCGCGCGGCTGCTCCCGAAGGCGTGTCGCACCTGTTCGAGAATGTTGGCGGCATCCCGCTCGACGCCGCGCTGACGGCGCTGCGCGATGGGGCCCGGATCGCGCTGTGCGGGCTGATCTCCGAGTATAACGCGCAAGAGCCTGTGGGCGCGCGCAACCTGTGGCAGCTGATCGTGCACCGGGCGACGATCCGCGGTTTTCTCGTCTCGGAGTTCCTGCCCCGCTTTTCCGAGGGCGCAGCCGCCATGGCCGCTCTCGTGCAGCAGGGCCGGCTGGTGTTCGACGAACATGTGGAACATGGTCTCGACCGCGCCTTCCCGGCCTTCATGCGGCTGTTCGACGGCACCAACGATGGCAAGATGATCCTGGCGCTGTGAGGGGCGAGGGCGGCGGGTGCGGGGCTCCGGCCTGCAAGGCCCCGGGATGGAGGGCAAGGGCGATGGCAAAGGTGGACGCAGGCGGCGCAGGGCCATGCGGCAGGGGCCCGGCGGGCAGGCGCCGGGGAGGTCCAGGGCTTCCGGCGCAGCCGGTCCCCGGGAGGCGGGGATGAGCCCCTCGGAGGTGGTCTCGGCCTTCATCGGGCATCTCAATGCCATGCAGCTCGAGGAGGCCTTCGCGCTGCTCGACCCCGGCATCGTCTACCACAACATCCCGATGAGCCCGGTCACCGGCCCGGCCGCGGTTGCGGCGGTGTTTGCGCAGATCCCCATGACCGCCATGGACTGGGAGACGCACGCCATGGCCGAGACGGGCGGGACGGTTTTGACCGAACGCACCGACCGGTTCACGCTTCGCGACGGTCGCCAGGTCTCGCTCCGGGTGATGGGGGCCTTCGAGGTGGAGGGCGGGCGGATCACCCGCTGGCGGGACTATTTCGATCTCAACCAGTGGCTTTCGCAGATGGCCCCGCGCGGCTGACGCCGCCTCGCCCCTGTCACAGCTTCCAGCCTATGAAAGGCGGGAGCGGGGAAGAGGCGTTGGTCGGGGTATTCTTGTCGCATTCCAAGCGAGGGCCTGGCCATGGCAACGCATGCACAACCCGAAGCTGACGCGCTTTCGCCCCAGGCGCTCTTTGCGCCCGAAACCCTCTCGTCGCCCTTTGCCTTCTACCGGCAGATGCACGCCCGCGGCCCGGTGGCGGCCGCGCCGGGCACGCCCTTTGCATTCGTGTGGAGCTACGACCTCTGCTCCGAGGCGACGGGCCGCGTGGCCGAGTTCTCGAACGCGTTCGGCGATGCGCTGGCGGGCGCGCGCGCGACCGACCCGGAGGTGAAGGCAATCCTCGATACCGGCTGGCCGACCGTCGACACGCTCCTGACCGCGGACCCGCCGCGCCACACCCGCTTCCGCAAGCTGGTGAACCTTGCCTTCTCGATGAAGCGGGTCGACGCGATGGAAGACGAGATCCGCGCGATTGCAACCTTGCTTCTTGATGCCATGCTGCCCGCCCCCGGCGAGACGGGGGAGGCCGAGTTCGTGCGCGATTTCGCCGTGCCGCTGCCCGTGATGGTGATCGCGCGGCAGATCGGCATGGCCGACCTTCCGGTCGAACAGGTCAAGCACTGGTCGGATGCCTTCACCGACCGGCTGGGGCAGATGATCTCGCGCGAGCGCGAGATCGAATGCGCAAGGGCCGTGGTGGCCTTCCAGCACCATGTGAAGACGCTTATCGACGCGCGCCGGGCGGAGCCGACCGACGATATCCTCTCCGATCTCGTGCACGCCCGCGTCGAGGGCGAGCGGCCGCTCGACGAGGCCGAGATCATGTCGATCCTCCAGCAGCTGATGGTGGCGGGCAACGAGACCACCACCTCGACGCTCGCTGGCGGTCTCCTCCTGCTGATCGAGAATCCGCAGGAACAGGCCAAGCTGCGCGCCGACCCGTCGAAGATCGCCAATGCGGTCGAGGAGATGCTGCGGCTGGAAAGCCCGACCGCCGGCATGTGGCGAATGGTGAAGCAGGATGCCGAGATCGGCGGCATGGCGGTGAAGGCGGGCACGCTCCTGCACCTGCGCTATGCGGCCGCCAACCGCGACCCGGCCCGCTACCCGGATCCGGACCGGTTCGATGTCGAGCGCGCCAATGCCCGCACCCATCTCGCCTTCGGGCGCGGGATCCACATGTGCATCGGCAACATGCTCTCGCGCAAGGAGCTGCTCGTCGCCTTCCAGGAGATCCTGAGACGGATGGATTCGATTGCGGTTGCGCCCGGCGCCGAGCTTGTCTGGCCGCCCAACATGCTGCTGCGAGGGCTGCGCGCCCTGCCGATCACCTTCCGGGCGGTGGGCTGAGCGACGATGAACTTCGACTTCACCGAAGAGCAGGCGCTGCTGCGGGCCAGCGTGGAACGCTGGTGTGCCAGCCGCCACGGCGGCGACATTGCCGGCACGCTCAGGCGGCTGCGCGCCGAGCCTTCCGGCTTTGCGCGCGCCGACTGGGCATCGCTGGCCGGGCTTGGCCTATTCGCGCTGCCCTTTGCCGCCGACGATGGCGGGCTTGGCGGCGGGCCGGTGGACCTCATTGCGGTTGCCGAGCCGCTGGGGCGGTCGCTGGCGCCCGAGCCGGTGACGGAGTGCCTCGTGATGGCTGGGGCGCTGCTGGCCCGGACGACGCCGTCGCACGCGCGCCCCGCGGCGCTTGCGCAGGTGATGGCGGGCGAGATGATGGCCGCTGCGGCCATCACCGAGCCGCGCGGGCGCACCAACATCGCCCATGTGGAGTGTCGCGCGCGCGAGACGGGAGCAGGCTGGATCCTTTCGGGCGCGAAATCGGCGGTCTGGCAGGGCGGCGCGGCGGACGTGTTCCTCGTCTCCGCCCGGACGGCAGGCGAGGTGCGCGCGCGCGAGGGGATTGCGCTGTTCCGCGTGCCGCGCGACGCGCCCGGCCTCGAGGTGCGGCCGTGGCGCGCGATCGATGGCAGCCTGGCCGCCGAGCTCACGCTCCACGACGTGGCGCTTGGCCCCGAGGCCCGGCTTTCGGGCGCGCCAGATGTTGCAGGGGCAATCGAGGCGGCGCTGGCCGGAGCCTGGCTTGCCGCCGCAGCCGAGATGCTGGGCGTGGCCGGCCTCCTCCTCGAGACGACGATCGCGCATGTGAAGACCCGCGCGCAGTTCGGCCGGCCGATCGGCAGCTTCCAGGTTGTCCAGCACCGGCTTACCGACTGCCACGTGGCCCAAGAGCAGGCCCGCTCGATGGTCTATCGCGCGGCCCTTGCGCCGCCGGAGGGCTTCCGCCGCGCGGCAACCGGCGCCCATGCCTATGTTGCCGAGGCCGCCCGGCTCGTGGCGCACGAGGCGGTGCAGTTCCACGGCGCCATGGGGGTAACCGAGGAGCTGCTCGTCGGCCATGGCCTCAAGCGCATCCAGATGCTCGCGCGGCTGTGGACCAGCCCCGATGAGGCGATGCTCGCCTGGGCGCGGGCGGCCTGAGGCGCCGTGGAGGCGATCGCCCCGCGGCTGTTCGTCGCCGGCCCGCCGCCGCGGCTGGTGGGTGGGCGCGACCGGCAAACGGGGCGGATCGTCTTTCCGCTGCCCGATGCGCCGTCGCGCTTCGAGCCTCTTGAACTGCCGCCGGAAGGGCGGATCTGGAGCTGGACGGTGCAGCGCTTCCGTCCCAAGTCGCCGCCCTATGCCGGCCCAGAGGCGTTCGCGCCGTTCGCGCTCGGCTATGTCGAGCTTGGCGACATGCTGATCGTCGAGGGACGGCTTTCCGGCTTTGCGTTCGATTCGCTGCGCGTCGGGCTTCCCTGCCGCACCGTGCTCGAGCCGTTCGCGGGCAGGCTTGCCTATGCCTTTGCGCCCGTTGAGGCGTCCTGATGCGCGGGGCGGGTGCATGAGCGGGGTGGCGATCATCGGTGCGGGCATTTTCCCCTTTGGCCGCCACGAGGGCGTGCCCGGGCTCCAGCAGGGCGTCGCCGCCGCGCGCGCGGCCTTGGCCGACGCAGGGGTCGCGTGGGCGGATGTCGGCATCGCCTTCGGCGGCTCGTCGGCCGCTGGCCATGCCGATACCATGGTGGCCGATCTTGGGCTCACAGGCGTGCCCTTCATCAACGTCGCCAATGGCTGTGCAACCGGCGGCTCGGCGCTCGCGGCGGCCGCCGCCGCCATCCGCGCCGGGCAGGCCGAGCTTGCACTTGCCGTGGGGTTCGACAAGCATCCGCGCGGCGCGTTCGACCCGATGCCGGCGGACTGGGGGCTTCCGGACTGGTATGGCGCCCTCGGCCTCATGCTCACCACCCAGTTCTTCGCGCTGAAGCTCCGCCGCTACATGGAGCTCTACGGCATCACGCCGGCAACGCTCGGCCGGGTTGCGGAGAAGGCCTTTGCCAATGGCGCGCTGGCCGGCCATGCATGGCGGCGCACGCCCATCGATCTCGAGACGATCCTTGCCGCGCCCATGGTGAACGACCCGCTCACCAAATACATGTTCTGCTCGCCGGCCGAGGGGGCGGTGGCCCTCGTCCTCGCCTCGGAACCGAAGGTGAGGGCGTTGGGTGCGGCGCGGCCGGTGTGGCTGAAGGCGGTGGCGCTGCGCACGCGGCCGGAGGGCAGTTTCGAGGTGTTCGCGCCGGCGCTTGCCGTGGAGCGCGGCGTCTCGCCCACGGTGCTCGCCGCCGATGCCGCCTTTGCCGCTGCCGGGATGGACCGCGCCGAGATCGATGTGGCGCAGCTGCAGGATACGGAATCGGGCGCTGAGATCATGCACATGGCCGAATGCGGGTTCTGCGCCGATGGGGAGCAGGAAGCCTGGCTTGCCGACGGCGCGACCCGGATCGGCGGCCGGCTGCCGGTCAACACCGACGGTGGCTGTCTTGCCTGTGGCGAGCCGATCGGTGCCTCGGGGCTGCGGCAGGTCTACGAGAATGTGATGCAGCTGCGCGGCACCGCGGGCGCCCGGCAGGTGGAGGGGGCGAAGACGGCCTTCTCGCACGTCTACGGGGCGCCGGGCGTCTCGGCCTGCGCCATCCTCACGGTCTGAAGGGAGGCGGCCGGTGGGCGTGATGGATGGGCATGTGGCGCTGGTGACCGGGGCCGCCGGCGGCATCGGCGCGGCTGCGGCTGCCGCCCTCGGGGCTGCGGGCGCTGAGCTGATGCTCGCCGACCTCGATGCGGGCCGGCTTGCCGGAACGGCGGCCGCCCTTGGTGCGGCGCATGTGATGCTCGACGTGACATCGCGCGCCTCGTGGGAGGCCGCGGTCGAGGCAACAATCGCCCGGTTTGGCCGGCTTTCGGTGCTGGTGAACAATGCCGGCATTTCCGAGCCAGGCGACATCGAGTCGGTGACCGACGACAGCTGGAGCCGGCACATCGCGGTCAATCTCACCGGCGTGATGCTGGGCATGCAGGTGGCCGCCCCGGCGCTTCGCGCCGCGGGCCTTCCGGCTGCGATCGTCAATGTCGCCTCGATGCTCTCCCTGCGGCCAGGGGCGCCCTTTGCAGCCTATTGCGCCTCGAAGGCCGGAATGGTGGCCCTCTCGCAGGCCGCCGCGCTGCACTTCGCCCGCTCGGGCGCGGCGATCCGGGTCAATACCGTGCACCCGGGAGCGATCCTCACCCCCATGCTCGAGCGCTACCTCGACATGAACCCCGACCAGCCGCGCGAGGAGGTGCTGGCAGGCTTTGCAGCCAACCACCCGATGGGGCGGGTGGGAGAGGCCGGGGAAGTGGCGCAAGCGATCCTCTTTCTCGCCTCGCCGCTGGCCTCCTTCACCACGGGCGCCATGCTTCCGGTGGATGGCGCGGGGCATATCCGGGATTGAGCAATGGCAGGGGTTGAACGGCCGGGCCCGGTGCAGGTGCACATGGTGGCAGCCGGCAAGTATCACGATATCGATTTCGCGCGGCTCGAGCTTCTGAAGCTCCTGGCGGAGGAGCCGCGCATCCGCGCCACCGTCGCCATGGACTATGCCAATCTCGACCGGCTGGCCGAATGCGCGCTGCTCGTCACCTATACCTGCGACGTGATGCCGACCGAAGCCGAGGCCACCGCCATCCGCTCCTGGCTCGAGGCAGGCGGGCGCTGGCTGGCGCTGCACGGGACGAACGCCATCCTTCGCTTCCTCGAGGATGGGCGGGTGGACGCGCCCGATGCGCGGCCCGACGTGATGGCACTGCTCGGCACGCAGTTCGTGGCCCACCCGCCGATCGGCCCGTTCCGCGTGCATGTCCGCGCGCCCGCGCATCCGCTGGTGGCCGGCGAGCAGGATTTCGACGTCGTCGACGAGCTCTATCTCTCGCGCACCACCGCACCCATCGAGGTGATTCTCGATGCCCGGTTCACCGGCGAGGCGCCCGGGTTTGTCGAGGCCAGCTGGCAGGATGCCGAGGTGCCCATCCTCTATCTCAGGCGCCATGGAGCGGGCGGGGTGCTTTACTTCACGCTTGGGCACTGCCGGGGCCACTACGACGTGGCGGTCTTTACCCCCTTCTGGCCCCACCCCGAGCGCTGCGCGTGGAACTACCCCGTCTATCCAAGGCTCCTTCGGCGCTGCATCCGGTGGGGTCTTGGCGAACTGGAGGTTTGAGCGGTGAACATGGCCTTTTCAGACGAGGAGCTTGCCTTTCGCGACGAGGTGCGCGCCTTTCTCGCCGCCGAACTCTCCGACCATCTGCGCGAAGGGGCGAGGTGCACGCCATCGGTGTTCGTGGAGCCCGACATCGGCGACGAATGGCAGCGCATCCTCCACGCGCGCGGCTGGGCGGGATACAATTGGCCGGCCGAGCACGGCGGCACCGGCTGGGATCCGGTGAAGCGGTACATCTTCGAGAAGGAATGCGCGCTGGCCGGCGCGCCCGCGCTTTCAGTGCTCGGGCTGAAGCTGGTCGCGCCCGTCATCATCGCCTTCGGCACGCCAGAGCAGCAGCAGCGGTTCCTGCCGCGCATTCTCGATGGATCGGAAAAATGGTGCCAGGGCTATTCCGAGCCGGAGGCGGGCTCCGATCTCGCATCGCTGCGCACCCGGGCGGTCTTGGCCGAGGACGGCAGCTGCTACCATGTGACCGGCTCCAAGATCTGGACCACCCACGCCCACCATGCGGACTGGATGTTCTGCCTTGCGCGCACCAACCCGGACGTGAAGCCGCAGGCGGGCATCTCCTTCCTGCTTCTGCCCATGCACCAGCCCGGCATCTCGATCCGCCCGATCCGCACACTTGCGGGCGATCACGAGGTGAACCAGGTGTTCCTCGATGGCGCGAAGGCTCTCGTCGCCCACCGCATCGGGGCCGAGGGACAGGGCTGGGAGATTGCCAAATATCTGCTCGAGAACGAGCGCGGCGGAAGCTGCGCGGCGCCCCGGCTCTTGGCCGACATCGCAGCGCTGCGCGCCGCGGCGATGGCCGAGCCGGGCGGCGTCAACGGCGCCTGGGGCCATTCGGAGGCCGTCCAGCTCCGGCTTGCGCGGCTCGAGCTCGAGGCCGAGGCGCTCGAGGTGACCGAGCTGCGGATCCTCGCCGAGCTCAAGGCCGGGCGCCGGCCGGGCGCGCAGGCCTCGCTGGTCAAGCTCGTCTCTTCCGTCCTGCGGCAGAAGATCGACGAGTTTGCCGTCGACCTCTACGGTCCGCTTGGCCTCCAGGCCCCGTCCGAGCGCCCGCTCTACGGCAACAGCGCCCCCGAGCCAGTCGGAAGCCGGGCCGCCCAGCTCGCCACGCCCACCTATCTCAACAGCCGGGCGTGGAGCATCTTCGGCGGCACCAACGAGGTGCAGAAGGGCATCATCGCCAAGTCGGTGCTCGGCCTCTGAGAGGGGCGGCCAATCCTGCGCCCCGGTCCGGCCGCGCGCCGGGCCTCCCCGGCGCCTGGCCCTTCCCATGTGCCCGGCCTCTCCTGTGGCCGGCTCCCCCGTGGCCGGCTCCCCCGTGGCCGGGTTCCGGGGCCGCACGGGCCGGTGCCTCGGGTGGGTGCCCGGGGCAGGCGCGCCGGCCAGCGCGGGCCGGGCGACAGCCCATGCGCAACCGGATCCGTTGCAATCCTGCCGCGCAGGCCGGCGCGGGCCGGGCGGCATGCCGGATGGCGCGCGCGGCGGCAGGCGCGAAGGCGGGCCTTGCCTTGGCCCGCCCGCTCGGCTAGGCGCGATGGCCTTCCGGTGGTTCCGGGCGCGTAGCTCAGTGGTAGAGCACTGTGTTCACACCGCAGGGGTCGCAAGTTCAATCCTTGCCGCGCCCACCACTGGCCCTTGCCTTCACCATCCCATCGGCCCCTGGGGCATTTTGCAGCGTGTTGGACCGGCCCGTCATCGCCTAGGCCCGCGCCGGTGAAGCGCGCAGCGGAACTGGGCTATGTGGCGGCGCCCGAAGGCGTCGTCGCGGTCGAGGCGGGGGCCATCGAGGGGCGGCGTCTGCGCTTCTATGACTATTGCATGGCGGCCTTTGCCGTCATCCTCATCTGTTCCAACCTCATCGGCGCGGGCAAGGTGGCCGCGATCCGGGTGCCCGGGTTCCCGGACCCGCTGGTGTTTGGCGCCGGCATCCTCTTCTTCCCGCTCTCCTACGTGCTCGGCGACGTGCTGACCGAGGTTTATGGCTATGGCCGGGCACGGCGGGTCGTGTGGGTCGGCTTTGCTGCGGCCGTCTTCGCCGGGCTCATGTCGATGGTCGTCGTTGCCATGCCGCCCGCAGCCGGCTGGGAGGGGCAGGAGGCCCTCGAGGCGGTGATCGGGCTGGCGCCGCGCATCTTTGCAGCCTCGATCCTTGCCTTCTGGGCGGGCGAGTTTGCCAATGCCTTCGTGATGGCGCGGATGAAGGTGTGGACGGAAGGGCGCTATCTGTGGACCCGCACCATCGGCTCGACGGCGGTCGGCCAGGGGGTGGACAGCCTCATCTTCTATCCGCTGGCGTTCTGGGGCGTGTGGGCGCCCGACCTTGTGTTGACCGTGATGGTGACCAACTACCTCCTGAAGGTGGCCTGGGAGGCGGCGCTCACGCCAGTGACCTATGTGGTTGTCAACCGGCTCAAGCGCGCCGAGGGGGTCGATGTCTACGACGTCTCGACCGACTTCACGCCCTTCCGGACAAGGGTCTGATCGGCCCGCAGGCCCGCCCGGGCGGCCCCCGAGAGGCAGCCTGCCATCGGCCCGGCCAATCGGCAACTCGCCCCGAAGCCCCCTGCGGGGCCTGCCTGATGGCCCGCAGGGTCCTCGGCCGTCAGGCGCCGGTGCGCCGGCCCCGCGTCTTGCCATGTCGCGTGGGGCATGTCGCGTGGGGGGTGTGCCTTGGGCATTTCCGGTGGGCCTTGCGCCCCGGCCAGCGCGTCGGCCCCGGGTCTTGGCCACGGCCTGCCGGCTCGTGGCGCGTGGCACAAGGCCGGCGGCACGGCCGCCTGCGCCCACGCGGGGATCCCGGCGATTAAGGCGCATCCCGCTGCCGGTGCCCCAGCCGGCGGAAGGGGCGTTCGGCATTCGGAACAGATCCGGACGGGCCCCTTGCCGGCCCCGTCTCGTGGCCTTTCCCGTGGCCCTGCCCGCCGGCGGCGCGCCTAGGGCGACAGGCGAGGGCGAAAGGCGAGGGCGACAGGTGGCAAGAGGCAGGCGGAACCGCGGCGGCGGCCTGCGGCTGTGGCTGTTGCCGCCTCAGGCGAGCACGCCGAGAAGCCCCTCGAACAGCCGCCTGCCGTCGAGGTTGCCGTGCGCCTCCTCCACCGCCCGCTCGGGGTGGGGCATCAGGCCGAGCACGTTGCGCCCCGCGTTCAGGATGCCCGCAATGTCGCGGGCGCTGCCGTTGACGGCTTCGGCATAGCGGAAGGCGACTAGGCCCTCCCGCTCCAGCCGGTCGAGCGTCTCGGGGTCGGCCTGGAAGTTGCCATCGTGGTGGGCGATGGGCAGGGTGATCGCGGCACCCGCCCCATAGGCCCGGGTGAACGGCGTGTCGGCCGCCGCCACCTCGAGCGCCACGTCGCGGCAGATGAAGTCGAGCCCGGCATTGCGCATCAGCGCGCCGGGAAGGAGGCCGGCCTCGGTCAGCACCTGGAAGCCGTTGCACACGCCGAGCACCAGCCCGCCGCGCGCGGCATGGCCGATGACCGCCCGCATCACACGCGCGCGCGCGGCAATCGCGCCTGCGCGCAGATAGTCGCCATGGGAAAATCCGCCCGGAAGCGCAATGAGATCGAGACCTGCCGGCACCTCCGCCTCGGCATGCCACAGCGCCACCGGCCTGCGCCCGGTGACCAGTTCGAGCGCCACCATCATGTCCCGGTCGCAGTTCGATCCGGGAAAGACGACGACCGCGCTGTTCATGGCGCGCCCGGCGCTGGCTCCAGCTCCACGCGGAAGCTTTCGATGACGATGTTGGCAAGCAGCCGGCGCGCCATTTCGGCCACCTCCGCCTCGGTCGTGCCGGGGGCGACCTCGAGCTCGATCACCTTGCCGACGCGCGCGTCGCGGACCGAGGCAAAGCCGAGGCCCTGGAGCGCATGGGCGATGGCGCGGCCCTGCGGATCGAGCACGCCGGGCTTGAGCGAGACGGTCACACGGGCCTTCATGGTGCCCGGCCTCTGCACGAAAGCGAAGCGGCTTGGAAGCAGGTCTTTTTTCGCCGCCGGCTGGGGCCTATGTCCGGGCCGAGAGCAGGAGGAGACGAGCATGGGACTGCGAATCAACTCGGTTGCGCCCGATTTCGAGGCCGAGACGACGAAGGGGCGGATCCGCTTCCACGAGTTCATCGGCGATGGATGGGTGGTGCTGTTCTCGCACCCCAAGGACTTCACGCCGGTGTGCACCACCGAGCTTGGCCGGCTTGCGCACCTTTTGCCCGAGTTCGAGAAGCGCGGGGTGAGGGTGATCGGCCTTTCGGTGGACCCGGTCGAGGCCCATGCCCGCTGGGCGGCCGACATCGAGGAGACGCAAGGGGCTGCCGTGACCTACCCCATCATCGGCGACACGGATCTCAAGGTGGCCAAGCTTTACGACATGCTGCCAGAGGATGCCGGTGAAACGAGCGAGGGCCGCACGGCTGCCGACAATGCCACGGTGCGCACGGTCTTCATCATCGGGCCCGACAAGCGGGTGAAGGCGCAGCTGGTCTATCCCATGAGCTCGGGGCGGAATTTCGACGAGGTGCTGCGCCTTGTCGACTCCATCCAGCTCACCAGCCGCCACCCGGTTGCAACCCCGGTCGACTGGAAGCCGGGCGAGGATGTGATCATCGTGCCCTCGCTGGCCGACGAGCAGGCGAGGGCCGCCTTCCCGGGCGGCTGGCGCGCGCTCAAGCCCTATCTGCGGCTGGTCCCCCAGCCCGACTGAGGGCACGCCCGCCCGGCTGCGGCGCGGGCCGCCCCGTGCGCCGTGCCGGCCCATGCGGGGGCAGGGCCCGGGGGGCGCCAGCGACTCGGGCTGGCCCCGCGTCCGCCGGGCGGGCCCTGCCTCGCGCACGCGCCAAGGTTCACGCAAGCGGCCGGCCGCTGTTCGAGGATCAGGCGGTCGCCGGCGCCGACAACCCCGGGCTCGAGCACCCGCGCGGTCCAGCCCGGGCGGCCGGTCCGGATCATGGCCCGCGCCATCCCCGGATCGTTGTTTCGGAACCCGGGCCTGATGCATGGCCCGCCCGGGCGTTGCGGCGCAACGCGGGCGCTGCCCACCCGCCGGCGGCCGCCGATGATATGGGGGTCCGCGTCGGGCCCCTCGATCAGCAGGTTCCCGCCGAACGCGCCAGGGCGAAGCCTCGCCCGGTGCCGCCGATATCCGGCCTGCTGCCGCGGGCAATCGGCCGCCCCATGGCAACAGACCGCCGCATCAGGGCCCGCCCGGCAACGCGCGTGTCGGCTGCGGCCTCGCCCCTGCGGCCGTGCGGGCCCACCGGCACCGGGCCCGCACTGCGGGCCTTGCCAGGGGCCGTTCGCGCGGGCCCCGGCGGCACTTGCCGGCCGGTTGCCGGCATCGGGAAGACCGGGCGACCTTTCGTGCCTGTCTATTGCAGGGCGCGTTCGAGCGCGGCCAGCGCCTGGGCGAAGGCGCTGTGGCCGGGGGCGATCACCTCGAAATGGCCGGCATTGGGCGCCACGAACACCTCGGCCCGGTCTCCGGCGCGGCGCGCCGTTTGCGCGTGGAACAGGCCGACTGCGGGAAAGGCGACATGATCGTAGACGCCGTGCAGCATCACGACGGACACGCGCGTCGGAAGAAGGGCTGCCGGCGAGGTGTCGGCAAACGGGTCGGCCCGGCCGGCAAAGAGGGGCTGCAGGCCGGCGTCGCCCGCGCCGCCTGCCGGCTCCCCTCCGGGCTGTGCCGGCGTGTCCGGTGCGGCATCCGGCTCCGCAGCCCGGGCATCGCCGCGCTCGCGCAGCAGATCGGGCAGCATCCTTGGCCCGCAGGCGATTGCGATCGTCGGGCCGAAGGTGCGCAGGTCGCCAAAGCCGCCCACCGAGACGACTGCGCGCAGCGGCAGCGGGTCGGCCGTGTGCAGCTGGCTGGCAGCCGGGATATTGGCCCGCCCGGCGGCCCAGAGCGCGAGCGTGCCACCCACCGAATGGCCGAAGGCGGCGACCCGCTGCAGATCGAGACCATGTTCCCCGGCATGGTCGCGCAGGAGATCGATGGCCGCGGCGGCATCCTGGAAG
Source organism: uncultured Sphingomonadaceae bacterium (assembly GCA_937995515.1). GTDB lineage: Bacteria > Pseudomonadota > Alphaproteobacteria > Sphingomonadales > Sphingomonadaceae > Thermaurantiacus. Next base: position 14,199 of record CALKJZ010000027.1, on the reverse strand, counting down.
GTGCCCGGATAGCCGCCGCCTTCCTCGTCCACCCGGCGGTAGCCGATCGACCAGACGGCCCAGCCCCGGCTGGTGAAGGCGCCGGCGGCTGCGCGCATCAGCTCCCGCCCGGGCAGGTTCGAGAGGAAGCAGCCGCCGTGCACCATCAGCACCACCGGCAGCAGCTCTTCGCCGCGCCGCTGCGGAAGGAACAGCTCCACCACCTGCGACGGGTGGGTGCCATAGGCGATGGTCCGCGCGGGGCGGGCCTGCGGCAGGGACATGATGGCGCGCGGCTCCATCAGGCGCGGAAGCTGCTGCGGCGGCAGGGCCTCCTGGGCTGCGGCAGCCGTGGCCGAGGCGAGAAGAACGAGCGCCGCGCTAGCGCGCATCCCGGGCCTTGCGGGCGGAGTCGAGGTTGACAACCGAGTTGGCTGACCCCTCGGGCAGGAGGCCGAGACGGCGCGCGACCTCCTGATAGGCCTCCACCTCGCCGCCGAGGTCGCGGCGGAAGCGGTCCTTGTCGAGCTTTTCGCCCGAGGCCATGTCCCACAGCCGGCAGCCGTCGGGCGAAATCTCGTCGGCGAGGATCACCCGCGCATAATCATCCTCCCACAGCCGGCCGAACTCGAGCTTGAAGTCGACAAGTCGGATGCCCACTCCTGCAAACAGGCCGGACAAGAAATCGTTGATCCGGATCGCCATGTCCTGCATGTCGGCGAGCTCGTCCTGGCCGCACCAGCCAAAGGCGGCGATATGCTCTTCTGTGACCAGCGGATCGCCGAGGCTGTCGTCCTTCAGATAATATTCGAGGATGGTGCGCGGCAGCGGCGTGCCTTCCTCGATGCCGAGCCGCTTCGACAGCGAGCCGGCGGCGACATTGCGCACCACCACCTCGAGCGGAATGATCTCCACCTGCCGCACGAGCTGCTCGCGCATGTTGAGGCGGCGGATGAAATGGTGCGGCACGCCGATGGTGCCGAGCAGGGTGAAGATATGCTCCGAGATCCGGTTGTTCAGCACGCCCTTGCCGGAGATCGTGCCCTTCTTCTGCGCGTTGAAGGCGGTGGCGTCGTCCTTGAAATACTGGATGAGCGTGCCCGGCTCGGGACCCTCGTAGAGGATCTTGGCCTTGCCTTCGTAGATCTGTCGGCGGCGGGACATGGGCGGCTTCCCCGTCAGGAGGTGGAACGGGAAAGATAGACCCTTGCGCGGCATTGCACAATCGCGCTGCCCGGCACCTTCGCGAACCTTCCCCGCAAGGCGGCCGGATCCGGGCCTGCCCCCGGCCTGTTCCCCTTGCCTTCCTCCCGGGGGCCGGCTGGCCCGCGGCGCCCGCAGGCCCCGCCCGCCTGTGGCCTGCCGCCGGGCCCGGGCAGTCTAGCGGCAGATGGCGCGCACATGCGCGCCGCGGTCGGCCTGGTCGAGGTGGAAATGGTCCCTGTGCGCGGCATCGGCATCGGGCGAGAGCGTGGTTGCGAACAGGCGGCAGGCCCCGTCGCGTGCCGCGCGCAGGAAGGCGCGCGTGGCCCGATCCCCGCTCCAGCCCTCGACCAGGGTGATCCGTCGCCCGTCGGCCGTGTGGAAGCCCGCGATGTCGATCGCATTGGCCCGCGCATGCTCGGAAAGCCGGGCGCTGCTTTCGATCCCGCGGCAGGCATAGCTGCCGAAATGGTCGATCCGGGTGATGGGGCTGCCGAGGTGTCGCCGTGCGGCGGGCTGGAGCACATCCCGCTCCCAGAGCAGCAGCGCGGCGGCCACCGGGCAGGCGAGCGGCAGGTCAACCGTGCCGGCAAGGCGCGCGCTCCCCAGCCGCCCGCCGGCAAAGCGCAGCGCATCGCGGTGGCCGCAGGCCCCCTGCGTCACCGGCTCCACCGCCTCGATCCGCGCACCGGCTGCCTCGAGCAGCGCCCGGCACCGCTGCGGGTCGTCGCGCAGTCGCACCAGCTCGAAAGGCGATGCCCGGTCTGCCGGCTGGCGCAGATCAACCGGCGGCCCGGCCGGCAGGCGTGCCGGAGGGGGGCGGCCGCACGCGGCAACGAGCGCCGGCACGACGAGGGCCAGCAGGGCTGGCAGCCCGCGCATCAGGCCTGCCGCGCGGGCCCCCTCAGCCTCTGCGCAAGAAGGCTGGCCGCAGCGACACACATGCCCACCGCGAGGCCGGCAGAGGCCGCGAGCAGGGCCCCGACCAGCCATGTGATTGCCGGGCCCCCCACCGGTGCGGCATGGCCTGCCGCTTCGGCCGCGCGGTGGACCGCCTGCGGCAGCCACGCGGCCAGCCCCAGGTCCTCCATGCCATGAAGCAGGATCCCGCCACCCACCCAGGCCATGGCAAACGTGCCGAGCCCGGAGAGAAAGGCAAGCAGCCGGGGCATGCCGGCAACCAGCGCCCGGCCGAGCGCCCGTGCGGCGGCCGATCCGCGTTGCGCGAGGCTGAGGCCGGCGTCGTCCATCTTCACGATCAGCGCGACAGCGCCGTAGACGCCGGCTGTCACCACCAGCGAGACGACCACCAGCGCGGCGGCCCTGGCGGCAAAGGAGAGGTCTTCCATCTGGCCGAGCGCGATCATGAGGATTTCGGCCGAAAGGATGAGATCGGTGCGGATCGCGCCGCGGACCATCTGCGACTCCCGCGCCTCGGGTGCCAGCAGCACCGGAATGTCGGCACCATGGCCCGCAGCGTGGAGCCCGAGCCTTTCCAGCAGCTTTTCCGCAGCCTCGAAGGCAAGGAAGGCGCCGCCTGCCATCAGCAGCGGCACGAGCGCCTGCGGCAGGAAGGCCGCAAGCAGCAGGAACAGGGGCAGCAGGATGACAAGCTTGTTGCGCAGCGACCCCTTGGCGATCCGCCAGATGATCGGCAGCTCGCGCTCGGGCGAAAAGCCGATCACATAGCGCGGCGTGACGGCGGTATCGTCGATCACCACACCCGCGGCCTTGGAGGCTGCCTTGCCCGAGGCCGCGGCGACATCGTCGAGCGAGGCCGCAGCGAGCCTTGCGATCATGGCCACGTCGTCGAGCAGCGCAAGGAGGCCGGAGGCCATCAGGCCGCACTTCGCCCGCGCGCGGCGGCAATTGCGTCGTTGGCGAGCCGGTCGGCCTCCTCGTTCAGCGGGTGGCCGGCGTGGCCCTTCACCCACTGCCAGTCGATGCGGTGCCGGGCTGCGGCCTCGAGCAGCGCCTGCCACAGTTCGGCATTCCGGACCGGCTTGCGGTCGGCCGTGCGCCAGCCGTTGCGCTGCCAGCTGGCGATCCAGCGGGTGATGCCGTCGCGCAGATAGGCGCTGTCGGTGAGAAGGGTGACCTCTGCGGGCCGTTTCAGGGCGCCGAGCGCCTCGATGGCGGCGCGCAGCTCCATCCGGTTGTTGGTGGTCATCGGCTCGGCGCCCGAAAGGGTTCGCCGGTGCGGGCCGCAGACCAGCACCGCCCCCCAGCCCCCCGGGCCGGGGTTGCCCTTGCAGGCGCCGTCGGTTGCGATGATGACGCGGGGCAGGGCGGTCATGCCGCGTGCTCGAGATAATGCCGCGTGCGCCGTGCGAAGGCGAGCGGGTCCTTGCGCCGCACGAGCGCCGGGCTGTCGGGCTCGGCCCAGTCTTCCGCGCGGCTGAGGAGGAACCGGAGCGCCGCCCCGCAGCACAGGCCCGGGAGCGCGGCCCGCTCGGTGGCATCGAGCGGCCGGACAGCGTGATAGCCCGCAAGAAGCGCCTCGGCGCGCGCGGGGTGGAACGTGCCCCCGTCCTCGGAGAAGGCCCAGGCCGCATGCGCCACGGCCAGATCATAGGCGAGCACATCCCGGCATGCGAAGGCGAAATCGATGACGCCGGAGACGCAGGTGCCGAGGAAGAGCACATTGTCGGGGAAGAGATCGGCGTGGATGGTGCCGCGCGGCAGCGCTGCGGCCATCGCGCTCCGGCCAAGGCGCAGGGCGTCGGCTGCCTGGGCTGCAAGCCCCGGCTCGAGCGCATCGAGCCGCGGGCCGAGACCGGCGAGCGAGCGCTCCCAGCTCGCAGGCCCCAGAGGGTTGGAGCGCTCGCCGGGGAAGCTCAGCGCGGCAAGGTGCAGGCGGGCCATGGCCGCGCCGATGGCGCGGCAATGGTCGGGGCCCGGCTCGGCCACGGAGACTCCGGGCAGGAAGGTGATGAGCGAGGCCGGGCGTGCGAGGAGCTGGCCGAGCGTTGCACCCGTCACGTCCTCCACCGGGCGGGGCACGGGCAGGCCCGCATCGGCGAGGTGCTGCATCAGCGCCAGCACATAGGGCAGGCTCTCCTCCTCCACCCGCCGCTCGTAAAGCGTGAGGATGAACCGGCGGCGTGCGCCGTCGGCCTCGGTCTCGACCAGATAGTTGCTGTTCGACACACCCTCGGCAATGCCCTTGGCCATCACCGCTGTGCCGATTGCATAGCGGGCCAGGAAGGCCGCAAGCGCCCGGTCCGAGACCTCGGTATAGACCGCCACGGCGCCGCCCGGCGCTCAGACCGTGGCGAGTGCGCGCGGCAGCTTGAAGGTCACCTGCTCGACGGCGGTGGTCACTTCCTCGACCGCCACGTCGAAACGGGCGCGCAGCGCATCGAGCACCTCCTGGACCAGCAGCTCGGGCGCACTCGCGCCGGCCGTGAGCCCCACGGTCTGCACGCCGTCCAGCCACGACCAGTCGATCCGGTCCCAGCGCTGGATGAGGTGGGCCTGCGCGCCCTCGCGCGCGGCCACCTCGCGCAGGCGCTGCGAGTTGGAGCTGTTCTCCGCGCCGATCACCAGCATGAGGTCGCAGCGCGACGCGATGGCCTTGACCGCCGCCTGCCGGTTGGAGGTGGCATAGCAGATATCCTCGCCCTTGGGGCCCTGGATGGCCGGGAAGCGGCGCTGCAGCGTGGCCACGATCTCGGCCGTGTCGTCGACCGAAAGCGTGGTCTGGGTGAGAAAGCCGAGATGGGACGGGTCGGCGACGGTGACGGCCTCGGCATCCTCGACCGTCTCGATCAGCGTCATCGAGCCTTCGGGCACCTGGCCGAAGGTGCCGATCACCTCAGGATGGCCGCTGTGCCCGATGAAGAGGATGTGCCGCCCCTGCTCGACCATGCGCTCGGCCTGCCGGTGCACCTTCGAGACCAGCGGGCAGGTGGCGTCGAGATAGTCGAGCCCGCGCGCCTGTGCGTTGGCAGGCACGGACTTGGGCACCCCGTGGGCGGAGAAGATGACGGTTGCGCCATCGGGCACTTCGTCCACCTCCTTCACGAACACCGCGCCCTGTGCCTTCAGGCTGTCGACCACGAAGCGGTTGTGGACGATCTCGTGGCGGACATAGACCGGCGCGCCATGCTTCTGCAGCGCAAGCTCGACAATGTGGATCGCCCGCTCCACGCCGGCACAGAAGCCGCGCGGAGCGGCCACCAGCACATCAAGACGGCGGCGGGCGGCGGCGGGCGCGTCCGGGTCGGGCAGGGTCATGACCTGTCCTTAGGGGAAACGGCAGCCGGCATGAAGCCCTCTTGCGCGCGAGGGCGCGGCCACGGGGGCCGCGGCACGTGCCGCGTGCCGAGGGGGCTTGCTTGCCGCGTGCAAAGGCGCTGGCGTATGGAGCACCTCCTGCGGGCCGGGTGCGGATTGCAGCCGCCCGGCCCCCGAGCCACGAAAGAGACCCGATGCTGTCCGTGCCGCGCGCCGCCCTCCTTCTCCTGCCGCTGCTGGCGCTTGCCGCGTGCAACCGCAACCCGCTTCTCGTCGAGCGGTCCCCCTGCCCGGCGATCGGCATCCCCGTCCATGTGGGAAGCTACACGCGCTTCGATCCGCCCGAGAGCCGCGATGCGGACGCGATCGACTTCGTGGCGCAGCTGACCGATCTTTCGGCCAGCTGCACGCCCGGCGAGGCGATGCTGGTCTCCGATGTGAGCTTTACCGTCACCGCCGTCCGCCGCCGGCCCGGGCCTGCGCGCGAGGTCTATCTGCCGATCTTCGTGAGTCTCGTGCAGGGCGGCAATGTGCTGGTGTCGAAGCAGCTGACAGGCGTGAGCCTGCAGTTTCCGGAAGGGCAGCTTCGGGCCCAGAGCCGCGGCGGCGCGCGGGCGGAGGTGGCCCGTTCGGCCGCCACCCTCCCTGCCGATATCCAGCGGCAGATCACCCGGCAGCGGCGCCCGAGCGAGGAGGACGCGCTGATTGACCCACTGTCGGACCCGCAGGTGCGGGCCGCGATCCGCGCGGCGAGCTTCGAGGTGCTGGTGGGCTTCCAGCTCGATGACGCAGCGCTCGCCTACAATGTCGGCAAGTAGCCGGCCCGGGTGCTGACGCAGGGGAGCTGCCGGGCGCCCGGCGCGCTGCCTCCGCTCCACCGGCGCCCGGTGCCCTCCGGGCGGCTTGTTGACGCGCAAGGCCGCCCGCGCCTATGGCCTCGTGCCGCAAGCCGCGTGCCGGACTGCTGTGGCGACCGTAGCTCAATTGGTCAGAGCACTGGTTTGTGGTACCAGGGGTTGCGGGTTCAAGTCCCGTCGGTCGCCCCACCTGCCGGCAGGGCCTCTGGCCGGTCCGGAACCGGGGCCGGGGTCGCGCCTCCTCGCCGGCATCGCCCGGCTGTGGCCGGAGCCGGTCATGCACCCTGCCTTCCTCCCGGGCCCGCGCGCGGGCGGAGGCCGGGCGAGGCAAGGAGGCCGGGCGAGGCAAGCGGGATGCACGGGCGGGCCACGCAGGGGTTCCACAGGCGGGCCACGCAGGGGTTCCACAGGCGGGCCACGCAGGGGTTGCGCAGCCGGGCCACGCGGCGCAGGGCTGGTGCGCCCCGGCGTCCGGCCCGGCGGGCACGGCGGCAGCAGACGGCTGGAGGCCTCTCGGGGAGCAAGGGTCATGGAACGGGGATTTGGGTGCCTGCTTCCAGCCGGGCTGTTTCTCGGGCTCGGAGTCGGGGCGGTCTGGTCCGAGCCGTCGCTCGGCATGGTCGTCGGGCTTGCGCTCGGGGCACTTGCGGCGCTCGCGCTTGCCATCCGCGAGCCGCGCCAGAGGCGCTGAGCGGAGCGCCGGGCGCAGCCGTCCTCAGGCGAGCCTGCGGCCGACCCAGACGACGCGGCCGACGATCTCGACCAGCTCCGGCTGGCAGTCGGCGAAGGAGGGATAGGCCGGGTTGTCGGAAATCACCGAAAGGCGCTTGGTGACCGGGTGGACCGACAGGCGCTTCACCATCGGCACGCCTTCCGACATGATGCAATAGATGCCGTCGCGCAGCCGGATCCGGTCCGCGCAGTCGATCAGGATTTCGTCGCCTGCGGCAAGCGTTGGCAGCATCGAGTCGCTTGCGACCCGCATCGCACGGAGATCGGTGATCCGCTCGGCTGCCATCTGACGCGCGGCCGAAACCGCAAGCGCAAGGCCGGGCGCGGCCGGGGTGCCCGACGGCGCGCCGGCGACGCGGGCCTCGAGGAAGGGAATGAGCAGGCAGTCCGCATCGTCGGGCGCGCTCGCTTCGGGGTCCTCCACGGCCGCCTCGATGCAGGCATGGACGGCACTGGCTGCCCGCAGGAGCGCGGGCGCGCGGGCCTCTCCCCCAGGGTCGCAATCGGGGTCGGGGGCGCCGAGAAAGCTTTCGGGCACGTTGAAATGGCGGGCGAGCAGCCGGCGGTCGACCTCGTTGAGGCGCCTTGGCACGCCGCGCTTGATATATTGCTGGATATAGGCGGGGTTGCGCCCCATCAGCCGGGACAGCGAGGCATAATCCTCGCCGCTGCGCCGGATCAGGTCGTCCAGCCGGTCCCTGACTGCCTGCTCTGCCATCCGCTGGATGCGCCTTCCCTCCTCGGACCGGCTTCGTTGTATCATCGTTATTTCCCTAGACTAGTGGGAAAATACCTATCATCACTATGCAAGCGACGATTCGGAGTGGGGTGCTCTGAGGGGTCCGGGCCCCAGCCTCTGTTCGGACGCGACAAAAAGGGTCGTGTTGAGGAGAGACTGCGCCATGTCGTTGTTGCATGCGATAGAGACCTGCCTGCGAACCTGCCACCTCCCCCCGTCCCGCTTCGGACGCAACGCCGTCCGCGATCCCCGGCTCGTGCATGATTTGCGCCGGGGCCGGCAGCCCGGCCCCGAACTGGAACGGCGGGTGCTCGCCTATATTGCACGGCTCAACGCATCTTCGCAGGCCGGGACGGGTGCCGGCAACTCCGGGAGGGCCGGGCAATGAGGGCGCTTCCGGCCGACGTGCACCAGAAGCTGCTGCGCGCCATCCGGTCCGCGATCGCAGCCGATCCGCTGCTTGGCGAATGGCTTGCAACGCCCGGGGGCACAGCCCGGCCGCCACTCGTCATCGAGGATTTCCAGAGCACGCCCTGGGCGAGCATGACCTTCAGCGGCATGCGCCATTGCCTCGCGGTCAGGCTGAGCGGGCGGCACCTCGAGGTGGAACATGCCTATGACCGGCTTCAGGCGGTGCTCGCCGAGCCCGATTTCGCCCTCGGCGGCCATTTCCTCGCCGAGATCGCAATCACCGACGTGGAGGCGGCGCTTGACCTCGAGGGCGGCATGACGATGGCGGTGACCATCGAGGCCTTGACGATCGAGGAGTAGGAAAAGGCCTCTCGATCGTCGAAGCGGCCGTTCTGCCCCGCTCCCGGGCCGGGGCAGCGGCCTGCGGCCGGCCAATCTGAGGGCTGCGCAAATTTGTTGCGCAGGAGCCTCCGCTCTGCCATGGATGAAGGGGCCGGCCCCCAAAGAGGCCGCCCGCCGGTGCCGCAGCGGCAGCCGCCCGGCAGCCTCGAATCCAGCGCCGCAGCCGAGGGGGAGGGGGCCTTGGGCAGACAGGCCGTAGCCGGCAGAGGGCAGGTGGCGCCGGGGGCGCCGTCGCCTTCGCCCGGGCACCGCGCCGCGCGCCGTCAGGCGCCCGGTCCTGCCTCGTCTTGGTTTGTTGCTGCCGCGCTTCTGGCGCTTGCCGGCTGCGGTCGGCCCGAGGCGCCGAAGGCGGATGCGGCGCCGCTTCCGGTCCGGGTGCATGTGGTCGGGGCGGCCGGCGCGCAGCCGCAGATGCGGGCCACCGGCACTGTGAGGCTGCGGCGCGAGACCCCGCTTGCGTTCGTGGCCGATGGCCGCCTCGTCCGGCTCGAGGTGCGCGAGGGCATGGCGGTGCGCGCCGGCCAGCTCATCGCCGCGCTGGACTCACAGCCCTTCGACAGCGACGTGGCCGCCGCCGAGGCGGCTGTCCGCCAGGCCGAGGCCGAGCTGCAGCGCCAGCGGCGGCTGTTCGCCGACGGCTGGGTGGCGCGGGCGCGGGTGGATCAGCAGGAGGCTGCCGCCGGCGCCGCGCGCGCCCAGCGCGACGCGGCCCGTTTCCGCCAGCGTTATGTGCGCATCGTGGCGCCGGCCGACGGCGTGGTGCTCCGCCGGCTTGCCGAGCCGGGCCAGACCCTTGCGGCCGGCACGCCGGTCCTCGTGCTCGGCGAGCTGCGCGAGGGGTTCGTGCTGCGGGTGCCGATGACCGACCGGGAAATCGCCGGCCTCGGAATCGGCCAGCCGGCCGTGGTTTCGTTCGGCCCGGGAGGACCGCCGGAGCTGCGCGGGCAGGTGGTGGAGATTGCCGGGCGTGCGGACGAGCGGACGGGGAGTTTCCGGGTCGAGGTGGCGCTGCCGGGCCATCCGGACCTGCGCTCGGGGCTGATCGGCGAGGCGCGGTTCGCGCCCCGGGCACCCGACCCTGGCCGCGGCCCCCAACCGCTGCAGATCCCGGCCAGTGCGCTGTTTGCCGCTCGCGCCGACGAGGGCTTCGTCTGGCAGGTCCGGCCGGAAGGGTCAGGGCTGGTGGTGCGGGCGCACATGGTCCGGCTCGGGCCGGTCTCGGCCGGCGGCGTTGCGGTGGCCGAGGGGCTGAAGCCCGGCGACCGGATCGTGCTCGGCGGCGTGGACCGGCTGGCCGACGGCATGCCCGTGGTCGTCGCGGCCACCCGGCGGCCCCTTGGCACGCAGGTCACGCGCGCCCCGGCCGCGACCGGCAGCCGGCCCTGATGCTCGACCGCCTGATCGCCGCTTCCGTCCAGCGCTGGCAGGTCACGCTCATCGTCTTTGCGCTGCTGGCCGCGCTCGGGCTCCAGGCCTTCCTCGCCATTCCCCGCTCGGTCGATCCGCACTTCAAGGTTCCGGTGGTGTTCATCGTTGCCTTCCAGCCCGGTGCAGACCCGGAAGACATGGAGCAGACGGTCGCCAAGCCCATCGAGGATGTGCTCTCGGGGCTCGACAATGTGACCGAGATCTCGAGCCGCAGCTTCGACGGCCAGGCCGTGATCGTCGCCGAGTTCGACTGGTCGAGCGACCCCGACCGCAACTTCGACGAGGCCGTGCGCGAGGTGAACGCGATCCGCCAGCGCCTGCCCGAGACCGTCAGCCGGATCGAGTTCCGGCGCTTCCGCACCACCGAGGCGGTGGTGGTGCAATATGCGCTCGTCTCCGAGACGGCGTCGTCCCGGCGGCTGGAAAAGATTGCAAAGGATCTGCGCGAGGCGTTCCAGCGCGTCGATGGCGTGCGCGCGGCCGAGGTGTGGGGCCTGCCCCGCCCCGAGATGCGGGTCACGGTCGATCTGGCCCGCCTTGCCGAGCTGGAGCTGCCGCTCACCCAGGTGACGGATGCGCTGCGGGCGAGCGGCACCGACCTGCCGCCCGGCGCCGTGCGCTCCGGCGAGCAGCGGTTCAACCTGCGGGCCGGCGGCGCCTACCGCACGGTCGGGGAGGTGCGCGCGGTGCCGGTGCGCGCCGAGGGCGGGCGCCTGATCACGGTGGGCGATGTGGCGGAGGTGGGCTGGGAGACGGGCGAGCGCACCCACATCACCGCGCTCAACGGTGCGCGTGCAATCTGGCTGACGGCCACGCAGAAGGACAATGTGAATGTGCTCGACGTGCAGGCCGGGCTGGTGGCTGCCGCCGAGGCCTATCGCGCCCGTCTGCCGCCCGACGTGAAGCTCGTCCTCGCCTTCGACCAGTCCGAGGATATCCGACGCAAGCTCGGCCTGCTCGCCCGCGATTTCGCCATCGCGCTGGCGCTGGTGCTCGTCACGCTCCTGCCGCTCGGGCCGCGCGCAAGCCTCGTTGTCATGGTCTCGGTGCCGCTCAGTCTTGCCATCGGCGTGCTCGTGCTCGCGATCCTCGGCTACACGCTGAACCAGCTGGTGATCGCAGGGTTCATCCTTGCGCTCGGCATCCTTGTCGACGATTCGATCGTGGTGGTGGAGAATATCGCGCGCCACATCCGCATGGGGTTCGACCGTGTGGCCGCCGCCATCACCGGCGCGCAGCAGATCTCGATTGCGGTCATCGGCTGCACGGTCGTGCTCGTCTTCGCATTCCTGCCGCTCACCGCCCTGCCCGAGGGCGCGGGCAAGTTCACGCGCGGCCTGCCTGTCGCGGTGATTGCAACCGCGCTTGCCTCGCTCCTCGTCTCGCTCACCATCATCCCGTTCCTCGCCTCGCGCATCCTGCCGCGCGAAGAAGCGCCCGAGGGCAACCGCGCGCTGCAGATCGTGCAGCGCGGCATCCATGGCGGCTATGCGCCGCTCCTCCGCGTGGCGCTCCGCCACCCGGCGCGCACGCTCGTGGCCGCCATGGCGCTGTGCGTGGCCGCGCTCGGGCTCATCCCCGTCCTTGGCACGAGCCTCTTTCCCGATGCCGATGTGCCCTATGTGCTCGTCGAGGTGGAGACATCGGAAGGGTCTGACCTCGCCCAGACCGCGCGGGCGGTCGCCTGGGTGGATTCGGTGCTCAAGGAGGAGCCGGCCGTCCGCGACCGGATGGCCAATGTCGGCCGCGGCAATCCGCAGGTGTTCTACAATGTGCGCGAGGTGGACCAGCGGGCGAACCTCGGCGCGGTTCTGGCAACGCTCGACCGGTGGGACCCGTCCGCGACCCCGGCCATGGCAGAGCGGCTGCGGGCGCGGTTTGCCACCTATCCGGAGGCGCGGATCACGCTCAGGTCGTTCCGGAACGGCGCCCCGATCGACGCGCCGGTGCAATGGTTCGTGCTTGGCCCCGACCTCGACGAGCTGAAGCGGATTGCGCGCGCGGTCGAAGAGGTGATGCGCACCACCCCGGGCGCGCGCGACGTGCGCAACCCGCTTGCCGTCGACCGGATCGACCTTGCGCTCGGCCTCGATGCGGATGCCGCCGCGCTGCTCGGGGTTTCGCCGGCAGCTGCGCGGCGCGCCGCCCGGCTCGCCCTTGCGGGGGAGCCGGCTGGCCGCTTCCGCGATGCGGAAGGCGACAGCTACGAGGTGGTGGTGCGCACGCCGATCACCGGCGGCGGCGAGGCGGGGGCCTTGCAGACGGTTGATGCGCTCGAAGCCGTCCACGTTCCCTCTGCCAGCGGCGCCGCCGTTCCCCTGCGCCGCATTGCCGAGCCGCGGCTGGTGGGCGGGCCGCCGCTCATCGCGCGCTACCTCAAGGAACGCTCGGTTGCGGTGACAGCCAATGTGGAACAGGGCGCGCTCACCAGCCGGGTCAACGATGCCATCAAGGCGCGCATCGCGGCGCTCGACCTGCTGCCGGGCTACCGTGTCGTGGAGGGCGGCGAGGCGCAGGCCCGCGCGGAGAGCTTCGGCGGGCTGGGCGGGGTCATCCTGCTTGCGGTGTTCGGTGTGCTCGCCGTCCTTGTGCTCGAGTTCGGCCGCTTCCGCGAGACGCTGGTGGTGGCGGGCGTGATCCCGCTTGGCATGTTCGGCGGGCTGATCGCCCTTTGGGCCAATGGATTTTCGCTGAGCTACACGGCCATCATCGGCTTCGTCGCGCTGATCGGGATCGAGATCAAGAACTCGATCCTGCTCGTCGACTTCACCTCGCAGCTGCGCAGCCAGGGTGTGGCGCTCCGCGAGGCGATCGAGCGCGCCGGCGAGATCCGCTTTCTGCCGGTGCTCCTGACCTCGGTGACCGCCGTGCTCGCGCTGCTGCCGCTCGCGCTCTCCGGCTCGGCGCTCTACGCGCCACTTGCCTGGGTGATCATCGGCGGGCTCATCTCCTCGACCCTCATGAGCCGCATTGTCACCCCGGTCATGTATCTGCTGATCGTGCGCAACCACCCGCCGGCCGGGAGCTTCGGCGCTGCCAACGCCCCGCCCGGCCGCCCGGCCTGACCGGGGCGGGCGCGCCGCCCGCTCCCGGCCCGGAGCCCCTCAGCCGATCCGGAACTCGTCGAACTTGCGCGTGGGTGCGGCCGCGTCGCGGGTGTCGTAGACATAGCTCGAGACGAGGCCGGTTGCGCTCTCGAAGATGGTGAGAGCTGTCAGCACGTTCGAGGCGATGAAGGGCACATCCTGCGAAGCGCCTGCAAGCTCGCGCATCGGGTTGAAGATGCTCGGCATGGCCATCGGCCGCCCGTGCGGATCGCCGGTGACCGGATAGTCGGCCGGGTTCCACGTCAGGCTGGTGCGCGAAGGGCTCGCCGCCACGGTTGCGTTGCGCCACGCGGCGTTGCCGGGCTGGTTCGGCCGCGGCCCCTGGGTGGGGCTCACGCCGGGCTGGGCCGTTGCGAAGAACATGGCGCCGAAGCTGTTCCCCACATTGGCCGTCTCGATATAGTGAAGATTGCCCACCTGGCTGCGGTTCCACAGGTGGGAGTGGCCGCAGTGGACGAGGTGGACATTGGCCGCGAGGAGCAGCGGCTCGATGTCGTTCCGCCAGATATCGTCGGCCAGCGGATATTCGTAGCGGATGTAGCGCACCTGGCCTGCACGCAGCTGGTCCTCGACCTCGGGCCAGCGCTGCGGCCAGTCCGACGCGGCAAACGGGCCGATGAGGCCGCCGCCCAGAAGCTCCACCGTCACGCGCTGCATCGCCTGCACCGGCACGGCATTGTCGCCAAGACCGAAGGGGGTCTGGTGGGTCAGCACGATGCGGTAGCGCGCGGTGCGGCAGGCCTCGGAGGCGAGCACCTCCTGCAGCCACTGATACTGCCGGGACCCGCGGCCGAACGGGCGGAAGGTGAAGTCGCCGAACCCCCAGTCAGACGGGTTGTCGAACAGCCGGCCGGTCGCGTTGTTGAAGCTCTCGGTGAACTTGCCGCGCTGGTTGGGGTTCCATGTCCGCCAGATCCGGTTGCAGTCGAGCGAGATGAGGAAGATGTCGCCATAGCGCTGGGACCAGTAGGCCTTGCCCTCGGGCCCCTGCGGCAGCGACCACATCTCCTGGTAGGTGATGAAGTCGAAGCTGTTGTCGGTGATCCAGCGCTCCCGGAAGGCCGGATCGTTGGCCGGGTTGATGGTGGCCTTCAGCCGTTCG
>CALKJZ010000026.1 GCA_937995515.1 uncultured Sphingomonadaceae bacterium | reverse complement strand
CCTCGCCGACGCTCCTCGCCGACGCTCCTCGCCGAAAAGGGCCACGATGGCCATGCCCTGTGCGAGAGCCTGCCGATGCACGGCATCCTGCCCATCATCCCGCCGCGTTCGACCCGCAAGGCACCCGAACACCCGGACTGTCGCTGCTACCGGGATCGCACTGGCATCGAGCGCATGTCCGGCAGCCTGAAACACGAACGCCCCATCGCCACCGGAGACGACAGGACCGCCCGCTCGTTCGCCCGCACCCCCAAGCTCGCCGCCGCAAGCTTGTGCCTCGAATCCCTTGTCCGCGGGGCCTAGGCCGCCTCGTCGATGGCGCGGATGATGGCGGAAAAATCCAGCCGGGCGCGGTCCGGGTCGGCGGCGAAGGCCTCGTAGAGCTCGGCCGCGCGCGCGCCCATCGGCGTGCGCGCCCCCACGGAGCGCGCCGCATCCATCGCAAGGCGCAGGTCCTTCAGCATCAGCGCTGCGGCAAAGCCCGGGGCGTAGCCGCGGTCGGCCGGGCTTTCCGGCCCGACGCCGGGCAGGGGGCAATAGCTTGTCATCGACCAGCACTGGCCCGACGACACACTTGCGATCTCGTAGAAGCGCTGCGGGTCGAGGCCCAGCTTCTGCGCGAGCAGGAAGGCCTCGGCCGTGGCCACCATCGAGGCGGCCAAAAGCATGTTGTTGGCTGTCTTGGCCGCCTGCCCTGCCCCGCTGCCGCCGGCGTGGATCACCGCCTTGCCCATGGCCGAGAGAATGGGCCTCGCGCGGAGAAAGGCTTGCTCCGGCCCGCCGACCATGAAGGTGAGCGTGCCGGCCGCAGCGGCCGCCACCCCGCCCGAGACGGGCGCATCCACGGCATCGAAGCCGCGCGCGGCCGCTTCGGCCCCAAGCGCCCGGGCGGTCTCGACATCGATGGTCGAGCAATCGATGAGGAGGGTCGCCGGAGCGGCCCGTTCGAATAGCGTCTCGCGCCACACGGCTGCCACTTGCGCGCCGGCCGGCAGCATGGTGATGGCAGCCTGTGCGCCGGCGAGCGCTTCGGCCGCGCCTGCCATTGGCCGGCACCCGGCGGCCTCGGCCCTCTGGAGCGCGGCCTCGGCAAGGTCGAAGGCCTGCACGGCAAAGCCCCTGGCCGCCAGATTGGCGGCCATGCCAAGGCCCATGTTGCCAAGCCCGATGAAGGCGACGGTCGCCGTCACCGGCCCGTCCATTGGCCGGGCCGCTTCTCGATGAAGGCGGCCATGCCCTCGGCCTTGTCGGCGGTTGCGGTGAGCACCTGGAAGATCCGCCGCTCGAGCACGAGCCCCTGGTCCAGCGTGGTCTCGAAGGCCGCGTTCACCATTTCCTTGACCGCCACGGCCGCAAGCGGCGGCATGGCCGCAATCTCGGCTGCCAGCTTCAGGGCCTCCTCGCGCAGCCTGGCCGCGGGCACCACCCGGGCCACCAGCCCGGCGCGCTCGGCCTCCTCGGCGCCCATCATCCGGCCGGTCAGGCACATCTCCATGGCCTTGGCCTTGCCGATGGCGCGGGTGAGGCGCTGCGAGCCGCCCATGCCGGGCCCGACACCAAGCCGGATCTCGGGCTGCCCGAACTTCGCCGTGTCGGCCGCGATGGCAATATCGGCCATCATGGCAAGCTCGCAGCCGCCGCCCAGCGCAAAGCCGTTGACAGCTGCAATCCACGGCTTGCGCGTGGCCTTGACGATCTGGCTCGTCCACCGGCTGAAGAAATCCTCGGCATAGAAGTCCGCCGCAGCCTTGGCGGCCATCTCCTTGATGTCGGCGCCGGCGGCAAAGGCCTTCTCGCCCGCCCCCGTCAGCACGAGGCAGCGCTGGCCCGCATCCGCCTCGAAGGCGGCAAAGGCGGCGACAAGCTCGTCGAGCACCTCGCTGTTCAGCGCGTTGAGCGCCTGCGGGCGGTCGAGGGTGACAAGCGTGACCGGCCCCTCTTCCTCGACGCGAATGGTTGCAAACGGCATCTCAGCCTCCCTCAGCCCATGGTGGGAATGACAAAGGCGTTGCTGCCGTCCGGCGTTCCGTCCGGCCAGCGCTGGGTGACCGTCTTGATCCGGGTCCAGAACCGCACGCCCTCCGGCCCGTGCTGGTTGATGTCGCCAAAGGCGCTGCGCTTCCAGCCACCGAAGGTGTGATAGGCCACCGGCACCGGGATGGGCACGTTGATGCCGACCATCCCGACATTGACCCGGTGGGCGAACTCGCGCGCGGCATGGCCGTTGCGGGTGAAGATGGCAACGCCATTGCCATAGGGATGGTCGGAAGGCAGGCGCAGCGCCTCCTCGAAGCTGTCGGCGCGCACCATCTGCAGCACCGGCCCGAAGATCTCCTCCTGGTAGGAGCGCATGTGCGGCTTCACATGGTCGAGGAAGCTCGGGCCGATGAAAAAGCCGTCCTCATGGCCCTGGAGGGTGAAGCCGCGGCCATCGACGACGAGCTCGGCCCCCTCGTCGACCCCCATCTGGATGTAGCGTTCGATCCGCTCGCGGTGGGCGGCGTTGACGACCGGGCCATAGTGCGCCTCCGCATCGGTTGAGATGCCGATGCGCAGGCCGTGAATCGCCGGCACCAGCCGCTCCCGCAGCGCCTCGGCGGTGGCCGCACCCACCGGCACCACCACGGGCAGTGCCATGCAGCGCTCGCCCGCCGAACCGAAGGCCGCGCCCACAAGGTCGGCGACCACCTGGTCAAGATCGGCATCGGGCATCACGATGCCATGGTTCTTGGCGCCGCCCATCGCCTGCACCCGCTTGCCCGCAGCCGTGCCGCGCGCATAGACGTGCTGCGCCACCTCGGTCGAGCCCACGAAGCTCACCGCGGCGATCTCCGGATGGTCGAGAATGGCCTCCACCATCTCCCTGTCGCCATGGACCACCTGCAGGATCCCCTCGGGCGCGCCGGCCTCGCGCAGGATTTCCGCCAGCCGCACCGGCACCGACGGGTCCCGCTCCGAGGGCTTCAGGATGAAGGCATTGCCGCAGGCAATCGCAATGCCGAACATCCACATCGGGATCATGGCCGGGAAGTTGAACGGCGTGATGCCGGCTCCGATGCCCAGGGGCACCCGCATGGAATAGACATCGATTCCCGGCCCGGCGCCCTGGGTATATTCCCCCTTCATCGCGTGTGGGATGCCGCAGGCGAACTCGATCACCTCCAGCCCGCGCTGGATGTCGCCCCGCGAGTCGGCAAGCACCTTGCCATGTTCGGCAGAGAGCAGGCGCGCCAGATCGTCAATCTGCGCCTCCACCAGTTCCCGGAAGCGGAACATCACGCGCGCGCGCCGCTGCGGGTTGGTGGCGGCCCAGCCGGGCTGGGCCCTGCGCGCCGCGGCAACCGCCGTCTCGAGCGTCTCAGCCGTGCCCAGTGGCACGCGTGCCTGCACGGCACCGGTGTTCGGGTCGAACACATGGGCAAAGCGGGTATAGGCCGGAGGGTCGCCGGCAATGTGGTGGTCGATCGTGCGCATCACTCTCCTCCGGCAGGCCCATGCACCCGCGCATGAGGCCGGCGCAAGGCCAGGGCCTCCCCGCTTTTGAGGGGTTGGGCGGGAAAGTCGGCCCGGAAGCGCGGGCCGGCGCCTAGGCCCCGTGGCCCTTGCGGCTTGTGGTCCGCCGGCGGGCAAGGCGCCGCTCGGTTGCGGTTGCAAGCTTGACGGCCGCCCCCTCTGCGGCAAGGTCGGCGCGGCGTGCCGCATGCTGCACCTCGATCGGCCGACTGCCGGCCGGGCGCGCCTCGAGCCCGCACCTCCAGCTGTCCATGCCCGCATCGGCAGACTGGTTGGGGCCGAGATGCACCTCGAGCCGGGTGAAGAGATCGGCAAAACGGGCGAGGCGGTGCCGGAGCGCGGCCTCGATCTCGGCGCGGCTCTCGTTCGAAAGCGCCATCTCGCCGTGGACATTCATCTGGATGTGCATGGTCGTGCGTTCGGCTCCCCCGGTCCCTGAAGCCCCTTGTGGGCGGCCGGGCGCGCCGGCGCAAGCCGGTGGCGGCTCAGCCCGCCCGCCCGCGCGCCAGCGCGCGGTCGATGCGCGCCACCACAGCCTGATATTCGGGTGAGAGGGTGGAGCCGTAGCGCCGCTCGAAATCGGCGGCTGTCAGCCCCTCTTCGGCAGCGAGAAGCGCGAGCGGAAACAGCTGCTCGGGCAAGACCGTGGCGAGCTCGCGTCGCGCGGCATCGGCCTCGGCCGGGTCGGTCGCGCGGGCCGCCCAGGCCAGCCCCGAGCGGTTGGCTGCGATATCGACAAAGGAAAAGCCCGACCGGCCGCCGACACTGTCGGAAAGCTCCTTCCACTGGCCGAGGTCGGCAGAGAGCGACTGGCCGAAGCTGGCGCCGAGGGCGGCTGAGAGCGTCCAGTGCCTGGCGAGATCCCGCCGGCCGGCGAGGGTCACCGGCAGGGTCTCCGGCATGCAGCCCAGCATGTCGGCCTCCTGGCCGCCGGCGAGCTCGAGGAGCCGGCTGGCCCCCGCCACCACGCCGAGCGCGACGAGGGCCACCCGGTTCGCCTCGACCGCCGAAAGCCCCGGCGCCGGCGCAGCGAAGGCGCGGCGGACGAGTTCGGCGAGATCGGCCACGCCATCGGCCGCGGCATCCTTCGCCAGCGCGCAGGACAGGGCGACGAGCGCCTCGGGATCAACCGGCGCCGAGCGCGCGGCCGCAAATGTGCCAACCGCCCCGGTCTCGCGCGGCAGCCGCACGCGCGCCACCACCCCTTCCGGCCCGATGGCAAGGCTTGTGATCATCTCCTCGAAGGGTGGCACGCGCAGGCCGGCCACGCGCAGGAACGGGCGGAGCAGCTCGGCGGCCCCGCGGGTGAGCGGGGGCGCAAGCTGAACGGGGCCGATGGCGGCCCTGACCGGCGGCACGCCGTCGGCGCTGCCGCGGGTTGCAGCCCTGAGGTTCAGCCAGCGCCCGAATCCGGCCGGAAGGCTCGCTGCGGCGCGCAGCACATCCTCCTCGACCGAGGCTTCCGCCCGCGCGATGCCGAGCGCCTGCGCGCCGATGATGGCCAGCCCCTCCACCTCGCCAGGCGAGAAGCGCAGCTCCACCCACGCGCCCGAGCGCGCGCCCGGCTGGCGCAGCTGCTCGAGCGCCGAGCGGGCGGCCGCCGCCTCGGGGATGCCCGCAGGCGGCACCGGGGGCACCGCTGGCCGTGCCGAGGTCAGCGCGAGCCAGGCGGCAAGCGGCACACCCGCCCCGACCAGCAGCGCGGCGAGGGGCCGCGGCAGCCGGCGCCGGTGCGTGCGGACGCGGGACTCGGCCGGGGTCGCCATGGCGCGGCCTGTGCCACGGCCCCCGCACGAAGGCCAGCCGCGCGGAGGGCCCGCCGCGCGGAAGGCCCAGCGGGCGCGGCTAGCGGGTGCCGCCGAACAGCTGCCGCCCGGCCAGGTCGAGCATGATCTCCTCGCTGCCCCCGCCGATCGCGTTCACCCGCACCTCGCGGTAGATCCGCTCCACCTTCTGCCCACGGATGTAACTCGCCCCGCCCAGCACCTGCGCGGCCTCGCGGGCGACCGCCTCCAGCGTCCGTGTCGCCTGCACCTTCAGCATGGCGTAGCTTGCCGGCTGGCCGGTGCCCTTGCGGTGCTGGTCGGCCAGCAGGTCCACCCAGGCCTGGGTGGCCTCGATCTGGCGCACGAGATCGGCAAGCTTGATGCGGATCGACTGGTGGGCGATGAGCGGCTTGCCGAACGTCTCGCGGCCGCGGGCCCATTCGACCGCCTCGGCCAGTGCCACGCGCGCCATGGCCATGCAGCCGTGCGCCATGCCCAGCCGCTCGGAGTTGAAGTTGCGCATGATGCCGAGGAAGCCGCCATTTTCCGGGCCGATGAGATTTTCCGGCGGCACCTCCACATCGTCGAACTGGATGGCGGCCGTATCGGAACAGTGCCAGCCCATCTTCTCGAGCCTCGTGCGCGAAACGCCCGGCCGGTCGGTCTCGATCAGCATCAGCGAAATGCCGCCCATGCCCGGCCCGCCGGTCCGCACGGCAACCGTCAGCCAGTCCGCCCGCATGCCGGAGGTGATGAACATCTTGGCGCCGTTGACGACATAGTGGTTGCCGCGTCGCTCGGCGCGGGTGCGGATCGCAGCCACGTCCGAGCCGCCCGAGGGCTCGGTGATGGCAAGGGCGATGATCTTCTCGCCAGCGAGCACCGGCGGTGCGACCCGGCGCTTCATCTCCTCCGAGCCAAGCGCGAGGATCGGCGGCAGGCCGATGCTGTGGGTCATGAGCGAGGCGCCGAGGCCGCCGGCACCGGGCGCTGCCAGCTCCTCGGACTGGGTGAGGCTGTGGAAGATGTCAAAGCCCTCGGAGGTGCCGCCATAGGCTTCCGGATAGCCGAGGCCCAGGATCCCGGCCTCGGCCGCCTTGCGATGGAGGCTCCGCGGCAGTTCGCCGTCGCGCTCCCACTGGTCGATGTGGGGCATGACCTCGCGCTCGACGAAGCGGCGCACCGACTGCGCGACGGCCTCGTGCGTCTCGTCGTAGAAGGGCGAGCGCGCCCGCCAGTCCTCGAACAGCCGCATCACCCGTTCCTCCCCATTTGCGCCGTGCGTGGGCACCCGCTAGCAGGCTGCACGCGGCAGGGAGAAGGGAAAATGCGGCAGGCTGGCAGATGGGCGTGGCTGGCGGCGCTGGCGCTTGCGGCCGGCGTGGCGCCGGCCGGCGCGCGGCAGCCCATCGAGCCGGCCGACCTCTACCGGCTCTCGATGGTGACGAGCCCGGTGGTGGCACCCGATGGCCGGCGGGTGCTGTTCACCCGGGCGGCCTTCGACCGCGGGCTCGACCGCCGCACCGGCGAGTTCTGGCTCGCCCACCTCGACGAGGCTGGCCGGATCGTTGACCGCCGGCTGCTCGTGGGGCGCGACCTGCAGCCGCGCGGCGGCGTCTTCGACCGCGCGGGCGCGCGCCTCGCCTTCATCGGCCAGCATCTCGGCCGGGCGCAGATCCATGTGCTCGCGCTCGCCGAGGGCGTGCCGGAGGCCGTCACCACGGGCGAGGTGGTGCCCGTCACGCTCGCCTGGTCACCAGACGGCGGGCGCATCGCCTTCATCGGCCGGGTGGAGCGAAGGCCGCGCGAGGTCCCGGGCATGCCCGAGCGGCCGCGCGGCGCCGAGCAGGCGCCCGACCCGAAGATCGTCTCCGACCTCTTCTGGCGCACCGATGCAAACGGCGAGCTCCCGCCGGGCGCGGTGCACCTCTTCGTGCTCGACCTCGCCGGCGGAAGGCTTGTCCAGCTCACCTCAGGCGAGGCGGATGCCGTCATGGCAGGCGGCGGCCTTGCGTGGACGGCAGACGGGCGGAGCCTCGTGGCCAGCGTCGCCCCCGACCGCATCAACCGCCCGGCGGAAAGCGACCTCTTTCTGTTCGACGCCGAGCGGCCGGGCGCACGGCCGGTGCAGCTCACCAGCAGGCCCGGCTCGGAATCGGGCCCCGAGGTCTCGCCCGACGGGCGGCTTTTGGCCTTTACCGGCGCCGAGGCGACGGACGCCTTCTATCCCATGCCCGAGGTGTGGGTGATGGAGCTGCGCCCGGGCGCCCCCGTCCGCAACGCGGCACCCCGGCTCGACCGGCCGGTCGCCGCCCTTTCGTGGCGCGCCGATTCGGCCGCGCTCTTCGTGCTGTTCCACGATGCCGGGGTCACGCGCGTGGGCGAGGTGGAGCTCGCCTCGGGCGAGGTTTCGGTGCGCGTGCCGGTGGTGGGCGGCACCCGGCTCTACCTGCCAACGGCGGGCGGGGATTTCAGCGCCGCAGGCGGAACCCTTGCCTATACCACGGCATTTGCCGACCGGCCGGCAGGCCTTGGCGTGTCGCGCGGCGGCGCCGAGACAGGCGCCATCGACTTCAACGCCCGCTGGGCGGCATCGCGCACCCCCGCGCGGATCGAGGAGATCATTGTCGCCAGCCGGCTCGACGGGCGGCCGATCCAGGGCTGGATCGCCTATCCGCCGGATTTCACGCCCACCCGCCGCTATCCGCTGATCCTCGACATCCACGGCGGGCCCAACACCGATTATGGCCCCTTCTTCTCCATCACCCACAGCCTTTATGCCGCGGCGGGATATCTCGTGCTGTTCACCAACCCGCGCGGCTCGATCGGCTATGGGCGGGCGTTCGCCAACCTCATCACCCATGCCTATCCGGGCCCCGACCACGAGGATCTGATGAGCGCGGTGGATGCGGTTGCGGCCCGGCCCTATGTGGACCGGCGCAACCTCTTCATCGGCGGCGGCTCGGGCGGCGGCGTGCTCACCCTCTGGGCGATCGGACAGGAGCCCGCAAAGTTCCGTGCGGCCGCAGCACTCCGCCCGGTGACGGACTGGGCGAACCAGGTGACCACCAGCGACAGCCCGGCCTTTTTCCTGCGCCAGTGGATGGGCGCCGCCCCCTGGGAAGCGCCCGAGCTCTACGCACGCCGCGCACCCTTCAGCCTTGCCGGGCGGATCCGCACACCCACCCTCTTCATCACCGGCGAGCAGGATTTCCGTACCCCCATCGCGCAGACCGAGCAGATGTTCGGCGCCCTGCGCCTCAGGGGCGTGGAGGCGGAAATGATCCGCCTGCCCGGCGCCAACCACGGCATGGGGCGGCCGTCGCAGTGGCTCCAGTCGATCCTTGCGCCCATCGATTTCTTCGGCCGCCACCGGGCGCGATAGCATCGGGCCGCACCCGGCCGGCAAGGCGCAAGACCAGCCGGGCCGGGCATCACTTCAGCCGGTCGGCATGGGTTGCCATCAGCTTGCGCACCTTGGGGCTGATCACGGCGGTGCAATAGGGGTTCCGGTCTCCCACGCGGTCGAAATAGCCCTGATGCTCGGGTTCGGCGGGGAAGAAGGGCCCGGCCGGCTCGATGGTGGTGACAATCGGTGCCGGCCAGTCGGCCTGGGCGCGGGCGATGGCCGCGCGCGCCTCGGCCTCCTGCTCGGTCGACAGGGGAAAGATGGCGGAGCGATACTGCGGCCCGATGTCGGGCCCCTGCCGGTTGAGCTGGGTCGGGTCGTGGGTTGCAAGGAAAATGTCGAGGATCTCGCCATAGGAGATGAGCTCCGGGTCGAAACGGATGTCGACCGCCTCGGCATGCCCCGTCCGGCCCGTACACACCGCACGATAGTCGGGGTCAGCCACATGGCCGCCCGTGTAGCCGCTTGTCACCGAGATGACACCGCGCAGCCGGGCGAAGATCGCCTCGGTGCACCAGAAGCACCCGCCCGCAACGATCGCCCGCGCCCCGCGTGCCTGCTGTTCCATCCCTGCCACTCCTTCCACCGGGTTTTTTGCACCGTTGACAGGTGCCTGCCTGCAATGGCCTAATATTTGGCAGATGGCCCGCGCGCGGGCCAGCGGTGCTGGAAAGGCCGAGGTAGCACATGACGGCTTGCGTCGCATGGCATAACCTGAACCGGGCCGGGGGCCGCCGGGCGGCCCTTTGGGCTGCCGCACGGCAGCGCGCGGTCGGCCGCCGCGTCGCCGCCGCCCTGTGGAGCGTGCCTTGAGCCGCCGGCACGCTGCCACGGAAACGGAGGACGAAGCGCTGTTTGGCCGCGTGCAGGCGTTCGTGCGCGAGGTGAAGACCGCCCGGAGCCTCGGGGCGATCTCGGGCCTCCTCTCGGACGCGACCCGCGCCTTGCACTTCGACCATTTCGCCATGACCCAGCGTTTCAGCCTGCGGATCGAGGGCGTGCCCGTGCAGCTGCACGACCTGCCGCAGAGCTGGACCGCGCATCTGGCGGAGCGGCGACACTGGGCCAATGATCCGGTGCTGGCCGCCTGCCAGAGGACGGTCGCGCCCTTTGCCTGGTCCGACCTCCCCGATCTCATCGAGCTCACCCCGCCGCAGCGCAGCTACATCGAGGAGGCGGCCGCCCGGGGGCTCGCCAATGGCTGGACGGTACCCATCCACATTCCCGGCGAGGCGACCGGCCTGTGCTCGTTCGTGCTGGCCTCCGACCGATCGCTTCCGCAAGCAAGCCTTCCGGCCGCGCAATATCTTGCCTGCTTTGCCTTCGAGGCGGCGCGCAGGCTCGCCGGCCGCGGCGAACCGGCTGCCCCGCGGCTCTCGAAGCGCCAGCTCGAATGCGTGGTGCTGGCCGCGCGCGGCAAGAGCGACTGGGTGGCCGGGCAGATCCTCGGCCTCGCGCCCGATACGGTGCACAAGTATCTGGAGCAGGCCAAGGCCCGGTTCGGGGTCTCGAGCCGGACCGAGCTCGTGGTCCGCGCCCTCCACGATGGCCAGCTGAGCTTCGACGACCTCCTGGGCTGACCGCGCCAGCGATCCCCCGCCCGGGCCTTCATGTCTTGAACGAAGCAGGCTTGAATACAAGTGCGCGGGGGCGACCGGCCATGAGTTGCTGCCTCCCACGCAACTTTTGAAGGGGATTCATACACGTTCCATTCTGCTTTGCGGGCTTGCCCTTGCCGTGGCTGGGCCTGCGGTTGCTGCCGTCAGCACGCCAGGACTTTCGCCGGCGCCGGTCGAGCGCCGGGTTCA
>CALKJZ010000025.1 GCA_937995515.1 uncultured Sphingomonadaceae bacterium | reverse complement strand
GCCTTAGCCCCGGATGAACCCCAAGGCAAAGCCTGCCCGCCGCTTGGCACCGACGCGGGCGGCGCCCGGCCCGGCCATTGGATGTGGGGCCCTTCCCGTCTGCCGGCCCCGGGGCTCGAAGCGGGCGCGCGCCTCGCTGCTGCGCCTGCCCCGTGCGCCTGCCCCGTGCGCCTGCCCGGGTGCGCCGTGCTAGTAGGCGCGCTGGATGGCAAAGGCGACCGCCTCGGCCAGCGCGTCGCGCGCCGGGCTTGCCGGCAGCAGGGCCAGCGCATCGACCGCCCGGCTGCCGAACAGCCGCGCCCGCTCCATCGTATCGGAGATGGCACCGGTCTCATTCAGCCGCGCGCGCGCCTCGGCAAGCGCATCGTCGCCGTTTGAGGCCCCCGACATGGCCCGTTCCCAGAATCGGCGGGCCGCGGCATCGCCCCGTGCATAGGCAAGGATCACCGGCAGCGTCACCTTGCCGTCGCGGAAGTCGTCGCCCGAATCCTTGCCCATGGTCTCGGCGTCGGAGACATAGTCGATGGCATCGTCGACCAGCTGGAAGGCAATGCCGAGATTGCGCCCATAGGCCTCGAGCGCGGCCTCGGTCACCGGGTCGCGCTCGGCCACCACGGCCGCAATCTGCGCGGCCGCGGCGAACAGGGCTGCAGTCTTGGCCCGGATGATCTCGAGATACCGCTCCTCGGTGGTCGCCACCTGCCGCTGGGCGGTCAACTGTGCGACCTCGCCCTCGGCGATCACCCGCGAGGCGGCGGAGAGGATCTTCAGCACCTTGAGCGAGCCGTCCTCGACCATCAGCTCGAAGGCGCGCGCGAACAGGAAGTCGCCCACCAGGACGGCCGGCGGGTTGCCCCAGATGATGTTGGCCGTCGTGCGCCCGCGCCTCAGGTCCGAGCCATCCACCACATCGTCGTGGAGGAGCGTTGCCGTGTGGATGAACTCAACCGCGGCCGCCAGCCGGTGGTGCCGGTCGCCGGCATAGTCGAGCGCTGCCGCCGCACCCAGGGTCAGCATCGGCCGCAGGCGCTTGCCGCCGCCGGCGATGATGTGCCCGGCCAGTTCCGGGATCAGGGCCACGGGGCTTTCCATCCGGGCGAGGATGACCTTGTTGACCGCCTGCAGCCCCGGCGCGACGAGCCGCATCAGCGGCTCGAGGCTGGGGCGCGGCGGATCGGGCCGCAGGGGGATGACTGGTGCGCTCACATCCGAGCGGCTAGGGGCCGGGCGCTGCCTTGCCAAGGGGTTTCATGTCGCAAGCTGCTGCCGGAGGAACGGGGTGATGACCAGTCGGGACACGCCGGACGAAGATGCGGTGCTCACGTCCTATCGCCGCAGCATCGACAACATCGATGCCGCGCTCGTGTTCCTGCTCGCCGAGCGGTTCAAGATCACCCAGAAGGTGGGCCGGCACAAGGCCGCAGCCGGCCTTCCGCCGGCAGACCCGGCACGGGAAGCCCAGCAGATCGCGCGGCTGAAGGCGCTGGCCAGCGAGGCGGAGCTCGACC
The DNA here is from genome assembly GCA_937995515.1 of uncultured Sphingomonadaceae bacterium. Classification (GTDB taxonomy): domain Bacteria; phylum Pseudomonadota; class Alphaproteobacteria; order Sphingomonadales; family Sphingomonadaceae; genus Thermaurantiacus. The sequence continues at coordinate 98,380 of CALKJZ010000025.1, read as the reverse complement.
CGGAGTTTTCGGAGAAATTCCTCCGCTTCATCATCGAGGAGGTGATCCGGCACCATGCCAGGGCGGCGAGCGGCGGCGGCTGAGCGGGGCCGCAGCCAGGCCATGGCAGGGCCAAGGCGCGGGCAGGGCCGCCCCGGCTGCCGCGGGTGCACGCGGGCCTCAGAGAAGCCATTCCAGCGGCAGCCACGACAGCACCTGCGTGAGCCCGCGGGAGATCGCCGTGGTATTGGGCTCGGTTTCGTGGACGATCGGACGCCCCGGTTCGCCCTCCGGAGCCTCCAGCCAGACCATCTTGCCGCCATCGGCCAGACGCACCTCATAGGCCCGGCGCGGGATTGCCGAGGCAAAGGCCTGGTCGAGCTGGGCGGCAAGCTCCGCGCTTTCGATGATGAAGCCCACCTCGGTGTTGAGCTCGTGGGAGCGCGGATCGAAATTGAACGAGCCGACGAACAGCCGCTCCCCGTCGACGGCGAAGGTCTTGGCGTGCAGGCTCGAGCCGGCGCCGCGGAACACCGGCCCCGCAGCCGGCTCCCCGCCCAGCGTGCTGCCCTTGCGGAAGAGGTGCAGCCGCTCGGCCCGTTGGCCCGTCTCGGGCTTCATCTCGAACAGCCGGACACCAGCCTCCAGCAGGCCCCGGCGGCGATGCGCATAGCCGGAGTGGACAAGGGCGACATCGGTGGTGGCAAGGCCGTTGGTGAGCACCGACACCTCGACGCCCGCGCGGGCGAGCCTCGCAAGCTCGTCGGCTCCGTCCTTGCCGGGGACGAAATAGCCCGACACGATCCGCACCGAGCGCGCAGGGCTGTCGAGGATCTGCGCCAGCCGCTCGGCGACCGTGCCGCCCGGCGGGGCCCGCCCCACCCCCTTTGCCGGATCGTCGGAGACCATGGTAACCCGCGCCCATTCGAGCGGGAGCGTGCCCGCGAGCAGGTCCCGGACAAGGGCTGTCTTGGAGACGGCGCGCACATAGGCCCGGGCGTTCGCACCCGATTCCACCGCACGCGCCTCGGCCGCAAGCGCCGCGCGCTGATCCGCTCCGGCGGGCGGCAGAAGATCGGCCGCGCGATAGGCCGATTCGCTTGCCCAGTAGCGCTCGAAATCGTCTGCCACCTCGGTTGCGATCGGGCCGACGGCGAGCACGTCGAGGTCGGCGAACAGATCGCCTTCCCGCGCGCCGAAATATTCATCGCCGATATTGCGGCCACCGACGATGGTGGCGACCCCGTCGGCCGTGAAGGTCTTGTTGTGCATGCGCCGGTTCAGCCGCCGGAAGTCGATCGCATAGCCCAGCGGCTTCAGCCGGCGCGTGGTGAAGGGGTTGAAGATTCGCACCTCGATGTTCGGGTGCGAATCGAGCGCCGAGAGCGCGGGGTCGAGACCGCCGATGCCATTGTCGTCCACCAGCAGGCGAACCCGCACGCCGCGATCGGCAGCGGCAAGGAGATTGCCGAGCATCAGCGTGCCCGTCGTGTCGCGGTGCCAGATATAGTATTGCACATCGAGGGTGCGCTCGGCGGCTGCGGCAAGGAGCGCGCGCGCGGCGAAGGCCTCGCGCGAATCGGCAAGCGCCACGACGCCCGAAAGGCCCGGATTTGCCTCCGCCAGCGGGGCGACCGCGCGTGCAAGCGCGGTGCCGGACTGGTCGGGCGTCGGTCCGGCGTCGGGCGGCACGCGCGGCGGCAGGGGGTTCAGAAGCCGCAGCACGAGCAGCAGCGTGAATGCGCCACCGGCAAGCAGCCCGACCGTCTTCCAGAACCCCATGTGGCCACTCCTCCCCTGAGACAGGCGTGGCAAAGCCGCGCAGACGAAACAAGCCTTGTCAGCTTCGGCCCGGCTGGCCGATGCGCAGCCAGACCGGCAGATGGTCCGACGCCGTGCGGGCAAGCGGGCTTCTGTGCACGCCGGCCGCCAGCACCTCGACCGCCGGCGAAACGAACACCCGGTCGAGCCGGCCAAGCGGCATGCGCGCGTGGAAGCTCGGCCCGACCGGGACAGGCCGGAAGGCGGCGGCAAGATCGCGGACGGCGCCCGAAAGGGGCCGCCAGGCGTTCGTGTCGCCCATCAGGATGGTGGGCATCCCGGGTTCTGGCTGGCGGGCCAGATGGCCGAGCAGCGCCTCTGCCTGCCGCCGGCGGACGAGGCCGGAGAGATCAAGATGCATGCCCACCAGCCGCAGCCGGGCACCTTCGGCCTCCACGTCGGCAAGGATGGCGCCGCGCGGCTCGAGTGCCGGCAGCGGCAGGGTCTCGGAGCGCAGAAGCTTCACCCGCGCCCCGCGCAGGAGGATGGCGTTGCCGTGCCAGCCGATGCTGTGCCGCCCGGTCGCAAGCGGAACGGGTGCCCAGGCGCGCGCGTGGAGGAGGCCCGGGGGCAAGGCCGCCGCGCGGGCGCCGAAGCGGCGGTCGGCTTCCTGAAGGATGGCGATGTCGGCGCCGGTCTCGTCCAGCACGTCGAGAATCCGTGCCGGATCGCGCTGCAGGTCCGTGCCGAGCGCCTTCCGGATGTTGTAGCTGGCGAGCGTCAGCGGGCGCGCGGGCATCCCGGGGCCGTCACCGCCGGTCGAGCGCTGCGATCGCCTCGTCGGTCAGGTGGCGGAGATGGCCTGCCCCGGCCTCGTCCTCGAGGATCCCTGCCGCGGCGCGGGCGGACAGCTCGGCCACGCGCCGGCGAAGCGCGTCTTCGGCGCTGCGGCGCGCCGCCTCGATCCGCTCCTCGGCGAGGCGCCTGCGCCGCTGCACGGCGGCCTCGGCGTCGGCGAGCGCCTTCGCCACGATGCGGCCCGATTCCGCCTCGGCCTGGGCAATGATCGCGCGGGCCTGGGCTTCCGCCTCGGCCGCCTCGGCGGCCGCCTGCTGGCGGAGCCGCTCGGCCTCCGCCTTCAGCGCCTCGGCCTCGGCAAGTGCGGCACGCACCCTGTCGGCCTGGGCATCGAGCGCGCCGACGAGCGCGCGGAAGGCTCCCAGCCGCCACAGCAGCAGCACGAAGACAAGGAAGGCAACCGCAAGCCAGCCGGTGGAGCCGAGGCCGAGAAACGTCTCGGCCACGGCGCCGTGGGCGCCGTCGCCATGGGGGATTGTCGCGTCGGTTGCCATCTCAGGCCGCAAGCCTCCTGACCATCTCTGCCGCCTGTCCGCCGGGCACGGTCACGCCTGCGACCTGCCGCACCAGCTCGACCGTGAGCCCGGCGGCCTCCGCATCAAGCGCGGAGAGCGCCTCGGCGCGCTGCCGGCCGAGCATCTCGAGCGCTTCGGCCTCGCGCGCGGCAAGCTCGGCATCGGCAGCTGCCAGCCTCGCAGCAACTTCTGCCTGGGCGCGCGCCCGCGCGGCACTGGTTGCGCCAAGCGCCTGTGCGCGCGCCGCATCGAGCGCGTCTGAGCCGCCCGCGCTTGCCTGCTGGGCCGCCTGCCTTGCCGCTTCTGCCTGGGCAAGATCGGCGGCAATCCGTGCCTGGCGCTCGGCCACCACCCTGCCCACCCGGGGGAGCATGCGGGCGACGGTCAGGTAAAGGGCGAGAAAGCTGAGGACGAGCCACAGGATCTGCGGCAGGGCGGTGGAGAAATCGAACTGGGGCATGGCGCCCGTTCGCCCCGGCTCAGACCGCGAAGAGCAGCAGCAGCGCCACGAGGAAGGCGAAGATGCCGAGCGCTTCCGTCACCGCAAAGCCGAAGATGAGGTTGGGGCGCTGGGCATCGGCGGCCGCCGGATTGCGCAGCGCGCCGGAGAGGAAATAGGCAAACAGGGTGCCAACCCCGATCGCGGCGATGCCGATGCCCACGGCGGCAATACCGGCCCCGATCAGCTTGGCTGCATCTGCGTCCATGTTGGAAAACCTTTCGTTCGAGGGGTCAGTGGGAGAGGTTGATGCTGTCGTTCAGGTAGATGCAGGTGAGCAGCGCGAACACATAGGCCTGCACCACGGCCACGAGGAGCTCGAGCGCGTAGAAGGCCACGGTCATCACCAGCGGAACGGGGAAGAAGGCGGTGAGTGCGCCACCGGCAAGGCCGAGGCTCACCACGAAGCCGGCAAACACCTTGAGAAGGATATGACCCGCGGTCATGTTGGCAAACAGCCGGATGGCGTGGGTGACGGGCCGCGAGAAGAAGGAGATGACCTCGATCACCACAATGAGCGGCAAGAGAATGAGGGGCGTGTTCGGCGGCACGAACAGCTCGAGAAAATGCACGCCATGCCGCACGAAGCCGACCACGATGGTCATGGCGAAGATGAAGCCGGCAAGCGTTGCTGTGACTGCAATGTGCGAGGTGGGCGTGAAGCTGCCCGGCACAAGGCCCACGACATTCATCACAAGAAGGAACAGGAACAGGGTGAAGATGAAGGGCAGGAAGGCGCGGCCCTTGGGGCCGATATTCTCTTCCACCATCGACGATACAAAACCGGTGATGCTTTCGAGCGCGGCCTGGGCGCGCCCGGGCACCAGCCCGGCATTGCGCGTGGCCGCCAGGAAGAAGCCCCAGATGAGCACCAGCGCAATGACCATGAACAGCGCGGCGTTGGTGAAGCTCGCATCAAGGCCGCCCAGGCTGATGGGCGCGATGCGCATGATCTCGAACTGCTCGAGGGGATTGGCCACCTGTCTCGTCCCTGACCCGTTCCGTCCCTGGCCCGTTCCGTCCCTGACCCGTTCCGTCCCTGACCCGTCAGGCGCCTGAGGGTCTATCCGGACCCCTGTCGCCGCCCGGCTCCGCCCTGCCCTGCGTCTCCGGCCGCGGGCCCACCTCGTCGGCCGCAGACGCCGTCGCGGCCCGGGCGCGGGCCGCAGCCGTCTCCGCTTCCACCGCGCGCATCAGGTTCCTGAACCCGGCCGCCATTCCTGCCAGGAGCAGGAAGAGAAACAGCCAGGGCGCGGTGCCCAGCCAGCGGTCTAGCGCCCAGCCAAGACCTGCGCCCACCATGGTTGCGACCGCAATTTCCATGGCATAGCGGGTGCCCCGGGCGAATGCCGACGCGGCCATCGCGCGAACCTGCGGCGCATTCGCTGCCCTTGCCGCCTGCAAGCGGGCCTCGAGCGCCTCGAGGTCCTTCTGTCGGTCGGGGTCGGGCAAGAAACGCGTCCGAAAGACCGGGAAAGCCACGCGGCAGCTCGACACTGCCGGCGCCGGAAGCCTTGGCCCCCGGTGCGCTGCCGGGCCTAGAGGCCCGCCGTCCAAAGGTCAAGCATGCCGCAATGCAGCAAGGCCTGCGGCCGTGTGCGGCCGGCGTGGGTCAGGCGGCAAGCAGGGTCCCGGCGGCCGCAAGATCGACACTGACGAGCTGGCTCACGCCCGGCTCGGCCATGGTGACACCATAGAGCCGGTCCATCCGGCTCATGGTCATCGCATTGTGGGTGACGATCAGGAAGCGCGTGTTGCAACGGTGCGTCATGTCGCGCAGGAGCGCGCAGAACCTCTCGACATTGGCATCGTCGAGCGGCGCGTCCACCTCGTCGAGCACGCACACCGGCGCGGGGTTGGTGAGGAACAGCGCGAAGATCAGCGCAATCGCCGTCAGCGCCTGTTCGCCGCCCGAGAGCAGCGAGAGCGACTGCAGCCGCTTGCCGGGCGGCTGGGCGCGGATCTCGAGGCCGGCTTCCAGCGGATCCTCGCTGTCCACCATCAGCAGCTCGGCCTGTCCGCCCTCGAAGAGCGCGGCAAAAAGGGCCCGGAAATGGCCGTCGACAGCCTCGAACGCGGCCGAGAGCCGGGCGCGGCCCTCGCGGTTGAGCGCGCCGATGGTGCCGCGCAGGCGCGCGCACGCGGTCTCGAGCTCGGCCTTTTCCGCGGCCTGCCGGGCAAGCGTCGCCTCGATCTCCGAGAGCTCGATATCGGCCCGCAGGTTCACCATGCCCAACCGGTCGCGCTCGGCCGTGAGCCTTGCGACCTCGGCTTCGAGCGCCTCGGCCGTGCGCGGCCCGGCTGCCGCCTCGCCGAGCCCGCGCGGGTGCATGCCGAAGCGGCCGAGCGCCTCCGCCTCCAGGGCGGCCACGGCGTCTGCCGCCTGCCCGGCCGCCGCTGCCGCAAGCGCGCGCGCCTCGCGGATGTCGCCCACACGTGCCTCGGCGGCGCGGGCCTGCCGGTCGAGGTCGGCAAGCGCGAGCTCGGCGGCCTCGACCTTCTGCAGCGCCTCGTCGCGGGCCGCCTCGGCGCGCGCGATGGCAGCCTCGAGTGCGGCGGCGCGCGCCTCCTGCGCGGCCGGCTCGCCGACCAGCGCCGCGCGCTCGGCCTGCAGCGCCTCGATCCGGCCCGAAAGCGCCTCGATCGTGGCAGCGCTTGCCGAATCGCGCGCGGCCCAGGCGGCAATCTCCCTTGCCAGCGCCTCCGCCCGCGCGGCCGATTCCCGGATGGTGCGGTCGGTTCCGGCTGCGGCTGCGCGCGCGGCCGCAAGCTCGGCCCGGGCACGCTCGGCGCGGGCGCGGGCATCGGCCACGGCCTGCGCGGAGGCCGAGGGATCGGGCAGGGCCGCAACGGCCGCGGCGGCGGCCTCGGCCTCGGTGGCCGCGGTGCCCCGCTCGGCCGCCAGCCGCTCGAGCGCGGCGACGATCGCGCCCTCGCGCGAGCGGGCCTCGACTGCTGCGGCGCGCAGGCCCTGGAGGCGCGCGGCAAGCCGGTCGCGCGCCTGCTCGGCAGTGGCGCGGCGGCCGCGCGCGTCGCGCTCGGCGGCGCTTGCGGCCTGTTGCGCCCTGTCCTGCTCCTCCAGTTCCCGGGCAGCCGCCGCCGCACGCGCCCGCGGCGCCTCGAGCGCTGCCCCGAGCGCGCGGGCGCGGTTGGCCTGCGCCAGCTCCTCGGCGACGGCCGCCGCGCGGCCACCCGGCGGCGCCACAAACCCGTCCCAGCGCCACATCCAGCCCGCACGCGAGACGAGCCGCTGCCCCGGGCGGAGGCTGGCGAGAAGCGCGGGCGATGGAGGCGCGTCGACCAGCCCCACCTGCGCCAGCCGGCGGGCCAGTTCTGCGGGCGCGATCACCCGCCCGGCCAGCGGGGCTGCCCCCTCGGGAAGCGGCGGATCGGAACCGGCAACCGCAGCGCCAGCCCAGCGCCGCACGGGGGCCTCGCCCTCGGCCGGGGGGCCGAGCTCGGCCTCCAGATCCTCGCCGAGCGCTGCCGCCACGGCCTGTTCCAGCCCCGGCTCGGCCTCCAGCGGCACGCGGCCGGAGGCCCGTCCGGCTGCCGCGATGCGCGCAAGCGCCTTCAGCTCCGCCTCGAGCGCGGCCACTTCCGCGCGCGCCGACGCCAGCGTCCGCTCGACCGTCGCCCGCGCGGCCGAGGCCGCCCGGGCGGCGCGCTCGGCCGCCTCCACTTCGAGGGCGGCCTCTTTCGCGCGGGCCGTCTCGGCTTCCAGCGCCTCCTCGGCCGCGCGGACGCTGGCCTCGGCGCCCGCGAGCGCGCCCTGCGAGCGCAGCCGTTCGAGCTCGGCGGACTGGCGGGCGGCCTCCCGGTCCAGCCGGTCGAGCCGCGCCCGCGCTGCCTCGAGAGCGGCCCGGGCGGCTCGCGCCTCGGCCACCATCGCCGCATGCGCCTCGAGCGCCGCGCCGAGCCCCCGGTCCGCACGCGTTGCCGCATCTTCCGCCCGGCCTACGGCCTCGGCCTCGGCCGGCTGGCGGGCGCTCGCCTCGGCCTGCTGCGCCAGCGCTGCCTCGCGCTCGGCGGCGAGCCGCGACCGGGTCTCGGCCGAATCGCGCGCGCGGGCCTCCTCGCGCTCGCGCTCGCCGGCGGCCGCCTCGAGCGCCGCGCGCAGGGCATCGAGCCGCTGCCGCGTGGCACTGCGCTCGGCGGCAAGCGTTGCCCGCTCCGTGAGCAGGCGCTGCACCGCAGCCGTGGCCCGGGCCGCGCTCTCGCGCAGGCCGGGCAGGCCGGCAGCCGCATCGGCCTGCGCGGTGGCAAGCCGGGTGGCAGCTGACACGGCCTCGGCCAGCTCCGCCTCGGCAGCCGCGCGGGCCGCCCCGGCCGCGAGGTGCGCCGCCTCGGCCGCCTGCCAGCGTGCGGCGAGCAGCGCACCCTCGGCCGCGCGGATCGCCTGCGAGAGGGCCCGGTAGCGCTCGGCCGCCCGCGCCTGCCGGCGCAGCCCGGCTGCCGCGGCCTCGGCGGCCTCCATCACGTCGGCCAGCCGGCCGAGATTGAGGTCGGCCGCGCGCAGCCGCTGCTCGGCCTCGCGGCGGCGCACATGCAGGCCGGAAATGCCGGCCGCCTCCTCGAGCAGGAGCCGCCGCTCGTCCGGGCGCGCGGCGATGATCGAGGCGACCTTGCCCTGGCTGACCAGCGCCGGCGAATGGGCGCCGGTGGCGGCATCGGCAAAGAGGGTCTGGACATCGCGCGCGCGGACCTCGCGGCCGTTCACCGAATAATGGCTGCCGCGCCCGCGGGCGATCCGGCGCGCCACCTCCAGCTCCGCCTCGCCGCTCCACGGCGGGGGCGCGCGGCCACGGTCGTTGGCGATCAGCAGCGCCACCTCGGCGAGGTCGCGCGCGGGGCGGCGCGCGGTGCCGGCGAATATCACCTCGTCCATCCCCTCCCCGCCCGGGGTCACCCGCAGTGAGCGCGCAGAGGATTCGCCCATCACCCAGCGCAGCGCCTCGAGCAGGTTGGACTTGCCGCAGCCATTGGGGCCGACGATGCCGGTCAGGCCCTCCTCGATCCTGAGCTCAACCGGCTCGACAAAGGACTTGAAGCCCGAGAGGCGAAGCCGCTCGAACCTCATCTCGCCATCATCAGCGGGCGGCCGCCGCCAGCCGCGGCTGGAGCGCGGTCCAGCTGGTGATCCCGTCCTGCTTGCGGCCGTTGATGAGGAAGGTCGGGGTTGCGTTCACCCCGAAACTGTCGACCGCGGCCTGCTGCATCCGCGTCAGCCGCTCGATCTCGGCCTGGTTGGTCATGCAGGCCTCGAAGCGCGCAGCCGGCATGCCACGCTTGCGCGCGAACTCGTCGAGCCCGGCAAGGCGGGCGACGGCCAGCAGCTGCTGGTTCTGCGGCAGGCGGGCCACCGGCGCGAAATCCGCCTGCGTCAGCTTCTGCAGCGGCGCCACCCACTGGTCATGCGCGGTGTACAGCTGGTCGGCCCAGCGGAAGAAGTTCGAAGGCCCGTCGCACCGGGCCAGAACCGCTGCGGCAAGATCGAAGATGTTGAGCATGAACGGGCGGTATTCCCAGCTCGTTGCGCCCGTCGCCACCTCCCTCTTCAGCGGCCCGGCGGCCTGGTTGTGGAAGTTGGTGCACGCCCCGCAGGTGAAGCTTGCGAACTCGACAAGCCGCGCCCGCGCCTCGGGGTTGCCCATCCGCACCCCGCCCTCGGGCGTGAGCACCGCCGTTGCCGTCCAGTCCACGGCGTTTGCGGCCTTGGTGGCTGGCTGGGCCGTGCCGGGCTGCTGCTCGCCGCAGGCCGAGAGGGCGACGAGGGCGGTGGCCGCGAAAATGCGTATTTGCTTCAACATACGGTGGCTTTCCCTGAAGTTGCTAACAAGATGTTGGGGTTCTGCCAAGGGGGTCAGGCGGCAGCCCCGGTCCGCAGGCGGGCTGCGGCATAGCGGGACGGATCGAGCGCCGGGGCCTCGCCGAGCAGCATGGCCGCGCCCATGGCAGCGGCGGCGGGCGCGGTCTGGATGCCCCAGCCGCCCTGCCCTGCGCACCAGAAGAAGGCCGGCTCGGCCGGATCGGGGCCGATGACGGGCAGCCGGTCGGCAGCGAAATTCCGAAGGCCCGCCCATTTGGCGGCGATGCGGCGGATCGGCCAGTCGCACATCTGTTCGAACCGGTCGAGCGCCACGGCCATGTCCATCTCGTCGGGCTGCACATCGTGCGGCACATCCGGGGTTTCGTCGTGCGGCGAGACCCAGAGCCGGCCGGCGTCGGGCTTGAAGTAGAGCGTGCCGCCGGCGTCCATCACCACCGGCATGTCGGCCGGCGCCTCGGGGCGCACCTCGACGACGACGATCGTGCGCCGGAGCGGCTGGATGCCGATGGGCGGCACGCCAGCCCGCGCGGCCACGTCGTCGGCCCAGGCGCCGGCCGCGTTCACGAGCGTTGCGGCTGCGACCTCGCCTGCGGGTGTGGCGATGGCCCAGCGGCGCCCCGCGCGCGCGATGTGCTCGGCGCGCGCGCCTGTGAGGAGCTCGCCGCCCATGCGCCGGAAGCCGCGCAGATAGGCCTGGTGCAGGGCTGCCACATCGATGTCGGCGCAACCCGGCTCCCAGATGGCGGTGGTGGCCCATTCGGGTCGCAGCTGGGGCAGCTTCTGCCGCACGCCCTCGGCGCCGAGCCGCTGGTGCGCCACCCCGCCCGCCTCGAACGTGCGTTCGAGCGCCTCGAGCGTGCCGGGCGCATCGGCATGGCGGATGTGGAGCGCACCGCGCGGCGAGACGATTGCCGTCTCGCAGAAGCCGGGCGGTGGGCGGAGGAAGAAGGGTTTGGATGCGGTGGTGAGCGGCTGGACGTCGGGCCCGCCGTAGGTTTCGGCATAGAAGGCGGCCGAGCGGCCGGTGGTGTGATAGCCGGGCTGGTCCTCCGCTTCGAGCATCGCCACGCGGAGCGCGGGCGCGCGGGCGAGCAGCGCCCAGCCGAGGCTCGCGCCGCCGATCCCTGCGCCGACGATCGCAATGTCGTACCCGCTCATGCGAGGCTTCTAGCCAGAAACGCGTCGATGCGGGAGAGGGCGGCGGCGCGCACCGCATCGCGCTCGCGCAGGATCTCGTGGGCGGCCCCCGCCACGGTTTCGACCGCAGCCGTCGGCAGGCGCGCAAGCACGCGGCGCGCGGCCCGGTTGCTGACCAGCCGCTCCCTTCCGGCGAGAAGGGCAAGGAGCGGAACCCCGACCCGTTCGAGAGGCAGGGCCTCGAGCGCGGCCTCGGAGCGGGCGAAGGCATCGATCCACCCCCAGGTCACGCCGCCGCAGGCGAGCGCCGGACACGCCTCGACCCAGCGCTGCTCCTCGGCGAACCGAACCGGGCAATGGGTGAGGATCGCCGCCCGCGCAGCCGAGGTCTGCTGCGGTCCGAACGGCTCCTGCCCCGGGGCGAAGCGCGCGCCGCGGCCGGCGCGCACCGCCCGGCGCGCGGCCAGCATCACGGCGGCGCGCAGCGGTGCGGCCATGGCGAGGCCGAAGAGAGGCGCTATCAGCACGCAGGCCCGAAGGTGCGCGCGCCACGGGTGCGCGCGGCGGGACGGATCGGCGATCCAGCGCAGCAGCAGGTGCGCGCCCATCGAATGGGCAAGGGCCACCCACGGCCCGCCCAGCTCGTCGGCAAGCCGGCCCGCCAGGTGGTCGAGGTCGTCGAGGAAGGTCTCGAACCGGTCGACATGCCCCGCACCGCCTGCCACGAGCCGGGTGGAAAGCCCCTGGCCGCGCCAGTCGAACGAGGCGACCGCAAATCCCATCGCGTGGAGGTCGGCGATCGTCTCGGCCCATTTCTCGAGGAAGTCCGCCCGGCCGCCGAGCAGCAGCAGCCGGGCGCGGGGCGTGGAGGATTCCCAGACGAGGGTGCGCAGGGCCGCGCCATCGGGCCGGCCAAGCATGCCGATGCGCGCCTCCTCCGGCAGGCGCCAGCGCGGCCCGTCTGGCGCCACCTTCAGGCGGGCCGGGCCGCTCCGGCACGCAGGGCCGCCTGCGCTGCCGCAAGCCGGGCGACGGGCACGCGCCATGGCGAGCAGGAGACATAGTCGAGGCCGAGCGCGGCGACGAAGGCGATCGAGTCCGGGTCGCCGCCATGCTCGCCGCAGATGCCGAGCTTGAGCCCCGGCCGGGCGGCGCGGCCGCGCGCGGTGGCAAGCGACACGAACTCGCCCACGCCCTCGCGGTCGATCGTCACGAACGGGTCGCGGGCGAAGATCCCGGCATCCACATAGGCGCCGAGGAACTTCGCGGCATCATCGCGCGACAGGCCGAGCGCCGTCTGGGTGAGATCGTTGGTGCCGAAGCTGAAGAACTCGGCGACCTCCGCGATCTCGTCGGCGCGCAAGGCCGCGCGCGGCAGCTCGATCATGGTGCCAACGAGATAGGAAAGCCGGCGGCCGGCCTCGGCGAAGACCGTCTCGGCAGTCCGGTCGATGATCTCCCTGACCAGCTCGAGCTCGCGCCGGGTGGCCACCAGCGGCACCATGATCTCGAGCGAAGGCGGCAAAGCGGCCGCAAGCGCCGCCTCGAGGATCGCGCGCACCTGCATCTCGGCGATTTCCGGATAGGTGATGACGAGGCGGCAGCCGCGATGGCCGAGCATGGGATTGAACTCGTGCAGCTCGGCGGTGCGGCGCTTGACTGCGGCGACCGAAAGCCCGAGCTTTTGGGCCAGCTCCTCGAAATCGGCCTCGCGCGCGGGCAGGAACTCGTGGAGCGGCGGGTCGAGCAGGCGGATGGTGACGGGCAGGTCGCCCATCACGGCGAACAGCTCGCCGAAATCCGCTCGCTGCATGGGCAGGAGCTTGGCCAGCGCGGAACGGCGCGCCTCGGTCGAATCGGCGAGGATCATCTCGCGCATCGGACCGATGCGGTTGCCCTCGAAGAACATGTGCTCGGTGCGGGCAAGGCCGATGCCCTGGGCCCCGAACTGCCGCGCGGTCCGGCAGTCGGCCGGGGTCTCGGCATTGGCACGCACCTTCAGCCCGCCATGCGCGTCGGCCCAGGCCATCAGGGTTGCAAAGTCGCCGGACAGCTGCGGCTCCACCATCGCCACCTCGCCCAGCATCACCTCGCCGGTCCCGCCGTCGATGGTGATCCGGTCGCCCTCGGCGAGGGTGACCGCGCCGGCCCTGACCGTGCGGGCCTCGGCATCGATGAACAGGCTGCCCGCACCCGAGACACAGGGCCGCCCCATGCCGCGCGCCACCACTGCGGCATGGCTCGTCATGCCGCCGCGCGCGGTCAGGATCCCGCGCGCGGCGTGCATGCCGGCGATGTCCTCGGGGCTGGTTTCCACCCGAACGAGGATCACTGCCTCGCCGAGGCCGGCGCGCCGCTCGGCCTCGGCGGAGTCGAGCACGATTGCGCCCGAGGCCGCACCCGGCGAGGCGGGAAGGCCGGTTGCGATCACCTCGCGTTCGGCTGCCGGGTCGAGCGTGGGGTGCAGCAGCTGGTCGAGCACCTGCGGGTCAACCCGCAGGACCGCCTCCTCCGTCGAGATCAGGCCTTCCTCCACCATGTCTACCGCCATCTTGAGCGCGGCGCGCGCAGTGCGCTTGGCGCTGCGGGTCTGGAGGATGAACAGGAAGCCCTGCTGCACGGTGAACTCGATGTCCTGGCAGTCGCGGTAATGGCGCTCGAGCAGCTCGAAGATGCCGCACAGCTGGGCGAAGACCGCGGGCATTGCCTCTTCCATGGAGAGCCCCGGGGCGCCGGCGGCCTCGCGGGCAGCGCGGGTCAGGTGATCGGGCGTGCGGATGCCTGCCACCACATCCTCCCCCTGGGCGTTGACCAGATATTCGCCATAGATCCGCTTTTCGCCGGTGGCCGGGTCGCGGGTGAAGGCCACGCCGGTTGCGCTGTCGTCGCCCATGTTGCCGAACACCATCGCCTGCACGGTCACGGCCGTGCCCCAATCCTCGGGGATGTCGTTGAGCCGCCGGTAGACGCGCGCCCGCTCCGACTGCCACGAGCCGAAGACTGCCGCCACGGCGCCCAGCAGCTGCTCCCCCGGGTCCTGCGGGAAGGGGCGCCCGGTTTCGGCTTCCACGATGCCGAGGAAGGTCCTCACCAGCGCGCGCAGGTCGTCGGCAGAGAGCGCCGTATCGAGCGTGACCCCGCGGTCGTCCTTCAGCAGCTCGAGCGCCTCCTCGAACAGATAATGGTCGAGGCCGAGCACCACATCGCCATACATCTGCACGAAGCGGCGGTAGCTGTCCCACGCGAAACGCGGGTCGCCCGAACGCTGGGCGAGTCCCTCGACGGTCAGATCGTTGAGGCCGAGGTTGAGCACCGTGTCCATCATGCCCGGCATCGAGACACGCGCCCCCGAGCGCACCGAGACGAGCAGTGGATTGTCCGGGTCGCCAAAGCGCGCGCCCGTGCCGACGGCCGCCTCGATATGGGCAAGGCCCTGCGGCAGCGCCGCCACGAGCTCGTCGGGCAGGCGGTTGCCAGCCCTCGCAAAGGCCGTGCACAGCGGGGTGGGGATGATAAAGCCCGGCGGCACCGGCAGGCCGATGCCGGCCATTTCCGCGCAGTTTGCGCCCTTCCCGCCAAGATGCGCCTTGCCCAGCTGGTGGCAGGAGGGCGCATCGCCGCCGAAGGGATGGAGGAGGGCGGGAAGCTTCTGGTGGAGCATGGCTATCGGCCTTCGATCTTCGCGAAATCGGCAACGAGCCGGGCGGTCGCACGCAGGCGGGCAAGGAGCCTCAGGCGGTTGGCGCGAAGCGCCGGGTCGGATGCGTTCACTGTCACCTCGTCGAAAAAGCGGTCGACCAGCGGGCGGAGCGCTGCAATGTCGCGCATTGCGGCGGCATAGTCCTCGGCGGCAACGGCCGCGGTGACAGAGTGTTGCGCGGCCGCAAGGGCCGTGTCGAGCATGCGTTCGGCCGGCTCGCAGAGCAGCGCCGGGTCGGGCTCGGGCGGGTGGGAGTGGCCGTCCCTGCCTTCCTCGATGCGCAGGATGCTGGCAGCCCGCCTGACGCCGGCAAGAAGCGCCTGGCCCTCGGCGGTATCCACCATGGCCGCAAGCGCGCGCACGCGCTCGAGCACGCGCACCAGATCGTCATCGACCCCGAGCGCGAACACCGCATCGACAAGGTCGTGGGGCACGCCGCTCTCGCGCGCCTGGACCTTCAGCCGGTCGGAGAGGAAGGCCCGCAGCTGGCGGAGCGGCTCCGCCACTTCGCCCAGCGTATCCGCGCGGATCTCGAGCCCGTGGAAGGCCGCCGGCGCGGCATTGAGCCGGATGGCGTTGGCCGTCAGCAGCCGGATGAGGCCGAGCGCCGCGCGCCGGAGCGCCAGCGGATCGCGCGAGCCGGTGGGCACCTCGCCGACGGCGAAGAAGGCACCGAGATCGGCGAGCCGCTCGGCGATGCCGAGCGCGACCGAGACGGGCTGATCCGGCACGGCATCGGCCGGCCCGGCCGGGCGATACTGGTCGCGGATTGCCGCCACCACCTCGGGGGCCTCCCCCTGCGCTTGCGCGAGATGCCCGCCGATGATGCCCTGGAGCTCCGGAAACTCGCCGACGGTGCCCGTTACGAGATCGGCCTTGGCAAGGCGCGCGGCGCGCTCGGCAAGGGCCGGGTCGGCGCCGGGAACCGTGCCCTCTTGCGCAAGCCAGCGGGCAAGATGGGCGACCCGCTCCACCCGGTCGGCATAGGTGCCAAGCTTTTCGTGAAAGACGATGCCGGCGAGCTTTTCCGCCCGCCGCTCCAGCGGCACCTGCAGATCCTGCTCCCAGAAGAAGCGGGCGTCGGAAAGCCGCGCGGCCAGCACGCGCTCGTTGCCGGCAACGATCGTCCGGCCGCCATCGGGCGCCTCGATGTTGGCCACGCACACGAAGGCGGGGGCAAGGCGGCCATCGGCGGTGCGGCAGGCGAAATATTTCTGGTTCGCCTTCATCGTCAGCGCGATGATCTCGGGCGGCACATCGAGGAAGGCCGGGTCGAACCGGCCGACGAGCGGCACCGGCCATTCGGCAAGCCCGGCATTTTCGGCAACCAGCGCCTCGTCGTCCACCAGCACGAAGCCGGCCCGTTGCGCGGCCTCGCGCGCGCCGGCGCGGATGATGGCCGCCCGCTCCCCGGCCGAGACGATCACATGCGCGCGGGCGAGCTGTTCGCGGTAGCTGGAGGCCGACTGGACGGCGATCGGCCAGGGCGCCATGAAACGGTGGCCCAAGGTCTCGCGGCCGGCCGCAAGGCCCAGCGCCTCGAACGGCACGGGTTCGTGATCCAGCAGGGCGACGATGCCGCGCAGCGGCCGCACCCAGCGCGGGCTCGCCGTGGAAACCGAGGCCGCACCCCAGCGCATCGACCTCGGCCACTGGACCCCGGAGATCACGGCACCGAGCCGCTCGGCAAGCACCTCGGCAGCCGGCCGGCCGGGGCGCCTGACCACGGCGAACAGGAACCGGCCCTTCTCCGTCTCGCGCACGTCCAGCGCCTCGCGAGGCACGCCGGCCGATTTCAGGAAGCCCGCGATTGCCGCTTCGGGCGCATCGGCGCGCGGCCCGCGCCGTTCCTCGCAGCTGTCGGCGCTGCAGGGCGGCAGGCCCCGCGCCCACAGCACGAGGCGGCGGGGCGTTGCGTCGGCCGCCACCTCCCCGGCCGGGAGCCCGGCTTCGGCAAGCATCGCGCGCATGCCCCCTTCGAGCTGCGCGACGGCCGCCGCCTGCATGCGGGCCGGGATCTCCTCGCAGAGGAGCTCGACGAGAAGCTCAGCCATTGCGGGGCTCCAGCGCCGCCTCGCGCGCCAGATGCGCATCGGCCACCAGCTTAACCAGCTCGCGGATGCGCAGGATCGTCGCCTGCCGCTCGGCGACCGAGATGACCCCGCGCGCATCGAGGAGGTTGAACATGTGGCTGGCCTTGACTGCCTGGTCGTAGGCGGGAAGCGGAAGCCCGGCCGCCACCAGCGCCCGGCACTCGGCTGCAGCCCGGCGGAAGCCCTCGAACAGCGCCTGCGTGTCGGCTGCCTCGAAATTGTGCGCGGAGAACTGCCGCTCCGCCTCGAGGAACACGTCGCCATAGCTGAGGCCGGCGGCGTTGAACGGCAGGTCGAAGACATTGTCGACACCGAGGATGTACATCGCCAGCCGCTCGAGCCCGTAGGTGATCTCGGCGGCCACCGGCGCGCAGTCATGGCCTGCCACCTGCTGGAAATAGGTGAACTGGGTGACCTCCATGCCGTTCAGCCACACCTCCCAGCCCAGCCCCCAGGCGCCGAGCGTCGGGCTTTCCCAGTCATCCTCCACGAAGCGGATGTCGTTTGCCTTCGTGTCGATGCCGATGGCGGCCAGCGAGGCGAGGTAGAGGTCGATCACCGCGTCGGGCGAGGGCTTCAGGATCACCTGGAACTGGTAATAGTGCTGCAGCCGGTTGGGGTTCTCGCCATAGCGGCCGTCGGTCGGCCGGCGACAGGGCTGGACATAGGCAGCCCGCCAGGGCCGCGGCCCGAGCGCGCGCAGCGCCGTGGCCGGGTGGAAGGTGCCGGCGCCCATCTCCATGTCGTAGGGCTGGAGGAGCGCGCAGCCCGCGCCGCCCCAGTGGTGCTGGAGGGCAAGAATGATGTCCTGGAAGCTTCTCGGGGCCGGGGTCTGCACGCGGGGCGGTTAGCCCGCCCGTGCCTTCGGGGAAAGGGCGCTTCCGTCAGAGCTCGCCATTGGCGCGATAATCCGCCTCGAAACCGGCATTGTCCCACACGAAGTTGGTAAAGCTCATGCCGATGGTGAGCGAGAGGCCCTCCACATGGTGCCACCAGCCCACCGGGATGAACAGGATCTCGCCCGGCCCGATGTCGACCGTCTGCATCCCCAGTTCGGGCGGAAGGCCGGTCTCGGTGCCGAAGCGGGAGAAGCAGTGCACGTGGTTCTGCATCAGCGGTGTGCGGCTGGGGGCGACCAGCCGGACCCGCTTGTGCCCCACGATGTTGAGCAGGAAGTTCTGCGTGAGATCATGGTGCCACGGGGTGATGGTGCCGCGCGGCCCCATCCAGAAGAAGCCGTCGCCCATGCGGTTGCGTTCCAGAAAGCCGGGGATGGGGCCAAGATCGGCCCAGAGGGCGCCGAGCGCGCGGCGGTTCACCGAGCCGTTGTTGGCGGTGATGTAGAACTCGTTGGTGGTCGGATCGGCGCGCAGCCGCTCGAGCACGGCGCCCCAGGCCATGCGCGTCTTGTGGGCCACCGAGTTGATCTCGAAGTCGGCGTCCGCGCTGCGGCCGGTCTGGACCTCCACCTCGGTGTCGGGTGGAACCGCGCGCGCCAGATGGTCGAGCGACCACAGGCGCATGGCGGGCCAGTGGTCGACCAGCCCGGTGAGGATGGCCGGCCGAAGCGTGCACCAGTGCGCGCGGAAGAAGGCCTCGGGCGCGGGGGCGTTGAGGCGCGGCACCTCGAGCCCGGCCGCCGCCTCCAGCCGGGCGAGGATGGCGTGCAGCCATTCGCGCTTGGCAAGGCGCCGCTCCAGCCGCGCGGCCGCGGCGGCATAGGGGCGCGCAAGCTCCACCTCGGCGCCGGCGAGCCCGGGCGCCACCCCGCGGCGCACGAGATCGCCGGCCACCTGGTGCGGCGGCGTGCCGGCCATCAGGGCCAGCGCAATCTCGGTGCGGGTGGCATCGTCGAGCCGAGGCGCGGCGGCACGTGCCGCCTCGGCCGCAGCCGGGCCGGCGGGCGCGCGGATACCAAGCGCCCGCAGCGGATCATCCGGCCGGAACCCGGTGGGCGCCTGCGGCCTGTGCTTGCGCGGATCGAGCATCCACTGCCCGATGCGCCCGTCGTATGACAAACGGATGACAGGTCGGGCCGCCCTCGAGGCGGAGCAGCGGTCAGCGGCCAAGCGCGGCGAGCGTGCGGCGATGGCTGGCAGCGGTGATGGGATAGCGGGCAAGAAGCAGCGCCGCCGTGCCGACGAGGGCCACGACCAGCCCGGCGTAGAGAAGGACCAGCCGCACCAG
Source organism: uncultured Sphingomonadaceae bacterium (assembly GCA_937995515.1). Classification (GTDB taxonomy): domain Bacteria; phylum Pseudomonadota; class Alphaproteobacteria; order Sphingomonadales; family Sphingomonadaceae; genus Thermaurantiacus. Next base: position 79,821 of record CALKJZ010000025.1, on the reverse strand, counting down.
CACCGCCTCGGGCACCTCGGCCGGGCGCATCTGGTCGGAGAGGCCAGCGGCGGCAAGCACCAGCCCGGAGGCGAACACCCCCACGCCCGAGACCGCCTTGTTGGTGAAGCCATAGGCGGCAAAGGTCAGGCCCTCGGCGCGGTGGCCGGTCTCGAGCTCGGTCACCTCCACGGTATCGGCCAGCATCGAGCCAACGAGGATCGCCGCGCCGACCGCTGCCGTCACCTGGATGACGGTGGTTCCATAGAGGATCGCAAGGAGCAGGTCCGGCCGGTCGGTCGGCATCAGCCCGGCCAGCCGCAGCAGCAGCGGGGCGGGAAGGGCAAGCGCGACGACGCCCAGCATCACGAGCGCCGCGCCCCGTTTCTCGAACCGCGCCCCGAGCGGCGGCGCCAGGAGGGCTGCGAGCAGCGCGCCGAAGAAGGCCGAGGAGACAAGGAGCGAGATGCGCGCGGGCGACAGCTGCCACAGGAAGGTGTTGAAATAGACGTTGAGCGCCGCCGAAAGCCCCGAGGTCATGGCCGTGAACAGGCCCGCGCCCAGCACCACGAGGAACGGCCGGTTGCGGCCCAGCGCGGCGAGCGCGGGCCGGATCGCCCGCGCGGCGGAAGCCGGCCCGGCCCGTGTGGCCTCCCGCAAGGGGCGCAGCGTGCCGAGGCTCGAGACCAGCATGAGGGCCGCGATGGCGGCTGCCGCACCGATCCCGTAGGCGCCATAGCCCGAAGGGTCGGTCACGCCGCCGCCGCCGTCGGCGCGCTCGGCAAGAAAGATCCCGAAGGCGGCCATGCCGGCGAGGATGCCGCATGTCCACCCGCAGAGCTGGCGCAGCGCCAGCATGCGCGTGCGCAGGTGATAGTCGCGGGCGAGCTCGGCCACCATCGCCGAGTTGGGGACCTCGAACGCGCCCGCGCACAGGCGCACGAGCACGGTAAAGCCAAGGCACCAGCCAAGCAGCGCAGCCTCGCCGAGCCCGGCGGGCGGGTTCCAGAGCAGCGCGACGGCCGCTGCGGTCGGCAGGATCGCGCCCAGCATCCACGGGTGGCGGCGCCCCAGCCGGCTCCCGGTCGAATCGGACAGGTGGCCGATCAGCGGGTCGGTCATCGCATCGACCAGAAGCGCCAGCATGATGACAAGGCCGACAGACGAGGCCGGCAGGCCGAGCGCCTGGTTGTAGAAGATGAGGAGGAGGTAGGAGAGGCCGTTGTCCTTGATGCCGAAGGCGCCCGCGCCAAGGCCATAGGCAAGCCGCACGGGCAGCCGGCGGCCCGGCTCGGCGGGCCGATGGCCGAGGGGCTCAGAACCGGAGCTGGAGCTCAAGGCCGGCCGCGCGCGGCGCGTTGGGAACCACGAGGCGCGGATACCCGGCCGACGCGGGGCCGAGCGCGACCCCGTTCACGCTTTCCTCGTCGAACAGGTTCTTGACGAAGCCGATGAGGGTGGCGCGGCCTGCCCGGTCGGAGAAGACGGCCCTGAGGTCGACGATGTCATGCGCGGGCGACACATAGCGGGCCGTGGGGAACGGCGCAAAATATTGCCGCGCCGTGTGGGCGAAGGTGCCGCCGAGCGACAGCACGCCAGGGCCCGTCTCGATCCGCCACGCCGCGTTGAGGGCCAGCTTGTGCCGCGGCGCCTGCGGCAGCGGGTTGCCGCGCAGGTCCTGCGGTGTGGCAGGCTGGTCGGAGGCGATGTCGATGACGCAGCAGAAGCGCCGGAACGAGGCATCAAGCCACGACCAGGCAAGCGTGAGGTCGAGCGCGGGCAGCGGCTGCCACGTCGCCTCGAGCTCGATCCCGACGGACCGGGCCCGCTCGGCGTTCACGAAATCCTGCTGCAGCACCGCATTGCGGACCACGTTCACGAGCACCTGGAGATCGCGGTAGTCATTCCAGAAGCCGGCCAGCGAGGCGGCAAGCGGCCCGCGCCTGAGCTTCAGCCCCGCCTCGAGCGCAAGCACCGACTCGGGCTCGACGGTCGGCACCGGCGCCACCTGGCCAAGGTTGAAGCCGCCCGATTTCCAGCCGTTGGAGAGCACGAGATAGGCCAGCGTGTCAGGCGCCGGGGTCCAGGCGAGGTCGAGCCGCGCGGTCACACCGGTCCAGCTGTCGCGAAGCGTCCGGCTGTTCTCCGGCGGCGTCACATCGAGCGCGCAGCAGCCGGCAAGCGGGCCGAGGGTGAACGGCTCGAAGAACAGCAGCCGGAACGATTCCCTGCCCGTCTTGCGGTCGCGGGTCAGGCGCAGGCCCGCCGTGGCCTCGAGCGCGGGCGCAAGCCGGAGCGTTGCCTGGCCGAAGGCAGCAAGGCTGCGCGATTCGAGCAGGCCCTCCTGCCGGTAGAACAGCCGGTCCGGGTTGGGCGCGGCCGGCAGGAACAGCGGCGGCGCGAGCGGCTGGGCAAGCTGGGGCTGGCCGGGGGCCGAGAGCTCGACCGGCTGGCGGGTTTCCTCGAAGAAGGCAAAGGCGCCAAGGATCCAGCGGAAGGGCGCGCCATCGGGCGAGGCGAGCGTCAGCTCGTGGCTGTGCTGGGTCTTCGATTCGCCGATCCGCTCGAGCTGGCGCGCGCCGATTGCAAACGGCCCGATGGCATAGTCCGCCCGCGCCGTGCGATCATAATCGGACACGCTCGAATAGTCGTAGGTCTGGACGCCGCCGGTGTAGCGCAGCGTCACCGCGCCGACGGGCACGGTGAGGTTGGCGGTCACGGCATGGTTGTCGTCGAGCCTCACCTCGCCCCCGTCGTCGAGCCAGGCGCGCCGCAGGGTGGCAGCACCCGGATTCTCGCGGGCAAGCCCGAAGGTTGCAGATGGAAGGAGGCTGTTTGCGGGAAAATAGTCGGTCGTGAGATAGGGGCCCTGCTGCACCACGGGAAGGCCGCTGCGCCGCCAGCGGGCGTGGTTCCATTTCAGCCAGAGCGTTGCCGCCGCGCCGAGATCGGCCTCGACCTGCGCCTCGACATAGAGGTCGTCGCGCGCGCCGAGCCCCCGCCGGCCGGCGGGTGCGAACTCGTTGCGCACGCTGCCGCGGCCCTGAAAATCGATGACACCGCCGAGCCGGAACCGCAGGCGATCCGACAGCGGGCCGGAGACGGTGGCCGAGGGCTGGATGAGATCCCCGGTTGCGACCACGAGGCGCATCTCGGCCTCGGGCGCACGGGCTGGCCGCCGGGAGACGACATTGACCGCGCCGGCGATCGCGTTGCGGCCGTAGAGCGTACCCTGCGGCCCGCGCAGCACCTCCACCCGCTCGACAAACAGGGGGAACTGGCCAAGCGGCGCGGTCTCCGAGGTATAGACCCCGTCCTGGTAGACGGCGACCCCCGGGTCGGAGCCGAGCGCGTTGGTAAGCCGGCCGATGCCGCGGATGGCGATCCGGTTGGGATAGTCCTGGTAGCTCGCCGATGGCGTGAACCGGGCAAGCTCCTGGATGCTGTTGAGGCCAAGACGGTCGCGGGTGCGGTCGGTGAAGGCGGAAACGGCAACCGGCACGTCGATCAGGCGCTCGGTGCGCCGCTGCGCCACCACGAGGATTTCCTCGGGGCCACTGCGCGCGGGCGCCGCGCCCGGGCCGGGGTTTGCTGCCGCGCGTTCGCCGGCCGGGCCATCATCGTTTCCGGCACTGCCGGCGTCTGCCCCCGCCAGGGCCGGCCCGCCCGCAAGCGCAAGGATGAAGAGCCGAGCCCCTGCGCGCACGGCCCTTGCCGGCACTCTGCCCAACCGCATCGGTCCTTCCTCCCGGGCGGTCTCGGGCGCTGCTCCCGCGCGCCTGCCGCCGCTTCTCCCGCGCGGGATGAGAAGGCGTCAGGCGCGGCTTGTCAACGGTTCCTCGAGCAAGCTCTATTCATCGAGAGGGGAGGAGGCCGGGCACCCCGGAGGCGAGAATGGCGGTCACGGCGTCAATCATTCGCCCGGCCTCGGCCTCGAGGTCGACGGCGCCCCTCCCGTCCAACCAGCGCTGGTGGGTGAGGATTCCGGCCGCCACCAGCATGGCGGCCACCACCCGCGGCCGGTCGTCGCGGCCCGGATCGAGGCCGAGGTCGTCGGCGATCCAGGCCTCGAACAGGGCGATCTGGCGCCGCTCGTAGGCCAGCCAGGCCGGAAGAAGCTCGGGATGCTGCCGTGCGGCATCGGCGAGCGCGAGGCTGGCCGCCTCCTGCCGCGCGTGGCCGCGCGCGGCGCGCCGCACGAGGCCTGCCCAGAACAGGAGGAACGGCGTGCGGCCGCGCGCCGCCGCCACCGCCTCGGCGAGCCAGTCGCCCGCGCAGCCGAGCAGCGCCTCGAACAGGTCGCGCTTGCTGCGGAAATGGCTGAAGACGGTGGCCACATGCACATCGGCTGCCTCGGCAATCGCCGCCATCGTCGACGCGTCGTAGCCGAGCGCTGCGAACAGCTCGCCTGCGGCCTCGAGGATGCGCCGGCGCGTGCGTGCCTTGGCGGCCGCGCGGCGGGGAAAGCGCGGCCCCCCCGCGGCTGCGGCCCCGGCCATCGGCCCCGTCATTGGCCCCGTCATCGGCCCCGTCATTGGCCCCGTCATTGGCCCCGTGATTGGCCCCGTCATCGGCTCGGTCGTCGGTTCGGTCGTCGGCTGTGTCATCGCCTGCGGTCTAGAGGCCGCGGCTGCCCAAGGTCCAGCCCGGCGCGCGCGGCCGCCGCGACAGAGGCCGCGGCGGACCAATGGGGCGAGGCGGCTTGATGCATCATCTTGCAGCCCCGCGCAGGTCGCGGCATGATGCGCGACGGGCCAGACGGGAAGAGGGAAGCCATGGTGGACGAACGCAGGCGCCGCGCCTTCGAGGCCGCGGTCGAGACGGGCCGGATCGACCTTTCGGAAGGCCCGGCACGCGCGGCAGGCGCGCTGATGGCGCATGCCGCCTTTGTCGACCCCGGGGCCGTGCCCCAGGTGTTCGATGCGCTCGCGCACGCCGTCCTCGATTGCCCTGCGAGCGCGCAGGCCGGGGCGCTGGCGGCGGCCCTGCCGTTCGTTGCCGAAGGCTCGCCCCGGGCGCGGCCCCTGCCGCGGCCGCTGTGGGAGGCCTTCTGGGCGATCGCCGGCGCCCTTCCCGAGGGCGAGGTCGACCCGCTCGCCTTCACCGGCCGGGTGGTGGCGCTCGGCACCCACTATGATGGCGAGATGCTCGCCCGCTGCGAGGCGGCGCTGCTCGAATGGCCGTGCGTGCGCCAGCTCCTTCTGGAGGACGAGGTGCGCATGCGCACGGCAGACCTTGCCGGGCGGCCGGAAGCGAGCCTTGGCACCGCGCTTCGGCGGATGCTCGAGGCGCAGGGCTATGATCTCGAGGTGATCGATGCCGACACGGTCGTGCTGCCTGGCCCCTATCCGGCGCAGAACCGCACCAACCGGCGGATCCTGCAGCTGCACGATGTGTGGCATCTGGTGGCGGGCTATGGCTTTACCGGCGCGGGCGAGGTGGCGATCTCGGGCTTCCAGCTGGCGCAGTTCGGGCAGAACTATTCCGCCCGCTTCCTTGCAACCGTTGCCGCCCTGCTCGCGCTCAACCTGCCCGCCCTTGCCGCGCCGATGCTGCGGGTGATGCTGGAAGGCTGGCGCCACGGGCGGGAAACGCGCCCGCTCATCCACGAGCCGTGGCACCGGCTGCTCGACAAGTCGATCCCGGTGCTGCGGGCCGAGCTCGGCATCCGCCCGTTCGAAAGCGCAACCGCGCGGATGTTCGAGGAGATGGAGGCGATGCGGAAGGCCGCAGCGCCAGCCACGGCCTGAGGCGCCTGCGCGTCAGGAGGCTGCCGCCGGCAGGGTGGCAATCCGCCCGCTGGCGGTTGTGGCGGTTTCCACCTGGCAGCCATACCATTGCGCCACGGCCCCGGCGGCGATCAGCCGCCCGGGCGGCCCCTCGGCCACCAGCCTGCCGGCGCGGAGCACGATCAGCCGGTCGGCAAACACGGCCGCGAGGTTGAGATCGTGGAGGACCGCGAGCACGCCATCGCCCGCATCGGCGCGCCGCCGCGCGGCGCCGAGCGCCGCCTGCTGGCTGGCGAGGTCGAGCGCGGAGGTCGGCTCGTCGAGCAGGATGAGCGAGGGCCGTTCCGGCCCGTCGGCCTGGGCGAGCGCGCGGGCAAGGTGCACCCGCTGCCGCTCCCCGCCCGAAAGTGTGAGATAGCGGCGGGCGCGCAGGGCCTCGAGCCGCATGGCAGCGAGCGCCCGGTCGACCGCCGCCCGGTCGGCCGCGGGCGCGCCGCGGCGATGGTGCGGAAGCCGACCGAGTGCGACCACCTCTTCGACGAGAAAGTCGAACCCGAGGTGGGCGGCCTGCGGCATCACCGCCATGCGTGCGGCAAGGGCACGGCGCGGCCAGCGGGAGAGTTGCTGGCCGAGGATCCGGATCTCGCCGGCCGATGGCGTCCATTCCCCGCTGATGGCGCGCAGGCAGCTCGACTTGCCGGCGCCGTTGGGCCCGACCAGCGCCACAACCTCGCCGGCATGAAGGCCGAAGGAGACGCCGTCGACAAGCGTGGCGCCGCCGCGCCTGACGACAAGGCCCGATACGGCGAGCAGCGGATCAGGCACGGAAGGCAACCCCCCGGCTGCGGCGGAGCAGCCACAGGAACAGCGGCCCGCCGGCAAGCGCCGTGAGCACGCCAAGCGGAAGCTCGGCCGGCACCACCAGCGTCCGCGCTGCCGTATCGGCCACGAGCAGCAGCAGCGCGCCCAGCACCACGGCGAGCGGCAGCATGACACGGTGATCGGGCCCCACCAGAAGCCGGGCAAAGTGCGGCGCGATGAGGCCGACGAAGCCCACCACCCCGATTGCCGCCACGACCGCGCCGGCGGCCACGCTGGTGAGCACGAGGAGGAGGCGCTTGACGGTCTCGACCGGCACCCCGAGATGGAGGGCTTCCGCATCGCCGAGCAGGAGCGCGTTGAGCGGGCGCGACAGAAGGGGGATCGCCGCAAGGACGGCCGCGACAGGCAGCACGACCGAGACAAGCGCCGGCCAGCCCGCAGCCGAGAGGCTGCCGAGAGTCCAGAACGTCAGCGAGCGCAGCTGGGTATCGGTTGCGAGGAAGGTCAGAAGGCCGATGCCCGCGCCGGCGATTGCGTTGACTGCGATTCCGGCGAGCAGCATCGTCGTCACGTCGACCATTCCGTCGCGCCTTGCGAGCGTGTAGACGACAAGCGTGGTGCCGAGGCTGCCGAGAAAGGCTGCAGCGGCCAGCGATTCCGGGCCGAGGGCCGCCACGAGCCCGGCGAGCGGGCCGGCGCCGAGCACGATGACGGCGACTGCGCCGAGCGCGCCGCCGGTCGAGACGCCGATCAGCGCCGGGTCGGCAAGCGGGTTGCGGAAAAAGGCCTGCATGAGCACGCCGGCTGCTGCAAGACCGGCACCGGCAAGCGCGCCCATCAGCACGCGCGGCGCCCGCACCTGTGTGAGCACGGCATCCACCATCGGGTCGGCCGGCGGGATCGCGAGGCCGAGGCGGAAGAGCGCCCAGGACAGGACGTCGGTCGCCGGGATCTGAACGGCGCCTGCGCCCATCCCCACGACCGCGGCACCGAAGAGCGCCGCGGCCGCGGAAAGGATGGCAAGCCGGGGCCGCCGGCGCAGCCCGCCAGCCGTGCCGGGCGCCTCAGCCCGCACGCGCCCGGCCCTGCCGCCGCTCCATCTCGGGGCGAAGCTCGGGATGGAGCTGGAAGGCGAGCGCGCGGATCGCAGTCGGGGTGAGGAGGCCAAAGCCCTGCAGATGCGCGCCCGGCAGGGTGATGATTCGGCGGTTGCGCCACGCCGGGGTGAGCGCCGCGCCGGGCGCAGACAGGGCAACCGGCAGGCCATCCTTCAGCTCCAGCCCATCCTGGTTCACGAGGATGAACTCGGGCGCCGCGGCGACCATCGCCTCCTGGCTCATGGTGCGGAACCCTTCGAAGCCATCGGCCACATTGATCCCGCCGGCCATCGCGATGAGCGTGGCCGGGCCGGTGCCGCGCCCGGCGACGAGTGTGGGCCGCCGGCCGCCCGAGAGGATGAAGAGGCCGCGCGGCGTGGAGCGGGCCTTGCGGACCAGCGTCTCGGCATCGGCGAGGTCGGCCCGGAAGCGCCGGACGACGGCCTCACCGGCGGCTCGCCTGCCGGTGAGGCGGGCCACTGCCCGCACGCGCGCCTCGACCGCCCCGATCGAAGGCTCGGGCTCGAACAGTTCCACCCTCACACCTGACCGGCGCAGCTGCGCTGCAACCACCGGATCGAGCACGTCGGTGGTGGAGACAACGACGGTCGGTGCAAGCGCGAGGATCGGCTCGGCAGAGGTCTGGCGAAAGCCCGGCAGCCGTGGCCGGCCGGCAAGCTCGGGCAGATGATCCACCCCGCCGCCGGTGCCGACCACCTCGCCGGCGGCGCCGAGTGCCACGAAAATCTCGGCCAGCCACGAGGCTGTCACCACATAGCGCTGTGGCAGGGAAGCCGAGGCCGCGCCGGGCCCGCCGAGAAGGACGGCCACAAGCAGTGCCAGCGCGCCGGCCACGCGGCAGACGGCACGCCCGGATCTCGGGGCGAAGGGGGCACGAGGCAGCCGCATCTCAGGCTGTCTCCGCCGGCAGGAGCCCGCCGGCCCAGGCGACAAACGCCTCCTCGTGCGCCACCGGAGAGAGGGCCAGCGCCGGCCCGGAGGCGGCATGGAAGACGAGCCCGGCTCTGCCGCTTTCGCCCTCGAACAGGGCTGCCGATTGCATGGCTTGCGGGCGCAGATGCATGCGGATGTCCTGTTCGTGCACGTGCACCATCGCCGCATCCTGCCGGACATGCGCCACCCGGCCGCGGAGGGTCTGCGCGCCGGTTGCGGAAAAGCTGATGATCGCAACAGGTTCACCGAACGCGGGCAGGGCTTCGAGGGCGCGGCGCAACAGCGCTCCGGGTGCGCCCGGCAGCAGGCGGGCAGGGCCGGCCCATGCGCCGGCGGCCGGGCCGGGCGGGGTGTCCGCTTCTGGGTCGAACGGCCCTGCCTCGAGGTCGTCGGGGAGGCGGAAGCGCGCAAGATGCGCCTCGGCCTCGGCAGCCGCCGCGCGGTGCAAGACGAGGAGCTTCAGCACATCGCGGCCAGCCCGGTCGAAGAGCTGCAGGCTGCGGGTGCGGCCGTGCATCGCATCCTGGTCGATGAACCAGAAGGCGTGGGCCACGGCCCCGGCTGCAATGTCGGTGACCACATGCGCGCCCTCCAGCCGGATGCGCCCGCCGCTGGCGGCCACGCTGTCGAGCCTGCCGATCGCAAGGCTGACGCCTGCGGCGCTTCCGTGCGCCAGCAGCACGCGCCGCCAGCCGGTTGCAGGCGCCAGAAGCGCGGCCGGATCAGGCGCGAGGCGGATGGCGCCAGACCCGATCCGGCAGGCGGTCAGCGCCGCCTCGGGAACACCGAGCATCGCGGCCGCCTGCGGCGCGTGCAGGTGCGGGTTTTGGCTGCGCAGCATGTCCCAGTCGGCGCGCAGGCGCATCCGGTCCTGGAGCCGGGCGGCAACGAGGGGGTCATCGGGCTGGGGTGCAGGCATGGGCAGGTCTCCGGCGGGAACAAAGGTCAGCGGATGGAGAGGCGGATCGTCGCCCAGACATAGCGGCCGGGCGGATCCTCGATCGCCCCGACGGTCGAGAAGTTCACCGGTGTCAGCTCGTCGAACAGGTTGTCGATCCCGAGCGCCAGGCGCAGCCACGGCATCGCCTGCCATTCGGCGACGAGATCGGTCACCAGATAGTCGGTCGAAAGCGGGCGGCTGCCGCGAATCGCCGGGTCAGGGCCCCAGAGATTGAAGAGGCTGCGGGTGCGAACGAGCCCGCGGAATGCGCCGCGCGTGGCGGCAAGCTGGGCGCGCACCGCATATTCGTAGCGGCCGTTCAGCCGGTCCTCGGTGCCACCGTCCACCGCCTCCAGCCATTCCGCAGCAAGATCGGCCGAGAGCCACGCCGCCGGCTTCAGCGCGGCCTGCGCCTCGAGCCCGCGGATCCGCGCCCGCCCGCGGTTGCGATACTCCGAGACGAGAAGTCCGCCAGAGCTCTCCCCCGTGGGCACCACCTCGATGAGGTTGCGCACCCGGTTGTCGTGGAAGACGAGCTCGATGCGGGCCTCCGGGCTGCTCCAGCCGGCAGCGGCCTCGATGGTGCGGGTTTTCTCGGGCGCCAGCGCCTCGTTGCCGCGAATGAGAAACCGGCCGCGCACGAAGCCTGCATAATTCTCAAGCGCGGTGGGCGCGCGGAAGGCCTCGCCGTATCCGGCGCGCGCAAACCAGCCCGAAGGCGCCCGCCAGCCAATGCTCGCGCGCGGATTGAAGACCGTACCGAACAGGGTGAAGTCGTCGATCCGGCCGCCCAAGACAATTCTCAGCTCGTCGAGGGGGGTCCATTCGTCCTGCACGAACCCGTGCAGGATGGTGCGGCTTGCCTTCTGGCTGTTGATGCTGATGTCCAGCCGGTCCTCTTCCCATCCGACGCCGGCGATCAGGCTGTGGCGCCCGAGATCGAGCGCATAGCGCGCCTGCACCAGATACTGGTCGTAAAGGGTGGTCTCGGTGGGGCCCGGGAAACTGCGGTTGGTCGAGCCGTCGGAATGGCTGAGGGCCGCATCGACGGCGAGCTCGCCCGGCCCGACCGCCCCGCGGTACTGGAGGCTGCCGTGGGTCAGGTCCTCGCGCTCGAAGGCGGTATAGAGCGTGGGGGCAAGCGGCGGACGGTTCACCCGGCCGGCCTCGCGCTCGTCGCGCTGGCGCAGGTGCTGCACGGTGCCGCGCAGCTCGTGGCCATCGCTCCGGAAGGCCGACGACCAGGCCAGCGAGAGCCGGTCGATCCCCGAGAGATCCTCGTTGAGGCTTCCCGGCTGGAAGCGGAAGCCATCGGCCCGGCGCAGCCAGACCGACGCGCGATGGCCGACCGGGCCGGTCACGAAGTTCGCACTACCCGAGGCGGTGAGCGACTGGCGCTCGCCGCTGCCGGTGCTGCCCAGGGTTGCAAGGCCGGCGAACCGCGGCCCCTCGCCGGGCACGCGGGTGATCACATTGACGACACCGCCTGCGGCATTGGCGCCGTAGAGGGCCGACATCGGGCCGCGCACCACCTCGACCCGCTCGACATCCTCGGGCGAAAAATTGTTGAGGTTGGTGATGCCATATTTGCCCGTCCGCGGCAGGCCGTCGAACAGCAGCAGCACATTCGTGCCGGCATTGGGGATGAAGCCCCGGATGGTCAGCGTCATGTTCGCGCCCGACGTGCGCGCATCAACCCCGGGGACCATGCGCAGGGCTTCGGTGATGCTGGCACCCTGGAAGGTGTCGATCACCTCGCGGCCCACGACAGAGACGGTCGCCTGCACATTCTCGATCGGCTGCGCGCGCCGGGCGGCGGTGACGACAATCACCCCGCCGTCGGGCTCGGCCGGGGCGTCCGCGCGGGCGGGTGCGGCGAGGAGGGCTGCAAGCGCAGACCCGGCAACAGACCCGGCAACAAGGAGGCGAAACAGCCCCGCGGACCGGCTGCGGGAGAACCGGCGGCAAGGAGGTGCGGGTGTGGGAAACGACAGGGGAACGGGCATGGCTGGGGCTCCGGGTCTCCGGCCTGCGCCTGCCGCAGGCCCCGGGCGCCGGACGGAACCGCGTGGCTCGGCAGGCACTGGGGGCCGGGCTGGCGCAGGTGAGGCGAAGGGTGCCGCCGCCTTCGGAAGGCGGGCGCGCGGCGGGCCCGGCCATGGGCCGGGCCGCCCGGTTCAGGCGTGGACCGGAGGAGCCTGGGAGGGCGGCAGGCGGACCGCCCGCGCCGCGGAGACGATGGCCGGAGGGCCGGTGGGTGGCAGGGCGACCTCCCGCCACCGTGCGGAGGGCAAAGGCGGATCGCCCGGCAGATGCGGCAGACTCGCATGCGCCGCGCCGAAGGGGCATCCAAGGCCGACGGGCGCCTCGGGCGCCTTGCCGGGGTCTGAGCCCTGATCCTCGCCGAGGTCGACCACCAGCGGCACGGCGCCGGCGGCGGTGCACATCACCAGCCTCAGCCCCCCGTCGGATGCGCGCGGCATCCAGCCCTGGGGCGCGACCGCCGACAGGAGAAGGAGAACGGCAGCTGCCAGCATGGGCAGCAGAGCGCGTGCGCCATCCTGTCGGGAACCGATCATGGTCGCACGGCCTTTAGCCGAGCCCCGCGCGCCCGCGCAACCCTGGCGCCTGCCACGAGGCCCGCCCGCGCCGGTTGCCGGCGCCCGGGTGGCGGGCAGCGGGATGGCGCCAGCAGACCTTCTCCGCCACGGACCGAACCGGTCTCGGCGCGCCCTTGCGGGTGCCGCTCAGGGGGTGCGGCACGGCGCCCCGGGCCCGGCGCGAACCCGCCCGAAGATGAGGTCGACCGCCGCGGGCGCCATCCCGGCATTGTCGTGGCCCACTCCGGGCACGAGGAGGCACGACCAGCCGAAGGCAAGGCCGGCATCCGCGGCTGCCTTGCGGCCGCTGGCGTAGAAGAAGAGGCCGCGCGCCAGCCGGTGCGGCCCTTGCGCGCGCGCGCCCGGCTGGTCAGGAAGGCTCGGATGCCGGGGGTCGTTGTCGGCGGTGCCAAGGAGCAGCAGCAGCGGCGCTGCGAGCGCCTCGGCCGGGCGCCACGCATCGGCGGGAAGCCCGCCCATGCCGAACGGCCAGGGAACATCCGTGCGCGGCTCGGCGTAGGAGCCGGCATTGGCGGCGATGGCGAGGCGAAGACGCGGGCCGCTGCCGGTGAGCACGAGCCGGTGGACAAATTGCGCGCCGGCCGAATGGCCGTAGATCGCATAGTCCGGGGCGCTGAGCCCTTCGCGCGCGCGCAGCGCATCGAAGATGGGCTCGATTGCCGCATAGCTCCACTCCGCGCGCGGCCGCGGCTGCCCGTCTTCGGCGATCATCCGCCCGAAGTTGTAGGACTGCGCACCCGGAAAGGCCTCGCGGCTGAACTCGGGCACGACGACCACAAGCCCTTCGCGCCGGGCGAGGTCGATCCACTCGGCAAGGTATCGATCCGCATCCCGGCGCACGCCGTGCATCACGAACAGCACGGGCGCATCGGCCGCACCTGCCGTTCCGCGGACATACCAGACGGGGATGGGCGGCCCGGCCCACTGGTCGAAGAGAAAGCGCCTGCCCCCGCGCGCACGAAGCGCGGCGGGCACCTCCATCTCGCGGGCGGCCGCGGCCTCGCCCGGCGCCGCCTGCGACACCGCCGGCGGCAGCAGGAGGGCGGCAAGGCCGGTCAGCAGGGCCGCCCCGGCGATGGTGAGAGGCCTTGACCGCGCGCTCATGGCTGCTCTTCCCCGAGGATGTGCTGGAGGGCGGCCACCAGCGCCCGCGCGCCGGCCTTGGCATTGGCCGCAACCACCTCGGCCGGCGTGTTGTCGCCGGCTTCCCAGGTAAGCCCTGCCACTCCGAACCGGTCGAGCGTCCACGCCTTGAAGGTGGGCGCACCGACCTCGTGCCGGCGGCTGACCGGGATGGCCCGACCGGCCGGGTCGCGGGCGAGGAGCTCGAGCATCCGGTCGCCCGCGCCCTGCCGGGCGGCGCCAGCCGGCGGGGCATAGATCACGTCGCGGCGGGTGGCATGGAAGTCGATGGCGGCAAGCAGCGGCAGCTCGGCTGCAAGCGTCTCGAAGCGGCGGCCGACGGCTGCGGTCTCGGGCTCAAGGAAGCGGCCCCAGTCGCGGTTGAGGTCGGCACCGGCCGCATTGCCGCGCCAGTGGCCGCGGCGGATCCCGTCGGGGTTGAGGAGCGGCACCACCGCGATTGCCACCCGCGCGCGCAGCCGGGCTGCCTCGGGGCCCGGCCCGAACAGTTCGCGGGTGAAGGCATCGAACGCCCAGGCGCCCGGGATCTCCGGCGGGTGCTGCCGGCCGACCAGCAGCACGAGGCCCTGCGCCCGCGCCGGGCGGTGAAGATAGAGCCGGATCGGCTCCCCGTCGCGGCTGCGGCCGGCGCTCTCGGCCGTCATCAGGCCGGCGGCGGCCCGGTCCTCCCAGGGGCCGAGCGCCGCAGACGGCGCCTCGATGGGCTGGGCGGCCACCCGCCAGCTCCGCCCCGGCGGCAGCTGCACGCGGGCCGAAAGCCCGTCGGCCGAAGCCGCAACCGCCGCGGGGGGGAGCCGCACCCAGCCGCGGCCGGGCGTCTCGACCCACGGGTGATAGCGGTGGCCGGCCTCGGCATAGCGCAGCTCGACGAGCGGCGCCGAAGCCCGCGCCGCGCGCACAGCAAAGGCATACCAGGGGCTGGCGTTGATGGGCCGCGTCTCCGGTGCGATGGCAAGCGTGGCCCGCCCCGGCGCGTCGACCGCGCAGCCCGCCATCCCGGCCTGGTGGAAGCCCGTTCTCACCTCAAGGCCGAAGCCCGCACAGAAAGCCGTTGCGACGGGACCGGAAGGCGGCGCGAGCGCCTCGGCGGCCGGCTGCCCGCCCGCGCAGCCGGCAAGCAGCAGCAGGGCTGCAGCCACACCATGCCGCCGCCATGATGCAACCGCGGGGCGGCGCACCTCAGAAGCGTCCGCCAATCTGGAAGAAGACCTCGCGGCCCTTCAGCTGGTGGTAGCTCGGGTCGTAGCCGAGCGAGCTGTCGGTGAGCGGCGGCGGCTCGTCCAGCACATTGTTGATGCCGATGCGGGCGCGGATCTCGTCGCGGCGCGCGAGCCGGATCCGCTGCTCGGCAAAGAGGTTGACCCGCCAGCTGTCGCGCACCCGCCAGAAGATGGTCTTGCCATCGACGACGATGCTGGCGGCCGTATCGTTGAAGCCCGACATGTAGCGCACCGAGCCGCCGACGGTCGTCTCGTCGATCGTCCAGCGGAACGTGCCCGAGCCGCGCCAGCGGGGGTTGCCGTTGAGCTCCACCCGGTCGACGGCGAGGGTTGCGAACTCGCCTGCGAAGTTCGGGTCCTGTGCCAGCTCCTGCAGCAGCGGGTTGCGCACCACGTCGAGCGTCTTCAGGTGCGTGGCCTCGAAGGCCATGCGCAAGGAGCCGGCACGCTTCGTGTCGAACGCAAGCGAAAGGCCGAAGTCGAACCCGTCGGCGATCTGGCTGTCGAGGTTGATGAACGGGTCGCGCACGAACAGCACCTGCCCGGCCGGCTGGCGGATGTCGTTGGGGTTGGCGGCGTTCCAGGCTGCAAAGAGCGCCGCATCCTCGGGCGTGACCGGCGCGCGCACCACGTTCGGGTTCGAGCGGCCCTGCTTGCGCTCGAGAAAGTCGAGCGCGAGCGCCTCCTGGTCGCCGAACACGCCGATCAGGTTGCGCTGCTCGAAGCGCCAGTAATCGAACGAGAAAGTGAGCTCGCGCAGGCGCGAGGCGCCGAGCCCGCGGGCGAGATCGATGGTGGCGCCGAGCACGGAGGTCTTGGTGTCCTCGTTCCTGAGGTCGGGGTTCGACTGGCGGACGGAGGCGAGATAGGCCGCACCCGTCGATCCGGGATCGCCTGTTACGGGCGCGCGCCAGTAGTCTTCGATCCCGAGGTTCAGCCGCGAGATGTCGCCGCGGTTCAACTGCACGAGGTTGGGCGCGCGAAAGCCTTCGGCATAGGTGCCGCGCAGGCTGACCCAGCGCACCGGGAACCAGGACAGGGCCACCTTGGGCTTGACCGTGCCGGTCTTGAGATCGTCGAAATATTCGCCGCGGACCGCGAGCTGCAGGGTCAGGTCGTTGACGAACGTGCCGCTGCCGCGGTGCAGCGGGACGAGCGCCTCGGCATAGGCCGAGAACACGTTGCGGCTGGCGCGGCTGTCGCGCGTCGGGCTCACGCCCACCACGTCGGAAATGCCCGAGACGGTCGACGGGTCGAACACGATGGTGCCGTCGAGCCTCGGGTCCCGGTCTTCCTCGTAGAACTCGCGCCGCCAGTCGGCCCCGAAGGCAAGGCCGATCGGCGCCGCCCAGCCCCTGATCGCCTCGGCCGACGACACGCGCAAATCCCCCGTGGTGAGCGTGGTGGTGCCGCGGTTCACGCTGCTGATGCGCGCCCGGTCCAGCTGCTCCTGCGTGTTGGCATTGGGCCCGCCGAAGGGGTTGATGGCATCCGGGGTCGACTTCGAAAGCTCGCGCTGCAGGAGGGTCTTGGACAGCCGGTTGTCCTCCTCGTCGCGGGTGCTGTTGCTGCTGTGCGCAAGCGCCGTCTCCCACGACCAGCTGCCGAGCGTTCCGCGCAGGCCGGCCAGCACGCGATAGGTTTCGGTGGCCACGCGGATGTTGCGCGGGCCGAGCTCGGTGGGCCGCCAGTTCTGGATGAGGACGTCGAGGCCTTCGGCCGGCACGTCGGTCAGCCTGAGGCCGGGGATGCGGTTCGGGCTGCCGAGCGGGCCGAACGGGTTCCAGTGGTTCGCCTTGGGCACGATGAGGAAGGCAAGCCCGCTGTCGAGCGGCTGCGTGGCGCGGTTGCTCTCGGTATCCGCGCGGTAGAACAGCACTTCGGCAAAGACCTGCGGTCCGCCGGCCAGATCGTGCTCGAGGATGCCATAGGCATTGATCCGCTCGGCGCGCGAGACGAACTGGCGGCCCTTGCGCAGGATCGGGCTGACGCTGATCTCCACGCCCTGGTTCAGCGCATTGTTGGGCTGGTTGCGGTTGAAGTCGTAGCGGAGGCCGACAGGGAGGTTGCCGGCGCCAAGGCCGATGCAGCCCTCGACGGTGGTGATCAGCTGCGTGACGGTGCCGGTGCCGCACGGCCGGATGCTGAAGACGCCCGAGGTGTTGGTCATGTTGGTGTTGCCAACCCGCGCCCGCTGGCCAACGAACACGCCATCCGCGTTCACGCGCCCGGCCTGGAACTGGCCGAAGGGCGAGGAGATGGAGGTGTTGCGAAAGGCCGTCGTCTGGGTCGCAAACGGGCTGTCGCCGAGAAAACCGCGCTTGTCGACGGTGCTGAACTGCGGGCCGAGTTCGCTTGCGAACAGGCCGTTGCGCGAGAAGTAGCGCCCCGAGAGGAGGAGCCGGGTGCGGCGGTCCTGCGAGCGGAAGCCGGTGCCCGCATCGACCGACCATTCCTGGTGGCCGGTCTCGGTGAGGAACTGGGTGCGGGTGGTGATGCGCGTGCCGCGGAAGCGGGCATCGAGCACGGTGTTGACCACGCCTGCGGTGGCATCGGCGCCATAGAGCGCCGAGGCGCCATCGCGCAGGATCTCCACCCGGTCGATGCCGGTGACGGGGAAGGCGTTGACATTGGTGACCTGCCGCGGCGTGGCGCCGATATCCTCGTTGACGGCGTGGGCTGCGATCCGGCGGCCATTGAGGAGCACCAGCGTGTTGCCGGTGCCAAGGCCGCGCAGGTTGACGGTTGCCACATCGCCGCGCGCGGCATTGGGGCCATCGGATGCAGGATTGATCTCGGCCGCACCGGCCTGGGCGATATTCTCGAACAGCTCGCCGGTGGACGAGGCGGAAAAGGCCTGCAGCTCCTCAGCCGTCAGCACCGAGACGGCGAGCGCGCCCGTATCGGCCGCGCCGCGGATGTTGGAGCCGATGACCAGGATCTCGTCGGGCCGCAGCGCGTCCCCGGTCTCCCCGGCCCCGGGTTCCCCGTGCCCTTTCGGCGCTGTCGGCCCGGCCGGGGGCGCAGCGGGCACCGGCGGGGTGGCCGGCTGGGCCGATGCCGCCGCAGACAGGGCGAGGGCCGCAAGCGCGCCGGCAGAAGGAAGCGAAGGGGTCATGCAAGGCCATCTCCTCTTCGGGCTCCGTGCGTCGGCCGGTTGTGCCCCGGCACGGCAGCGTCTCCCGGCGCCCTGGCCCGTATTGCAACCTTTGCGGCAATGGTGTGGTTGCTCAATAGACAGACCCATGCCGATTCGGCATGAGATGCGGCGGCCGGCATCCGGAACGGGCGCCGATGCAGGGATGCCACAGTTGGACATCAAGTGGGTGGAGGATTTTCTGGCGCTTGCCCACAGTGGCAGCTTTGGGCGTGCCGCGCGCCAGCGGCATGTGACCCAGCCGGCCTTCTCGCGGCGGATCCAGTCGCTCGAACACTGGCTGGGAACCGAGCTCATCGACCGCAGCACCCTGCCCGTGCGCCTGACCGAGGCGGGCGAGGCGTTTCTCGAGGACGCCCGCCGGATCGTGGGCATCGCGCGCACCGCGCGGCACGACCTGCGCAGCCGGGTCTCGGCCGAGCGCGCGCGCGTGCGGATCATCACCCTGCACACGCTGGCCGCCTATGTCGTGCCGACGCTCGTCAGCCCCTATCTTGCCGCAAGGCCCGAGGCGAGCGTCGAGATCCTGCCGAGCGTGCAGGGCATCGAGGCCTATTTCGAGGCGCTTGAGAGCGACTTCGGCGATGTGGTGGTCGCCTATGCCCACCACCGCACCCCCGGCCCGCGCGACCGGTTCGACAGCCGCCGCATCCGGCTCGACCGGATGGTGCCCGTGGCCCACCCCGAGGTTGCGCGGCTTGCCGCCGACTCCGGCGCCCTCCTGCCCCTCCTTGCCTACACGCCGACCAGCGTGTCGCACGAGCTGGTCCAGCCGGTGCTCGCCGGCCTCGGCCTTGCGTTCCGCGTGGTCGGCGTGTCGGCGCTTGCCGAAAGCCTGCGCGCGCTGGCGCTTGGCGGGCTCGGGCTTGCATGGCTGCCCGAGACCGTGGCGGCAGACGCGCTGGCCGATGGCCGGCTGGTCCGGATGTGGCCGGGCGAGGAAAGGGTCGAGATCGCGCTCGACATCCGCTGCTGGTCGCGGCGCGAGACACCGCCGGGCCCCCTGCGATCCTTTCTCGAGACGCTGCCGCAGCCGGGCTGACCGGCGAGGCCCGGCGCAGAGCTCCGCATGGGCGCGGGCGAAGGAAACCCGTCCAGTAAGACGGGCGATCCGAAATGCAGAGCTCCGCATGGGCGCGGGCGAAGGTATCGCAGGTCGAAGGGTCGCCCGCTGCAAAGCCGGTGTTGAGCCAGCGGACCCGCTGGGCGCTGGTGCCGTGGGTGAAGGCATCGGGCACCACCCGCGCGCCGGCCGCCTGCATCAGCGTGTCGTCGCCGATCGCGGCTGCGCCTGCGCCCCCGTCCTCGAAATCCCCGCGGTCGGGGATGTCGCGGTTGCGCGCGGCTCACACGCCGGCGAAACAGTCCGCCTGCAGCTCGAGGCGCACCAGCGCCCGGTTCGCCTCGGCGCGGGTGCGGGCGCGCGTCTGCAGCGCCTCCAGCTGGCGGGTGATGCCGGTGACCTCCTGCACATGGTGGCAACCCCTGCGCGATCACATCGGCGGCGGCGAAGATCGCGCTCCAGCTGTCCTCGGTCGTTGCCAGCACCCGGGCGACAAACAGGTCGGTCTCCGTCTGCAGACTGGGCCGGGCAGGCTGTCGCCCGAACGCGGCGCCTGCCGGGCGGCCGCGACCTGCGGCGCCGGGGGCGCCAGCGGATCGCCGCCGATGTTGAGGACCAAGAAGGCCGCGCCAAGGATGGCGATTCCGACCAGTCCGGACTTCGAGAAGACGCGCGGCGCGCGGGCGGCAAACAGGCCGACCCCCCGGCCCGCCGCCAGCGGGGGCCTTCCCGCCGCGCCGGTTTTCGATGGTGGTGCTTGCACGCCTGCCCGCCGCATGGCAGGTCCCCCGATGGTGCCTCCAGCCCGGGTTCGGGCCGGGGCGAACGTTCCCGGTCGCAGACCGCCGATTTTTGACCGGTTGGTGCACGGCGCACGCGACCCCACATAGCCCTTTGCCCCACAGGCCTGCCTCCCGTGATGCGAAGGACGATGCCCATGCGCCTGCCGACTGCCCTCTGGCCTGCCGCCCTGCTGCTGCCGGCTGCAGCCGCAGCCAACCCGCCCATTGTCGCCTTCGAGGTGCCCGAGGAACGGGTGCGGGTGGAAACCGTCGCCCGCGGTCTTGCCCACCCGTGGGCGCTCGCCTTCCTCCCCGATGGCCGGATGCTGGTGACGGAACGGCCCGGGCGCATGCGGATCATTGCCGCAGACGGCTCGGTGGGAGCCCCGCTTGCCGGCGTGCCGCAGGTGGCGGCCATCGGCCAGGGCGGCCTCATGGACGTGGCGCTGCACCCCGATTTTGCGCGCAACGGCCTGCTTTATTTCACCCATGCGGTCGGCTCGCAGGAGGCCAATGCCACCGCGCTCAGCCGCGCCCGGCTCGAGGGCAACCGCCTGACCGAGGTCCGGGAGGTTGCCCGCAACCCCATCGCCAAGGTCGGCGGCCAGCATTTTGGCGCGCGCCTTGCGTGGCTGCCGGATGGCACGCTGCTCATGTCCGTGGGCGATGGCGGCAACCCCAACCCGCGCAACCTGGTCGACGGGCGCAACATCCGCGAGCAGGCGCAGAACCCGAAGAGCTGGTTCGGCTCCGTGCTGCGGCTGACGGCCGCGGGCGAGCCCGCGCGCGACAACCCCGGGGCGGCCAATTCGCGCCGCGGCTGGGATCCGCGCGTGTGGACGATCGGCCACCGCAACATCCAGGGGCTTGCGCGCGACCCGAAGACCGGCGCCATCTGGGCAACCGAACATGGCGCAAAGGGCGGCGACGAGCTGAACCGGCTGGCTGCGGGCGCAAACTATGGCTGGCCGCTGGTCACCCATTCGGTGGAATATTGGGATGCCCCCATCAGCAGCGAGCGCTCCCGGCCCGGAATGGTCGATCCGGTCTCGGTGTGGACCCCGTCGATTGCGGCCTCCGGGCTTGCGGTCTATCGCGGCACCGCCTTTCGCGGCTGGGATGGCAGCCTGCTGGCCGGCGGACTGATGAGCGAGGATGTGCGCCGCATCCGGCTCGACGCGAGCGGCCGCCACGCCGGCGAGACGCGCATCCGCATCGGCGCGCGCGTGCGCGACGTGCGGGTGGGGCCCGATGGCCTTGTCTATGTGCTGACCGACGAACCGGACGCGCGGCTGCTGCGCATCCGGCCGGCCTGAGCCGGGGCCGCTTGCCCCGGAGGCGGGCCACCGGCAAAGGCCGCCGGGTGGACCCGCTGCGGAACCCCTTTGCGCCCGGCGCCGGCAGCCAGCCGCCGGAACTTGCCGGGCGCGACGAGCTCATCGAGCGCGCGGGTATCGCGCTCGACCGGATGGCGATGGGCCGGCCGGCCCGGAGCTTCGTCCTCTATGGGCTGCGCGGCACCGGCAAGACGGTGCTGCTCGGCAAGATCCGCGCCGATGCCGAGGCGCGCGGGCTCCTGCCCGTGCGGATCGAGGCGCCCGAGGACCGCTCGCTTCCCGCGCTGCTCGCCGGGCCGCTGCGGTCGGCGCTGCTGAAGCTCGACCGGGCGGAGGCGGCAAAGGCCGGCGCGCGAAAGGCGCTCGCCGCGCTTGCGGGCTTCGTGAAGCTCAAGGTGAGATATGCCGACATCGAGGTCGGGGTCGATTTCGCGCCCATCCGCGGCCTTGCCGACTCCGGCGATCTCGCACTCGATCTGTCCGAGCTTCTGCTGGCGATCGGCGAGGCCGCGCGCGAGCGGGGCACCGCCGTGGTGCTGTTCATCGACGAGCTGCAATATGTGCGCGAGGACGAGCTTGCAGCGCTCGTCGCCGCGCTGCACGCCGTCTCGCAGGCCAACCTGCCGCTCGGCCTGTTCGCAGCGGGCCTGCCGCCGCTCATCGGGCAGCTCGGCCGCGCCAAGAGCTATACCGAGCGGCTGTTCGAATATGCCGAGGTCTCGGCGCTCGACGAGGGCGCTGCGTGGAACGCCATCGTCATCCCCGTGGAGCGGGAGGAGGAGACGATCGAGGCCGAGGCCGTCCATGCGATCATCCGCGCGACCCGCGGCTATCCCTATTTCCTGCAGGAATGGGGCAAGCACGCCTGGGATCTCGCCTTCGCCTCGCCCATCTCGCTGCAGGATGTGGAAAATGCGGGCGTGACCGCGCGCGCCGAGCTTGATCGCAGCTTCTTCCGCGTGCGGTTCGACCGGCTGACGCCCTCGGAGAAACGCTACATGCGCGCCATGGCCGAACTCGGCCCCGGCCCCCACCGTTCGGCCGACATCGCCGAGCGCATGGGCCGCAAGCCGCCACAGCTCGCGCCCATCCGCTCCTCGCTCATCGCCAAGGGCATGCTCTACTCCCCCGCCCATGGCGACACCGGCTTTACCGTGCCGATGTTCGACGAGTTCATGCGCCGGACCATGCCCTCCTTCTGAACCCCAAACCGCCAGAGGAAAGACACGAGGGGCAGGCGCGCCCTCAGCCTCAGGCGGCGGGGGGATCACCCTCCCCCGCAGCCGGGCGATCATGCGGTCCGCCCAGGCCCCGGCCCTCGCGCGCATCTCGGCGGCCCTCGCCCTCGCCTCCTCGCCGGCCGCCTCGAGGTCCTCGCCGATCGCCTCCAGCCGCTCGGGCTCGTCGTCGGTCAGATCGTCCCACTTCGCCTGCGCCGTCGCGACGAGGTCGCTCCAGCCGGCCTTGATCGTCTCCCACATGGCCTTGTGCTCCTGCTTGTGGCGCAAGAATGCCAAGGCTAGTGCCATGCGTTGCATGTCCGAGACGAAAGACCGTTCCACGCCCCACGCATCCCCCGTTCCGGGCCCGATCTCGAAGCAGGGCCGGCGCCGGTGGCCGCTGGCCGCCCGCGCCGCCGCAGCCGCAGCCGCGCTCCTTGCTGCCCCGGCCGCAGCCGGCCCTGGCGATCCGACAGCGTGCGACCGGCTCGCCGCCCACCCGTCCGATCCTGACCGGGTGGCACCCGGCGTTGCCCAGCGCGACATCGACCTGCCGGCTGCCATCGCCGCGTGCGAGGCGGCGGTGAGAGCCGATCCGTCGAACCCCCGCCTCAACTACCAGCTCGGCCGGGTGCTCGCCTATGCCGGGCGCGGCCGGGAGTCGCGCCCGTTCCGCGATGCCGCGGTTGCCGGCAACTATCCGCAGGCGCTGTTCGTGGTCGGCTACATCACCCTCTTCGGGCTGAACGACGAGCCGCAGGACCGGTGCCGCGCGGCCGATCTTTTGCGCCGCTCGGCGCTCGCCGGGCGGCAGGCCGGCAGGATCGCCTTCGTCCACTGGGCGCTCGAGGGCCGGTTTGCGGGCTGCGGCACGCCGCTCGACCGGGCGGAGATGGCCGGGTTTCTGGCCGCCGCGCGCGCCGGCTCGGAAGGGGATTTCTTCCAGGGCCTGCTGATCGACCGGCTGGAGGCCGACCTCGCCCGGGCCGACGCGCCGGGTGCGACCGGAGTGCGCGACCAGAGCGCGCAATGAGGGCGCGCGCGGGGCGCGCGGCTAGGACCGAGGCGCGCGGGCGGGCGCAGAGCCGTCCGGCGATCTCGCGGGGGCAGCGCGGCTTGCATCGGCAAAGGCGTGAAAGGCGCGGCGGATGTGCCCGGCCATCACGCTTTCCGCCCAGCCGGCATCGCCCCGCGCGAACGCCTCGATCAGCGCCTCGTGCTCGGCGTGGGACTGGCCGAGCTCGCGCGCGCCATAGCGCACGGCGGTGCGGCGAACGACCGGCTGCTCGACAAGGCCGCCGATCATGGCAGCAAGCCGGGGCGATTGCGCCGCGCCGAGCACCGTGTCGTGAAACGCGCGGTTGGCAGCAAGAAAGCCCTCCGTATCGCCCGCGGCAACGGCTGAGGCCAGCCGGGCATTCAGCCGGCGCAGCGCCTCGAGCCCCTCGGGCGTGATCCGGGTGGCGGCGCGGGCAGCCGCGTGGCCCTCCAGCATGGCACGCAGCGCGAACATCTCGGCGATGTCGTCGAGCGACCAGTCGGCGACATAGCTGCGCTGGCCATCCGTCCGGCGGACCAGATAGTCCTGCTCCAGCCGCATCAGCGCCTCGCGCACGGGGGTCCGCGAGACGCCGCACAGCGCGGCGAGCTCCTCCTCCCGCAGCGGCGCTCCGGGCGCAAGCTCGCCGCCCGCGATCAGCGCGCGGATTCGGGCATAGGCCGCATCAGCAGCCCTTGGTGCACGTGCCATCTCGCCTGCGTCCGGCTCCCTGTCTGCCCCCCTTCCGCGCCGCTTGCGCGCCGCTTCCCGCACCCCGGGGGCGCCTGCGCGGCCGGGCCCTCGCGTAGCCCGGCGTGCCTGTTGCGCGGCGGCCACAGCGATGCCCGAACCGGTTAACCTTCGCAACACCCGCCCTCGACGCCGGCGTTTTGTATACATTAGGATCGGCCGCCGAGCAAAGGAGGGCGGGGTGACGCGACGGGTCAAGGTGATCGTTCCCATCCCGATGGACGGGGCAGGCGTTGCCAACCGCGCAGCCCAGCTGCCGCCCGGGTTCGTGCGCGAGGGCTTTGCCGCCGAGTTCGAGGCCGTCCGCTGGGGTGCAGCGCTGGGCGACAGCCCCTACGACATGCTGCTGATGGACTGGACGGTGTTCCAGGCCGGCCTTGCCGCGGAGGCCGAGGGCTTTGCCGGCGTGCTGATCGACACCGTCTCCGACAGCGGCATGGCCGCGCTGCGCTCGCGGCTGTCGATTCCGGTCGTCGGGCCCGGCCAGGCTGCGTTCCACGCCGCGATGATGCTCGGCAAGCGGTTCAGCGTGCTCACCATGTGGCCGCAATGGTACCCGCTCTACGAGAAGACGCTGACCGAATATGCGCTCTGGAAGCGGTGCGCCAGCCTGCGCTCGATCGACACGCGGCCCGACCTTTCCGAGCTTCTCGCCGGAAAGGAGGAGGTGATCTTCGCCAGGCTGCGCGACGAGGCGATGCGCGCGATCGAGGAGGATGGCGCCGACGTGATCGTCCTCGGCTCCACCACCATGCACCAGTCTGCCGACTATCTCGCCTCGGTCCTGCCGGTGCCGCTGGTCAATCCGGGCAAGGTCGCCTGGAAGCAGATGGAGGTGCTTCTCGAGCTGGGGCTCTCCCATTCGAGGAAGGCCTATCCCGCCCCCGAGGTGCCGCGGGATGAGGATGTGCGAAAGGGCTGGTACTGATGCGCGAATGGACCGAGGCCGGGCCGGGGCAGAAGCCGCTGCCCTATCCCTGGTATGTGGATATCGTCACCAAGCGCTACTTCGACGGGGTGGACAACAAGAACCTCGCCCAGGTGCTCGACTGCTTCACCCCGGACGCACGGCTGACCGAGGTGACCTCGATGACCGTGCACGACGGGATCGATGCAATCGAGGCCATGTTCCGCCGCCTGTTCGCCGATTTCGAGCAAATCTGGCACGGCAACTTCGTGCACGTGGCCGACCCGGCCACGAACAGCATCTGCTCGCAGTTCACCGTGCTCATCACGCCCAACGGCGGCGCGCAGCTGCGCTACGAGAACTGCAACCGCTTCTACTGCCGCGACCGGCTGTTTCACCGGGTTTATGTATACATGAGCGGCGACAATCTTCTTCAGCCGGGAGAGGCCTGATGCAATATGCCCCCTCGCTCGGCCGCGATGCCCTGATCGAGCTGGCCACCCGCACCTACTTCGGCGCCGTCGATGCCAAGGATCTTGCGGCCACCCTTGCCTGCTTCCACGACACCGCGCTGTTCCACGTGCAGACGAGCTTCACCACCCACGAGGGGCGGGCCGGGCTGGAACGGATGTTCACCGATTTCTTCGCCGCCTGGGAGACGATCGTGCACCGGGATTTCGTGTGCACGGTCGACGCGGCCCATGGCCGCATCGCAGCCTCGTTCGAGGCCGTGCTGACCGCAGCCGACGGCCGCGTGACGCGCCTTTCCAACACCAACTTCTGGAAGGTGCGCGATGGCCGCTTCCAGGAGGTCCATGTCTACATGTCGGGGGCCAATGTCCTGGTCTGAGGCCCGACCGCTTCGGCCGCGCAGGGCGGGAGAGGCCGCGCCGGCCGCCACCCGAGGGGATGATCGATGACGGGTTCGACGACGCGAGCGATGTTTCTGGCAACTGTCGGCGCAGCCGCCCTTGCTGCGGCACCGGCCGCAGCGCAGGAGGCCGGCGACGAGATCATCGTGACGGCCCGGCGCACGGCAGAGACGCTGCAGGACGTGCCGGCCTCCGTCTCGGTGCTCACCGAACAGGCCATCGCCGCCGCCGGGGTGCGCAACGCGGAGGACATCTCGCGCCTGACGCCAGGGGTGACGATCGTGACGGGCACGGCCGAGGTGGGCGACACGCAGGTGAACATCCGCGGCATCAACGGCGCGCGCGACGCCGAGCCATCGGTTGCGCTGGTCGTCGATGGCATTCTGAAGACCAACACGGCCGCCCTCAACCAGGCCCAGGGCGATCTGGTGCAGGTCGAGGTGCTCAAGGGCCCGCAGGGCGCCTTCTATGGCCGCAACGCCGCCGCCGGCGCCGTGATCCTCTCGACCCGCAAGCCGGGCGACCGCCTTGAGGGCCGGTTCCTTGCCTCAGCGGCCGGGGATTCCACCTACGAGCTGTTCGGCTCGGTCTCCGGCCCCATCGCCGAAGGGGTCTCTCTGCTCGTCAACGGCCAGTTCCGCACGACCGACGGCTACTGGCGCAATACCGGCCCCATTGCCGAGGCCCGCGGGGCAACCGTCGACAATCTCGAGACGTGGACGGTGGGCGGCCGGCTGGTGATCGCTCCCGGCGGGCTTGGCGAGCTCGACATCAAGGGCCGCATCACCCGCACCGATGCCGCAGCGATTGCCTTCAACGCCGCCTTCCAGCTGCCCAACTTCGCAGCCCTCAACCCGCTGTTCAACGAGGATGTGAACGCCCACACCTTCCTCTTCGAGCCCAACATCGTGCCGCAGAACCGCCAGCGCGGCGAGGAGCTTTCCGCGAAGTGGACGTTCGACGCCTGGGGCGGCAGCCTCACCGCATGGGCCGCATGGTCCGACATCCGGCAGGATTTCCTTGCCGACGGCACCTCGGGCGCCTTCGGCTTCTTCAATGCCGACCAGCCGTGCCGCGCCTCGGTTGCCGCGCTCAACCAGGCCGGCTTCCAGCTGCCGCCGCCGCAGGTGCTGGGCGAGGTGCCGGATTCCAACCTGTTTGTCCCCAACGGCTCGCTGCTCGGCCCCTACACGCCGACGCTGTGCGACGGCACGCAATATCAGGTCCGCAACCAGTCGGACCTCTCGGCCGAGATCCGCTATGCGTCGGATCCATCGCTGCCGCTGCGCTGGCAGCTGGGCGGCTACTGGCTGGAGATCAAGCGCGAAGTCGGGGTCAACCTCGGCATCGACCGTGGCTTCGGCGTGATCCGCAAGCTGTTCACCACCGATCCGCGCAACCCCACCGAACAGCTCGTCCACGACCGGTTCGACACGCGCGTGCTTGCCGGCTTCGGCGCCATCGACTGGGATCTGAGCGACCGGCTGACGCTCAACGCCGCACTGCGCTACGACAATGAGCGCCGGCGGGTGAGGAACCTCGTGCCGCCCGATGCGCGCACGCAATATGTGGATTTCGACGGCCCGCCGTTCGAGGGCAATGCGCCGCTCAACCCGGGGCTCCTGTTCGGCCCGATCGCGCCCAAGACCCGCACGTTCGACCAGTGGCAGCCGAGGCTTTCGCTGGCGTGGAAGCCCGACAGCCAGCTCACCCTCTATGGCAGCTGGGGGATCGGCTTCAAGGCGGGCGGCTTCAACAACCAGGGCAGCCGCGCGACCATCGATCTCAACTTCAACGGCCCGCTCGGCACCAACATCCAGATCTTCGACACGTTCGAGAAAGAGACCTCCTCGGCCTTTGAGGCCGGCTTCCGCGCCACCTCGGCCGATGGCCGGTTCGCCGTGTCGGGCGCCGGCTATTACACGCAGGTCACCGACATGCAGTTCTTCGAGTTCTTCGTCGGCACCTTCGGCCTGCTGCGGGTGGTCTCGAACATCGACAAGGTGGACCTGTGGGGCGCGGAACTCGCCGGGACAGCCCGGCTGACCGACTGGTGGCGGGTGGACGGCGCAGTCAACCTGACCGAGAGCAAGATCCGGCGCAACTCGGCCCGGCCCAACACGGTGGGCAACAAGTCCCCCTACACGGCCGACTATACCGTGAACCTCGGCACCTCCATCGACGCGCCGATCGGAGGCGACTGGGCCCTGACCGCGCGGGCCGACCTCAGGATCACCGGCCCCACCTGGTTCTCGACCGTGCAGGCGCAGGATGGCCCGACCCTGTTCACCGCCATCCTGCCGCTTGCCGGGCTTCCGGCCGCGCTCGGCACGGGCAATTTCAGCCGCTCCCGCCGCGACAGCTTCACCCTTGTCGACCTGCGCGCGGGCGTGCGCTGGCGCGAGCTCGCGCTCACCGCCTTTGCCACCAACCTGACCGACGAGCGCTGGCTCGCCGAGGTGATCCCGGCGCCAGAGTTCGGCGGCTCGTTCGTCTCGCCCGGCAGCAAGCGCCGCTTCGGAGTGGAGGCGCGCCTGCGCTTCTGACGGACGGCGCACGCCTGCAAGTTGCGGATTTGCCACAGCCCGAAGCCCTTGTGCGCGGGCGCGCCAAGCGGCCGATTGCGCGCGCCGCCCGCATCATGCAGGACTGGAGCGCGAGAGCCCGCCAGCGCGGGTGATATGGGGCCAAAGGCCCGCGGAGAAGATGGGGCCGAAGGCCCGCGGAGAAGATGGGGCCAAAGACCCCGGGGAGGAAGGCATGAGGGCAGATCTGCTGCGCGCCGCGCTGGGCATGGCTGCAGGCGTGGGTGCGCTTGCAACCGCAACCGCCGCATCGGCGCAGGAGGCCTCCGAGCGGGCCGCCGCGCCCGACCTCGGCGGGGACATCATCGTCACCGCCACCCGCCGCGCGCAGGCGCTCTCCGACGTGCCGATCGCTGTCTCGGCCATCTCGGGCGAGCAGCTGGAGGCCTCGGGCGTCACCGACATCCGCGCGCTCAACCAGCTTGCGCCCTCGCTCCTCGTCTCGGGCGCCACGTCGGAAGTGAACTTCACGGCCCGCATCCGCGGCATCGGCACCGTCGGCGAGAACGCGGGGCTTGAAAGCTCGGTGGCGCTCTTCATCGATGGCGTCTATCGCTCGCGCACCGGCACCGGCCTTTCCGATCTCGGCGAGATCGAGCGGATCGAGGTGCTGCGCGGGCCGCAGGGCACCCTCTTTGGCCGCAATGCCTCGGCCGGCCTCATCAACATCATCACCCGCGGGCCGGAGTATCGGACCGGAGGCGGCGTCGCGCTCACCTTCGGCAACTATGACAACAAGCGCATCGAGGGCCATGTGAACCTCGAGGCGGTGCCCGGCAAGCTCGCCTTCCGGGTCGATGGCCTGTGGCACGACCGCGACGGCTACATCGAGGACGTGATCGTCGAGGGGCGCAAGTTCAACGACCGCAACCGCTGGATGGTGAAGGGGCAGATGCTCTGGGAGCCGAACAGCGACGTGACCCTGCGGGTGATCGCCGACTATTCCAGCCGCGACGAACAGTGCTGCGCTGCCCCCTATCTTGCGCCGCGCAACGTCATCGTCGCCCCCAACGGCGCAATCGAGTTCCGGCCCAATTCGCTGGTTCCGCTGCTGACCGCGCTTGGCGCCCGCATCCCCTTCGGGAACCCGTTCGACTACCGGGTCGCCATCTCGCCCGACGCCGGCTACCGCGCCGAGGGAACGGACTGGGGCCTCTCGGGCGAACTCACCTGGCGGTTCGAGAATGCAACCCTCACCTCGATCACCGCCTATCGCGATTTCGAAAACGCGCAGGGACAGGATACCGACTTCAACAATCTCGACATCTGGAAACGGACCGACCTCCAGCGCCGGTTCCGCACCTTCACCCAGGAGGTGCGCCTCCAGGGCGCCGCGTTTGACGACCGGCTCGACTGGCTGGTCGGCGCCTATGTCTCGAACGAGAAGCTGCGGGTCTCCGACGACCTGCGCTACGGGCCGCTCTATGCCAAATATGCCAACTGCCTCGTGGCGGCTGGCGCCTTCCCGCAGTTCCTCAATCCAGCCTCGCCCACCTGCCTCAACCCCAACCCGGTCTTTCCCGGCTATGATGCGCTCGCCGATGCGCTCGGCGTCGCACGTCTGGGCGGCACCGGGGTCGGCGGCGGCGGCTTCTTCAAGCAGGAGAGCCGCAACTACGCCTTCTTCACCCACAATGTGATCGACATCATTCCCGACACGCTGTCGCTGACGCTTGGCGCGCGCTATACCAACGAGCGCAAGGAACTCGACAGCGTGTTCAACAACACCAACACGCTGTGCGCGGCGCTCCGCAATGCCGCCTCGGGGCTTGCGACCTTGCCCTGCGTCATCAACGGCACCGCAGGGCCGGGCTTCCCCAAGGGCAGCCCCGGCACCATCAAGAAGGAGGACGAATTCACCGGCACCGCCGTGCTCAGCTGGAAGCCGACGCGCGACTGGCTGGTCTATGCCTCGTGGGCGCGCGGCTACAAGGCCGGCGGCTTCAATCTCGACACCTCGGCCCTCGACCCGGTGTGCAACCCCAACGCCGGCACGCCGGCGCAGCAGGCCGCCTGCCGGGCGCAGCTTGCGCTTCCGGCAGGCCAGCCCGGCAATGCCCGGCCCGAACCGGAGGACCTGCAGTTCGCAGCGGAAACGGTCATCTCCTACGAGCTGGGCGTGAAATTCTCCCAGCCCGGCGTCTCGGTCAATCTGGCGCTCTTCCAGTCGCGCTTCACCGACTATCAGCTCAACACCTTCAATGGTGTGAACTTCGAGGTCACCAACATCCAGGCGTGCCGCGATGATCTCGGCGGTGCCGACCAGGACGGCAATGCCGCAACGGGCGCCTGCGCGCCCGACCGGCTGAAGCCGGGCGTGACCACCAAGGGTGTCGAGATCGAAGCGCTGGTCCGCCCGGTCGCCGACGTGACGCTGACGGCCGGCCTCACCTATTCCGACGCGCGCTACAGCCGCAACCTCGTTGGAACCGGCGGCCGGCCGCTGGCGCCGACGCTTGCGCTGCTGCCCGGGGCAGGCGTCTCCAATGCGCCCCGGTATGTGATCTCCGGCTCGGCCGGCTGGAACCCGGAGATCGCCGACAACGGCATGCGCGCGCTCGTCTATGTCGACTATCGCCTGCAGGACAATGTGAACACCGGCTCCGACCTCGACCCGGAAAAGGTCCAGCAGGCGTTCCTCGTTGTCAACGGCCGGCTGGGTCTCCAGGGGCCCGATCGGCGCTGGTCGCTGGAGTTCTGGGGGCAGAACATCTTCGACAAGAAATACTTCCAGATTGGTGCCGATGCGCCCCTGCAGGGCAGCGGCTCGCTCGGCTTCGTGAAGCTTGGCCTCGCCCGCTCCGCCAACCAGCTGTTCCTGGCCTTCCCCGGCGAGCCGCGGATGTTCGGGGTGACGGGGCGGGTCCGCTTCTAGCCGCCCAGGCCTTCCGGCCGGGCGCCGCCGGCTCGTCGGCACCCTCTTGATTCCGGGAGGGGGGCACCTAGCTCCTGTCAGGGAGGCGGGCAGCCTTAGCCCGCCATCCATGCAAAACCCGTAAATCCCGGAACAGGATGGAGGAACCCATGGACCTGCGTTCGCTCATTCCCTTCGGCCGCAGCAACCTGCCGGCCACCCAGACGGTTGCCGACCCGTTCACGCAGATCCGGCGCGACATGGACCGGCTGTTCGAGGAGTTCGCGCGCGGCTTCGGCGTGCCGTCGGTTTCGGCCTTCGCGGGCAACACCTTCCTTTCCCCGCGCGTCGACGTGTCGGAAACCGAGGCGGGGCTCGACCTCAAGGCCGAGCTTCCCGGCGTGCCCGAGGAGAACATCAACCTCGAGCTGGCCGACAATGTGCTGACGCTCAAGGCCGAGCACAAGATCGAGCGCGAGGAGAAGGACGACAAGCGCACCTGGCACATCGTCGAGCGCGCGGAAGGGTCGTTCCTGCGCCGCTTCCAGCTGCCGTTCGAGGCCGACGCCGATCAGGTGAAGGCCGAGTTCGCAAACGGCGTGCTCTCGGTGCATGTGCCGAGGAAGCGCGTGCCCGAGAAGGAGCCAAAGAAGATCGCGATCGCGCGCGGCTGAGGCCAGCGCCGGCGGGCGGGGGCCGTGCCCTCGCCCGCTTGGCGTTTGGGCCCTGCCCATCTATCCACTGGGCCCGAACGGCCACGCGGGGAGACGGGCATGCGCGCATCGGCAATCGGCCTTCTTCTTCTGGGGGGTGCGGCACACGCATCCGGCGAGGCGTTCGATGCCCTGCTTGAAGAACATTGGGCATGGTATCTCCAGTCCAATCCGGTGCAGGCGACAGTCCTCGGCGAGCGGGCGCATGACCAAAGGCTCGCCGACCTCTCGCTTGCGGAGATGGACCGGCAGGCCGCCGAAGCGGGGCGCCTGCTCGCCCGGCTGGAGACGATCGACCGCGAATCCCTTGATCCCGAGCGCCGGGTGTCGGCCGAGGTGCTCGCCCGCCTGCTCGCCCGGCAGGTGGAGGCGAACGGGTTTCCGGCGCGCGCCCGCCTCTTTACCAACCGCGAGGGCTTCCACACCAGCTTCGCCTCCCTGCCCGAAAGGCTGCCCTTCTTCACCGCTGCCGATTACCGGAGCTATGTCGCGCGGCTGGAAGCCTTCCCGGCGCAGATGGAGGCGGCGATCGCGACAACGCGCCAGACCATCCGCGACGGCTGGACACTGCCGTGTGTGGTGCTCGACGGGTTCGAGGACAGCGTGCGCCGGGTGGCGGAGCCGATCGAGACATCGCGCTTCCTGCGCCCGTTCCTGAAGCGCCCGCCGACGATCCCGCAGGCGGAATGGGCAGCGCTCGAGGTGCGCGCCGAGCGCGCCGTGGCCCGCGGGGTAAACCCGGCCTACACGCGCTTTGCAGACTTCATCGCGCAGGAATACCGCCCCGCGTGCCGGCAGGAAGTAGGCGTCTCGGCGCTTCCCGGCGGTCGGGCCTATTATGCCTGGCGGGCCCGTGCCGAGACCACGACCGACCTCACGCCCGACGAGATCCACGCCATCGGCCTCGCCGAAGTCGCCCGCATCCGCGCCGAGATGGACGCGGTCGCCAAAGCGGCCGGATTCCCGGGCCGGAAGGCCTATGTCGCGCACCTTCGCACCGATCCGCAATATTACGCCCGCACGCCCGGCGAGCTGATGCGGGAGGTCGCCCTGCAGACGCGGATTGCCGATGGGTGGATGCCGCGCCTGTTCGGGCGGCTGCCGCGTCTTCCCTACACCATCCGCGAAATCCCGGCCGAGACCGCGCCCCACACCACCACCGCCTATTACCAGCCCGGCTCCGCAAGCGCGGGTGCGCCGGGCGTCTATTTCGTCAACACCTCGAAGCTGAACGAGCGCCCGCTGTTCGAGGTTCCGGCACTGACCATCCACGAGGCCGTCCCTGGCCACCATCACCAGATCGCGCTTGCGCAGGAGCTGGACCTGCCGCCGTTCCGCCGCCACGCCGCCTTCTTCACGGGCTTTGTCGAGGGGTGGGGCCTCTATTCGGAGCGGCTGGGCATCGAGATGGGCATGTACGACACGCCGGCCAAGGACATGGGCCGGCTTTCCTACGAGATGTGGCGCGCCGTGCGGCTGGTGGTCGACACCGGGCTGCACCACAAGGGCTGGAGCCGCGCCGAGGCGGTCGCCTATATGCTCGACAACACCGCGCTTGCGCGCGCCAACATCGAGGCCGAGGTCAACCGCTACATCGCCTGGCCGGGCCAGGCGCTCGCCTACAAGATCGGCGAGCTGCGAATCCGCGCCTTGCGCGCCGAGGCCGAGCAGGCGCTTGGCACCCGCTTCGACATCCGCGCCTTTCACGACAGGCTGCTCGAGTCCGGAGCGATCCCGCTCGACGTTCTGGAGGCGAAGATGCGCGCCTGGATCGCTGCGGAGGCCGCGCGCGGCTGAGCCGGCTCAGCGCCCCTTCGAGATCGCCCGCCACGCGCCGAGCACGACAAGAGCGCCCAGTGTCGCCCCGATGAGCCCGGCCGTCTCGCCCGGCTTGTAGAGGTCGAGCGTCTGGCCGATCCAGGTAAACAGCGCCGCGCCGAGCATCCCCAGCACCATGGTGACAAGGCAGCCCTGCGGGTTCCTCGGATCCGAGGAGATGAGGCGCGCGAGCGCGCCGGCAATCAGCCCGATGATGATGGCACCAATCCAGCTCACCTGTCCCTCCCTTTGCCGTCAGTTGCCGAAGGTCCGCTGCCACCAGCCGCGCCGGGGCGCGGGCGCGGCTGCCGGTTCGGGCGCAGGGGCGGCGGCCGGCGCCTGCGGTCGTGCGCCGGCCTGCGGGGCCTCTGCGGGCGGGGCTGGGTCGTTGGCGGGAGCCGCCTCGTGCGTCTCTGCGAGCGGCCTGCGGCTGCGCCGCTTCGGCTTTGCGCCGGCCTCCCCAGGGTCGGCTGCGGCAGCGGCGAGCGGCTCCGCTCCGGATTCTGCGGCCGCCGGCCCGGCAGCGCTGGCGCCCGGCTCTGCCACACGGTCGGGCGCGGGTTCGGCTGCGGCAGCGGGCGCGGGTTCGGCTACGGGTGCAGCTGGAGGTTCGGCTGCGGCAGCGGGCGCGGGTTCGGCTGGCGCTGCGGCCCGCCGGCGGCGCCTTGGCCGTTCGGGCGCCGTCTGTGCGCCTGCCGCCCCGGCAGGCGGGGGCGCCTCCCCGGCCGGGGGCTGGTCGGCCACCTCCGCAGAGCTGGTGCGAACCGGGTCTGGCGCCCGGTCGGCGCCGGGCCGATCAGGCGCCAGCAGGTCAGGCGCCACCGGCTCGGGCCCCGCGGCTGCAAGCGCGCCTGCCTCCATGCGGTCGTCCATGGCCTCGCCCGTGCCGGGGTCTAAGGTTTCGGGCTTCTCGCCCCGGTCCCGCCTGCGGTTGCGCCCGCCGCGGCGCCGGCGGCGCTTCTTCGCCCGCTCCTGGTCGCGCGCCTCGGAAGGGGCGCCGGCTGCGGCGTCCGCCTCGTCGGGCCCGGCGTCCGTCTCGTCGCCCTCGTCCGCCTCGGCAGCCTCCGGCCCAGCCTCCTCGGCGGGCGGCGCAAGGGCTGCGGCCTGCGGCAGGTTCTGTGGCGGCGGGCCGCTCTGATCGATGGCAAAGCGCGCGCCTGTGAGCGTCTCGTCGGGCACCACCTCGACCGTTACGCCATAGCGTGTCTCCACGTCGAGCACGTCGGCCTTCTTGCGGTTGAGCATGTAGACGGCGACCTCCGGGTCGGCGCGCAGCCGGAACTGCGAGGAGCGGCCCTTGACGATCTCGTCCTCAAGAAGGCGCAGCGCCGCGAGCGAGGCGGAGGCCGGGGTGCGGATGAAGCCTGCGCCCCCGCAGGTGGGGCACGCGATGGTCGAGGCCTCGAACACCCCGGTGCGCAGCCGCTGGCGGCTCATCTCCAGAAGGCCGAAGGGCGAGATCCGGCCCACCTGGATCCGCGCGCGGTCGCTCTTCAGCGCGTCCTTCAGCGCCCGCTCCACCTTGCGGTTGTTGGCGTTCGACTCCATGTCGATGAAGTCGACCACCACGAGGCCGGCAAGGTCGCGCAGGCGAAGCTGGCGTGCCACTTCCTCGGCCGCCTCGATGTTGGTCTTGAGCGCGGTTTCCTCGATATTGTATTCGCGGGTCGACCGGCCCGAGTTCACGTCGACCGCCACCAGCGCCTCGGTGGGGTTGAGCACGATGTAGCCGCCAGACTTCAGCTGCACCGTGGGGTTCATCATGGCAGCGAGCTGGCCTTCAACCCCTGCGCGATGGAACAGCGGCACCGGGTCGGCATAGAGCTTCACCCGCTTCACATGGCTCGGCATCAGGAGCTTCATGTAGGCGCGCGCCTGCCGGTAGGCCTCCTCGCCGTCGACCAGCACCTCCTCCACCTCGCGGCTGTAGATGTCGCGGATGGCGCGCTTGACGAGGTCGGAGTCCTCATAGATCAAGGCCGGCGCGGTCGAGGCGAGCGTCGTCTCCCGGATCTCGTCCCACAGGCGGGTGAGATAGTCGAAGTCGCGGCGGATCTCGGTCTTGGTGCGCTCGAGGCCGGCAGTGCGCACGATGGCACCCATGGTGGGCGGCAGCGCAAGATCGGCCATGATCGCCTTTAGTCGCTTGCGATCGGCGGCATTGGCGATCTTGCGGCTGATGCCGCCGCCGTGGGCGGTGTTGGGCATGAGGACGGAATAGCGGCCGGCAAGCGAGAGATAGGTGGTCAGGGCTGCGCCCTTGTTGCCGCGCTCTTCCTTGACGACCTGCACGAGGAGCACCTGCCGGCGCTTGATCACCTCCTGGATCTTGTAGCGCCGGCGCAGCGCCATCCGGTGGCGGCGCAGCGCCTCGACCCCGGCATCCTCGGTATTGCCATGATCCTCGATCCGCGCCGCGCCGTGGCCGTTGGAATCGGCCTCCTCCTCGGCCCCAGCGCGCGCATCGTCTGCGCCCTCGCCATTGCCATCGGCGCCCTCCTCGGCGAGCCGGCCTTCCTCGCGCAACAGCGCCTCGCGGTCCTCGCGGGGGATCTGGT
Source organism: uncultured Sphingomonadaceae bacterium (assembly GCA_937995515.1). GTDB lineage: Bacteria > Pseudomonadota > Alphaproteobacteria > Sphingomonadales > Sphingomonadaceae > Thermaurantiacus. The sequence goes on along the minus strand of CALKJZ010000025.1, from coordinate 43,661 downwards.
AATAATCGGGGTGGATTTCCGAGAAGGGCAGGAACCCGTGGCGGTTGCCGCCATAGTCGATGAAGGCCGCCTGCAGCGATGGCTCGACGCGTGTGACCTTGGCAAGATAGATGTTGCCGCGGATCTGCTTGCGCGCGGCAGCCTCGAAGTCAAACTCCTCGAGCCGGTCGCCCTTCATCACCACCACCCGGGTTTCCTCCGGGTGGCGGGCGTCGATCAGCATGCGGGTTGTCATCGGCAGATCTCCTGGCGACCGGCCGCGGCCTCGGACGAGCCGCCGGCGGCGCTGCATGGGAAGGGGGAAGCCGCCAGCCGAGGGCCCGGCCGGCGAGCGGGGAGGAGCGGGCGACTGCCGGCACCAGGCCCAAAGTGGCGCCCTCGGCGCCAGGCCGGCGTGCACGGCGCGCGCCCAAGGCCCCGCCGGCTCCCCCTTTCCTCTCGCCTTGCACCCTCACTCTGGGTCGAACCTCTCGTGCCTTGTGCGCCCGGCCAGGCATGGCGGTATGTGATCGGCCGCTCCTGCCTTCGGGCACCCGCGGGTGCCATCCGCGCCGCTACGGCAGCCGGGCAAGCTGGGCGCCAGGGCGACTGCGCACATGGGCCGGACCGATCCGGCCATCGCGCTGGCGCAGGCACCCGCTTTCGCCCTGATCTCGCTGCTAGCAGCCGCGCTTCGGCCCTGCAAGCGCTCGTCCCGCCTGCAAAACCTGCCCGCAACCGGCGCCCTTAAACCCGTCGCAACCAGCGCCGTGAACCACATCCGATGACGCGCATCTTCTCCTCGCTCGGGCTTGGCGCCGGCTTTGACACGTCGGCCGTGGTGCGCGACCTCGTCGCGGCCGAGCGCGCCCCGCGCCAGCAGCTCCTCGACCAGCGCGAGGCGCGGGTCCAGGCCCGCATCTCGGCGCTTGGCCAGTTCCAGGCCGCCTTCGACGCGCTGACCGCAGCGCTCGATTCCCGCATTGCAAGCGGCGCCATCGGGGCGATCCCGCGCGTGTCGGACCCGTCGGTGCTTGCCATGACGGTGGCACCGGGGCAGCTGGTGCCGGCACGCACCGTCGAGGTGCTGGCGCTTGCGGGCGCACAGGCGCTGGCATCGGCCCCGGCGGCCGATGCCGACGCGCCAATCGGCACGGGCACCCTCACCTTCCGCTTCGGCACGGTCGACGGATCGGCTGCGGCCGAGGGCCTCACGCCGGGCGCTGCCGCCGATCTCGTGGTGAGCATCGCACCCGGGCGCGACACGCTGCGCGGCATCGCCCGTGCCATCAACGAGGCCGCCGGCGCGGCCGGCGTCGTGCTGCGCGCCGACATCGTCTCGGATCCCGATGGAAGCCGGCTCATCCTCTCGGGCGGCACCGGGCTCGAGGCGGGCTTTCTCGTGGAGGCAAGCGATCCCGCGCTCGAGCCGTTCGCCTTCACCGTGGGCGGCGGCGGGCTTTCGCGCACCCAGGCGGCGGCGGACGCGCGCGTGCGCCTCGACGGGGTGGTGCTGCGGCGGGCGGCCAACAGCTTTGCCGACCTCGTCCCCGGGGTGACAATCCAGCTGCTGCGCGCCGCCCCCGGGGCCCCCGTGCGCATCGAGGCGCGCCAGTCGCCTGCCGAGCTTGCGGCCGCCGTCGCCGATTTGGCCGCCGCCTTCAACGAGCTGCTCGGCATCGGCCGGGATCTCACCCGCGGAGCCGGGGCGCCCGGCACGCCCGGCGCGCTCGCCTCCGACAGTGCGGCGCGGCGCAGTGTGGCGGCGCTGGTGCAGATCACCACCCGCCCGCTCGTGGCGGCCGATGGCGACCTGCCCACGCGGCTTGCCGACATCGGCCTGACGCTCGACCGCAACGGCCGCTTCCAGGTGGACACGGCGCGCCTCCAGCACGCGGTTGACCGGCACCCGGGGCGGGTGGAAGCCATGCTGCGCGAGCTTGGGCGCACCGGCGGCTTCCTGACCGCACCCGGCCCGCTCAAGGCGATCGCAGCCGATCTGCGCACCGCCGTGCAGGGCCGGCCCGGCCAGCCCACCGCGCTCCAGCGCGAGGCCGAGGCGATTGCCGCCGAGCGCCAGCGGCTCGACCGGCGCATGGAACGGTTCGAGGCGCAGCTGGCCCGGCAATATGGCGCGCTCGACCGGCAGGTTGGGCAGAGCCGCCAGACGCTCGAGTTTCTCGCGCGGCAGATCGACATCTGGTTTGCCCGGAAGGACCGCTGAGCCATGCTCACCTATGCCCCCGGCCGCACGGGCCACCGCCAGCCGGCCCAGGCGGTGCCCCTGACCCCGCCCCCGCCATCGCCACAGCCGGCTGGCCTTTCCAGCTATCGCCGGGTGGACCTCGAAAGCCGCGTTGCGGCGGCAAGCCCGCACATGCTCGTGCTGATGCTCTTCGAGCGGCTGCAGCTGCTGCTGCGCGAGGCGCGGGCGGCAACGGCCCGCCACGACACCGTCGGCCGGTGCCGCGCGTTCGAGAAGGCGCTGGCGCTTGTCGACGGGCTCGACACGACGCTTGACGATGCGCGTGGCGGCGAGGTCGCGCGCACCCTGCACCGGACCTATGCCGTCCTGCGCGATCTCATCGCCGACGGCAGCGACGCCGCGCTCGGCGAGGCGGCGCACATGGCCGATGCGCTCGCCGATGCGTGGCGCCGCATCGGCCCGCCGGCCCGGGGCTGACCTCGGCCTCTTCCCGCCCGCGGCTCAGGCTGCAGCCGCAAGCGCCCCGGCCGCCTGCCACTCGGCCGCCTGCAGCTCGGCCGCCGGAATGCCGAGCAGGTCGAGAAGCGCCGCGCGGGCCGCCCGCGCCTCGTGCATCAGATCGGGGTTGCCAAGGTCGTGCGGGGCGATCCGTTCGGGCCACCGGCGGGCGACAAGCTCTTCGAGCGCTGCAATCCGTGCCTCGTCGAGCAGGAACCGCCGGTCGACGGCAGCGAGCGCCGCATCCTCCAGCGCCACGCGCAGCCGGAGGCAGGCCGGCCCGCCGCCGTTGCGCATTGACTCGCGCAGATCCTGGACGTGCAGGCTGTGGATCGGGTTTGCCGGATCGTCGACCACCCGCTCGAGGAAGGCCCAGACATTGGGCGTATCCCGCGCCTCGCGCGGAAGCACGAGCGCCATGCCGTCGTCCACCGACACGAGCGCGGCATTGAAGAGATAGGACTGGATGGCGTCTGCGAGCGGAATCTCGGAGGCCTTCGCCTCGACCAGCACGAAGCCGGGCACCTCGCGCTCCAGCAGGGCAAGCACCGCTGCGCGGTCCTCGAACGCCTGTTCGTGCGCGAACAGGAGCGGGCCGTTGGCAACGGCCACCACATCGTTGTGGAAGGCGCCGGCCTCGATGGCGTCATCCGCCTGGCGCACGAGGTGCCCGCGCGCCACGCTGTGCCGCCGCAGCAGGGCCGCGCTGGCGCGCGGGTGCTGCCGCGCGGGGAACCGCCCGCCGGCATTCACGCCATAGACCAGCACCTCGACACCCGGCGCCTCATGCGCGGGCGCAAAGCGCATCTGGTTCGCCGCCCCCTCGTCGCCGAACCCTTGGGGCACGGGCGGGTGGACTGCGAAATAGCGCCGGTCGGCAAAGAGAAGGCGGAGCTGCGCAAGCGTCTGCGGCCATTCCAGGGCGCGGTGTGCCATGGTCGCAAGATTGGCAACGGAGAGGTGGGTGCGCCCGTCTGCCGTGTCGGGCGCGGGCGAGACGGTTGCAGCATTGGCGGTCCACATGGCGCTTGCCGACCAAGCGACGGCGGCAAGCGCCGGGTCTTCGGCTGCTGCGGCCCTGAGCACGCGGGCATCGTCGCCATCGAACCCCATCGCGCGCAGGAGGGCGAGGTTTGGCCGGTCGTGCGGCAGGAGAATGCCCTGCGGCACGCCGAGCGAGAGCATGAGGCGCATCTTGGCCAGCCCCTGGAGCGCGGCTGCGCGCGGCGCGGACACGCTGCCCTGGTTGGCGGTCGCAGCGAGGTTGCCAAGGCTCAGCCCGGCATAATTGTGCGTCGGGCCCACGAGACCGTCGAGATGGAGTTCGGGCATCAGTTGAGGCCTTTCAGTTCGGGGGCCGCGGGCGCCTCGGCTTCGATCGAGGCAACGGGAAAGGCGCAATAGTCGGCTGCGTACCACGCCGAGGGGCGATGGTTGCCAGACGCGCCGACGCCGCCGAAGGGCGCGCTCGAGGCAGCCCCGTTCGTCGGCCGGTTCCAGTTGACAACCCCGGCCCGGCTCTCGGCCCAGAAGCGCTCGTAGAGCGCACGGTTGCCGCCCAGAAGGGCCGCCGAAAGCCCGAAGCGGGTCGCGTTGGCTGCCGCCATGGCCTCGGCAAAACCGGGCACGCGCACAACCTGCAGGAGCGGGCCGAACAGCTCCTCATCGGGCACGGCAAGGCCCGTCACATCGACGAGTCCCGGTGCAAGGAAGGGCAGCCCCTCGTGCAGCCGGCGGACGGGGCGGATCACCCGCCCGCCGATTGCGGCCGCACCTGCCAGCAGGCCATCGGCTGCGCGATTGGAGATGAGGGGCCCCATGAACGGCTGCGGCTCGGCAAGGGGCGGGCCGATGATGAGGCGGTCGGCCCCGGCGACCACCGCCTCGAGCAGCGCATCGCCGGCCGGCCCCTCGGGCAGGATCAGCCGGCGCGCGCACGTGCAGCGCTGCCCCGCCGAGAGAAACGCCGATTGCAGCACGATGGCGGCTGCCGCCTCGACCCGGCCAGCGGGCAGATCCCAGACGATGAGCGGGTTGTTGCCGCCCATTTCGAGCGCGAGGATCCGGTGCGGGGTCTCGGCGAACTGCCGCGCGAGCGCCGCCCCGGTTGCAGCCGAGCCGGTGAACAGCAGCCCGTCGATCTCTGCGCCGGCGAGCGCGCGGCCCGTCTCGCCGCCGCCTTGGACCAGCTCGAGGAGGCCGGGCGCAAGGCCCGCCTCGCGCCACAGCAGGGCAAGATATTCGCCCGTCGCCGGGGTCAGCTCGGAGGGCTTGAACACCACGGCATTGCCCGCAAGCAGCGCCGGCACGATGTGGCCGTTGGGCAGGTGCGCGGGGAAGTTGTAGGGGCCGAGCACGCCGAGCACGCCGTGCGGCTTGTGCCGGACAGCCTGGATGGCCCCGTGGCGGTCGGCTGCGAACGGCCGCTCGAGGGTGCCGGTGCGTGCGGCGTGGGCTGCGACCGATATCTCCACCTTGGCCGCAACACTTGCCACCTCGGTCTCGGCTTCCCACAGGGGCTTTCCCGTTTCCTCCGCGATCAGCCGCGCGAACGGGGCCGCATGGGCTGCCACCCTCTCCGCGAACCGGCGCGCCAGCCCGATGCGGGCCCCGAGCGGAGCCGAAGCCCAGGCGGGCTGCGCGGCGCGAGCCCTGGCGACCGCTGCTGCCACCTCGGACGCGCCGGCCACGGCGCCTTCCCAGAGCAGCGTTCCATCGTGGGGGCGATGGCTTTTCAGCATCTCAGAAGCCGGCATGGAGCACCTCCTCCCCCCTCTCGATGCCCGAGGAGGCCGGGAGCGCCACCCCGTCGTCGGCCAGCATGAGCGGTGCCGCAACGGCGCGGAAGCCTTCGAGCCGGCCCGCCGAGACGAGCCGCAGCGGCACGTCGGCGGCCGCCTCGGCGGAAAGATGCCCGCGCACGATCGCCCGCTCGGCCTCCCGGAGCGTCTTCAGGCTGTCGGTCTCGGCGTCCATGGTCGGCCCGCCGTCGAAGATGTCGACATAGCCGTTGAAGCGGAACCCTTCGGCTTCCAGCATCCGCTGCGCCGCGCGCCCGGCGGGGTGCGGCTGGCCAAGCGCGGCCTGCGCGGCGGCAGAAAGGAGCGCCACATAGACCGGATATTTGGGCATCAGGTCGGCAATGAACTGGTTGCCGTTGACGCTGTTGAAATGGTCTGCCTCCTGGAAGCCCATGCCGAAGAAGCGACCGGCAATCGCATCCCAGAAGGGCGCATTGCCTTGCGCATCGATCACGCCGCGCAGTTCGGCGAGCACCCGGTCGGCAAAGCGCGCCCGGTGCCCGGCCATGAACAGGTAGCGGCTTTTCGCCAGCAGGCGGCCAAGCCCGCCGGTGCGCAGGTCGGGGTGAAGGAACAGCCCGCCCACCTCGGAGGCGCCATCGAAATCGTTGACGAGATGCAGCACCCTTGTGCGGAAGGTCCGGTCGAGCTCGCGCGAGCGCAGCGCGATCGTGGTGATCTTGTAGGAATAGAAGGGCCAGCGCACCCCGACCTCGGAGAACAGGCAGGCGGTGCCCCCGATCCGGCCGGTTGCGCGCTCTTCGAGCACCATGAGGTAGAGCGCATCGCCGGGCGCCTCGCAGGTGGCCGCAAGGCTCTGTTCGGACCAGCGGATCCGCGCCGCAAGCGCGCCCTCGTCCTGCGGAAGGTTGGTGAAGCCGCCCCCGGTCAGCCGGGCGAGCGCCATCAGGCCATCGAGGTCGGCCGCGGTCGCAGGCCGGACCTGCCAGCCACTGGGGTCGGTTGGGGATGCCAAGGCCATGCGCCCCTATGCCCGAGGATCCGGCGAAGGGGTTGCGATTTTCTGCGGCATGGGCAGAAGAAGATTCGGGGCCCTGCCATGAAAGCGCGCGAAGACGCCATTCTTCTCGACCGGATCGACCGCCGGATCCTCCGCATCCTGCAGGCGGATGGGCGAATCACCAACGCGCGGCTTGCCGAACGGGTGGCCCTTTCCCCGTCTGCCTGCCTTGCGCGGGTGCGGCGGCTGGAAGATGCGGGCGTGATCACCGGCTATCGGGCGCAGGTTGCCATCGAGAAGGTGCGCCCGGCCACCATCATCCACGCGCAGGTGGCGCTCGCGCGGCACCAGCCGGAGGATTTCGCAGCAGTCGAGGCCTGGTTCCGCGCCGACCCGCGGGTGATCGAGGCCGACGAGATCTCCGGCGAGTCGGACTATCAGGTCAAGGTTCTGGTGCGTTCGATGGCCGAGTGGCGGGACCTGACGGCCAGCTGGACCGCGGCCGACGGGCTGGTCGCGCGGGTGACCTCGTCGGTTGCCATGCACGCAACCAAGCCGTTCGCAGGCTTTCCCATCGAGACCGAATAGGCGCACGCCGCGGGGCCGGCCGCCGGTCAGCCCTGCCCGAGGAACCGCGCGATGAGATCGGCCGGCACCCTGAGCGGCTTGAGCCGCTGGCGATCCACCAGCACCCAGGTGGTGCGGGAGTCCATGCGCGTGTCACCCGCCGGGCCGAAGATCCGGATGCGCCGGTCGAAGCGGGGCCCGCGCGGGTTTTCGGCCCAGGTCTCGGCGACGAGCCGCTCGCCGAGGTGGCAGGCCCTGCGATAGTCGATCTCGTGGCGGACGACCGCCCAGATGAGGCGCGCCTGTTCCTCGAGCGTGGCAACCGCCTGCCAGTGGGCGGTTGCGATCTCCTGCAGCCAGCGGACATAGACGATGTTCGACACATGGCCGAGGATGTCGATGTCGTCGGGCCCGGGTGTGATCTCGGTCGCGAAGGTGGGCGGCATGGCCCGGCCCTGCCGCGCGAGGCACGAAAAGGCAACGCCCGGCCCGGCGGCAGGCATGCACCACGTCCGGGCCGGACGGTGGCCCGGCCTCTGCCACAGGTGGTGCGGCGCGGGGCCTGCCCGGTCGCGGCTGCCAACCTGCGCTTGCCCGGTCGCGGCTGCCCGGCCGCCATCCCCGGGGCTCGGGGAATCGACCGCCTCAGCCGGCAGGCCGGCGCGCCGCCCGGTCGTTGCGGTCGAGCGCCATGAAGATGAAGGCCATTTCCTCGGCCACCTCGCGCAGCCGCTCGAAACGGCCCGACTTGCCGCCGTGGCCCGCGCCCATGTTCGTCTTCAGAAGGAGGATGCTGCCGGGCTCGGCCTCGGCGCGCAGCCGGGCCACCCACTTGGCCGGCTCCCAGTAGGTGACGCGCGGGTCGTTCAGCCCGGCGGTCACCAGCAGGTGCGGGTAGCGCTGGCGGCGCACCTGGTCGTAGGGGCTGAGCGCGAGCAGCCGCCGGAACGCCGCCTCGTCCTCGGCCGGGTTGCCCCATTCCGGGAACTCGCCCGGAGTGAGCGGCAGCGAGGCGTCGAGCATGGTGTTCAGCACGTCGACGAACGGCACATGCGCCACCATCGCCCCGTAGAGATCGGGCGCCCGGGTTGCGACGGCGCCGATCAGCCAGCCGCCGGCCGAGCCGCCGGAGGCCGATGTCAGCGACGGCCGGCCGAAGCCCCGGCTGTGCAGGAACCGGGTCACATCCTCGAAATCGTTGAAGGTGTTGGCCTTGTTCGCGAGCTTGCCATCGAGATACCATTGCCGGCCAAGATCGTCGCCGCCGCGGACATGGGCGATGGCATAGGCAAAGCCGCGGTCGAGCATGGCAAGCCTCGAGGCGGCGAACGCCGGCGGCACGGCATAGCCATAGCTGCCATAGCCATAGACGTGGAGCGGCGCGGAGCCGTCCCTTGGATAGTCGCGGCGATGGACGACCGAGACGGGCACCCGCGTGCCGTCGCGCGCGGGGGCCATCAGCCGCTCCGTCACGTAGAGCGACGGGTCGTAGCCGGAGGGGATCTCCTGCACCTTGCGCACCACCAGCCGGTCCGCCGCGACGTCATAGTCATAGTCGGTATTGGGCGTGACCATCGAGGAATAGCTGAGCCGCAGGAGCGGCGCGTCGGGCTCGGCATTGGCGCCAAGCGAGGCGGCATAGCTTGCCTCGGGAAAGGCGATGCGCCGCTGCCGGCCATCGGGAAACAGAAGGCGCACCTGGTCGAGCCCTTCGAGCCGCTCCTCGACGGCAACATAGGAGGCGAAGGGCGCAAGGCCGGTGATGTAGGTCTGCGCATCTCCCTCGATCAGCGTCGTCCACTGGGCGGGCCTGTCGAGCGGGGCGGTTGCGATGCGGAAGTTGGGGTGCGTGTCGTTGGCGTGGACGAAAAACATCCCGCGGTTGGCATCGACCGCATATTCGATGCCCCGCTCGCGGCGGCGCATCAGCCGCGGCGGCGCATCCGGCCTTGCGGCGTCGATGAGGTGCACCTCGCGCGTCTCGGACTGGGCGGCGTTCACGAAAATCCACCGACGGTCCTGGCTCGTGGAGACGGAAATGAAAAAATCCTCGGGCTCCTGGTAGAGCACCGGGTCTTGGCCGGCAGGCGCGCCGAGCCGGTGGAGGCGCACCCGGTCGGGCCGCCACTGCTCGGAGGTCTGCGCCCAGACAAGACCCGAGGAATCCCAGAGCCAGCCGACCGGTCCCAGCGAATCCGGGGCAACGGTCCGGATGTCGCGGCCGCTTGCAAGGTCGCGCACGCGCAGCTCGAAGCGCTCGTCGCCACTGGCATCGAAACTGTAGGCGAGCAGCCGGCCGTCGGGCGAGATCTGGAAGGTGCCGAGCCGGAAATAGCTGCGGCCCTCTGCCAGCTCGGGTTCCGAGAGGATCACGCGCGCGAGATCCGGTCTCCCGCGCGGGCGCCACCACCATTGCCGGTATTGTGCGCCCGGCTCGAACTTCCACCAGACCTCATGGGCGCCGTCGGGCACCGGCACGCTTTCGTCATCCTCCCGGATCTGGCCTTTGAGCTGCTCGAACAGCGCTTCGACCAGCATCGACTGGGGGGCCATCTCCCGTTCGAACCAGGCGTTTTCGGCCTCGAGATAGGCGAGGATCTCCCGGTCCTCCACCTTCGGGAAGGCCGGGTCGCGCAGCCATCGGTAGGGGTCGGGCACGGTGAGGCCGTGCATCTGTGTCACCCAGTCCCCACGGCGGGCAACCGGCGGGGCGGACGGCATGGCCGGAAGCGCAGTGCTGGCAGCAAGCATGGTCAAGGCAGACGCTTTCACGAAGGTGCGGCGATCCATCCGGCCCAGCTAGGCCCGAAGCCGGGCCTTGCCAAGCCGGTCCGCGTCGCACGAGGCCAAGGCCGGCGAGCACCATCAGGCCGCCCGGCGCCTGCAGCGGCCGCAGCGCCTCGCCGAACCCGGCCCAGCCAGCCGCCGCGCTTGCAACCGGCTGCACGAGCAGCCCAAGGCCCAGCACGCTGGCCGGCAGGCGGCCGGAGGCGAGGATGATGAGACCGTGGCCCAGCACCTGGCGGGTGAGCGCGAGTGCGACGACCGGCCGCCAGTCCTGCGGCCAGAACGGCCCCCCGGAACAGAGCGCGACCGGAAGGAGGACGATCGCGCCGGCAAGCGTTGCCAGCGCACGCACGACCGGCGCCTGCGCGGCGTGGCGCATGCGCATTACCACCAGCCAGAGGAGACAGAAGGCCGCCGCGGCAAGGCTCAGGAGATCGCCGGCGAGGTTCTGCGGCGAGATGTCGGCCGAGACGGCAAGCAGCAGGCGCGCGCCCGAAAGGCCGAGCGCAAGCGCCAGCGCGCCTCGACGGTTGGGCCGCTCGCCAAGCCTTGCCATGCCCCAGCCGGCGAGCATGGACGCCGTGGTGTTGGCAAACAGGGCGGCATTTCCGGGTGTCGTGCGCAGGATCCCGGCGTGCCAGAAAAGACGCTCGAGCGCGAAGAACAGCCTGGCGAGCCGGCCGGGCCGCCATGACAGCCCGGCACGCGGCAGCCCGGCATGCGAGGGGCGTGCGCACGGCCGGGGCCAGAAGGCAAAGGCAAGCATGAGCAGCGCGGCGAGCGCCATGCGCCAGAAGGCCGAGGCGGCCGGCTGGACATCGGCAAGCCGCACAAGGGGCGGCCCGAAGGCGAGCAGCGTGGAACCGGCCGGAAGGGCCAGTCGCGCAGAAGGCGCGATCGCGCGCATCGCGCCGGCACCGGAGGGGGCGGGTTGCGCGGACGGGCCCTGCCACGTCTGGCAGGCGCGCGCGAGCGGCAGCGGCTGCCAGCTGCTCCGGCCGGCCTCCCTGTGCGCCACGTCTGGCAGGCGCGCGCGGCAGCGCCGCGCCGGAGGCGGCGGCGCACGGCTCCTGTTCCGGCTCAGCCGAGGCGGGCCGCAACGCCGCGAGGGCCTCCGGTCAGGATGGGCCCGGCATCACTGCAAGGCTCGCCGCAAAGCCGCGCAGGTCCTCGAGCAGCTCTTCCGGGCATTCGAGGCCTGCAAAATGCCCGCCTTTCGCAAAGGCGGTCCAGCGGGCCACGCGGTAGCCGCGCTCGACCATCGGCCGCGGCGGAAAGGCGAGAAGGTCGTGCGGGAAGGCGGCAACCGCGGTCGGCACCTCGATGCGCCGCCCCTCGGGGATGGTGAACCCCCCTTCAAGCGCCATGCCGCGGTAGAGCCAGGTGGCCGTGGCGAAGCTGCGCGTCGTCAGGTAGATCATGATGGTAGCAAGCAGCGCATCGAGCGGGAACGGCGGCTCGACGACGGTTGCGGCCGTATCCGACCAGCCGCAGTATTTTTCCGCGAACCACGCCGCGACCCCCATCGGGCTGTCCATCATCGCATAGGCAAGCGACTGCGGCTTGGTGGCCTGGAGGGCGAGGTAGCCCGTCTCGGTCATGCGGATGGCCCGGGCCCATGCGAGCCATTTGCGCTCGGCATCGGTGGTGGGCCGCATGTCGGCCGGGCGAAGGCCGAAACCGTTCAGGTGCAGGCCGAGGAGCGCGGGGCAGTCGAGCCCCATCCAGCCGCCGATCACCGAGCCCCAGTCCCCGCCCTGGGCGAGAAAGCGCTCATAGCCGAGTGCGGCCATGAGGCGCGCGTAAAGCCTGCCGACCGCGCGTGGACCGATCGGCGCGGCCGGCTTGTCGGACCAAGCGTAGCCGGGGATCGAGGGGGCGACAACATGGAAGGCGGGCGCGTGCGCGTCTTCCGGTGCGGCAAGCCGCTCGTAGAGCGCGTCGAACTCGAGGATCGAGCCGGGCCAGCCGTGCATGATGAGAAGCGGCACAGCATCCGCGCGCTGGGAGCGCAGGTGGACGCAGTGGAGGCAGAAGCCCGGCTCCACCTCGACCTGCAGGTGCGGCAGGCGGTTCATGCGGGCAACGGCCGCCGGCCAGTCGAACCCGTGCAGCCACCGGTCGCGCAGCCGCTCCATGTAGGCCCGGTTGGCGCCATGCTCCCAGCGATGGCCCGCCGGCTCCTCGAAGAAGCGGAACGCGGCCACGCGCCCGGCGATGAAGGCGCATTCCTCCTCGTTGACCGGGATGGCAAAAGGCGTGCCGCTCACGCGGCCTTCGCCTTCGGCCGCGCCTCCTTGCGAGCCGCGCGGATCATGTCGGCGGCCTTCTCCGCGATCATGATCGTGGGCGCGTTGGTGTTGCCCGAGACGACGAATGGCATCACCGAGGCATCGACCACCATCAACCCCTCCACCTTGCGCACCCGGAGCTCGGGGGTGACGACCGAATCCGGATCCGGGCCCATGCGGCAGGTGCCCACCGGGTGGTAGATCGTCTCCCCCCAGGCGCGGATCATGTCGGGGAGCGCCTCGGCCGGCACGCCCTCGCCAGGCCAGGTCTCGCCCGCGTTGTAGCGGTTGAGCGAAGGCTGGCGACCGATGGCGCGGGCCAGCTCGATGCCGCTGACCATCGCCTCCATGTCTGCCGGCGAGTCGAGATAGTTCGGGTCGATCGCCGGAGCTGCGGCCGGGTCGGGCGAGGCGAGGCGGATGGTGCCGCGGCTTTCGGGCCGCAGGTGGCAGACGTGCATGGAATAGCCATGCTCGGGCGAGACCCCGCCCACGCCGTGGGCGTGCCCCTTGACCGGCATGAAGTGGATCTGGATGTCGGGAGCGGCGAGGCCCTCGCGGCTCGGGAGGAAGGCGCCGCAGGCGGTGGGCACGTGGCTGGCATTGCCCTCGCGGCGGGCCATCCACTGGACACCGGCGGCGAGCTTGGTTGCAAGCCGGGCATTGCCGTTGAGCGTGATCGGCGCGTTGCACCGCCACTGCACGAGCACATCCAGATGGTCCTGCAGGTTCGCGCCGACATCGCCCCGGTCTGCCACCACGGGCAGGCCCATGGCGCGCAGGTGCGCGGCCGGGCCAATCCCCGAGAGCATCAGGAGCTGCGGCGAGGCGATCGCGCCGCCGGCGAGGATGGTGGTGCGGGCGCGGATGGTGCGGATCGCGGGGCCCTGGCGGAAGGCGACGCCGACCGCCCGCCCGCCATCGAGCAGGACACGGTGCGCAAGCGCATGGGCGTGGATGGCAAGATTGGGCCGGCGGCGCACCGGGGGCGACAGATAGGCGCGCGCGGCAGACCAGCGCTCGCCGCCCCTCGTGGTCGAATCATAGATGCCCGCGCCCTCCGGCTGCGGCCCGTTGAAATCCGCGGTCAGCGGGTGGCCGGCCTCGCGGCACGCCTCGAGGAACGCCTCGTTGAGCGGATGCGGCAACATGCGCTGGCGGGTATTGAGCGGGCCACCCACACCGTGGAATGCGTCCTCGCCGCGCTCGGAATGTTCGGCCTTGCGGAAATAGGGCAGCACGTCGTCCCAGCTCCAGCCGGTGCAGCCGATCTGCGCCCACCGGTCATAATCCGTCGGGTGGCCGCGGATGTAGACCATGCCGTTGATGGCCGACGATCCGCCGAGGCCGCGGCCGCGCGGCCAGAACAGGCGGCGGCCGTGCATGTGGCGCTGCGGCACTGTCCAGAAACCCCAGTTGAACGGGTTGGGCTTCTCCGGCGGCAGAAGCTCGGTGATGCCGGCAGGCATGGTCACCATGGTGGCCTCGGTCTCGCCGCCCGCCTCGAGAAGCGCAACGCGCGTGCCCGGATCCTCCGACAGGCGCGCGGCGAGCACACAGCCGGCCGAGCCCGCGCCCACGATCACGAAATCCACCTCGTCCATGCCGTGCCTCCCCGGGTCTCCCGCGGGCCTTTCGCCCTGCCTCGCCTCGCCTTATCGTCTTTATCGTCTTTATCGTCTTTGCGCGACGGCCGCGATTGGGCAAGGGGCGTTGTTGCCGGCAACAGTCAAGATCCCGAGGAAGGCACGGATGCAGAAGATCGTGGTGGAGGCTCCCGGCGGGCCGGAGGTGATGCGTCTTCAGCCGTTCGAGGCAGGCCCGCCCGGCGCGGGCGAGGTGCTCGTCCGCCATACGGCGATCGGGGTGAACATGATCGACACCTACCACCGCGCCGGCATCTACCCGCTGGCTACGCCGTTCGGCCTCGGGCTGGAGGCCGCAGGCGTCGTCGAGGCCGTGGGCGAAGGGGTTGAGGGCCTCGCGCCGGGCGACCGGGTGGTCTATTTCGCGGCCACCACAGGAAGCTATGCCAGCCACCGGCGCGTGGCGGCGATGGCGGTGGTAAAGCTGCCTCACTCGCTCGACGACGAAACCGCAGCCGCCGCGTGGCTCAAGGCCTGCACCGTGGAGTTCCTCGTCGAGCGCTGTGCGCGCGTCCGCCCGGGCCAGTGGGTGCTGGTGACAGCTGCCGCCGGCGGCGTGGGGTTGCTGCTGGTGCAGTGGCTGAAGGCGGTGGGCGCCAGTGTCATCGGCGTCGTCTCGCCGGGCAAGGAGGCAAAAGCCGCAGAGGCCGGCGCCGACCATGTGCTGGGCTATGCCGACATGCCGGCACGGGTGCGGGAGATCTCCGGCGGGGGCGTCGACGTGGTGATCGACGGCGTGGGCAAGGCCACCTTCACGCAGGCGATCGATTCGCTGCGCCGCCGCGGCCTCCACATCAGTTTCGGCAATGCCTCGGGCCCGATCGGGCCGGTGGACTTCGGGATCCTCGCGCAGAAGGGGTCGCTGTTCACCACCCGCCCGACGCTGTTCGACTATTATGCCGAGCCGGCCGACTTCGAGGCCGGCGCGGCGCGCGCGCTGGCGATGCTCACGGGAGGCCAGCTTCGGGTGACGATCGGCCAGCGCTATCCGCTTGGCGAGGCAATTGCCTGCCACCGCGACCTCGAGGCGCGAAAGACCGTGGGCTCGACCATCCTTCTGCCCTGAGCCTGCGCGCGGGCCGGCGGCCGAGGCCGGGGCTGCACACGGGCCGGGGCCGGTCTTCCCAAGAGTGTGAGGCGCAAAGCCCGGCCCGCCGGGGCAGGACGGGGCGGGAGGTGCGGCATGAGCCACGACTTTTCAACCATCCGCCTCGAGATCGACGGGGCAATCGCCACCATCACCCTCAGCCGGCCGGACAGGCTGAACGCCTTTACCGGGCGCATGATGCACGAGCTGATCGAAGCCTTTGACGCAACAGATGCCGACGACCGGGTGCGTGCGGTGATCGTAACCGGCGCCGGGCGGGCCTTCTGCGCGGGCGCCGACCTGTCGGAAGGCGCGAAGACCTTCGATTATGCCGCCCGGAGCGATGCCGAATCCTCGCGCGCAGGGCATGGCAGCCCGGTCGGCCCTGATGGCCGGGTGGACTATGCAAACGAGGCCGTGCGCGACGGAGGCGGGCGGGTGACCCTCAGGATCTTCGAAAGCCTGAAGCCGGTGATCGCAGCGGTCAACGGCCCGGCGGTGGGGGTGGGCGCCACCATGCAGCTGCCGATGGACGTGCGCATCGCCTCGAGCGACGCACGCTTCGGCTTCGTGTTCGCGCGGCGCGGCATCGTGCCCGAGGCAGCCTCCTCGTGGTTCCTGCCGCGCATCGTCGGCATCTCGCGCGCGCTCGAATGGTGCATGACGGGCCGCGTCTTCGATGCCGCAGAGGCGCACGCCGGTGGGCTTGTCGCCCGCGTGGTGCCGCCGGCCGAGCTGCTCCCGGCCGCCACGGCGCTCGCGCGCGAGATCGCCGACAACGCGGCCCCCGTCTCGGTTGCGCTCACCCGGCAGATGCTCTGGCGGATGCTCGGCGCCGACCATCCGATGGAGGCACACAGGATCGACAGCCGCGCCATCTGGGCGCGCGGGCGCTCGGCCGATGCAAAGGAGGGGGTGATGAGCTTCCTCGAGAAGCGCCCGGCCCGCTTTGCCGACCGGGTTTCGGCCGACATGCCCGATTTTGTCCCCTGGTGGCCCGACCGGCCCTATGGCTGACGCCGGCGACGATCTCCACCTCACCGCGCCGCTTTCGCACCTCGGCGGGGCCGCGCCGCCGGCGCCGGCCTGGTTCGACGCGGCCGTTGCCGCCCCCCACGAGCGGGCTGAGGTGGTGGTGGAGGGCGCGGCCATCGAATGGCTCGCCTGGGGTGAGCGCGGACGGCCGGGACTCCTGCTGCTGCACGGCAATGGCGCCCACGCCGACTGGTGGCGGTTCATCGCGCCCTTTCTGGCCCCGACCCACCGGGTCGCCGCCTTGTCGTGGAGCGGCATGGGCGGGTCGGACCACCGGGCGCGCTACACGATCGATCTCTTTGTCGCCGAGGCGCTGGCAGTTGCCGAGGCTGCTGGTCTCGGCCCGTCCTTCCATGCCGTGGGGCACAGCTTCGGCGGCTTTCCGATGATGGCGCTGGCCGGCCGGGCCGGCACGCCGCTCCGCCGGGCGATCATCCTCGACACGCCCTTCCGCCCCGAGCCGCGGCCGCGCGCGGGCCGCGGGGCACCGCGGCCGCACCGCGTCTATCCCACGCGAACGGAGGCCCTCGCCCGGTTCCGCTTTGCGCCCGTGCAGCCCTGCGCCAACCTCTTCATCACCGATTTCCTTGCCCGCCATTCGCTCCGGCAGGTGGAGGGGGGATGGGTGTGGCGCTTCGACCCGAAGCTCTGGCAGAGCTTCGAGGCGCGCGACGGCAGCGACCCGCTGCGTGCGCCGCAATGCCCTGTCGCCCTGATGTGGGGCGAACGCTCGAGCCTCATGCCCGGGGCGCTGGTGGCCGACATGGCCCGCCGCCTGCCGCCGGGCACGCCGCTGGTGCCGCTGCCCGAAGCCGGCCACCATGTGATGGCCGACCAGCCGCTGGCGCTCGTGGCCGCCCTGCGGGCGCTGCTTGCCGCCGATGCAGCCGCTACTGGCAGGCCCTAAGGCCCGCGACGGGCACCACGATCACATCCTTGCCCGGCTCTTCCAGCCGCAGCGCGCCCTCGGCGACGCTCGCGCCGCCACGGTCCATCAGCTCGACGGTGAGCGTGATGAGAAGCTCGCCGGAGCCGAAGGTCATGAACTCGGCCCCGGGCGAAAGATCGACCACCCGGCCCCGGTGCACGACGCGCAGGCGCTGGGGCGCCTCGCTCAGCATGGCCACCCGCCGCGGCGGGCTGGTGCGCGCCCAGAGGAAGGTGACACAGCGGCCGGGCTCGAGCTTCTGCGGCGGCAGCTCGCCGAGGTTGAGCGCCGAGGCCGCAAGCGCGGCGATGGCAAGCGCGATCATCCGGGCATCTCCCTTGCGACATTCTCCCGCAGGACGAACCGGGCAGCCAGCGTGCGGTCCGGGTTGCGGGTGATGGACAGGGCGGAAAACCGGATGCCGCGCGCCTCGAGATCGGCAAGGAGCGGCATGAGCACGGCGCTGCGAACGGCCGGGATTGCGACGGCAACTGCCCCGTCGGGGCGCAGCTCCGGCCGCTCGGCAAGGCCGGCTTCCTGCAGCCGGCCGGAGACATGCGCCGCAAGCGGCGCCGGATCCGGCACGGCCCTCGGCGTGCGCGCAAGAAAGGCGGAATCGCCCCGCGCGGCAAGAAACCGCTGTTCGGCCGCGCGCACGCCATCCGGGGCGCCCGGCCGGGGCGGGGGCAGCCGCGGCGCGCCGAGCGTCAGCCGGCGCCCCTGCTGCACGGCTTCGAACGGGCCGGCCGCAAGCCTTGCCGCAAGCGCATTCTGTGCATCGGCCGGGCCGTCCAGCGTCACGGCCAGGGGCGCGCCGGGGGCAAGCCCCAATGCTTCGAGGCGGACGTCGGGGTGCGCCTCGAGCGCCTCGACGAGGGCGGAGAGACGGGACGCCACCCCGCTGCCCTCGGCCGTGCGCCGGGCGAGCGCAAGGGCGGCTGCCGCCGCCTCGGCCGAGGGAAAGGTCTTCCCGAGCGCCCGGGCTGCCATCGCGCGCGTTGCCTCGTCATAGGCCGCCTCGATCCGCTGGCTGCGCAGCCGCTCGACACCGAGCGGGGCCAGCGCGAGCAGCAGGAGCAGGATTGCAAGAAGCCCGGCTGTCGCCTGCCACCCGCGGCTGGCCCACCAGCGCACCGGCGGCGCAAACCGGCCCTGCCGCAGGTCGAGCGGCACGTCCGCAGGCGGGCGGGCGCGCAGCAGCTCGGCAAGCGGGCGCGGCGCCGGCAGGCTCAGCCCGGCGGCGAGGTGCGGCGCCAGCTCCGGCTCGACCGCCGCCGCCACCGCCCCGCTGCGCACCAGCACGAGCGAGTCGGCGCTTGCGGTTGCCACCGCCCCCGGCTCCGGTTCCGGAAGGAGGAGCGCAGCCGGCACCACCGCCTGCGGATCGAGCCCCTCGGCGGCAATGGCTGCGATTGCCGCCTCCATGCGCTCCGGCTCCATCAGCGCCACCCAGAGCGCGCCATCGTCGTCGGGCTGCGATGTGGCGACATGCAGCAGCGAGGGATCGCCGGCGGCGAGATCGGCAAGCTTCATCGCCAGCTCGTCGCGGCGCGCCCGCGCGCCGGTTTCGGCGAGCACCAGCCGGTGCACGGCGACATCCTCGCCGGCAAGCGCGACGAAAAGCGGCCCGCCGGAATCGGCGATGGGCGCAAAGGCTCCGCCGCGGGCGAGGAGCACCCGGCTCATGCGCCCGACCCCTGTGCGGGCGGCACGAGCCACCTTGCGGCGACCACCCGGGCGGGCTGGGCTGCGGAGTCGAGCAGCACAAGCCGATGCGCCTCGGCACCCATGGCCCGCCCGATCACGTGCACCTCGACATAGCGGCTCGAGACCCCTGCCGCGGCGGCCGCCTCGGTCTCGCCCTCCGACGTGCCCATGGCCTGCCAGAACCGGCTGACGCTCGAGAAGCCGCCGGGCTGGCCCGCAAGCGCCGCGCGCGCGCGCGCCTCGTCGAAGCCGAGCCCGGCGAGGATCGGCAGGTCGCGACGCGACAGGCGCTGCACGTTGAGCGGCATGGGATCCCGGTTGGGCAGGGCGCAGAGGAGCGGTGCGACGCGCGCGTAGAGCTCGGGTGTCACCCCGGGCACCTCCAGCCATTCGCTGGGGTCGGCCAGAAGCACGCCGCGCCCGCCCACCATCGCCGCCGTCCTGCGCCCGAGCGCCTCGGCCTCGATCAGCCCGAGGCCAGCTGCACGCAACAGGCGGGCAAAGTCTGCACCGCCCGCGCGCATCGGCTCGGGATCGCCGGCGCGGCCCTCCCGGCGCTGGGCGAGGCTGTTGAGGTTGAAGCAGTTGGGCGCCTCGGCAAAGCGGATCTCGGCCGTGGCGCCCCCCAGATCGAGCCACTCCGGCTGCCCCCATGTGGCAGGATCGGTGCGCGCAGCGGCCCGCTTGGGCAGGGCGAGCGCCTGCGCGGCCGCAATCCCTGCGCTTGCCGCCATGCGGGCCGCGGCACCGGCGCGCGCAGCGTGGGACAGGTCGGTCGCAGCGCCGAGTCGCGACAGGCCGACGGTTGCAAGCCCGCCGAGCAGCACCACGAGGCCGAGCACGGCAAGGAGGGCCGCCCCGCGCTCGGCACGCCGCATGCGCAACCGGCGCCCGCTCATGCCGCCACCAGGAAGCGCAGCACCAGCGGCGCGCCGCGGTCGGTCACCAGCGTCAGCTCCAGCGCGCGCGGCAGCGCCTCGGGCTGGGCGGGAAGCCAGGCATCCACCCAGCCGGCCTCGCCGGCAACCCTGATCCGGACCTCGCGCACGCCCTCCAGCATCACCTCGGCCGGGCCGGGCGCGCCGCCATCCACGCGGGTGAAGGTCTGGCGCATGAGGCGGCTGCCATCGAAACCCCAGGCGATCTTCTGCACCGCGGGGCTGAGCCCTCGCGCCCCGCGGCGGACAAGCACGAACCCCTCGGGCCCGAGCAGGAAGGCGGGCAGCGGATCCTGCCCCGAGCCGAGGCTGACACGGGGCGCGGCCTGGCCGAGATCGGCGGCAAGCGCGATGCGCGTGCGCTCGATGGCCGAGGCCTCGCCGAGCATGGCCTCCGAGCGGGCAACGGCGCCGAGCGCGCTGCCGGCAAGTGCGACGCCGACCGCCGCGACAATCCCGAAGATGGCAAGCGCCACCAGCATCTCGACGAGCGTGAAGCCATGCTCGCCCGCCGCTGCGGGGCCGCGCCTCATGCCGGCCTCAGCACGCTTGCGGTGGCAAGCGCCGGGCCCGCCTCGTCGAGCGCAACCTCGACCGAGAGGAGGACCATCCGGGCGAGCCTCGGGTCTGGCAGGCGTTCGGCGCGCACGCGCCAGTGGAAGGTCCGCCCGCCGTTCACGCTGGTGCCCGAGGCCGCCTCCGCGGGCGCGGCGGGGCTGACCGCAAGGGAAACCGCCAGATTGTCGGCCTCGATCCGGGCAAGCGATGCCACGGAAAGCCGCGCGGCGCTCTCGAGCTGGAAGGTCTGGAACCGGACCAGCGCCAGCCCCACGAGTGCGAGCAGCAGCATGGCCACCAGCATCTCGACAAGGGTGAAGCCCCGCTCGCGCGCGCGGGGCCCGATGCCGCCGCGCGCCCGGCACCATGGTGTGGCCGCGCCCATCGCCTCAGCGCTCCCAGCTCAGGATGTCGGCCGCCTCGCCATCGCCGCCCTCCTCGCCATCGGCGCCATAGCTCCAGATGTCATAGGGGCGGTTGTCGAGACCGGGGCTGCGGTAGAGATAGGGCCGGCCCCACGGGTCATCGGGCAGGCGGGCGAGCGCTGCGCCCATGGTGCCGGGGGCGGTCAACACCGCGAGCCCCTCTTCGGTGGTGGGATAGCGGCCCGTCTCGATCCGCCACATCTGCAGGCCCTGCTCGATCAGGGCGATGTCGGCGCGCGCCTTCTGCTGCTGTGCGCGGCCCTGGGCGGGCAGCACGTTCACCACCACGAGCGTGGTGAGCAGGCCGATGATGGCGAGGACCACGAGCAGCTCGACCAGGGTGAAGCCGGCCTCGGGCCGGCGCGGGCGGCGGGCGATCGTCGTGCGGGGGGGTGTCATGGCAGGGGGGCTCCGGCGGCAAGCTGGTTGAGCTGCAGGATGGGCAGGAGCACGGCGACGATGATGAGGCCGACGATCCCGCCCATCACCACGATGATGAGCGGCTCGGCGAGCGCGAGCACGGCGCGGCTGCGGTCCGCCAGCTGCTGGTCGAGCGTGACGGCCGCGCCTTCGAGCAGCGGCGCGAGCCGGCCGGAGGCCTCCCCCGAGCGCGCCAGCGACAGCAGGAGCGGCGGTGCGCACGGCAGCAGGCCAAGCCCCGACGACAGCGAGGCGCCCGAGCGCACGCGCAGGGCGATCGCCTGCGTCCCCTCCCGCCAGGCGGCGTTGCCGAGCGTGGGTGCGGTCAGCTCCAGCGCCTCGGCGAGCGGCAGCCCGGCTCCGGCCATCGTGCCGAGAAGGCGCGACCAGCGCACGGCCTCCACCGCGGCGAGCCAGGGGCCGAGCCCCGGCACCCTGAGCAGGGCGGCATCGAAGCGCGCCCGCCGCGCAGGCGCCTGCAGCAGCAGCCACAGCAGGCCGGCGGCAAGCAGCATGAGAAGAAGGATCGGGAGCCCCCACGCGCCGAGAAAGGCGGATGCGGCCAGCACCGCGCGGGTGATGAGGGGAAGCGGCTGGCCGGAGCCTGTCAGCTGTTCGGCAATGCCGGGCACCACGAACACCAGCATGGCCGCGATCACGCCGCCTGCGACCACGAGCAGCAGCGCAGGATAGGCAAGCGCGGCGAGCAGCCGCGAGCGAAGCGAGACCTCGGCCTCGAGCGTGTCGGCCAGCCGGGCGAGGAGCAGCGCCAGCCGGCCAGACTGTTCGCCGGCTGCCACCGTGCCGCGCACATGCGCCGGGAACGCCTCGGCGGGAAGCGCGCGGGCAAGCGGGCTTCCGGCCTGGAGCGCCCGGTGCGTGGCGGCAAGGACGGCCTTTTCGGCGCGGTCGCCCTCCTGCCGGGCAAGCGTTGCCACCGCATCGGAGATGGGCATCACCGCAGCGAGCGTGGCGAGCTGGCGCACCATCACCGCGCGGCGCTGAGGCGAAAGGCGCGGCGGCCGGCGCGGCGCAGGCGCCCTGCGCTGCGGCGGCAGGCGGAGTGGCGCGTTCACGGCCTTCCCCTCATCCGGCCGCCCTCATCCGGCCGCCCTCATTCGGCCGCCAAAGCCCGGCCGGCGTCGCGCTGGAACAGCGAGACCACTTCCGTGGGCGTGGTCCGCCGCTGGACCACCAGCGCCCGGGCCGACTCCGCGAGCGACCGGGTGAGGCCCGCTGCCTCGATCCGCGCTTCGGATGCGCCCTCGTTCACCAGCGCCCGCACCTCGCCATCGATGGCGATGAGCTCGAAAAGACCCTGCCGGCCGGAAAAGCCGGTCATGCGGCAGGCGGGGCAGCCGTGCGCCGCAGCCACCAGAAGGCCTGGCGCGAGGCCGAGCCGCTGTGCGAGCGGCGCGGCGAGCGCTTCCGACCCGGCGCAGGCGCCGCACACCAGCCGCACGAGGCGTTGCGCCACCACGGCGCGCAGGGTGGCGGCGATCAGGAACGGCTCGACCCCGAAATCGCGCAGCCGGGTGATCGCGCCAGCAGCCGAGTTGGCGTGCACTGTCGAGAGCACGAGATGCCCGGTAAGCGCCGCCTGCACGGCGATCTCGGCCGTCTCCCGGTCGCGGATCTCGCCCACGAGCACCACGTCCGGGTCCTGCCGCAGGATGGCGCGGAGCCCGGCTGCGAAGCTGAGCCCGACGCGCGGGTCGACCTGCGTCTGGCCCACGCCGGCGACCGCATATTCGACCGGGTCCTCGACAGTCAGGATGTTGCGCCTGCCATCGTTCAGGAGCCGCAGCGCGGCGTAGAGGGTAGTGGTCTTGCCCGCACCCGTCGGGCCTGTCACCAGCACCATGCCGTTTGGCTGGGAGAGCGCCTCGACCAGCCGCGCCATGGTCGGCTCGTCGAGGCCGAGGTCGGCAAGCGACAGGGCCACGGCTGACTGGTCGAGGATGCGCATCACCACCCGCTCGCCGCCGCGCGCCGGCAGGGTCGAGACGCGCACGTCGAGCTGGCGGGCGCCGAGCTGCAGCGAGATGCGGCCATCCTGCGGCAGCCGCTTCTCCGCGATGTCGAGCCGCGCCATCACCTTGACGCGCGAGACAACCATCGGCGCGAGCTCCGGCTGGAGCCGCACCGCCTCCTCCATCACCCCGTCGCGCCGCAGCCGCACCACCATGCCCTGCTCGCCCGGCTCCATGTGGATGTCGGAGGCCCCCTGCTGCACCGCCTGGGCCACGATCGCATTGATCAGCCGGATGACAGGTGCGGCATCGTCATTGTCGAGGAGGTCGGCGGTATCGGCTGCGAGATCCGCAAGCGGCGCGCTTGCTGCAGCATCGGCGGCCGCCGAAAGCCCGTCCATCGCATAGGTCTCGGAAAGCAGCCGGTCGAAGGCCTCTGCCGAGAGCGGCCGTGGCCTGAGCGGCCGGCCGGCCACCCGGCGCGCCTCGACGATGCCCGCTGCGGTGGCCGAAGGCGAAAGCGCAACGATCCCCGGCTCGTCGGGCAGGAGGAGCACGCCGGCCCGCCTGGCGAAGGCATAGGGCAGCGGCCGGGCGGGCGGCACGCGCGCGAGGGAAGGGTCTGGCGCCTCGCCCTGGCGGCGCAGAAAGGGCGGCGTCTCCATCGCTCAGGGGGCCTCGGGCGGCGGGAAGGGGCGGGGCCGGTCGGGCGGCGCGGCGCGCAGATACTGGTAGGCGAGCGCGTCAAGCGCGGAAAAGCCGGCGCGCGCCTCCTGCTCGGTGCGGATGCCATCCCAGCGGCCAGCCGTCAGCTCGGCCGCCTGCTCGCGGGACTCAACGATGCTGGGCCGGATGAACACCATGAGATTGGTCTTCTGCCGCTGGCGGGTGCGCGAGCGGAACAGCTCGCCAACGCCCGGGATGTCGCCAAGCCCGGGCACCTTTTCGAGCCGCCGCTGCTCGTTCTCGTCGAGCAGGCCGCCGAGGGCGACAATCTCCCCGTTGCCGACCGTGACCGAGGTCTCGATCTCGCGCTTGTTGAGCACGAAGTCGCGGTCGACGATGTTGGCGATCGACGAGACGGTCTGCTTGATGTCGAGGCGGATGTTGCCGCCCTGGGTGATCTGCGGCTTGACCGCGAGCTGGATGCCCACGTCCTGCCGCTGCACGGTGCGGAAGCTGTTCTCGAGATTCTGGCCCAGCGCCTCGCCGGTCGTCACCGGAATCTCCTGGCCCACGAGGATCCGCGCCGGCTGGTTGTCGAGGGTGAGGACCGACGGGGTCGAGAGGATGTTCGAGGCCGCATCGCTCTGCACGGCGTTGATCACGAAGCCGAAGACGGCGCTGGAGCCGATGCCGCCGCCATAGCCGCCGGTGCCGCCGAGCGGGCGGTTGGGGCCGAGAAGGGCATTGGCGGCTGCCGTCTCGAAGGCATTGGCAAGCGGCCCCTCGATCACGCCGCGCTGGGCGGCAACCGCGCCGGCGACCGCGAGGATGTTGGGCACCGCGTTGGAATAATTGGTGGCAAAGAAGGGGATGGACCCGGGGTTCGTGCCCGAGAAGAGGAACTGCACGCCCAGCTGGCGCGCAGCGGTATCGGAAATCTCGACGATGATCGCCTCGACCTGGATCTGCTGGCGCTGTCGGTCGAGCTGGCGGACCACCTCGCCGAGATCGCGCATGAGCTCGCGCGGGGCGGAAATCACCACCGCATTGGCGCCCTCGTAGCGGGCGATCACCGCCCGGCGCGGCTGGCCGGCCGCGACCCCGAGGTCGGCTGCCCCCGGGGTCGGCGGCGGAGCGGCCGGCTGGCCGCCCTCCTGCGCGCGCGCCCCGGCCCGGCGCAGTTCGGGCGCGCCGCCGCCCGGGCCCTGCGGCAGCCCCTGGGTGACCGCCTGGCCGACAAGCGTCTGCAGCACCGGCACGATGGCTGCGGCATCGGCATGGTCGAGATAGATGACCCTTGTCTCGAGGCCGCCGACCGCCTGCCGGTCCAGCTCCTCGGCGAGCGCGGCGGCGCGGGCCACCTGCCCGGCCTCGCCGCGGATCATCACCGCGTTCGAGCCTTCGACGGGCACGACCACGGCGGTCGCGCGCGAGTCCGCCTCGCCGCGGCGCGGCGCAAGAAGCTGGGTGAGCGCGCGCGACAGTTCGGTCGGCCCGGCGTTGCGCAGGGGGACGATGCGGGTTGCCGCGCGATCCTGGTCGATCTGCCGCAACGCCTCGCGAATCCGGGTGATGTTGTCGGCAAAATCCGTCACGACAATGGAATTGCCGGCGCGGTTGGCAGCCAGGCTGGCGCTGCGCGAGGCAAGCGGGCGCAGGGAATCGATGGCCGACTGCGCGTCGATGTTGGTGAGCGGGATGATGGCGGTGGCAAAGCGCGCGCCGCCGCGTTCGGCCGGGCCCGCGCCCGCCTCGGCAGGCTGGATCCGGTACTGGCCCGAGCCCACCGGCACGGCGATGAAGCCATTGGCACGCAGCGTCGCGAGAAACAGCTCGAAATAGCCCTGGCGCGAAAGCGGCCGGTCGGAGACGACGGAGACGCGGCCCTGGACCCGCGGATCGACGATGAAGGACACGCCTGTCACCCGCGCGACATCGTCGATGAAGGCGCGGATATCCGCATCGCGCAGGTTCACCACCGTCTGCGCAGCCGCAGGCGGCACGGCCAGCGCGAGCGATGCAAGCCCCACAAGACAGGCAGGGGCGAGGCGGGAAAGGACGGCGAGGCGGGCCGCACGCGGCCGGGCAGCGGTCATGGTGTCTGGTCTTCCTCCGGCGCCGCCCGCACGTCGGCGCCGGGCTGGAGCGCCTCCGGCAGGGGCGGCGCCGGCGCTGCCACGTCCGGGCCAGCCGCAGGAAATGGCGGAGGCTGAGGCGAGGCCTCGCCGGCGGCCCGTCCACCTGCATCTGCAAGCCACAGCGCCTCGCGGGTTCCTCCCCGGTCGAGCACCACATGGTCGATGGCGATGGCCGCAAGGGCGACCCCCTCGGTGACCGCCTCGCCGACCACAAACACCGCCTGCTGTCCATCGGCAAGGCCGATAATGGCCGAGCCGCGGCCGGTTGCAGCGTCGGTGCGCACCCCGTGCAGCGACAGCGGCAGCGCAGTGACAGGCAGATCTTCGCCGGCGGCCTCCCGGGCAAAGAATGGGTCGCGGCGCGCGAGCAGCGCCCGGTCGGCGACCGCCGGCTCGACAATCGGCGGCAGCGGCGGCAGCGGCGCGCGCAGCAGCACGACAAGGCGGGCTGCAAGAACGGCCGCGGCCGCAAGCATCAGGGCGAGGATGGCGTGGCCGAGATGCAGGCGCTGGCCGAAAAGGGTGATGGGCATCGTCCTCATCTCAAGCCACGCGATCGCAAGCCACGCGATCGCAAGCCACGCGCGGTCAAGCCTGCCGGGAGGGCGCGCCCCTGCGGCAGGGCCTGGCGGCCGGTGCGCTCACCGGCGCCCTTTGATGGAGGAGTGTTGCACTTTTGTTGCAACGGCTGCCGGAATCGGACGGCTGCCGGAATCGGGCGGCTGCCGGAATCGGGCGGGCCCATCGGGCGGCCGCGCGGTGCGCGGCGCGGCCGGGCACATCGCCTGCTCACCAGCGCCCTGCCGACTGCAGGAGCCAGAGCGGGAAGGCGGCAACGGCAAGGCAGGCGCCGAACGGGATGGGCTCTGGTGCGGCTGCCACCGGCCCGCCCGTGCGCCGGGCATGGACAACACGGAACATGGCGGCTCCAAGACCGACAAGAGAGGCAAGCAGCCATAACGGCGGCAGGCTGCTCCAGCTCAACCATGCCCCAAGCCCGCCCATCAGCTTCACGTCGCCAAGGCCCAGCCCCTCGCGGTGGAAAAGCTGCTGGAAGCCTGCGCGCAGCAGCAGCATCAGGCCGACGCCCAGGCCCGCACCCAGCAGGCGCTCGGGCAGGTCGCCGAGGCCGAGGGCGAGCCCCAGCGCGAGAAACGGGAGGGTCAGCCGGTCGGGCAGCCAGAAATGCTCGGCATCGAGCACCGCCATCGCAAGTAGCATCCAGCCGAACAGCGCGCCCGCCACGCCCGCGGGCCCGGGTGCCGCCGCCCAGGCCATCATCGCAAGAAGGGCCGCTGCCGCCTCGATGGCCGGCTGGCGCCAGTCGATCCGCGCACCACAGGCCCGGCACCGGCCGCGCAGCAGCGCGAAGGAGAGAAGCGGCACCAGATCGCGTGCGGCGAGCTTCGCGCCGCAGCTGTCGCAGCGGGAGCGGCCGGCAAGCGTCTCCCCCCGCGGCCAGCGCAGCGCAAGCGTGGCGATGAGGCTGCCCACCGCGAGCCCGAGCAGCGCAGCGAGCAGGAGCCCGAGCGGAAGGAGCGCAGCAAGGGCAGCATCAATCACCATCCGGGCCGAGTTAGCCGAAAGCCCTGCCGCGCGCGAGATTGACCGCAGCCGATCCGGAGGCCACTGTGCGCGCAGGGGGAGAGCACCATGTCGAACGTGGCCGGCAAGGCCTATGCGATGAATGTGTTGACCCCGATGCGCCCATGGCGCACCCGGGTGAATGTGCTCCTGTTCCACGCGGCACGCGCCTTCCCGCAGCGCCTTGCCGGGCTGCTTGGCCTCTCCATCATCCACTTCGCGCGCTGGGCGGTCATCCGCCGCGGCAGCTGGCCGGATTTCGGCCAGCCCCCGGAGCAGCTCGCCAATGATTACATGCTGTTCTGCTCGAACTTCAACGGCACGTGGGACCAGTATATCGACGCCTTTGCGGATGGAATACCCTCAGGGCTCGACAGTTTCTGGTGGGCTTCCACCAAGTATCCCAAGTCGATCCCGATCTCGCCCTTCAAGGCCTACATTCGCGCCAACCAGATCGATACGGATTATTATTACAATGCCACTCCCGGAGCCGCCCAGCGCGACATCAAGTCGGCCCTCCGAGTCCGGCGTGCGGTGCTGCGGCTGGCAGAGGCGCATGCGAAGGGGCCGGCGGCCTTCCGAAAGGCCTGGGTGCAGGAGCTTGCGCTGGTGCACAACGATCTCGGCACGCCCGGCTTTGCCCCCGTTGCCTCCAACGACACCCGCAGGGCCGACCGGAACCGGATCGAGCGCGTGCGTGCGCGCTGGGGCGCGCGGGCCACCGGCGCTGCCTGATGCCGACGCTCGACGGCGGCCACCTGTTCCTGACCGGCCTCTATCCGGTGCGCACCGGCCTCAGGGCCCGGGAGGGCGAGCCCCTGCGCCCCTGGTCGCACCACCTGCGCGAGGAGCTCGCGCTCCTGCCCACCGCCCGCCAGAATCCCGAAACCGACGCCGCGGGTTTCATGAGCCCGTTCGCGCGCTGCCGGCGGACCCATTTTGCGCGGCTTGTGGTCATCGACCAGCCGATGTGGGGCGGGCGGATGCCGGTTGATCCGATCCTCAACATCGTGCTGCGCCGGCCGCTCAAGTCCCAGCCCCCCTATGACGTGCTCTCGCGCCCGTGGCTCCTGCTTGCGGCCGACATCGACCGGACGGATGCGCCCGATGGCGGGCTTGCATCCTGGGCCGAGCACCTCTGGGCCGTGGCCGGAGAGGAGATGCGCGCCATTTTTTCGGCCTGCGAGGGGTTCGAGGCGGTCATCGACGGCCACAGCTTCGCGCGCTACCTGGCCCGCGGCCAGATCGAGACGACCATGAGCTTCAACGGCTACTATGATGGCGAGCCGCCGCTTGGCGGGCCGGGCCTTGCCCGGCTTGCGGCACGTCCGGCCGCGGCAGCGGCTGCCGTGGTGGCCGCGGGCCTGCTCGCCGGCGTGGCCGGCCTGCTGGCGTGGCTCGCGATCGGCCTTGCGGCCGCCTTGCTCGTCCTCTGGCTCGGTCTCGGGGAGCTGTCGCGTGCGGGTGCGAGGCCCTTCCCGCCCTTTCCGGAGAGCGACCTGCCCTCGGTGCTGAAGGCCCTGTTCGTGCAGCAGCGGTTCGCCGCCTTTGTCGAGGCCCACCAGCTCGACCCGCCGGAGGCGCTCCATGCGGCTTTTGCCGCCTTCCTCGGCGAGACGAGGCCCGCCGACACCGATCCGGCGGCAAGCCAGCAGCCCGGTGTGATCCGCTCCGACGGAGGCACGCTCGCCGCACCGCTGCTCAGCCCGCCCGGCGAAGGCGGATGACCTCGGCCCCGGTCCAGCTCGAGCGCGGCGACCTGCAGGGCGGGATCCTCGACGCCTATTCGCCGCGCGGCTTTCCCTTCGGCCGGATCCTCCTCTTCGAGGTGGGCCCCACTGTGCGCGACTCCGAGGCCGGGCGGGCGTTTCTCGCCCGGCTCCTGCCGAAGGTGACTGCCGCGAACCCCTGGGCGCCACCGGGCGCGGCGCCGGCTCCGCACCAGGTCCGCCGGCCGGTGGTGACGCTCAACATCGCCTTCACCTTCTGGGGGCTTTTGGCGCTCGACGTGCCCACCCGCACGCTTCGCTCCATGCCCGATCCGTTCATCGACGGCATGGCCGCGCGCGCGCCGGTGCTTGGCGACGACATCGGCCGCAACCGGATGCTTCCAGACCCGGCAGACGGGCACGAGGGCTGGGACCCGGTGTGGCGCGTGGCACGCGATGCGCCGCGCCGCGTCCACATTCTCGTGCTGCTGCATGCGGCCGCGGCAGCGGATGGCGGCCCCCACCCGGATCTCGGGCGGCTGACCGACGAGGTGATCGCGCTCGCCCTTGCAACCGAAGGCCGGGTGCGTCTCCTCGAGGGCCATCGCGGGGCAAACCCGCGCTGGCAGGACATGGCCGCGCTTTCGGAAACCGCCCCGGACGGCACGCACCGCTTCGTGCCGACCGAGCACTTCGGCTTCCGCGACGGTATTTCCAACCCCGTGTTCGAGGGCCAGTACGACGAGGCGACCACGCGCCTGCGCGCCGAGGGCCAGGGCGCCGTCGACGGGCAGGGCCGGTGGCGGCCGCTGCGGACCGGCGAGTTCATCCTCGGCTGGCCCGACGAGGGGCAGGAGGTGGCCACCATGGGCCTGCCGCTCGATTTCAGCCGCAACGGCACCTTCTTCGCGCTGCGCAAGCTGCACCAGGACATTGCGGCCTGGGACAGCTGGATTGCCGCGCGCGCGGAAGAGCTCGCCCGGCTCTGGTCGCTTCCAAGCCCCGCGATCGCGCGCGAGACGCTGATGGCGCGCATGGCCGGGCGCTGGCGCGACGGCATCCCGCTTGTGCATGCCCCGGACTGGGAGCGCTGGCAGGAGGCCCGCCGGCGCATGGCGCAGATGCAGCCGGAGGAACAGCGGCGCTTCCTTGCCGTCTTCACCTTCGCCGGCGACCCGGACGGACGGCACTGCCCGGTGACGGCGCACATCCGCCGCGCGAACACGCGCGACATGCTCGACCCCTGGTTCCGCAGCGCAAGGCCCGGGGCGCGCATGGGCTCGGTCTTGAACGACCGGCGCCGGATCCTGCGGCGGGGCCTGCCCTATGGCCGGCGCGACGATCCGGCCGGCGAACATGGCATCGTGCTCCTCGCCTATTGCGCCGACCTGTTCCGCCAGTTCGAGTTCGTGCAGCAGCAGTGGCTGAACTACGGGCTCGACTTCGATGCCGGCAACGACAGCTGCCCGATTGTCGGCGCGCATCGGAAGGGCGACCGGTTCGTGGTTTCCGCGGCGGACCGCACGAACCCCCCCTTTCTCGCCGGGGGCCTGCCGCAGTTCGTTGCAACGCGCGGCGGCGACTATTTCTTCCAGCCCTCGATGACGGCGCTGCGCATGATCGCCGACGGCATGGTGGACCCGACCTGAGGAGATGGCGATGCCCGAGGACCCGCCCATCCGGCCGATCGCCGCGCGGCAGCCGCCGCCGGGAGTCGACCGGCTGGGCCCGGCCATCGCCGGCCTTGCCGGCGTGCTGCGCGGCCTTGCCGCCAGCGAGGGGGTGCGCGAGGCGGCCCTGCGCGCGGTCATCGGCAACAGCCGCACGCTGCGCGATGCCGCAGCCGTGCTGCGCCTTGTCCGCCCGCGGCTCACGCTCCGGCAGAACCTCGTGCGCTGCTACCCGGCTGACGGCACGCTCATCGTCACCCGCGCCGATGATGTGGCCGAGGTGCTAGCCCGCGAGGCGGAGTTCGAAGTGGTCTACGGCCCGCGCATGCGCGCGCTGACCGGCGGATGCGACTTCTTTCTCGGGCTGCAGGATGGGCCCGAATATCGGCGCGGGCGCGCGGCCGTCGATTCGCTCGTGGACCCGCAGGATCTCGGGCGGGTGACGGCCATGGCGCGGGCAGAAGCCCTGGCCGCCGTCGACCGCGCCCGGGCCGAAGCCGGGGCGGAACGGGAAGCGGAAGGCGGTGCTGCCCGGATCGACCTCGTGCCTGCGCTCAGCGCGCGCATCCCCGCCCGGATGGCATGCGAGTGGTTCGGGATCAGCGCTACGCCCGCGCAGCTGATCGCCGATTCGACGATCCTCTTCTTCTATCTCTTCTCCGACCTTGGCGCCGATCCGCGGGTGGAGGCCGGGGCGCTTGCCGCCGCCGAGCGCACCCGCGCGGCCATCCGCGCCAGCATGGCCGGCGCGGGCCCCGAGACGCTCATCGGCCGCGCCATGGCCCGCGGGCAGGGCGCCGGGGCCGCGCCCGACCCCGACAGCCTCGTCGCCAGCCTCCTCGGCCTCGTCATCGGCGCCATTCCCACCCTTTCCAAGGCCGCCTGCCTTGCGGTGCAGGAGCTGCTGCGCTGGCCGGGCCAGCTGGCCGCCGCCCGGGCGGCCGCACAGGCCGGCGACGAGGCGGCCCTTGCCCCCTTCCTGTGGGAAGCGCTGCGGTTCAACCCGATGACGCCGTTCCTCTACCGCCGCACACCGCGCCCGACCCGGCTTGGCACCGAGGAGGTGCCGGCGGGGCGGATGGTGCTGGCGGTGCTGCTGTCGGCCATGCACGACGGGGCAGCCGTGCCCGAGCCGGAGCGGTTCCGCACCGACCGGCCGTGGGAGGCCTACCGCCTGTGGGGCGAGGGGCTGCACCGCTGCTGGGGCGATGCGGTCAACCGCGCCCTGCTTCCGGCCATGCTCGCCCCGCTCATCGCGTGCGAAGGGCTGGCCGAGGCCGGGCCGCCCGAGGGCGGCGGCACGCCCTTCTTCCGCAGCTATCCGCTCCGGTTTGCGGCCTGAGCGCGCAGGCGGGCGAGCGCGCGTTCGCGGCCGATCAGCGGCAGCAGCACGGCCATGTCGGGCCCGTGGTCGCGCCCGGTGAGCGCGAGGCGCAGCGGCATGAACAGCGCGCGGCCCCTGCGGCCGGTCTCGGCGCTGAGAGATGCCGTGAGTTCGCCCCACGTCCCGGGCCCCATCTCGAGCCCCTCGAGGATCCGCGCCGCCCGTTCGAGAAAGGCGGCGTCGGCCGGATCGGGGGCGCCGCCCACCTCGCCGGCAAACACCGCCTTCCAGGCTTCCGCCTCGGCAATCGTTGCGACATTGGCCCTGACAGCCAGCCACTCGGCCTCGCTCAGCGTCAGCCGGTCCGCGACGGCTGCATGGGGCAGCTGGTGCAGGATCTTCGCGTTGAGCGCGGCAAGCTCGGCCTCGTCGAACCGCGCCGTTGCGCGGCCGAGATGGGCGAGCTCGAAGCGCTCGATGAGCGGGGCGTCCGAGGTCACCGGCTCGACGGGCAGCGACGTGCCCAGCCGCGCCAGCAGCGCCCTGACGGCCAGCGGCTCGATCCCCCGCGCGCGCAGATCGGCCACGCCCAGCGAGCCGAGCCGCTTGGAAAGGGCGCCGTCGGCACCGGCGAGCAGCGCCGCATGGCCGAACGCCGGAGGCCGGGCGCCCAGCGCTGCGAACATCTGCAGCTGGATGCCGGTGTTGGTCACATGGTCCTCGCCGCGGATCACATGGCTGATGCCCATGTCGATATCGTCGACGACGGAGGGCAGCATGTAGAGCCAGGAGCCGTCGGCGCGACGGATGACCGGATCGGAGAGCGAGGCCGGATCGATGTGAGACGGGCCGCGCACCAGATCGTCCCACGCGTGCGGCAGGTCGGGCGAAAGCCGGAAGCGCCAGTGCGGCCGGCGCCCTTCGGCGGCGTGGCGCGCGTGGTCCTCCTCGGTCAGCCGGAGCGCTGCGCGGTCGTAGACCGGCGGCAGGCCGCGCGCGAGCTGGACCTTGCGCCGGAGGTCCAGCTCCTCCGGGGTCTCATAGGCCCGATAGGCGTGCCCGGCGGCCGCGAGCCGCTCGAGCGCCGCCTCGTAGCGCGCCAGCCGGTCAGACTGGCGGACCTCCGCATCGGGCGCCATGCCAAGCCAGGCGAGATCGGCGCGGATGGCCTCGGCAAAGGCCTCGGTGGAGCGCGCGGTGTCGGTATCGTCGAGCCGCAGCAGGAAGCGCCCGCCGTGCTTGCGGGCAAAAAGCCAGTTGAGGAGTGCCGTTCGCACATTGCCGACATGAAGAAGGCCGGTGGGCGAGGGCGCGAAACGGGTGACGACCATGGAGGGGGCGCGATAGTCCGCCCGGGCGGGCGAGGCAAATGCCTGGGCGCCGGCGCGCACCTACCAGGCGGCTTCCTTCTCCGCGGCCCGCCGGTCCAGTTCCGCGCGCGACAGCTTCTCGGACGCAGACTTCAGCTGGCCGCAGGCGGCCATGATGTCGCGCCCGCGCGGGGTGCGGACCGGCGCGGAAATGCCGGCGGCAAACACGATGTCGGAAAACCGCTGGATCCGCGCGTCGGGAGAGCAGGCGTAGGGGCTGCCGGGCCAGGGGTTGAACGGGATCAGGTTCACCTTCGCCGGAAGCCGGTAGGCCTTGATCAGGCGCACCAGTTCGCGGGCATCGGCGTCGCTGTCGTTCACGCCGTCGAGCATCACATATTCGAAGGTGATGCGCCGGGCATTGTTGGCACCCGGATAGCGCTGGCAGGCCTCCAGCAGCTCGGGGATGCCCCATTTGCGGTTGAGGGGCACGATCTCGTCGCGCACCGCCTTGGTCACGGCATGGAGCGAGACGGCGAGATTGACTCCGATCTCCTCCCCGGCGCGCGCCATCATCGGCACCACGCCCGAGGTCGAGAGCGTGATCCGCCGCCTGGAGAGCGCGAGGCCCTCGGCATCCATCACGATCCTGAGCGCATCGCGGACCTGCTCGAAATTGTAGAGCGGCTCGCCCATCCCCATCATCACGATGTTGGTGAGAAGCCGCCCCTCGGACTGGCGAGTACCTTCGAACGTCGGCTGCGCCGACTGGGGCCATTCGCCGAGCGCGTCGCGGGCGAGCAGCACCTGGCCGACGATCTCGGCTGCCGTCAGGTTCCTGACCAGCTTCATCGTGCCGGTGTGGCAGAAGCGGCAGTTGAGCGTGCAGCCCACCTGGCTCGAGACGCACAACGTCCCGCGGTCGGCATCGGGGATGAAGACCGCCTCATACTCCACGCCGCCCGAGCGCAGCAGCCATTTGCGCGTGCCGTCGCTCGACACCAGCGCCTGCACCACCTCCGGCCGGCCGACGACGAAACGCTGCGCCAGCGCCTCGCGCAACGGCCTTCCAAGGTCGGTCATCGCGGCGAAGTCGGTTACGCCGCGGTTGTAGATCCAGCCCCAGATCTGCCGGGCGCGCATGCGCGCCGGCTTTGGTTCGGCAAGCCCTGCCTCCACCAGCGCATCGGCGATCGCAGCGCGCGACAGCCCGACGAGGTCGCGCAAGCCATCAACGCGCGGGGGCACGGCGCGCGGCACGGGCACCGGCTCGACGGCAAGCGAAAGGGAAAGACTCTCCAAGGTCATGTGCCCCATGGTCCTAGCGACGAGCCCGGCCTGACGCCAGTGTGCGTGCGACCTTGTGCAACCCGATGTTGGAAATTGTCCGTGCGGCAGACTGCGCTGCACGCAACATCCTGAGAATATGGGCTGCCCACGCCTTGCGGTAACCTGCGTGTTTCGGGTGCCGGCCGACTGGGTCAGCGCGGAAGACAGGCGCATCATCAAGACATGGCTGCGGGCCTTGCCGCCCTCGCGCTCGCCGCCCAGGCTGCGGCCGCCGACGTGAATGTCTGGTCGACCTCGTTCGACAGCGAGGATCCCTTCGAAGTCATTGGACCCTTCCCGTCTTCGTTCTTGTCGGTCGCAACGACAGACGGCTTCATTGATTCTTCTTCAGGGTCCGTCCCCGGTTTCGGCACCAAATCTCTCCACAAGGTGACCAACACCACCACGCAAGTTGCAGCCTATGGCCTGGGCGCCCACACGGCGCTTCGCCTCAAGTTCGACCTGCTGTTCCAGGACAGCTGGGATTCGCTGAATGGTGCTCCCGCGCCTGACATCCTTTACGTGACCATCGGTGGCACCAGCTACGAATGGACGGTCAACAACGGCTCTGGCTCCATCTTCGGTGTGGGGCCGGGCGTGGTCATCTCCACCGGCAGCAACCTCGTCGGCTCCTTCTGGCCCGACACCGTGGTCAGCCACAATTTCCTGATCCCCCACACCGACAGCGACTTCATCGTCACCTTCCGTTTCGGCGGGGCGGGCTTCCAGGGCGGCGCCGACGAAAGCTGGGGCATCGACAACTGGTCGCTCGCGGCGATCCCGGCCGGCGGGACGGTGCCCGAGCCGGCAAGCTGGGCGCTGCTGATCGCAGGCTTCGGGCTGGTGGGCGCGAGCGCGCGTCGCCGTCGGCTCGCCAGCGCCTGAAGCTGAAGACCGGGGGGCTGCGCCACATGGTGACGCGGCGTCCCTCCGGTCCCGACCGGGCATGAAAAAGGGCCGGGTGCCCCGGTCACCCGGCCCCTCCCCTGCCCCCGGCCCCCTGGCCGGCAAGTGCGTCAGGCGATCAGGGCGGCCCTGCGGCGGCGGAGGCTCCAGCCGACGAGGCCGAAGCCTGCGATCAGGAGGGCCCAGGTCGCAGGCTCGGGAACGACGCCGCGACTGAGGTTGGTGAAGACGTACTTGAGGTCGTCATAGTCGGCGTCGCCACCGCCGAGCAGATCCTCGACGCCCATAAAGGTGCCGGCCGGGATGATACCGCCGGGGTCAACGAGGCCGCCGGCACAGGGGGCGGAGAAGATGTGGGTGATGCCGTCGGGGTTGAGCGACCGCTTCGAGAAGAAGCGGTCTCCGGTGTTGGTGACGTCAATGGAGAACACGAGACTGTCACCGGCGTTGACAATCAGCCCGCCAAAATCGAACGAGGTGCCGATCGGCGTCGTCTCGTTGCTGAGGCCGGTGACCCCGAGATCGACCGCGTTGACGATGAGGCCAGCACGCTGGTGAAGCCGGCCGAGTGGCCGCCGAAATAGGCAACGACCGGGCCGGTGGCCGCGGCGGTGAAGCTGTGGTCGGCGGGGTTCACCGTGCCGGGTGTCGGGTAGGTCGGCAGCGGGCTGGCGTTTGCGAGCGCGGCTGCCGCGAGCGGGGGAAGCGCCAGCAAGAACTTGGTCATTTGTTCCGTTTCCTGTGTTGGCCGGGCCTGTGTTGGCCGGGATGGTCCATCCGCCCCGTGGTTTTCTCCTGGCAACAATAGTGCCAACCGGTTTCAGCGATTGAGACCGAGCGGATTCAAGGGGTTGTCTTGGTTCGGGTGCCCTGCCCGCTGGCCGACGTGTCGGAATTTCTCCCAGTGGCGCCGCAAAAATGGCAGATGATCGGTCAATGGCAGGCTCAGGCGACCCGCGGCCCGAGCGCGCCTTCCCCTTCCAGCAGCAGCTCCTCGGCACCCCCGGCGATCCGGACCACCGAGCCCTGCGGCGCATCCGCGGCAACCGGCACGCCATGATAGGCCGGCCCGCCGACCAGCATCCCGCGCAGCACGCGCGTCGTCATGCCGTGGCTGATGACGAGTGCCGGCCCCTCGCCCGCATCGGCCAGCCAGGCGGCCAGCCGCCGTGCGATGTCGGCATAATGTTCGCCGCCGGGGATCGGCATGCGGAACAACCGGTGCTCAGCATCGATGATCTCACCCTCGGTTGCGATGATTTCGGCATAGTCGCGCCCCTCCCAGCGCCCGACCTCGATCTCGCGCAGCCGCGGGTCGATCCGCACGGCAAAATAGTCGGTGCCCAGATGCTCGGCGACGATTGCGGCCGTCTGGCGCGCGCGGCCTGCCGGCGAGGACCACAGCTGCGGCAGCGGCTCGCCCGTCGCCTCGAAATGCCGGGCCAGCGCCCTGCCCATGGCCTCGGCCTGGGCAATCCCGGCGCGGGTGAGCGGCGTGTGCGCCTCGTTGCCCTGCATCCGGCGGACGCGATTGAACCATGTCTCGGCATGGCGGGCAAGGTAGAGCGGCTGCGGATAGGGCATGGTCTGGCAATCGGGCATGGCCTTGGGCAAAGACCGGGACTAAGGGAGCGTCAAGCGCGGGTTTTCCGAAGGCTGATTCGGGTTTCATGTTCCGGAGGGCGACAATGGCCAACAAGATCTTCCACAGCGCAGCGGACGCGCTCGAAGGCCTCCTGTTTGACGGCATGACGATCGTCGCCGGCGGCTTCGGCCTGTGCGGGATCCCGGAGAACTGCATCGCAGCCATCCGCGATTCCGGCGTGCGCGGCCTTACCATCGTCTCCAACAATGCCGGGGTCGACGGGTTCGGGCTCGGCCTCCTCCTCGAATCCCGCCAGGTGGCCAAGATGATCTCGTCCTATGTGGGCGAGAACCGGGAGTTCGAGCGCCAGTATCTGGCCGGGGAGCTTGAGCTGGAGTTCTGCCCGCAGGGAACGCTCGCCGAGCGGATGCGCGCCGGCGGCGCCGGGATCCCCGGCTTCTACACCCGCACCGGGGTCGGCACGGTGGTGGCCGAGGGCAAGGAACACCGGGAGTTCGACGGCAAGACCTACATCCTCGAGCGGGGCATCGTCGCCGATCTTGCGATCGTCAAGGCGTGGAGGGCCGACCCTTTCGGGAACCTTGTCTACCGGAAGACCGCGCGCAACTTCAATCCGATGGCGGCAACCGCAGGCCGGGTGACGGTGGCCGAGGTGGAAGAGATCGTGCCCGAAGGCGGGCTCGACCCGGACTGCATCCACACGCCCAGCGTGTTCGTCAAGCGCCTGTTTGCTGGCACGTTCGAAAAGCGGATCGAGCAGCGGACGGTGCGCAGGCGGGAGGCGGCGGCCGCATGATGCGCCCCGCCCGGGCCCTCTCTCCCGGCCCGGCCCGAGGCCGGACGCGCGGGCCCGGGCCCGCACGCGAGGCGCCGGCACCCGGCGGCCTGTGCATCGCCCCCCCGTGCATCGCCCCCAAGGAGTAGACCCATGCCCTGGACACGAGACGAGATGGCTGCGCGGGCGGCCCGCGAGCTGAAGGACGGCTTCTATGTGAACCTCGGCATCGGCATGCCGACGCTGGTCGCCAACCATGCCGGGGCCCTCGACATCACGCTGCAGTCCGAAAACGGGATGCTGGGCATGGGCCCCTTCCCCTTCGAGGGCGAGGAGGACCCGGACCTCATCAACGCCGGCAAGCAGACTGTGACGGAGCTGCCGCGCACGAGCTATTTCTCCTCGGCCGACAGTTTCGCCATGATCCGCGGCGGGCACATGGACCTGTCGGTGCTGGGCGCGATGGAGGTGGCCGAAAATGGTGACCTTGCCAACTGGATGGTGCCGGGCAAGATGGTCAAGGGCATGGGGGGTGCCATGGACCTCGTCGCCGGCACCCCGCGGATCGTGGTGATGATGGAGCATGTGGACAAGGCCGGCCGGCCGAAGTTCGTGCCCCGGTGCACCCTGCCGCTGACGGGGCAGAATTGCGTGGACGTGATCATCACCGATCTCGCCGTCTTCGAGCGGCCTGACCGCATCGGCAGCCGGTTCCGGCTTGTGGAGCTCGCGCCCGGGGTCTCGAAGGACGAGGTGCGGGCGAAAACGACGGCCGCCTACGACGACTGAGGCGCCGCGCGCGCAAAGCCGTCGCGCGCAATCCGCATCAAGACAAGGCAGGCCAGCCGCGCCCGCTCGGCCAGGCTTTCGGTCAGCAGGAACTCGTCGGCCGAATGGATGGCGCCCCCGCGCACGCCCAGCGTGTCGACGACCGCAAGGCCGGTTGCGGCGAGGTTGTTGCCGTCGCACACGCCGCCGGCCGGCCGCCATGCGACCGGAAGCCCGAGATCGGCGCCGGCCGCACGCACCAGCTCGAACAGCCGCAGCTGGTTCCCGTCGAGCGGCTTGGGCGGGCGGGCGAAACCGCCGTGGCGGTGGGCTGCGACCTCGTGGGCGCAGGACACCTCGGCGATTGCGGCATCGAGCCCGGCGAGCGCGCGCGCCTCGGCCGTGGCGGAGGCCGGGCGCATGTTCACGCGCAAGACGGCTGTCTCGGGCACCATGTTGTTCGGCCCCCCGCCCTCGATGCGCGCCACATTCACGCGGAGATCGGGCGCGGCCATCCGGGCGAGGCGCAACGCGAGATCGGCCGCTGCGAGCACGGCATTGCGGCCCTTTTCGGGCTCCCGGCCGGCATGCGCCGAGCGGCCGGCCACGTGGATGGAGAAATTGCCCGAGCCAGGCCTTGCGCCTGCGAGCGTGCCGTCGGCGAGCGCCGGCTCAAAGGTCAGCCCGCATGCCGCCTCCAGCGCCCGCGCCGCAAGCAGCGACCCCGAGCCGGGCGAGGAGATCTCCTCATCGGCATTGAGCAGCACCGTCCAGCCGATCCCTGCTGCAAGCGGGCTCGCTTCGAAGGCGGACAGCGCGCCGAGCATCACGGCGATTCCGCCCTTCATGTCGGCGACCCCGGGGCCATTTACCACCCCCTCCTCCAGCCAGCGGACCTCCTGGAACGGGTGGTCCTCGCCGAACACCGTGTCGTAGTGGCCGGTCAGCAGCACCCGCACCGGGGCCTCCGGCCGCGCCACGATCTCGATGGTGCGGCCGAGCGCCTCTGGCAGGATCCGGCCATCGGCTGCCATCCGCGTCGCGGGCGCAGGCGCGTGGATGCGCACCTCGCCAAGACCGCGCCAGGCCTCGGCGAGCAGCCGCTCCATGGCGGCAAGGCCGGCAAGGTTGCGCGAGCCGCTGTTGATCTGCGCCCAGGCGAGCGTGCGCTCGAGCAGCGGCGCGCCGTCGATGGCCGCCAGCGTCTCGGCCTCGAAGCGGCTGAGGCTCATGCATCCCCCTCCAGCCGCCGGCCGGGCGCGATTTCCGCCGGGTCCTGCAGCACGTGGATGAGCGCCGGGCGCTGCTGCCGCGCGCGCTCGAGGGCGCAGGGGAACGCCTCCGTCCTGCGCACCGTTTCCGCGTGAAGGCCGAAGGCGCGCGCAAGGGCTGCAAAATCCGGGTTTGAAAGCCTGGTGCCGATCGGCCGGCCCGGAAAGTCGCGCGCCTGGTGCATGCGGATCGTTCCATACTGGCCGTTGTCGAAGACAATGATGACCGGCCGCGCGCCCTCGTGCACAATCGTGGCAAGCTCGGCGACGGCCATCATCGCATCGCCATCGCCGGCAAAGGCCACCACCTCGCGCTCGGGGTAGAGGATCGAGGCGGCAATCGCGGCCGGAAGGCCATAGCCCATGGCACCCGACACGGGAGCAAGCTGGGTGCCGCAGACCCGCGGCCGATGGAAGCGGTGCACCCAGGCGGCGAAGTTTCCCGCGCCATTGCACAGGATCGCATCATCGGGAAGCGTGGCGCAGACATGCTGCACGATGGCCGCCGGATTGGCCCCGGCAGAGACGGCGGTCGGCTCCGTCCACGTCGCGTGGAGCGCGGCGAGGCCCTCCACCCACGCATCGCGCCGCGGGCCGGGCGCAAGCGCACACAGCGCTTCGAGCGCGGGGCCGGGTGCAGCCTGGATGGCAAGGCGCGGCTGCCACGTGCGGGTGAGCGCCTCGGCCTCGGGATGCACGTGCACCAGCACGCGGGCTGCGGAGTCCGGCGTGAAGAGCGTGTAGCCCTGCGTTGCATTCTCGCCGAGCAGCGGGCCGATGGCGAGCACGAGATCGGCGGCCTTCACCGCTTCCACCAGCATGGGGTTGGCGCCCAGCCCCAGTTCGCCGGCATAGAGCGGATGCCGCGTGTCGAACCGGTCCTTGCGCCGCCAGCTGGTGACAACCGGCAGGTGCTGCCGTTCGGCAAACCGCCTGGCGAGAGCGCATTCGGCCTCCGTCCAGCCCGGGCCACCCAGGAAGAGGATGGGGCGCTCGGCCCGGCCGATCAGGTCTGCCACCGGCCGCGGGTCGGCAAGGCCGGGCGGCATGGGGATGGCCGGCCTGACCGGTGCGGCGGCGCAGGATTGCGCCAGCACATCCTCGGGGCAGACCAGGACGACCGGGCCCGG
Source organism: uncultured Sphingomonadaceae bacterium (assembly GCA_937995515.1). GTDB lineage: Bacteria > Pseudomonadota > Alphaproteobacteria > Sphingomonadales > Sphingomonadaceae > Thermaurantiacus. The sequence continues at coordinate 2,668 of CALKJZ010000025.1, read as the reverse complement.
CCGGCCCGACCGGGCGCAGGCGATGGCCGAGGCCGTGATTTCGGGCGCGCGGTCCGCCACCGTCAGCTCGAAGACCCTCTTGGCCACGCGCCCGAACATCTGCCCATAATCGATTTCCTGGAACGCCTCGCGGCCCAGCATGCCGGTGCCCACCTGCCCCACGAGCAGCAGCAGCGGCGTGGAATCCTGCTGCGCGGTGTGAAGCCCGATGGCCGCATGCGTCGCGCCGGGCCCGCGTGTTACCATCGCAAGGCCGCAGCGGCCCGAGAGGCGGGCCGCCGCCTCGGCCATGTGCGCGGCAGCCGCCTCGTGCCGGCAGGTGACGAGCCGGATCCCTTCGAAGCCGAACAGGGCGTCGAGCACCGGCAGATAGCTTTCGCCGGGGACTGCGAAGGCGTGCGTCACCCCGCCGAGGGCGAGGCTCTCGACAATCCGCTGTGCAACCGTGGCTGGCATGGGCCGCGGGTGGCGGCGGCTGGCGGGCCTGTCAACCGGGCCGGGCAGCCGGTGGCGCATCCCTTGCCAAGCGGCGGGCCCGGTCCTAGGTGGCGCGGCTGCGTTGGAGCGGTGGCCGAGTGGTCGAAGGCGCACGCCTGGAAAGTGTGTAGGGGTTAACAGCTCCTCGAGGGTTCGAATCCCTCCCGCTCCGCCAACAGACCCGAAGCAAGATGTTTCAGACCGCCTGTTGTGGCATCTAACTTGTTGAAAAGTTGGCGTGCTTGGCGGGGATTGGCGCAATCGGCGGCCTGCGGCCTCGTTCAGCCTTCCACAATGCGCACGTGTGCGGCACGAGACGCAAGAGCCATCCAGAGCGGACACGGCGGCGACCGGGCGAAGCGGGATGTCGGGATCTGGCTGGCCGTCGGAATGAGCTGCATTATCGCCCCGGGAACCGGCTTTGGGACAGCCCGGAGCCGCCCACGCCCAGCCGCCTGGCAGAAAGCCGCCCTGGGGCCTCGGTCGCGGCCGGCGTCGTCGAGGCGCCAGCGGGCGGCCGTCACCTGCGGTTCGAGGCTGAGCCGGCCGATGATCTGCTCGATCGGTGCATCGGCGCGGACGGACCCGAGCACCTCGGCTTCCACCTCGATGCGGTCGCTGTCCTCGATATTCTGGCTGTCGAGCCGGCGCAGGCGCAGCCCGGCGCCGGATACGCCCTGCAGGAGCAGCGCCCGGACATGGGCCTCGGCTTCGCCCCGGCTCACCACCGTGACAACATAGTGGCGATCTCCCTCCGGCTCGGGCTGTGGACGGGCATGGATGAAGCGCAGCACGGGGCGAAGCGCGATGTTGACGGCGATGACCAGCCCCGCGACGATCGCAGCACGACCGAACTCGCCCGCGCCGGCAAGAAGCCCGACCGCGGCAGCGCACCAGAGCGTGGCCGCGGTGTTGAGCCCTCGGACGTTCAGCCCCTCGCGGAAGATGATGCCGGCACCCAAAAAGCCGATGCCGGAGACGACCTGGGCGGCAACGCGGGTCGGGCTGACCTCGTCAGGGAACGACGCAGCAAACACCACGAAGCTGGCCGAGCCCAACGCGACAAGGGTGTTGGTTCGCAGCCCCGCAAGCCGCTGCCGCCACTGCCGTTCCAGCCCGATGGCGGCGCCGAGCGCGACTGCCACCAGCAGGTTGAGACCGGCTTCGATCATCGGGTCCATCACGCTTTGCCTCTGGCATCTTCCGGATTGCCCCCCACCAGATCCTCCCGACGGGGGCAACCCCTGCCGCCCTGCCCCTCCGGATGCGACCTTGCGCCGGCTCAGAAGCGGATGGCAAGGCCCAGTGTCGCCCAGCTCTCCCGCTCGTCAGCGAGGTTGCGGCTGACGATGAACTCGAGATCCATCGCGCCATCGAGGATGGTGGGGCGAAGACCAAGCTGGACGCCGGCCGAGGATTTAGACGTGCCGAACAGCTCGCCATGGAGGGCAAGCCGCTCGGGAATGACGGCAAGCTCGGCGCGGGCGCCCCAGGTGAGTGCCGAGACACGGTCTGTCCGGTTGCGGGCGAAGCCGAGATTGCCGTGCAGCAGCAGCCGATCCGTGGCGGCAAAGGTGGCGATGCCGTTGACGGCGACATCCGTTGCGCCCTCGCCATCGAGCCCGAAGCGGACGGCGCCGGAGGCGGAAAAGCCGATGTCGCCCGCGGCTTCCGGCTCGCTGCCGAACAGCGCCTTGGCCTGGAGGGTGAGGCCGGTTGCGCGCGCGCCATCGAAACGGCCGGTCTCGAGCCCCACCGTCCATTCCATGAAGGGGATCGCCTGGAGCGTGGTGGCGGGCAGGAAGGCGAAGAGGTGGCCGCGGCCGGTGAGCGAAACCCAGGTTTCGACCTGGCCCTCGCCGGGCGGGGTGATGGCGGCATCATCGACCACATAGGGGCCGCTGGCGCGGGCGGGCCCAGCCGCGAGACCTGCAGCCACGAGGATGAGGGCGATGCCGGCAACCCGCCGGGGACCGCGTGCGATGTGCCGACGGCGCGCAGCGGCGAGATGGAAATGGGTGATCATGATGCACCTGTTCGAACGTGAGAGATGGCCTGTTCGGGCCGCGTCGGGTGAAATCGGGAGAAAACGCCTGTGGGAACAGCTCAGCGCGACGGCGTTCGAGCCGCGCGCCGACCGGACCCCTCATCCATGGGCACCCCCTTTTCCTTGCCGTTGCGGAGCGCGCGC
>CALKJZ010000024.1 GCA_937995515.1 uncultured Sphingomonadaceae bacterium | reverse complement strand
CGGGGTTGCCGACCTTGGGGTTGCCGACCGCGGGGTTGCCGACCGCGGGGTTGCCGCCAAAAGGCTGCGGGCAAGGCTCGAGGCGCAAGGCCCCATCCCCGCCATTCCCGGCCGAGGGAATCCGGTGATCCCAGGTTGCCTGCCGCCGCACGCGCCCGATCCACCATGACAAGCGCGGCTATAAAGACCGCCGGCGCATCGAGGCGATGGTCTGCCGCCTCAGGGAGTTCCGACGCGTGGCCGCCCACTGCGACACGCTGGCTCGCAACGTTCTCTCCGCCGTGCGCTGCGCCGCCGCCTGTGCCTTCCGGCCATAAGCGAGTCTGGACCCTAGCGCGACCGCGTGCCCGTGCGCGCAAGCCCGCCCAAGAGGCCGCGCAGCAGCCGCCGGCCCTCGACGATCGCCACGCCCATCACCACCTTTTTGGCCACCTCGGCAATCTGGCCCTCGGGGCTCTGGCGGGCGGCGGCCTGCCGGGCGCGCTCGGCGCGCGCGGACTCCGCGGCCGCCTTTGCCGTGGCCTTCGCCTCGGCCGCCTCGGCTGCGCGCGCAGACAGGATCTCATAGGCCGATTCGCGGTCGACAGCGGCCTCGTAGCGCCCGGCAACGGGCGAGGTGGCGAGCATCACCTTGCGCTCGGTCTCGGTGAGCGGCCCGGCGCGCGAACGCGGCGGGTGGATGAGCGTGCGCTCGACCGGCATGGGCGCGCCATCAGGCAGCAGGAACGAGACCAGCGCCTCGCCCACCCGCAGCTCGGTGATCTCGCGCGCCACGTCCACCTTCGGATTGGGGCGGAAGGTCTCGGCTGCCGCCCGGACTGCCCGCTGGTCGCGCGGGGTGAAGGCGCGCAGCGCGTGCTGCACCCGGTTGCCGAGCTGGCCGGCCACCGATTCGGGAATGTCGATCGGGTTCTGGGTGACGAAATAGACCCCGACCCCCTTCGAGCGGATGAGGCGGACCACCTGCTCCACCTTGTCGAGGAGCGCCTTTGGAGCCTCGTCGAACAGCAGGTGGGCCTCGTCGAAGAAGAACACGAGGCGCGGCCGGTCCGGGTCGCCCACCTCGGGCAGCGCCTCGAACAGTTCCGAGAGCAGCCAGAGCAGGAAGGTGGAATAGAGGCGCGGGCTGGACATCAGCCGGTCGGCGGCGAGGATGTTGACGATGCCGTGGCCCGCCTCGTCGGTGCGCATGAGGTCGGCAATCTCGAGCGCCGGCTCGCCGAAGAACCGGTCGGCGCCCTGCGCTTCCAGCGTGAGCAGCTGGCGCTGGATGGCGCCGACCGACTGGACGGTGATGTTGCCCCAGCGGGCGGACAGCTCGGCGCGATGGTCTGCCAGATGCTGCAGCAGCGCGCGCAGATCCTTGAGGTCGATGAGCAGGAGGCCTTGTTCGTCGGCGAGGCGAAAGGCGATGTTGAGCACGCCCTCCTGCGCCTCGGAGAGCCCCATCAGCCGCGCAAGCAGCAGCGGCCCCATTTCTGAGACCGTGGCACGCACCGGGTGGCCCTGTTCGCCAAACAGGTCCCAGAAGATCGTCGGGCAGGCCGCGTAGGCATAGTCGGCAATGCCGAGATCGCGCGCGCGCGCCGTGAAGGCCTCGTGCGTCTTCGCCGTGGGCGAGCCGGGCATGGCCATGCCCGCAAGATCGCCTTTCACGTCGGCCAGGAAGACGGGGACGCCCGCGCGGCTGAAGCCCTCCGCGAGCAGCTGCAGCGTGATCGTCTTGCCGGTGCCGGTGGCGCCGGCGATGAGGCCGTGGCGGTTGGCGCGCTTGAGCAGCAGCGCGTGCGGCATCGTGCCTGCGCCGCCGACTGCGATCCGGTCTGTCACCCGACCCTCCCCCCAGATGCCGACACGCGCCGATCGTGCCGGGATGCGCCTCGCGCGGCCCGCCGCCGTGGTAACGGCCCGGCGACGGTGAGAAAAGCCATCAGCTCATGCGCACGCCGACGAACCGGCCGGGCTGATCGCCGCGCTGGACGAACAGCAGCACCGTGTCGCGCCCGGCCTTGCGGGCCTCGGCCACCGCGTCGGCCGCATCCTGCGGCGTGCGCACCGGCTTCTGGTTGATCGACACGATGATGTCGCCGCGCTGGAGATTCTCCTGCGCCGCGCTGGACGAGGGGTTGACGCGAGCGATCACCACGCCCTGCACCGAGTCGGGCAGCCGCAGCTGCTGGCGGATCTCGGGCGAGAGCGCCTGCAGCGTGAGGCCAAGCGAGCGGCGCGCGGCCTCGGCGCCCCGTTCGGTGGCCCCGCCGGCGTCGGCCTGCTCCTCGCCGCCGCTGCGCCGGCCGAGCCCCGCGAGCTCGGAGGGGCGCTCGCCGATGGTGACGGTGACTGTCTGCCGGCGCCCGTTGCGGATCACCTCCACCGGCACGCGGCTGCCGATTGCGGTGTTGGCGACGATGAAGGACAGCGTGTTGTCGGGCGTGACGTCCTGCCCGGCCACGCGGACCACCACATCGCCGCGCTGGATGCCGGCCACCTCCGCCGGCCCCCGCGGCTCGACGCCGGCGACAATCTCGCCGCGATCCTTGGGCAGGCCGAGCGCTGCGGCAATCGACTGGTTCATCGGCTGGATCTGCACGCCGAGATAGCCGCGCCGCACCGTGCCGGAGGTGCGCAGCTGTTCGATCACCGGCCGCGCAAGCTCGGCCGGGATGGCGAAGCCCACGCCGACATTCCCGCCAGTGGGCGAGAAGATCGCGGTGTTGACGCCGATCACATTGCCCTTGAGGTCGAACAGCGGCCCGCCGCTGTTGCCCTGGTTGATCGAGGCATCGGTCTGGATGTAGCGGTCGTAGGCGCCGCCGCCGGTAATGCCGCGGTGGAGCGCGGAGACGATGCCGGCGGTCACCGTGCCGCCGAGGCCGAACGGGTTGCCGATGGCAATCGCCCAGTCGCCCACCCGCACCTCGCGCGAGTTGCCGAACTGCACATAGGGCAGGTTGCGGGCGTCGATCTTCAGCAGCGCGAGGTCCGAAAGCGGGTCGCGCCCCACCACGCGCGCCTGATATTCCTGGCGGTCGGAGAGGGTGACGGTGATGGTATCCACCAGCCGCTGGCCATCGCGCCCGGAGATCACGTGATTGTTGGTGACGATGTAGCCATCCGGCGAGATGATGAAGCCCGAGCCGAGCGAGGTGGCCTCGCGGGTCACAGGCTGGCCATCGTCGCCCTGCTGTTCCTGGAACCGCCGGAACAGATCCTCGAGGTTCATGCCCGGCCCGATGCGCGGAAAGGCGGGAAAGCGCGAGACCTCGACCCGCTGGGTGGTCGAGATGTTGACGACGGCCGGCTGCAGCCGGGCTGTCAGGTCGGCAAAGCTCGCCGGGGCCCCGGCCGGCGGCGTGGCGGCCATGCCGGGAACCGGCGCCTGCGCGGCGGGAGCGCCGCCGGTGGCCGCCGGAGCCTGCTGCTGCGAAAGCGCCGGCAGGCCGCCCGCCAGCAGCGCGCCTGCGGCGGCGCCCGCCAGAAGAACGAGGGGGGATCGCAAAAGGTTGCGCACGCGTCAGGACTCCATGACCTCAGGACTCGACTGTAGCCCGATGCCTTCCCCATGCGAAATGGGATTGAACATCTTCTGAACAAGAGGGGAACGGCAGGGCCCGTTGGGGCGGCGCGAGGCCGCCCCGCGGCTCAGCGCGCGCGGCCGGTGAACTCGCGCAGGAACTCATTGTCGGGCGAGAGCACGACCGACGAGTTGCCCTCGCTGAACGAGGCCCGGTAGGCCTGCATCGCCCGGTAGAAGTTGTAGAACTGCGGGTCGCGGCCAAAGCTTTCCGCATAGAGGCGGGCCGCCTCGGCATCGGCATCGGCGCGGATGATCTGCGCTTCCTTGGCGCCCTGCGCGCGGATGGTGAGCGCCTCTTCCTGCCGGGCTGTCCGCATCCGCTCATAGGCCGCCTCGAGCGGCGTGCCAGGCGGGAGGTCGGCGCGTTTGATCCGCACATCGATCACCTCCGCCCCATAGGCCCGTGCGGAGGCGTTGACCGTGCGCTGGATGTCGTCCATGAGCGCCGCCCGCTCGGGCGAGAGCAGCGTGTCGAAGCGCTGCTTGCCGAGCTCGTTGCGGAGCCGCGAGGTCAGGATCCGGGTGAGCTCCTCGGCCGCGCGCTCCTCGGTGCGCACCGTCTGGAACATGCGCACCGGGTCGGTGATGCGGAAGGTGGCAAAGGCGTTAACCACGAGGCGCAGCTGGTCGGTTGAAAGAACCGTCTGGCTTGGCACGTCGAGCGACAGCACGCGCTTGTCGACGAACACCACATTCTGGAGGAAAGGCAGCTTCAGCACGAGGCCGGCGCCCGTCTCGCCGAACATCTGGTCGGGCTTGTAGGTGTTGACGGTGGCCACCGGCCGCCCGAACTGCAGGATGATGGCCTGCCGGTCTTCCGGCACGCGCACGACGGCGGTGGAGAGCAGCAGCAGGAGCAGGAGCCCAAGGCCGCCGGCCAGCCACAGGATGCGGGGCATGGTCATTGGCGGCCCCCCTGGCTTGCGGCCTGCTCGGCGTCGCGCCGGGCGGCCATGGCGGCGAGATCGGCTTGGCGCGCGCGCCGCTGCACCTCCGGAAGGGGCAGATAGGCCTGGACCCCCGGGTTCTCGATGACCGTCTTGTCCACCTTGGAAAGAACCTGCTCCATCGTCTCGTAGTACATGCGCTGCCGTGTCACCTGCGGCGCGAGGCGATATTCCTCGTAGATCTTGTCGAAGGCGGCCGTCTCGCCCTGGGCGCGGGCGCGCACCTGCTGCGCATAGGCCCGGGCCTGGTTGAGGAACTGCTGCGCATCCTGCTGGGCTGCGGACACATCCTTGAACGCCTCGTCGACCGCAGCCGGCGGGTCGGCCTGCCGGATGTCCACCCCCTGGACGAGGATGCCCGAGCCGTAGAGATCGAGGATTTCCTGGGTGCGCTCGCGCACCTCCTCGGCGATGCTCGCCCGCTCGGGGCCGATGGCATTCTGCAGCGTCGTCTTCGACATCATCTCGCGCATCGCCGCCTCGGTCACGTCGCGTACCGTGAGTTCGGGGTTGGCGATCTGGAACAGGAACTGCTCGGCGTTCTTCAGCCGCCAGCGCACCGTGTAGGCAATGTCGATGATGTTCTGGTCGCCGGTGATCATCAGGTTCTCGATCGAGGCGTCGGTCGAACCGATGTCGGTCGTGCGGATATCCTCGAAGCGGACCTTGGTGACGCGGTCGATCGGGGTCGGCAGCTTCAGGTGAAAGCCCGGGCCGGTGGTGGTGTGGAACTTGGCAAAGCGGGTGACAACGCCGCGCTCGCCCGCCCCCACCTGGAAGGCGGAGGTGCCAGCCACCCAGAGCGCCAGCACGCCGCCCACGATCCATTTCCACGGCACGCTGATCCGGGGCGGGGCGCTCCCGCCGCCGCTGCCGTTGCCGCCGCGCGAGCCCCCGCCGAGGCCGCGCAGCCGTTCCTGGCTGCGGCGGATGAACTCGTCGAAATCGGCCGTGCCGCCGCCGCGCGGCGGGTCCTCGCGCGGGCGCGGCGGTTCGCTCCACGGATTCTTGGGCCGCGGGGTCCAGCCCCCGCCCGAGCCGCTCTCGCTGCCCTGCCCGCCACCCGCGCCCCACGGATTGCGCCGCTTGCCCCGGTCTCCGCTGTCCTCGTTGTTGTGAAAGGGCATCCGCTTGTCCGTGCTCGATTGGTGACCTGACCGGACGGCTGCATGCCGCGTCATCCACGCCGGTTGCAGCCTCCCCGCCGCGGATATAGGCGCCATGCCCTGAGAAAGCGAGGGCCTGATGGACACGCGCGACACCCTGCGGCAGCGGCTCGCCGATCTTGCCGACCCCGCGGGCAGCGGGCCGCTGCTCGCTTCCGGCCGCGTCTCCGGCCTTGTCGTGCGCGACGACGGAACAGCGAGCGCCATCCTTGCCGTCGACGGGCTCACACGCCAGCAGGCCACAGCGCTGGAAGCCGAGATCCGCCAGCGGCTGGCCGGTGCGCCGGGCGTGGCGCAGGTGCGCATCATCCAGACCGCCGAGCGGCCGGCAGCCTCCGCCCGGCCCGGCGCGCCCGGCGGGGCGATCGCGGGCGTGCGGCATGTGATCGGCGTCGGCTCGGGCAAGGGCGGCGTAGGCAAGTCGACCGTGGCGGTGCACCTCGCCCTCGCCCTCGCGCGGCGCGGCCACGCAACCGGCCTCCTCGATGCCGACATCCACGGGCCGTGTGTGCAGATCCTGCTCGGCATTGCCGGCCGAGCGCAGGCGGATGCAGAGCGGCGGCTCATCCCCGTGGAGGCACACGGCCTCAAGGTGCTCGGCATGGGCCTGCTCGCCGATCCGGACCGCGCGGTCGCCTGGCGGGGCCCGATGATTGCGGGTGCGGTCGTGCAGATGGCCACCGGCGCCAGCTGGGGCGCGCTCGACGTGCTGGTGGTGGATCTGCCGCCCGGCACCGGCGACATTCATCTCGCCCTTGCGCAGAAGCTCGCGCCGAGCGGAGTTGTCGTGGTCACGACGCCGCAGGCGCTGGCCGTTGCCGATGCGCGCCGCGCCGTGGCGCTGTTCGAGCAGCTGGAGGTGCCCGTGCTCGGCCTTGTCGTCAACATGGCCGAGCTGGCCCTGCCCGGCGGCCAGCTCATCCACCCCTTTGGCCCGGTCGACCCCGGCCGCCTGGCGCGCGAGACGGGTGCGGAGCTCCTTGCCACCCTGCCGATGGATCCGTCCCTCGTGCCGCTGTGCGATGCGGGCACGCCGCCCGCCTCGGGGCCCGTGCCGCACGCCCTCGATGACGTGGCCGGGGCGCTGGCGCGGCGGCTCGGCCTCTAGCTCAGCCGGCGGCGGGCGCCGCCTTGTGGCGTGCGGCAAGCGCCTCCAGCATGTTCGCAAGCCGCGCGCTGATCGGTGCGTGCCAGGCCGGCGTGGCAGCCACCAGTCCGGCCACCTCGGGGCAGGGCTTGTTGAACCGGATGCGCCCGCCCGCCCGCTCGGTCACGAGGCCCCCGGCCTCGGCAACGATGAGGCTTGCGGCGGCCACATCCCATTCCGCGCACGGCCGGCCGTTGACCAAGGCATCGGCCGCGCCTTCCGCCACCCGGGCGAGGCGAAGGGCGAGGCTGTTGGGCTTGGGCACCGCCTCGGCTGCGAAATCCGGGCCCCAGAGCGGGCTTCTCAGCACGTCCGGCTCGATGGGCAGGCGTGCGGGCGTGTCGCTGCCGCGGCCCGAGACGCGGATGGTCTGCCCGTTGCGGGATGCGCCGCCGCCGCGCTCGGCCGCATAGACCTCGCCGAGCGCCGGTGCGGCGAGCACGCCGGCTTCCACCACGCCATCGACCACCAGCGCCACCGAGACGGCCCAGCCCGGCTGGCCGCGGAGAAAATCGCGCGTGCCGTCGATCGGGTCCACCAGCCAGAGCGCGCGCCGGTCGAGCCGCGCGCGCGTGTCGGCCGTTTCCTCCGAAAGCCAGCCGAAATCCGGCCGCGCGGCCAGCAGCTGCTCCTTCAGCACCCGGTCGAGCGCGAGGTCGGCGCTGCTCACCGGGTTGCCCGGCCCCTTCAGCCAGTGGTCCACCCCCCGTGCCTGGAGCTCGAGCGCAAGCGCGGCCGCCTGCTCGGCGGCGGCGCGTGCAAGCGCGAGCTCGGCGGCGAAGCGGCCGCTCAAGCGCCGGCGACCGTGAGCGAGTCCACCCGCACCGTCGGCGCGTTGACGGCATGGGCAAACCGCAGGTCGTCGGCCGGGGTGAGCGTTTGGAACATGTCGAGGAGATTGCCGGCAATGGTGATCTCCGAGACCGGCTCGGCGAGCTGGCCGCCGGCGATCAGAAAGCCGCTCGCGCCGCGGCTGTAGTCGCCCGTCAGGCCGTTGACCCCCATGCCGATCAGCTCGGTGACGAGGATTCCATGGCCGATGTCGGCCATCAGCGCCGCAACGCTTGCCGTGCCGGCTTCAAGGTGCAGGTTGGAGACGGCAACGCCGGGCGGGCCGCCGATCCCCCGGCTGGCATGGCCGGTGGGCGTGGCGCCGAGCTGGCGGGCGCTTGCGCTGTCCATCAGCCAGCCGGTGATGCGCCCCCCTTCGACCAGCGCGCGCCGGCGGGTCGGCAGGCCCTCGGCATCGAACGCCCGGCTGCGCAGGCCGCGCGGGCGGTGCGGATCGTCGATCACGCAGACTCCGGGCGGGAACAGCTGCTCCTCCTCGTGGCCGAGGAGAAAGCTGGTCCGGCGCGCAACCGACGGGCCGGACATGGCGGCAACGAGGTGCGAGAGCAGGCTGCCTGCGACCCGCGCGTCGAACAGCACCGGGCACGGCCCGGTCTGCGGCCGCACCGGGCCGAGCCGCCGTACGGCGCGCGCGCCGGCGTTCCGGCCGACGGTGGCCGGCGGCTCGAGGTCCTCGAGGTGGCGCGCCTCCGCCCAGTCGTGATCCCGCTGCCGGCGCTCGCCCGCGCCGGCGATCGCAACAGCCGAGATGGCGACATGCGAGCCGGTGCGCGCAGCGGCAAAGCCGTGGCTTGTCATCAGCGCGGTCAGCGTCTCGCCGGCGCTCGCCGAGGCGCCCTCGCTGTTGGTGATGCCAGGGACAGCGCGGCTTGCATCCTCGGCCGCAAGCGCCATCTCCCGCAGCCGGTCCGCCGGGAGGCTTGCGACCTTTGGGTCGTGGAGGTCGAGGTCTGGCCACGGCCCCCGGGCCAGCAGCTCCTCGGGCGCAAGGCCGGCAAAGATGTCTTCCGGGGCCTCGCCTGCCATGGCGAAGGCCCGCTCGACCGCGGTGCGGATGGCGCTGTCGGACAAGTCGGAGACGGCAACCTGCGCCGATCGGGCACCGCGGAACAGCCGGAGACCCAGCTCCTGCGTCTCGCTTCGGCTCACATCCTCGAGCTGGCCGAGCCGGACGCCGATCGACGTCGAGCTTTCGGCCACCAGCACCCCGTCGGCCGCACTCGCGCCGAGCTGCCGGGCGTGCCCCAGCGCAAGGGCAAGGCGGTCGAGGGCGGTCCCGGGGGTGATCACGCCCGCCGGGTTAGAAGCGCGGGGAGCCGAGGTCCAGCGGCATGGTCAGCAGGAAGGCGAGGAACAGGAACAGCCCGGTCCGGGCATTGCTGCGGAAGGTGGCGAGCACCGCCGCTGGGGCGTCGGGGCGGAAGCGTCGCACCTGCCAGCCGAGGTGGAGGGCGGCGGGCACAAGGCCGAGGAGGATCAGCGGATCGGGCCGGGCCACGAGCAGCGCGGCCGCGCTGAGCGCCACGCAGGAAAGATAGAACAGCCCGACTGCCGCGCGCACATGCGGGCCAAGGCGGCGCGCGGAGGAGCGGATGCCGGCGAGCGCATCGTCCTCGCGATCCTGCACGGCGTAGATGCTGTCGTAGCCGAGCGTCCAGAACAGGCAGCCGAGATAGGCGAGCCCGGCGGCGGCAAGCGGGGCGGGGGCGGCGCCGCACGCCCAGCCGACCCAGAGGCCCCAGTTGAAGGTGAGCCCGAGCCACGCCTGGGGCCACCAGGTGATGCGCTTCATGAACGGATAGGCGGCCACCAGCGCAAGCGAAAGCAGCGCCACCAGCTGCGCAGGCCGCGGCAGCTGCAGCAGCACGACAAGGCCGATGAGCGACATGGCGATGACAAACCCCCACGCCCCGCATACGGAAACCGCCCCCGAAGCCACCGGGCGCAAGGCCGTCCGGGCCACCAGCCGGTCGAGGTCACGGTCCACGATGTCGTTGTAGGCGCAGCCGGCCGCGCGCATGGCGAGGCTTCCCAGCAGGAACCAGGGCAGGAGCCGGAGGGCGTCCAGCGCGCCCGAGAGCGCAAGGCCCATCGCGCACGGCCAGAACAGGAGCCAGGTGCCGACCGGCCGGTCGAACCGCCCGAGCCGCGCCCAGGGCTGCAGCCGGGCCGGCAGATGATCGACCCAGGTGGGAACGGCATCCGGCGTGGCGGCGGTCATGCCTGCGCCATGCCGCCTCGAGGGCCCGCGGGGCAAGCCCCCGGCAGGCCCCCCTGCAGACCCCCCGGCAGACCCCCGGGCAGACCCCCCGGGCGTGGCCGGCGGCCTCAGGCCGCGATGTCGAGCGGCACGATGGCGCCCGAGAGGTAGAGCTGGCGCGCCTTCACCCGGCTCAGCTTGCCCGACGAGGTGCGCGGCAGCGTGCGCGGCGGCACGAGCTCGACGATGCAGCTCATGCCGGTGATCGCGCGCACCTTGGCGCGGATAGCCTCGCGCAGCGCCGCGCGCGCGGCCGGATCGCTGGTGCGGCACTGCACCAGCACGGCGGGCGCTTCCTCGCCCGAGGGCGTGGTGATGGCAAAGGCGGCAATGTCGCCCGACTTGAAGCCGTCGAGCTGCTCGATCGCCCACTCGATGTCCTGCGGCCAGTGGTTCCGGCCGTTGATGATGATCATGTCCTTGGCTCGGCCGACGATGAAGAGATGGCCATCGACGAGATAGGCCATGTCGCCCGTGTCGAGCCAGCCATCGGGGCTGAGCGCGGCACGGGTGGCCTCCTCGTTGCGGAAATAGCCGGCCATCACGCCAAGGCCCTTCACAAACAGCCGCCCGATCTGCCGGTCGGGAAGGGGCGTGCCGGCCTCGTCGCGCACTTCCAGCGAAAGGCCGGGCAGCGGCACGCCGCAGTCGACGATCGCGCGGTAGCGGGTCGGCCGGTCCGCCGGCTGGCGATGCGGCTCGGCGTGGCCGTCTCCGGCGAGGCGCCGCTCGTCCACGAGGTCGCAGACGATCCCCTGTCCCATGGGGGCGACGGTGACGGCAAGGGTTGCCTCGGCAAGGCCGTAGCTCGGCGTGAACGCCTCGGCGCGGAAGCCGGCCGGCGCGAACGCATCGACAAAGGCCTGGCACACGTCGGGGCGGATCATGTCGGCGCCGTTGCCCGCAAGCCGCCAGCGCGACAGGTCGAACCGGCCCGCCACGTCGGTCTGGGTGGAGACCCGGCGCGCGCAGATGTCGTAGCCGAAGGTCGGCGAATAGGAGAGCGAGTTGCCCGGGTTGCGGCTGATGAGGGTGAGCCACGAGAGCGGGCGGCGGGCGAAATCGTCGGTCGCAAGATAGTCGACCGACAGCTGCGCCGCCATGGGCGAAAGGAAACAGCCGACCAGCCCCATGTCGTGGTAGAGCGGAAGCCAGGAGATGCCGCGGTCTCCGGGGCGGATCTCCATCGCGTGATGGTGGCCGGAGAGATTGGCCATCACCGCCTCGTGGGTCACGGCGACACCGTGCGGGAAGCGGGTCGAGCCGCTGGAATACTGGAGATAGGCAATCGCCTTCGGGTCGGGCTCGGGCAGCGCCTGGCCCGCTTCGGCAAGCGCTGCAAACGCGCCCCACGACAGGGCCTCGGCGAGCCCCTCGGCGGCCTCCTCGAACATGCCGCGGAACTCTTCCGGTCCGGCCACCAGCCGCGGCGCGCAGCTGGCCAGCTGGTTGCGCAGCTGCTGCACATAGGCCTCGCGTCCGCCGAAGCTGGTGGGAAGCGGCAGCGGCACCGGCAGCGCCCCGGCATAGAGCGCGCCGAAGAAGAGCGAGGCGAATGCGGCAGACGTCTCGGCAATAAGCGCGACCCGCTCGCCCGGCCCGACCCCGCGCGCCAGCAGCCGCTGAGCATCGGCGCGCGCGCGCGCGCGCAGCTCGCGGTAGGGCAGCGCCTGCACGAGATTGGCGCGCGCATCGTGGAAGTTGAGGCCAGTGGCGCCGGTTGCCGCATAGTCGAGCGCTGCGACGATCGTCGGAAAACGGCCGGGCACGAACGGGATGCCGGAAAGGAGCGGGGTGGGCGCCCGCTCTTGCGAGGCCACATCGGGGGTGCGTGCTGGCCCATGTGCTGCCGCTGCGGGTTCGGCGTGGCCGGCATCCGTGATGCCCGTGTCGGTCAAGCTTGCCATGGTCTCGTGGCGGTCCTTCGTGTTGCGATCCCGAATGTTGTCGTCTCCGCGCCTGCGGCACCTAATCGCAGGCCTCGTTCAAAAGAGGACGGGTTTGTGGCAGCAATCGGGCGATGCGCCGGGCCCGAACCTTGCCGCCGCTCGATGGTCCCGCGCTCGAGCGGCTGGCCCTTGCCTATGTCCAGCGGTTCCAGACCAGCCGCGCGCGCCTGCGGCGCCACCTCGAGCGCAAGCTCGCCGCCCGCGGCTGGGCAGGCGAGGAGGCGCCGCCGCTCGAGGCGCTGTGCGAGCGGCTGGCCGGGCTGGGCCTTGTGGACGACCGCGCCTTTGCCGAGGCGCGCGGCCGTGCGGCTGCGGCGCGCGCACACGGCCGCTCCCGCCTGCGCCTCGCACTTGCCGCCGACGGCATCGACGAGGCCGACAGCGCGCCGGCGCTCGAGGGCCTCGACCCGCTGGCCCAGGCGATCGCCTTCGCGCGGCGCCGGCGGTTCGGCCCGTTCGGCCCGCCGGGCCTCGACCGGCAGGGCCGCGCCCGGCAGGTGGCTGCCATGCTGCGCGCCGGCCACCCCCCCGATCTGGCGCGGCGGATCGTTGACGCCCGCGATATCGAAGCGCTCGAGGCGCTTGCGGAAGAGGGCTTCTAGCGGGTCCGCCCGAAGTCGGGCGCGTCGACATCCTGGCCCGCCTCGACGATCGCGCGCCGCGTGGCGCGCGACGCCTCGAAGCGGCGGAACAGTGTCTCGCCATCGCCCCAGCGGATCGCGCGCTGCAGCGCGGCCAGATCCTCGCTCACCCGCCCGAGCACCTCGAGCACCGCGTCGCGGTTGGCGAGGAACACGTCGCGCCACATCGTCGGGTCCGAGGCGGCGATGCGGGTAAAGTCGCGAAAGCCGCCGGCCGAATATTTGATCACCTCGCCGGCGGCCACATGCTCGATGTCGGCTGCGGTCCCGACAATGGAATAGGCAATCAGGTGCGGCACATGGCTGGTGACGGCAAGCACGAGGTCGTGATGGGCGGCATCCATCACCTCGACCCGCGAGCCAAGGCGGCTCCAGAAGGCGCGCACCTGCTCGACCGCGGCCGGGTCGGTGCCGGGCGGCGGGGTGAGGATGCACCACCGCCCCTCGAACAGGGTTGCAAAGCCGGCGTCCGGCCCGGACCGCTCGGTGCCCGCTACCGGGTGCGCGGGCACCAGTGCCACGCCAGGCGGAAGAAGCGGCGCGAGCGACGCGGCCACGCACTGCTTGGCCGAGCCGACGTCGGTCACGATGGCGCCGGGCGCAAGATCGGCCGCAATCGCGCGTGCCACCTCCGCATAGGCGCCGAGCGGAACAGCAAGGATCACGAGGTCGCAGTCGATGACGGCAGTCCCGGCCGTATCGGCAACGCAATCGGCAAGGCCGAGCTCGAGGACGCGCGCGCGCACCCCCGGGCAGGCATCGTGCGCGGCGATGGCAACGCCGGGCGTGCGCGCGCGCACGGCGCGCGCGATCGAGGAGCCGATAAGCCCCATTCCGACGATCCCGATGCGCGCGAACGGCAGCATCAGGCGGCCGCGCAGAGCTCGTGGAGGGCGTCGATCAGCCGGCCGTTTTCGTCTTCGGTGCCAACCGAGATCCGCAGCCCGTGGGGCAACCCCTGGGCGGGCAGCCAGCGGACGAGGATGCCGCGCGCGGCAAGTGCGGCGTGGAGGGCGGAGGCGGCGAGCGGGCCTTCCTCCGGGCAGGTCATCAGCACGAAGTTGGCCGCGCTCGGCACGGCGGCGAGCCCGTGATTGCCAAGCGCTCCGATGGCGGCTGCAAGGCGCGCGCGCTCCCGTGCATTGGCCTCCCGGCAGCGGGCCACCCAGTCCTGGTCGGCGATGGCCGCGGCGGCTGCCACGAGGCCCGGCGAGGCGATGGGAAAGGGCGCGCGGATGCGGTTGAGTTCGGCGATGACGGGAGCTGGCCCCGTCGCCCAGCCGACCCGGAGGCCGCCGAGGCCATAGATCTTCGAGAAGGTGCGGGTGGCCACCACATTGGCTGCGCTGCGGGCGAGCGCGAGCGCGCCGTCCGGGTCGGGCTCCGGCAGATATTCGGCATAGGCCTGGTCGATCACCAGCAGGATATCGGGCCGGAGCCCGGCGTGCAGGCGCATGACCTCGGCGCGCGGAATCATCGTGCCGGTCGGGTTGTTGGGGTTGGCGAGGTAGACGATCCGCGTGTCCTTGCGGACGGTTGCGAGGATCGAGTCGACGTCTGCCGTGAACGCCCTGTCGGGGGCCGCAAGCGGCACGGCGCCGGCGCGGCGCGCGGCAATCGGATAGACCATGAAGCCGTGCCGCACATGGACGACCGTATCGCCGTGGCCGCAATAGATGAGCGGCAGGAGCTGGAGGATCTCGTCCGAGCCGGTGCCGCACACGATCCGGTCCGGCTCGAGCCCGTGCAGGAAGCCGATGCGCCGCCGGAGGTCGGTCGCGCTGCCGTCGGGATAGCGGTGGACATCGTGCGCATGCGCGCGCAGCCGCTCGGCAACGAGCGGCGACGCGCCGTGGGGGTTCTCGTTCGAGGAGAGCTTTATCACCGGCACGCCCCCTTCGGCCCGGGACGCGCCGGGGACATAGGCCTCGATCGCGGCAATCCACGGGTTGGGCCGGGGAGCGGAGAGGGGCTCAGGCATGGCAGGCGTGCCTGTGCCGGCTTGCGCGAGATTGCAAGCTTTGCCGGGGAGCCTGCCCCTGCTAGGCGCGCCGCGCTGTGAACCTTGCACCGCCTCCGCACCGCGTGCTGCGCCTGCCGGGCGTCCTGTCGCTCGACAGCGGCGGCAGCCTTGCCGCGCCGGCGGTCGCCTTCGAGACCCTCGGGGAGCTGAACGCCCGGCGCTCCAATGCGGTGCTGATCGCGCATGCGCTGACCGGCGACCAGTATGTGGCGAGCCCCCACCCGCTGACGGGCAAGCCCGGCTGGTGGACCCGCATGGTGGGCAAGGGCCGGCCGATCACGCCCGAGCGGCACTTCATCATCTGCGCGAACGTGCTGGGCGGGTGCATGGGGAGCGAAGGCCCGGCCTCGATCGACCCCGAGACGGGCCGCCCGCGCGCGCTCGGCTTTCCCGTGATCACCATCGCCGACATGGTGCGCGCGCAGGCTGGCCTTCTCGACATGCTCGGCATCGAGCGGCTGCTTGCCGTCGTCGGCGGGTCGATGGGTGGCATGCAGGCGCTGCAATGGGCCGCAAGCTACCCGGACCGGGTGCGGTCGGTCGTCGCCATTGCAACCGCGGCAAGCCACGGGGCGCAGCACATTGCCTTCCACGAGGTGGGCCGGCAGGCGATCATGGCCGACCCGGACTGGCGGCGCGGCAATTATCTGGCCGAGGGCACGCGCCCGGCGCGCGGGCTGGCGGTTGCACGCATGGCCGCGCACATCACCTATCTCTCCGAGGCGGGGCTCACCGAGAAGTTCGGCCGCCGCCTGCAGGAGCGCGACCAGCTCGGCTTCGGCTTCGATGCCGATTTCCAGGTGGAATCCTACCTGCGTCACCAGGGGATCAGCTTCGTCTCGCGCTTCGATGCCAACTCCTACCTCTTCATCACCCGGGCGATGGACTATTTCGATCTGGCTGCCGCGCACGGCGGGCGGCTGTCGCAGGCGTTCATGGCCACCCGCGCGCGCTTCTGCATCCTCTCCTTCGACAGCGACTGGCTCTACCCCACTGCGGAATCGCGCCGGATCGTGCAGGCGCTGGTTGCAGCCGGGCGCCACACCAGCTTCGTCGAGCTCCAGAGCCCGCACGGGCACGACAGCTTCCTCCTCGACTGTCCGGCCATGAACCGGGTCGTCGATGGTTTCCTGCGCGCGGTGGAGGCCGAGCTCTGAGCGGGGGAGAGGGACTTCCGCCGCGGCTGCAGCTGATTGCCGAGCAGGTGCCGGAGGGTGCGCGCGTCCTCGATGTCGGCTGTTCCGACGGCACGCTCCTTGCCTGGCTGCGCGATCACCGCGGCGTCGACGGCCGGGGGATCGAGATCGATGCCGAGCGGGTGGCGCGGGCGGTCGCGCGCGGGCTCTCGGTCGTCCAGGGGGATGCGGACCGCGACCTCGCCGAGTTTCCGAGCGATTCGGTCGATGTCGCGATCCTCTCGGAGACGCTGCAGGCGATGCACCGGCCCGCACGGGTGCTGCGCGAGCTCCTGCGGATCGGCGCGCGCGCGGTCGTGGCCTTTCCCAACTTCGGCCACTGGCGGGTGCGCCTTGCCCTTCTGGCGCGCGGGCGCATGCCGGCAACGCCGAGCCTTCCGGCCAGCTGGCACGAGACCGAGAACATCCATCTGTGCACCGTCGCCGATTTCCGCGCGCTCGCGCGCGAGGAGGGCTTGCGCATTCTGGGCGAGGCGCATCTGGCGGGCTGGCGGCGCGTGCCGCCCGCGCAGGCAAACTGGCGCGCCGACCACGCCCTCTTCGTGCTCGGCCGGCCCTGACCGCCGGCCGTCCCCCAGCCAAGGCGCCGGTCCGCCGCTCGCGCACGCTGGTCGATGAACCGCAGGTGCACCACGGCGCTGACGTCGGGCGCGCCGGCATGGCGCTCCTGCGCCCGCTGCCTGCGGGCGGCAAGCGCAGCCGCCGTGCCGACGAGCTTCATGAGATCGACGGTCGAGCTCCGGCCGGTTGGTTTCGCGCCCCGCCGGTCGGCCGGATGTTTGCGCACCTGGTGTTCCGGCACCTGGCCGAGATCGATCCGCGGCGGGGGTGCGGCGGTCGAGCCCCGGCCATCGGGACAGCCGGCGCAGGCGGCGGGGGCGGCGTCATCTCCCCTTCCTTCCTCGCGGCCGAACATCCCGTCATCCGGTTTCCGGACGATTGCCACCGGCCCCGCTCTCTGCTGGCCTCGCCTCATGCCGCAAGGGCCGGTCGGCGCGGCAGAGCGCCTGCACCGGGCAGGGGCCAGGTCAGGCCGCGCGGGCAAAGCCCAGCGGCAGGCCGGCATCGGGCACGAAGCCATAGAGCGGCTCGCCGGGCAGGGCTTCGGCAAGGATCGCGCGCGCGGCGAGCAGCCGGTCCGGGTCGATGCCGGTCCGGAGCCCCATGGCCTCCAGCATGAAGACCAGGTCCTCGGTCACGATGTTGCCCGAGGCGCCGGGGGCGAACGGGCAGCCGCCGAGCCCGCCCTGGCTCGAATCGAAGGTGGTGATGCCCACCTCGAGGCCGGCAAGCACATTGGCAAGGCCAAGCCCGCGGGTGTTGTGGAGATGCAGGCCCGTCATCCGCTCCGGGCCGATGGCGGCGTGCACCGCCTTGACCAGCCGCTTCACCTGCGCCGGGTTGGCATAGCCCGTGGTATCGGACAGGCCGACCTCGTCGCAGCCGAGCCCGACCAGCCGCTCGGCGAGCGCCACCACCTTCGCCTCGGGCACCCGGCCCTCGAGGGTGCAGCCGAAGGCCGTCGAGATCGCCCCCTCGAACTCGGGCCGGGATCCTGCAGGAAGCGCGGCCAGCATCGCTGCAATCCGCGCGACTTCGGCAAGCACCTGCTCGTGGGTGCGGCGCAGGTTCTTGAGGCTGTGCGTCTCGGAGGCCGACAGCGGCAGGGTGATCTTGTGCGCGCCGGCGGCAATGGCATCTTCCGCGCCCCGCGCATTGGGCACCAGCACGGCCACATGGAGCCCGGGGTGCGCCGCGCGGCAGAAGGCGACGATCTCGCCCGTGTCGGCCAGCTGCGGGAGCAGGCGCGGGGGCACGAAGCTGCCCACCTCGATCTCGCGCACGCCGGCTGCCACGAGCGCGGCAATCCACGCCTTCTTCGCCGCAGTCGGCATGACCGGCGCGATCGACTGCAGCCCGTCGCGCGGGCCCACCTCGCTCACCAGCACGTCGATCCCGTCCATTCGCGCTGCCATGGCATTGCCTTTCCCCGATTTGTCCGGACATATGTGCCCGAGAGCGCGGGCGCGCTCAAGGCAAGGGGACGGGCAATGACCGAGGTTCCGGCGCCGCTGGCCGGCATCCGCGTGGTGGAGTTCACGCACATGGTGATGGGTCCGGCTGCGGGCCAGATTCTCGCCGACCTCGGCGCCGAGGTGGTGAAGGTGGAGCCGGTGGGCGGCGATGCCACGCGCCGCCTCGTCGGTTCGGGCGCGGGCTACTTCCCGATGTACAACCGCGGCAAGAAGTCGATCTGCCTCGATCTGAAGTCGGCCGACGGGCGCGAGGTGGCCGTCCGGCTTGCCTCCTCGGCCGACATCCTTATCGAGAACTACCGCCCGGGCGCGATCGACCGGCTCGGGCTCGGCTGGGAGGCGCTGCGCACCCGCAACCCGAGGCTCATTCACGTCTCGGAGAAGGGGTTCCTCTCCGGCCCCTACGAGTCGCGCACCGCGCTCGACGAGGTTGCCCAGATGATGGGCGGGCTTGCCTACATGACGGGGCCGCCGGGCCGGCCGCTGCGCGCGGGCGCCTCGGTCATCGATGTCGCGGGCGGGATGTTCTCCGTGATCGGCGCGCTTGCAGCGCTCCACCGGCGGGCGCAGACGGGGAAGGGCGCGCGCGTGCAGGCCGCGCTCTTCGAGACAACGGTCTATCTCGTCGGCCAGCACATGGCGCAGAAGGCCGTGACCGGCGTTGCAGCCGCGCCCATGCCCGCGCGCATCTCCGCCTGGGCGATCTACGACGTGTTCGAAACGAGGGATGCGCCGGTGTTCGTGGGCGTGGTGACGGATGCGCTCTGGGAGAAGTTCTGCCGGATCTTCGGCCTCGAGGATCTCTGGGCGCGGGAGGAGTGGCGCACCAACAATGCGCGGGTGGCCGCGCGCGATGAGATCCTGCCGCGCGTGCGCGCCCGTCTTGCCGAGTTCACCCGCGACGAGCTGGTCGCGCGGCTGGAGGGCACGGGCCTGCCCTTTGCCCCTATCGGCCGGCCCGAGGACCTGTTCGACGATCCGCACCTCCTGGCCTCGGGCGGTCTTGCGCCCGTCGTGCTTCCCGATGGGCAGCACACCCTCCTGCCGCTCGTGCCGGTGGAAATCGACGGGGGCCGCCCGGCCTCCGCAGGCGTGCTTGCCGCCCCGGGGGCGGATACGGATGCCATTCTCGAGGGCCTCGGATACGGCCCCGACGAGGTGGCAGCGCTGCGCGCGGGGGGCGGGGTCGCCTGACGGGAAGGGCGAAGGGGCGCCGAAAGGGGCGGCCGGGGGCCGCCCACAGCCGGCCCCACAGCCGGCCCCTCAGCCGGCCCATGCGGCCGTCGCTCCGGGCCTTGCATTCCATCGCGGCATCCTTCATGCCGCAAGCGCGGGCACAGGCAGGCAAGGGGGATCATGATGGCGCTCAGTCCGGCAACGCAGGAGCTGAAGGAGGGCATTTCCAAGGGCGTGCGCAAGGCCTGGTGGGGGTTCCTGCTGCTCGGCCTCGTGATGGTGGCGGTCGGCATCTTCGCGATGGTCGTTCCCGTTCCGGCAACGCTGGGTGTGGTCTGGCTGGTTGCCTTTCTCATCATCGCAGCCGGCGTGGTGCAGGCCATCCAGTCCTTTTCGGTTCCGGGCTGGAAGGGAACGCTCTGGCAGCTGCTGGTGGGTGTGCTGAAGATCGTCTTCGGTGGCTATCTCGTCTTCAACCCGGCGATCGGCGCCTTCGCGCTCACCATCTTCTTCGGCATCGTCTTCATCATCGACGGGGCCGCCAAGATGATCTTCGGCGCCGCACTTCGGCCGAACGACGGCTGGGGCTGGATCCTCGCCTCGGGCATCATCTCGCTTGCGCTCGGCATCTGGGTGATGGTGGCCATCTCGTCGGCCTTTGCCGTCCTGCCCGGGATCCTGATCGGCGTGGCGCTGCTGTTCGAGGGGGTGGCGTATCTCGCAATCGCCTTTGCCGCCCGCCGGCTGCGCAACCGGCTGCAGGACGCCTGACCGCCGCGCCGCTGCCCGCCGGTCAGTGCGTGCGGGTGAGCTCGCGCATCGCGCGGTCGAGCCCTTCGAGGGTGAGCGGGTACATCCGCTCGCCCATCAGCCTGCGGATGATCTGGATCGACTGGGAATGGTCCCAGTGCCGTTCGGGAACCGGGTTCAGCCACACCGCCGAATGATAGACCCCGGTCAGGCGCTCGAGCCAGACGGCGCCGGCCTCCTCGTTCCAGTGCTCGACCGACCCGCCCGGGGTGGTGATCTCGTAGGGGCTCATCGAGGCATCGCCCACGAAGATCAGCTTGTAGTCGTGCGGGAAGGTGTGGAGCACATCAATCGTTGCGGTCCGCTCTGACCAGCGGCGGCGGTTGTCCTTCCACAGGGCCTCGTAGGGGCAGTTGTGGAAATAGAAGAACTCGAGATGCTTGAACTCGCTCCGGGCAGCCGAAAACAATTCCTCGCAGATTCGCACGTGCGGGTCCATCGATCCGCCCACGTCGAGCATCAGCAGCACTTTGACCGCATTGTGCCGCTCGGGGCGCATCACGACGTCGAGCCAGGCCTTCTTGGCCGTCTCGCGGATCGTGCTGTCGAGATCGAGCTCCTCGGCAGCCCCCGTGCGCGCGAACCTGCGCAGCCGGCGCAGCGCCACCTTGATGTTGCGCGTGCCAAGCTCGACCGTCGAGTCGAGGTTGCGGAACTCCCGCCTGTCCCACACCTTGATGGCACGGCCGTGCCGCCCCTCGTCCTGCCCGATGCGCACGCCCTCCGGGTTGTAGCCGTGCGCGCCATAGGGGGAGGTGCCAGCGGTGCCGATCCACTTCGCGCCGCCCTGGTGTCGGCCCTCCTGCTCCTCGAGGCGCTGCCGCAGCGTCGCCATGATCTCGTCCCACGAGCCCAGCGCTGCGATCTTCGCCATCTCCTCGGCCGACAGATAGAGTTCGGCCACCTTGCGCAGCCACGCCTCCGGGATTTGGGCAGCGCCCGTCTCGACCGCCATGTCGAGCCCGGAGAAGACCCTTGCGAACACCTGGTCGAACCGGTCGAGCAGCGCCTCGTCCTTCACGTAGATGGTGCGCGAGAGATAGTAGAACTCCTCGACCGAGGGCCCGACAACGCCCGCCCGCATGGCCTCGAGCAGCAGCAGATGCTCTTTCAGCGAGGCCGGAATGCCCGCGCCGCGCAGCGCGTCGAGAAAGCCGAGAAACATGGCCGCCACGCTAGGCGCGCGCGCCCGCCGGGCCAAGCTGCAAAGCCGGGGAGGGCGCCCCGGCCTCGCGCCTTACATCGGCTGCCCGCGCCCCTTCACATCTGCTGCCCGTGGATGATGCCGATGGTCGTCGTCTTGCCGTCGGTGGCGACGCTGATCATCCCGCCCGAGCCATCGGGCATGCGCACCGCGCGGGTGGCCGAATCGGCCGTCTGGGTGCGCAGCGAGGCCTCGCCACCCGCATCGGCGATCCTGGCGTCGTAGAAGGCGAGCACCTTGTCGAGCGGGTCCTTGCTTTCGAGGGTCACCATCTGGCCTGCGCCGCCGGAGCCCTGCGCATCCATCGTGGCGACCACCGTCGCGCCCGGGTAGAGGGGCGCAAAGCTCGGCAATCTCTTCGCAATCTCGACCGTCTGCGCTTCCAGCGCCCGGCTGTTGGTCGTGGCGGCCACCGTCACCTGCTCGCCGCTGTCGGTTGTCACCGTCCGGGTTGTCTCGCCGGATCCGCCGCAGCCGGCAAGCCAGAGTGCCGCCGCTGCAAGTCCGGTCAGTCTCATGATCATGGTTGGTCCTTCCCTGCCCAAACGGCCGGCCCTGCCGCACCTGCCGCCGCCGACCGGGGCTGCCTGCCACATCCGGGCCGCCGGGGCCAGAGAAGCCCGAGGAACGGGCGCCCTCTCAGGAATGGCGGTGGCGCCTTGCGGCATTGCGCGCTGCAAGGGGCCTTTAAGGAGGGCGACATGGCAGCAAGCTGGCCGGAGTTCGGGGGCAGGCGGGTGCTGGTGACCGGCGGCAGCCAGGGCATCGGACTTGCAACCGCGCGCGCATTCGCCGCAAACGGGGCCGAGGTCTTTGTCACCGGCACGCGCGGGGCGCCCGGCGACTATGACGGGGACCTCTCGGGCCTTGCCTATGTCCGCGCCGATTTCGCCGAGCGGGGAACCGCCCGCGCGCTCGCGGAGCGCGTCGGCCCGGTCGACGTTCTTGTCGCCAATGCGGGCACCGGCCGGCCCGACGAATATGGCGAGGAGGGGTTCCGTGCCGTCATCGAGATCAACCTCAACGCTGTCATGGATCTCGCGCTGGCCTTCCACGCGGGGCTGAAGGCGCGCGCGGGCGCCATTGTCACCATGGGCTCGCTCTCGAGCTTTCTCGCACTGCGCGAGACTCCGGCCTACACAGCCTCCAAGGCCGGGCTCCTCGGGCTCACCCGCGCGCTTGCCGACAAATGGGCGCCCGACAAGATCCGCGTGAACCTCGTGGCGCCGGGCTTCATCCGCACCCGGATGACGCAGATGCAGCGCAGCGACGCGGACTATGAGCGGCGGCTGCTGCGCGCCGTGCCGATGCGGCGCTGGGG
This sequence comes from uncultured Sphingomonadaceae bacterium, assembly GCA_937995515.1. GTDB lineage: Bacteria > Pseudomonadota > Alphaproteobacteria > Sphingomonadales > Sphingomonadaceae > Thermaurantiacus. The sequence goes on along the minus strand of CALKJZ010000024.1, from coordinate 60,853 downwards.
CGAGCCGGAGGAGGTGGCGGAGGTCGTGCTGTTCCTTGCCTCGCCGCGCGCAGCCTATATCACCGGCCAGTCCGTCGCCATCGACGGCGGGCTTATGCTGCGCTGATCATCCGGTGACAGTCATTCGGTGGCCGCAGCCCCGGCTTCGGCCGGGTTCCGGGCGGGAAGCGGCGTGCTGGCAGCCTGCTCTGCGGCCAGCACGTCGGCAACTGCGAGATCGACCCCGTGGCGGACCGCCTCCGCGTCGGACTCGCCCGCCTGCGGCGTCTCGCGCTCCGCGCACGCGGCCAGCATGAGCGCGGGGGCGAGGATGGCCGCAAGACCGCAAGGGTGGGGCAGGCGCGTGCGACGCATGCCACGGCCCATGGCAAGCCGATGAGCCTGCTGGCAAGCCCGCTGCGGCTGCCCTGCGGGGTGGCGCTGCCCAACCGGCTGGCCAAGGCAGCGATGACGGAAGGCTTGGCAGACCGGCACAACCGCGCAACCGAGGCCCATGCGCGCCTCTATCGCCGCTGGGCCGGGGGTGGTGCGGGGCTTCTCATCACCGGCAATGTGCAGATCTGCCGCCGGCATCTCGAGCGGGCCGGCAACATCGCGCTCGATGGCGCGCCGGATGCGCTTGGCACCATAAGGCTCGGCCAGATGGCACGCGCGGCCTGCGCTCTCGGCGCGGTGGCGGTCGTCCAGCTCTCGCACGCCGGGCGGCAGACGCCGGCGGCCATCAACCCGCGGCCCCAGGCCGCCTCGGCCGTTCCGGTTGCGCTTCCGGGCCGCCAGTTCGGATTTCCGGTGGAAATGCCGGACTCGGCGGTCGATGCGCTCGCCGGGCGGTTCGCAGCGGCCGCCCGCGCCTGCCAGGAGGCCGGCTTTTCGGGCGTGCAGCTGCACGCGGCGCACGGCTATCTCCTCTCGGGCTTTCTGTCGCCGCTTGCCAACCGGCGGCGCGACCGCTGGGGCGGCAGCCTCGCGAACCGCGCGCGCCCGCTGCTCGGGGCGGTGCGCGCCGTGCGCGCCGCCTGCGGGCCAGGCTTTCTCGTCTCCGTCAAGCTCAACTCGGCGGATTTCCAGCGCGGCGGCTTCGACATTGCCGATTCCTGCGCGGTGGCCGCGATGCTCGAGGCGGAAGGCATCGATCTCCTCGAGGTTTCGGGCGGCAACTACGAAGCGCCCCGCATGGTGGGCCTTGGCGGGCTCGAACCCGCCGGGCCGGCCGATCGGCCGCAGGACCCCGAGGCGCGAACGGCCGCGCGCGAGGCCTATTTCCTTGCCGAGGCGGCGCGGCTTCGCGCGGCCACCCGCGTGCCGCTGATGCTGACCGGCGGCTTCCGCACCGGCGCGGCAATGGAGGCCGCGCTCGGCGAAGGGGTCTGCGACGTCATCGGCCTCGCGCGGCCGCTGGTGGTGGCGCCCGATGCGCCCGCCCGGCTGCTCGCCGACCCGAGCTGTCGCCTGCCGGCTGCCGAGCCTTCAGCCGCCTTCGGCCCCGGGCCCTTCGGCCGGCACAGCCGCTGGCCGGTTGCGCGGATGCTGAACGGGGTCGCCACCCAGGCCTGGTTCTACCAGCAGATCCTGAGGCTCGCCGAGGGGCTCGAGCCGGATTTCGGCCTGCCGCTGTGGCGGGCGCTCGTGCGCCACCAGGCGCGCGAGGTGCGGATGATCCGCGCGCTCGCCTGAGACCGGCCCCGCGGGCGGGCCCGGGTCTTGCGGCTGGTCGAGCAGCTGGGCGCGGCGCCATTCCAGAAAGCGCGTGCGCATGGCCACATAGGGGTCGCCCGCGCCGGAGAAGGCGGCCGCGCTCCAGTCGGGTGCCGTCGGCTCGGCCCGGCGGCTGATGATTTCCACGCCAAGCTCGACGAACCGCTCCCTTCGCCCCAGCAGGAGGCGCTCGCCCGCGCGGGTCGGGTCGGCGAGGAAGTCGACCACGAAGCCGGCCGCATCGCGCGCCGTCGAGGGGCCGATGATGGGCGCAATGAGGAACGGCCCCGAAGGAACGCCCCAGAGGGCCAGCGTCTGGCCGAAATCGTGCCGCTCTTCGGGCAGGCCCATGGCCGTTGCATGGTCTGCAAGCCCGCCCACGCCCAGCAGGCTGTTGACGAGCAGCCGGTCGAGCGCCCGGAAGGCGCTTTGCACCTTGCCCTGGAGGAGCGCGTTGCCGAGGTTGCGCGGCTCGTCGAGGTTGCGATAGCTCTGCGCAATGCCGCGCCGCGCGGCCTCGGGCACGGCTGCCTTCCATGCGCCGGTGGCCGGGTCGAACAGGAAGCGGTTGAGCGCGCCGCCCCCGGCGAAGGTGCGGCGGTTGAGCCCTTCCCACGGGTCAGCCTCGGCCGGACCCATGGCGAGGCCGCGCTCGAGGCGGGCATCGCGCCCCGCGCATCCGGCAGCAAGAAGGGCGGCCAGCAGCAGCGGCAGCAGCCGGAGGGCGGGCGCGGGCGGGGCAGGGCGGCGCATGGCAGGCGGCTAGGCGCGCGGCGGCCCGTCGGCAAGCCATCATGCAAAGCCGTCATGGCCGCCCGATGGCAGGCTGGAACGGCCGGTTGAAGACACGCCGTCACGCAAGCCGTCATGGCCGCCCGCCCGTGCTCGGCCGGCGTGCGGGCCGGTCCATTGACGGGATTTAAAGAGTTGTTTAAGTCTTTCACTCGTGATCGAACCGCACGCCGTCTTCGCAGCGCTGGCAGACCCAACGCGGCTGCGCATCCTGCTTCTCGTGCGCGAGCTGGAACTGGCGATGGGCGAACTGGCCGAGGTGCTCGACCAGAGCCAGCCGCGTGTGTCGCGCCATGTGCGGATCCTCTCCGAGGCCGGCCTCGTGCGCCGCCACCGCGAAGGAGCCTGGGTGTTCGTGCGTGCCGGGCCGCTGGTCGATTCGGGCCGGCTTTTGGACTTTGCCGCCGAGCTGTTCGACGGCACGGATCCGATTGCCGCCGACCGTCTCCGGCTGGCACAGGTGCGCGCCGAGCGCCAGCGCCTTGCGGATCAATGGTTTGCCGAGCACGCGGCAGAGTGGGATCACATGCGCGCGCTCGAGGGCGCAGGCGACGGCATCGAGGCCCACCTTGTCGATCTCGCGCGCGCCCGCGGCGTCGGCCGTCTGCTCGATATCGGCACCGGCACGGCGCGGATCCTCGAGCTGCTCGGCCCGGACGCCGAGGTGGCCATCGGCGTCGACCGCTCGCCCGAGATGCTGCGGGTCGCGCGCGTGAAGCTCGACCGTCTGGGCCTCCGCCGTGTCGAGGTGCGCCAGGCCGACATGGCGGCCCTGCCCTTTGCCGCGCGCGCGTTCGACACCGTGGTGATGCATCAGGTGCTGCACTTCGCAGCCGACCCGCAGGAGGCCATCCGCGAGGCCGCCCGCGTGCTGGCGCCGGGCGGGCAGCTGCTGCTGGTGGACTATGCCCGCCACGACCAGGAGGAGCTGCGCGCGCGCTTTCGCCATGTGCGGCTGGGCTTTGCCGCGGCCGACATCGCCCGCTGGTGCCGCGATGCCGGGCTTCGCCTTGGCAATGGCTCGGAGCAAGCCGGCCCGGCGCTGACCGTGAAGCTGTGGCAGGCCGTGGCGCCGGGGTGCGCCGGGGCCGCCGGAGAAGGCCCCGCGCGGGCTGCCGAGGAAAGGGCGGATGCATGATGGTGCGCGCGGCCAGCCTTGTGGATTGCCGGCTCGAACGGGTGCGCGCGTCCAATCCGCCGCTGTTTGCCGACCTTCCGGGCGATGTGGCGGTCAGTTTCGAATTCTTTCCGCCCAAGACCGCGGCCATGGCCGAGACGCTGTGGGCTGCCGTTGCGATGCTGGCGCCGCTTGCGCCGCGCTTCGTCTCGGTGACCTATGGCGCAGGCGGCAGCACGCGCGAGCGGACCCACGCGACGGTCCAGCGCATCGCGACCTCCACCTCCGTTCCGGTGGCCGCGCACCTGACCTGCGTGAACGCCAGCCGCGACGAGATCGCCGAGGTGGCCCGCGCCTACTGGGCGGCCGGGGTGCGTCACATCGTCGCCCTGCGCGGGGACCCGCCGGGTGGCGAGTCCCGCTTCGTGCCGCGCGCCGATGGCTATGCCGATGCCGCCGAGCTGGTGGCCGGGCTTCGCACCGTCGCGCCGTTCGAGCTTTCGGTGGGCGCCTATCCCGAGGTTCACCCGGAGGCGGCAAGCGCCGAGGCCGACATCGAGCACCTGAAGCGCAAGATCGAGGCCGGTGCCACGCGCGCGATCACCCAGTTCTTCTTCGAGCCCGAGATCTTCTTCCGCTTCCGCGACAGGGCTGCCGCCGCCGGCATCTCGGCCGAGCTCGTCCCCGGGATCCTGCCGGTTGCGAACTTCGCCAACACCAGGCGCATGGCCGCCATGTGCGGCACGTCCGTGCCCGACTGGCTGGGGCGGCTGTTCGACGGCCTCGACGAGCTGCCGGCTGCGCGCCAGCTGGTGGCGGCGACCGTGGCGGCAGAGATGGTCCGCCGGCTCTATGCGGGAGGGGTCCGCCACTTCCATTTCTACACCCTCAACCGGGCCGAACTGGCCTATGCCATCTGCCACCTGCTCGGGGTGCGCCCGGCCGGGAGGGTGGCCGCATGAGGGCCTCGCCCGTGATTGCCCCGTCTGACGCCGAGGCCGCCTTCCGTGCGGCCATCCGGTCCCGCATCCTCGTGAAGGATGGCCCCTATGGCACGGCCATCCAGGCGCTGGGCCTTGCCGAGGCCGACTATCGCGGCGCGCTCGATGTCCGTTCCGACCAGAAGGGCAACAACGACCTTCTGAACCTCACCCGGCCCGAGGCAATCGCCGGCATCGCGCGCGCCTATGCCGAGGCCGGGGCCGACATTCTCGCAACCAACACCTTCAACGCGAACGCGATCTCGCAGGCGGACTATGGCACCGAGCGGCTGGTGCCCGAGATCAACCGCGCGGCCGCTGGGATCGTGCGCGCCGAGGCGGATGCGGCCGAGGCCCGGGATGGCCGGCGACGGTTCGTCGCCGGAGCGCTCGGGCCGACCAACAAGACCCTCTCGCTTTCGCCCCGGGTCGAGGACCCGGGGTTTCGCGAGGTCGATTTCGATGGTGTGAAGGCAGTCTACCGCGAGCAGGTCGATGCGCTGCTCGAGGGCGGGGTCGATTTCATCCTGATCGAGACGGTGTTTGACACGCTGAACGCCAAGGCCGCCGCCATGGCGGCCATGGAGGCCGAGGAGGCGCTCGGCCGGCGCGTGCCCGTCATGCTCTCGATGACGCTCACCGATCTTGCCGGGCGCAACCTCTCGGGACAGACGGTGGAGGCCTTCTGGATCTCGGTGATGCACGTCCGTCCGCTCACCATCGGCCTCAACTGCAGTTTCGGCGCCACCGAGCTGCGCCCGCACGTGCAGGCGCTTGCCGGCATCGCCGATGCGCCGCTGCTCGTCTACCCCAATGCCGGCCTGCCCAATGCCTTCGGCGGCTATGACGAGGCCCCCGAGACCACCGCCTCGCTCATCCGTGCCTGGGCGGAGGACGGGCTCATCAACGCCGTGGGCGGGTGCTGCGGCACCACGCCGGCGCACATCGCGCGCATTGCGTCGATGGTCGCGGGCCTGCCGCCGCGTCCGCTGCCGGCCCGGCCGCCGGCCCTGCGCCTCTCGGGCCTCGAGGCTGCGGTCTTCGCATGAACATCTCCACCCCGGCATCCGATGCTGCTGGCGGCACCGATTTCGCGACGGCCGCACAGCGCTTCATCCACATCGGCGAGCGCACCAATGTCACCGGCTCGGCAAGATTCCGCAAGCTGATCGCAGCGGGCGATTATGCCGCCGCCCTCGAGGTCGCCCGCGAGCAGGTCGCCAATGGCGCGCAGGTGCTCGACGTGAACATGGACGAGGGGCTGCTCGACAGCGAGGCGGCCATGGTGACCTTCCTGAAGCTGCTCGCCGCGGAGCCGGACATCGCGCGCGTGCCGCTGATGATCGACTCGTCCAAGTTCCAGATCATCGAGGCGGGCCTCAAGTGCGTGGCCGGCAAGCCGATCGTCAACTCGATCAGCCTGAAGGAGGGCGAGGCGGAGTTCCTGCGCCAGGCGCGCATCGTGCGGCGCCACGGGGCGGCAGCCGTCGTGATGGCCTTCGACGAGCGGGGCCAGGCCGACAGTGCGGCGCGAAAGATCGAGATCTGCGCGCGCGCCTACGACCTCCTCGTGGCCGACGGCTTTCCGCCCGAGGACATCATCTTCGACCCGAACATCTTCGCTGTTGCCACGGGCATCGAGGAGCACGAGCGCTACGCGCTTGACTTCATCGAGGCCTGCCGCGCCATCAAGGCGCGCTGCCCGCACGCGCGCATCTCGGGCGGGCTTTCGAACCTGAGCTTCGCCTTCCGCGGCAACGAGACGGTGCGGCGCGCCATGCACGCGGTGTTCCTCTACCACGCCATTCCGGCCGGGCTCGACATGGCGATCGTCAACGCCGGCCAGCTCGATGTCTACGAGAGCCTCGACCCGGAGCTGCGCACGGCGTGCGAGGATGTGATCCTCGCCCGGCGTCCCGATGCCACCGAGCGGCTGATCGATCTGGCCGGCCGGGTGGGCAAGGGCGCGAAGGCCAGCGCGGCGGCGACCCTCGCCTGGCGCGAGCTGCCCGTGGCCAAGCGGCTCGAACATGCCCTCGTCCACGGCATCGACGCGTTCATCGTCGAGGATACCGAAGAGGCGCGCCGGCAGGCGCGCCGGCCCATCGAGGTGATCGAAGGTCCGCTGATGGACGGCATGAACGTGGTCGGAGACCTGTTTGCCAGAGGGGCGATGTTCCTGCCGCAGGTCGTCAAATCCGCCCGGGTGATGAAGAAGGCGGTCGCCCATCTCGTGCCCTTCATCGAGGCCGAGAAGGAGGAGGGCGCGCGCGCCAAGGGCCGGATTGTGATGGCAACGGTCAAGGGCGATGTGCACGACATCGGCAAGAACATCGTGGGCGTGGTGCTCCAGTGCAACAACTTCGAGGTGGTCGACCTCGGCGTGATGGTCCCCTGGGCGAAGATCCTCGAGACCGCGCGCGAGACCGGCGCCGACATGATCGGGCTTTCCGGCCTGATCACGCCCTCGCTCGACGAGATGGTGACCGTGGCCTCCGAGATGGAGCGGGCCGGCATGCGCATGCCGCTGCTGATCGGCGGGGCCACCACCTCGCGGGTGCACACGGCGCTCAGGATTGCGCCGGCCTATTCCGGGCCCACCATCCATGTGCTCGATGCCAGCCGTGCCGTCGGCGTCTGCTCGACACTTGTCTCCGAGACGCTGCGCGAGCCCTATCTCGCCGAGGTCGCGGCCGAATATGAGGGCATCCGCGAGCAGCGCTCGGGCGCATCCTCAGAGCTTGCAACGCTCGCCGAGGCGCGGGCCAATGCGCTTGCCATCGATTTTGCAGCCGAACCGCCGGTTCCCCCCCGGCAGTGCGGGCGCTGGGTGTGGGATGACTGGCCGCTCGCCGACCTCGTGCCCTTCATCGACTGGACCCCGTTCTTCCGCGCCTGGGAGCTGCACGGCACCTTCCCGGCGATCCTCGACGATGCGGTGGTGGGCCCGGCGGCGCGCACGCTCTGGCACGACGCGCAGGCAATGCTGGAGCGGATCGTTGCCGAAACATGGCTGAAGGCAAAGGGTGTTGCGGCCATCTGGCCGGTGCGCCGCGAGGGCGACGACATCCTCGTCTATGCCGACGAACGCCGCACTGCGCCGCTCGCCCGCCTGCCCATGCTCCGCCAGCAGGTGAAAAAGCGCGCCGGCCGGACAAACGACTGCCTTGCCGACCTCGTCTCGCCGGACGGCGACTGGATCGGCGGCTTCGCCGTGACCGCCGGGCACGGGATCGAGGCGAAGTCCGCCGAGTTCCAGGCCGCGCACGACGATTTTTCCGACATTCTCCTGAAGGCGCTTGCGGACCGCCTTGCCGAGGCCTTCGCCGAGGCGCTGCACTTCCACCTCCGCACCCGGCTCTGGGGCTATGAGCCCGAGGCGCCGCCCGATCATCCCGCGCTCATCCGCGAGCAGTACCAGGGAATCCGCCCGGCGCCGGGCTATCCCGCCTGCCCGGATCACAGCCTGAAGCCGCTGCTGTTCGACCTGCTCGGTGCGACCGAGGCAACGGGCATCACGCTGACCGAAAGCTTCGCGATGCTGCCGACCGCTGCGGTCTCCGGCATGTATTTCGCGCATCCGAAGAGCCGTTACTTCGGGGTCGCACGGATCGGCGAGGACCAGCTGGCCGACTATGCCCTGCGCCGCGGGGTGAGCCTCGAGCAGGCGCGGCAGTGGCTGCGCCCCAACCTCGACTAGGCCGTCCCCTGGCGCGGGGCCCTAGCGCGCCGAGCCGGGATCGCCTCGCGTCCAGCGCCAGAAGGGCGGCTCGGCGGGAGCCCTGCCGTCCAGATGCGCGCCGAGGAGCGCGATGACGGCGCGGGTGACCGTCGGCAGGTCGAGCAGTGCCGCCTCGGCAAGGGTGAACCAGCCAACGTCGGCGAGTTCGCGGCTGTCGGCGGGCTCGAGGCTGGCGAGGCCGGCGGCATCGGCCATGAGGAAACGGGCATCGAACCGGCGGTGCCGGGCCGGCGGGGTGATCGCGCGCGCCACGTAGCGAAGGCCGGAAAGATCGGGCGCAAGGCCGCAGGCCTGCATCGGCGAAAAGGCGGCCGGCATGCGCCGGCAGGACGGGGCCGGCCGGCCCAGCATCAGCCCCGTTTCCTCGAACGTCTCGCGAACGGCGGCCGCGCCGAGCGCGCGCGCAAGGCGCGCCCCATCCTGCCGGGCGAGCCTGCGGCCTTGCGCAAGTGCGGCGGCCGTCTCGGGCGGAAGATCGGCTGCCAGCGGCACCCCATAGTCGGCCCGGTGGATGCGCCCGCCGGGAAAGACCCACTTGCCCGGCATGAAGTCGTGCCCGCCCGAGCGCCGGCCCATCAGCACGCGCGGTGCCCGGCCGTCGCGGCGCACAAGGATGAGGGTCGCGGCATCCCGCGGGCGCTGGGGCCGGGCGTCCATGGCAACTCTCGTGCCGCGCTCGCCCCTTGCGTGCAAGGCCAGCCCGGCAGACCCGCCCGGCCGGGGCGGCGCGCCGCCGCGCGGATCCCGGGCCTGCCCCGCAAGAATCGGCGCCGGCAGCTCGGCGCCGGGGGTTGTCGCCCGCGCGGCCTGTGGATAAGGGCGCAGCCGTCGGACACACCGGGAGGGCTCGGGCATGCGACGGGCGGGGTATCCGCGGCCGCCGTGGCGGCTCTGGGCGGCATTTCTTGCCGGCCTTGCCACGGGCTATGCGGCGCTGGTCGGCATCTGGCTGTCGCAGGGCTGATCCGCGCGGTTGCCGGCCGGGCGCGCCTCGCCTAGGCCGGCGCCATGGCTGTGCTGCTGCATGAGGGCGATCTGCCCGGCGACCTGTTCGCCCCCGGGCCGGTTGCCGTCGATACCGAGGCCATGGGCCTCAACACCCGGCGCGACCGGCTGTGCCTCGTGCAGCTGTCGGACGGCCGGGGCGATGAGCATCTGGTCCGGATCCTGCCCGGACGCGATGCGCCTGTCCTCAAGGCGGTGCTCGAGGATCGGGCCCGGCTGAAACTCTATCATTTCGCGCGCTTCGATCTCGCCGTGCTCCGGCACTGGCTCGGAATCACGGCAACGCCTGTCTACTGCACCCGGACCGCAAGCCTCCTCGTGCGCACCTACACCGACCGGCACGGGCTCAAGGACCTCGTGCGTGAGCTGCTCGGCATCGAGATTTCCAAGGCGCAGCAATCCTCGGACTGGGGCGCCCCCCACCTGTCCGAGGCGCAGAAGGATTATGCGGCAAGCGACGTGCGCTACCTGCACCGGCTGAAGGAGGAGCTCGACCTGCGGCTGGCGCGTGAGGGGCGGGCCGCGCTCGCCGAGGCCTGTTTCGCCTTCCTGCCCTGGCGGGCCGAGCTCGATCTCGCCGGCTGGCCCGAGGTCGACATCTTCGCGCACGGCTGAGCCATGGCGACGGCTTCCGGTCAGCAGCGATCGGCCGCCGCCGAGGCCGCGCGGGAGGCGCGCCGCCGCGCGATGATGCCCGGCAGCGCGCGCGACACCTGGGTTGCGATCCTGAAGGTGGGCCTGCCGGCCGCGGCGCTCGCGCTCCTGCTCCTCCTGCTGTGGCTGCCGCTGGCGGCCACGCAGGAGTTCAGCTTTCTGCTGTCGAAGGACAATACCGGGGCCGCCGGCGAGCGGCTGCTGGTCGAGGAGGCGCGCTACCGCGGCACCACCGAGAACGGCGAGCCGTTCGAGATTCGCGCCCGGCGCGCCGTGCAGGCGTCGAGCGCGGTGCCGGTGGTGCGGCTCTCGGGGCTTTCGGCCGAGATCCTGCGCGCCGACGGGCGCGCGTCGGTGACGGCGCCTTCGGGCAGCTACAATCTCGACTCGCAGATGATCCTGATCGACGGCCCGGTCGAGGTGCGCAGCGAATCCGGCTTCGCGCTCGATGGCCAGGGCATCGAGGTGAGCCTTAACGACCGCACCGTGCGAACCGCCGAGCCGGTCATGGGCGAGGTGCCGCTCGGCACCTTCCGGGCCGACAGCTTTGCCGCCGATGTGGAGGGGCGGAAGGTGGTGATGGAAGGCGGCGTCGCCTTGCGCATCGCCCCGCGCGCCGCCAGAAGGCGCGGCTGATGCCGAAGGCGATGGTCCTGCTGCTGCTGCTCGTCGCAGGCCCTGCCGCGGCGCAGACGATTGCCGGCTCGGCGCTCCGCGGCCACGACACGCGCGCGCCCGTCGATGTGAACGCCGACAGGGTCGAGGTGCTCGACCGGGAATCGCAGGCGATCTTCACCGGCAATGTGCGGGTGAAGCAGGGGGCGCTCAACCTCCAGTCCAACCGGATCCGCGTGCTTTACCGGCGGCAGGGTTCGGGCGATCCCGAGATCCGCCGGCTCGACGCCGATGGCGCGGTCCGGCTCACCAGCCCCTCCGAGCAGGCCAGCGCGCGCTTTGCCATCTACGACGTGGAGCAGCGCCTCATCACGCTCATCGGCAATGTGCGGCTGTCCAACGCAGAGGCCTCGGTGAGCGGCAACCGGCTGGTCATCGATCTCGATACCGGCCGCTCGACGCTCGACGGTCGCGCCGGCGGCGGCGAGGGCGCAGGCCGCGTGCAGGGCCGCTTCACGGTGCCCGCGCGGCGGAACTGAGACGGCGCCGCGCCGGACCATTCGGCTGGCTGGACGACTGGCGCCTCGCCCTCCCGCGCCCGGCCGAGCACATCCATCATGCCGGAGACGTCATCCGCAAGCGCGATGCCGCCGAGGCCCCGCTCCTCCCCCGGTCGCAGGCGGCCACCGCGTCGGATCGGATCGAAGCCGAGGCCAGCCGCGCACAAGCGGCCCACAAGCCGGCGCAGGCGATGCCGGAGCCGTGCAGCCTCCCCATTCCCCTCGGCCGGATCCACGCGGTCGACCTTTCCGGCGAGAGGGGAGCCCCCGAGGCCATGGCGCGCGTGCTCTTGCTCGCTGTCGGCATCGCTGCCCATTGCGGGCGCGCGGCATGTCGTCCGGTCGCCAGACGAGGGCCTAGAGCAGGCCGCGTTCGCCGAGCCAGGCCTTCACCACGCCGACGGCCTGCGCCAGTTTCTCTGGCTGGAACGCATAATAGTGGGTGGCGCCCGGGATGGTGGCGAGGGTCTTGTCGGGTGCCGCCACGGCCTCGAACAGCCGCTGCGCGTGGCTGGGCGTGCAGGCGTCGTCGGCGGAGTTGGAGACGACGAGCGTCGGCACATGGCAATCCGCCGCGCAGGCGACGCCATCGGCCTGCGACGTCTCGAGCCCCCATTGCGAGAGCCAGGAGCGCAGCGTGGAAAAGCGCGCAAGCCCGCCAGGGGCATCGTTGATGGCGCGCGGGTCGCCGAGATAGCAGCGGCCGGGCACCCGGTCGTTCGGGTCGATCGAAGGGTCAAGCCAGCGCGGGTCGGCCATGGTGCCGTGGACGACAAAGGCCCGCTCGGCGTGCGGGCCGTCCTGCTGCCGGATGGTCTCGAGCGTCGCCTGCGCCCATTCGGTGATGCGCCGGTTGCGCGCCACCTGCCGCGCGCGGAACGCCGCCACCCAGTCGGCGGGATAGGGCGGCCGGGCCGGCGGCGGATCGGCATAGAGGTTCCATTCGGCGGCGCGGTCGAACGGGCGGGCCTCGTCGGTGATCGAGGGGTCGAGCCACTCGGTCAGCGTCGCCGCGCGGCTCACATGGGCCGCAAGCAGGAGCATCGCGTCGGCGGGCGGGATGTCCGCAAGGTCGACCGGGTCTCCCGCCGGCGTGGCGCCAATGCGCGGCCTGACCGCCTGCGACTGCACGAAGAGCGACAGCGAGCCGCCGCCCGACCAGCCTGCCAGCACGATCTTCTCGTAGCCAAGCCCGGTGCGCGCGTGGCGCATCCAGGCGGCAAGATCGGCTGCCACCTTCTCCATGATGAGCGCCGAATCATTGTTGGGGTAGCGCGAGACCGCAGTCAGGCAGTGCAGGCCCGCCGCGGCAAGCCCCATCGGCATGGGCAGATAGTGCATGATGCCCATGGGGTGCATGAAGACGATGAGCGTCCGTGCCGGGGTTGGCGGCTTCAGGAGATGGCCCTGGAGCGCGACGAGGCCCGCGATCCCGCCATAGGTGTCGCGCACCGTCACCTCCTCGCGGAACACGAGGTGCAGCGGCACCCGCTCGAAATCGCTCATGCGCGCAACCGGGCTTTTGCGTCTGCCGTGCGCCTTGTCCACTCGGCAAGAATGTCGCGCGCCTGCGCTTCCTCGTGCGCGAGGATCGCATCATGGTCGGGCACGCGGGCGGTGATCTCCACCTGAAGGCCGTTGGGATCCCACATGTAGAGCGACCGGACGAAGCCATGGTCGATCGGCCCGAAGCTGTTCACGCCCCTGGCATCCAGCCGCGCCTTCCACTCGGCCAGCGCCTCAAGGGAGCCCGCCTCGAAGGCGATGTGGCGGTCGAAGCCATGGGCGGGAAGGAAATGCTCAGGCCGGGCCGAATCGGGTGCATCGAAGAAGGCGATGAAATTGCCGTCGGGCAAGCGGAAGAAAATGTGCACATAGGGGTGCGGCCTGCCGCTTCCCGGTTCCGCCTCGAAGGCGAGGGCGGCGGCCACCGGAAGCCCCAGCACATCCTCGTAGAAGGCGCGGGTTTCCTCCGCGTCGCGGCAGCGGAACGCGCTGTGGTGAATGCCGCGCAGCCGGTCTGTCCCCATCTCCGTCATGAGCTCCTCTCCCGGGTCATGAGCTCCTCTCCCGGGCCACTGCCGAGCCAAAATAGTTGACGCGCAGGTCGTCCGACAAGTGGAAGCCCCGGCCCGGCCGCCACGAGAGCCCCTCGATCGGGCCGAGGTCGAAGCCGGCCCGCTCGAGATGCCGGGCGAGTTCGGCCGGGGTGAGAAAGCGGCTCCAGTCGTGCGCGCCCCTGGGCAGCGCGCGCAGGAGCCGTTCGGCGCCGGTGATCATCACGGCGTGCGAGAGGCCGGTGCGGTTGGGCGTGGAGAAGACGAGAAGTCCTCCCGGCTTCAGCAGCCGGTGGAGCGCGCCGAGGAACAGCGGCACGTCGGCGACATGCTCGATCACCTCGAAGCAGGTAAGGAGATCGAAAGCGTGTGGCATGGTCTCGGCGAGGGTTTCCGCCTCGCCCTCGCGGTAGTCGATCGAAAGCCCTGCGAGCCGGGCATGGTCGCGCGCGACGGCGATCGCCTCGCCCGAGGCATCGAGGCCCACCACCCTTGCCCCCATGCGCGCCAGCGGCTCGCTGACCAGCCCGCCGCCGCAGCCGACATCGAGCGCGGCAAGACCTACAAGCGCATGCCGCCGGCTGGCCGGCCGGCCGAAGTGCGCGGCAGCGCGCGCGCGCAGGAACGAGAGCCGCACCGGATTGATGCGGTGGAGAAGCCGCGAGGGGCCTTCCGGATCCCACCAGCCTGCAGCCAGCGTGCCGAACAGCGCGACATTGGCGCGGTCGACCGTCCGCCCCGACGCAACTGTGGCCGCAGCCCCCGATGCAGCCCCGGGCAAGGCCATGGATGCCGGCGCCATGGGCCTAGAGCGCCGCGCGGGCGGCGTGGGTGGCCTCGGGTTCGGCTTGGGCCGGCTCCGGCCGCCATTGCGGAAGCCGGCTCCAGCCGCGCGCCGAAAGCGCCTCCAGCGGGTGGAAGCGGCGCTTGTAGTCCATCCGGGCCGACCCGCTGACCCAGTAGCCAAGGTAGACGAAGGGCAGGCCCACCTGGGCGGCGCGCAGCACATGGTCGAGGATGATGAATGTGCCAAGGCCGGGGCGGCCCGGACGCTCCGTGTCGTAGAAGCTGTAGACCATCGACAGGCCGTCGGACTGCTTGTCGGTCAGGCAGGCGCCCACCAGCCGGCCCGGTCGCCCGTCGGTCGACGGTTCGCGATACTCGACCACCACCGTCTCGACCGGCGAGGTCTCGATCATCTCGGCGAAGTCGTAGGCGTCCATCGACGCCATGCCGCCGCCGGGATGACGTGCGCGCAGATAGGCCTTCAGGAGCTCGAACTGCTCCTCCGTCGCCCACGGGTCGGCGGCGGCTACGTCGAGATCGGCGTGGCGCCGCAGCAGCCGCCGCTGCGAGGCCGTGGGCACGAACTCCCGCGCCACGATCCGCACCGAAACGCAGGCCGAGCAGCCTTCGCAGGCCGGGCGGTAGACGACATTCTGGCTGCGCCGGAAGCCGATCCGGCCGAGCCCTTCGCTCATGCGCGCCGCGTCGCGCCCGCGAAGCTCGGCGAAGATCTTCCGCTCGGTGCGCCCGGGCAGATAGGGGCAGGGCGCATCTGCCGTGATGAAGAACCGCGGGAAGCGGGTCGGCTGGTCGGTCATGCGCCCGCGGGCCCCAGGCGGGCGATCGTGGCGCGGGGCCGCTGCCTCGCTCGGCGCCGCAGCGCCGGATGACGCATCGCTCGGTGCCGAATCGCTCGGTGCCGCATCGCGGGGCCGGCCGCCCCGAGCGGCACCACGACCCGTTCTCCACGCCCGATCGCCGTCACGCCAGCCCTCGTTTCCGACTTCCCCCGCGTCTTCGCCCGGGATGATGCACAAGCGGCGGGGGCCACGCAATGGCCAAGGCGGTCGCGCCCGAAACGGCCGGGCCGGCTCCGTTCCCGCATCGCCGGCATCGGCCCGTGGCGTGCCGCCTCGTGCCGCCTTGGCGGATGTTGGTGCCGGCCGAGTGGCCGGCGGCTGCTTCCTTTACGCCCGGAAATGCCGCTTCTTGCGTGGGCCGCCCGCGCGGGGATGGCAGAAGCCCGGGGACGGCCCGGCCGGCCGCGTCCGCGCGGCGGTCAGGCCATCTCCACCCGGCTCACCTCGTAGCCGGCGCCGCGCAGCGCCTCGATCAGCCGGTCGAGGTGCTCGGGCCCCCTCGTCTCGCACTCGATGTCCGTGATGAGCCCCTTGGCCGGCAGGCCGGTGAAGATGCGATGATGCGAGACTTCGAGGATGTTGACGTGCTGGTCGTTGAAGATGCGCGCCACGCCGAACAGCTGGCCGGGCCGGTCCTTCAGCCGGATGCGCAGCCGCGCCAGCCGGCCGGAGCGCGCCAGATCGCGCAGGAGCACATTGGCAAGGAGGCGCGTGTCGATATTCCCGCCGCACAGCACCAGCCCGACATTGCGGCCGCGGAACCGGCGCGGGTGGGCGAGCATGGCGGCAAGCCCTGCCGCGCCGGCCCCTTCCACCACCGTCTTCTCGATCTCGAGCAACAGCGCGACCGCGCGCTCCATATCGCGCTCGGCAACCAGCAGGATCTCCGCCACGTGCCGCTGCACCACGGGGATGGTGAGCTTGCCGGGCTGCTTCACGGCAATGCCCTCGGCCAGCGTCTCGCCGTCGCCGCGCAGCGGCTCGCCGCAGACGGCCGCCTTCATCGACGGGTAGAGGTCGGCCTGCACGCCCACCACCTCGAGATCGGGGCGAAGCGCGTGTGCGGCCACCGCGCAGCCGGAGATCAGCCCGCCGCCGCCGATCGGGATCACCAGCGTGTCGAGCCCGGGCTGCTGCGCCAGCATCTCGAGCGCCACCGTGCCCTGCCCGGCCATGATCTTCGGGTCGTCGAACGGGTGCACGAAGGTCAGGCCCCGCCGGTCGGCCAGCTGGATGGCGTGGGCGGTTGCCTCCTCGAGGCTCTCGCCGTGCAGCACCACATGTGCCTCGTGGCTCTCGGTCTGCTGCACCTTGGTGAGCGGCGTGGGGCGCGGCATCACGATCGTGGCCGGAACGCCGAGCCGGCGCGCGTGATAGGCAAGCCCCTGGGCGTGGTTGCCGGCCGACATGGCAATCACGCCGCGCGCGCGCTCCTCGGCCGAAAGCGACAGCAGCTTGTTGAGCGCGCCGCGCTCCTTGTAGGCGGCGGTGAACTGCAGGTTCTCGAACTTCAGGAACACCCGCGCGCCCAGCATCGCACCAAGCGTGCGGCTCTCGAGCGTCGGCGTCTCCACCACCTGGCCGCGAATCGCATCGGCCGCCGCCTCGATATCGGCAAGCGTGATCGGAAGATGTGCCTCTTGCTCGTGCGGTGCGGTTGCCATGGCCCTGCCTGCGCTCGAAAGCCCGCCGCCTAGACCAAAGCTCTGGCGCTGGCCAGAGACGGCGGCTAGGGCCCTCGCCCATGCTCGCCCGGCTCATCGGCCTGTCGCTCGTGCTGCTGGCCGCAGCGCTGCCCGCTGAAGCCGGCCGCACCCTCATCGTCAATGCCAAGGGCTACATGGTGGAGGCCAGCGGCGGTGTGCGCCGCTTTGCCCAGCTGTTCATCGGCGAGGATGGCAGGGTGCTCGCAGCCCTGCCGGCAGGCAGCGCGGAGCCCAGGCTCGCCGCGGGCGATTTCCGGCAGGACATGAAGGGCCGCGTGCTGCTGCCCGGTCTCATCGACTCCCACGGCCACCTGATGGGGCTTGGCCTTGCCCTTCGCCAGCTCGATCTTTCGAAGACCGGCTCGCTCGCCGAGGCGCAGGCCGAAATCCGGGCGGCGGCCGCGCGCGGCGGGGAATGGGTGGTGGGCCGTGGCTGGAACCAGGTGCGCTGGGGCATGGCGGCCTTCCCGACCGCGGCCGATCTCGACGCCGCAACGGGGAACAGGCCGGCATGGCTGGTCAGGGTCGATGGCCATGCCGGCTGGGCGAACAGCGCCGCGCTGAAGGCCGCCGGGATCACGCGCGCCACCCGTGACCCGCCCGGTGGCCGGATCGTGCGCGATGCGGCCGGCAACCCGACTGGCGTGCTGGTCGACAGGGCGATGGAGCTTGTTGCGGCCCGGGTGCCGCCGCCGAGCCCGCTCGAGCGGGAAAAGGCGCTGGAGGCCGCGCTTGTGCATCTCGCATCGGTCGGGCTGACCGGCTTTCACGACATGGGCACGACCGCCGACGACTGGACGCTCCTGCGCGCCTTCGGCGACGAGGGCCGGCTCACCCTGCGGGTGACCGCCTATGCCGACGGCATGGAGGCGGTCGAGCGGATCGCGCCGGTCAGGCCCACGCCCTGGCTCTATGCCGACCGGCTGCGCCTCCAGGGGGTCAAGCTCTATGCCGACGGCGCGCTCGGTAGCCGCGGCGCGTGGCTGAAGGCCCCTTATGCCGACGAGCCGGGCACACGTGGCCTGCGCTTCCACGACGATGCCCGGCTTCGCAACCTTGCAAGCCGCGGCAACTTTCTCGGCCTCCAGGTCGCGATCCATGCCATCGGGGATGCCGCGAACGCGCAGGCGCTCGATGCCTTCGCCGAGCTGCTGCCCGCCTATGGCCCGGACCTGCGCAACCGGATCGAACACGCCCAGGTGCTGGACCCGGCTGATTTCGGCCGCTTTGCCGCCCTTTCGGTCATTGCCTCGATGCAGCCGATCCACGCGCCATCCGACCGGGTGATGGCCGAGGCGCGCCTCGGGCCGGATCGCCTCGCCGGCGCCTATGCGTGGCGCTCGCTGCGCAAGGCGGGTGCGCGGCTTGCGTTCG
This sequence comes from uncultured Sphingomonadaceae bacterium, assembly GCA_937995515.1. Lineage (GTDB taxonomy): Bacteria > Pseudomonadota > Alphaproteobacteria > Sphingomonadales > Sphingomonadaceae > Thermaurantiacus. The sequence goes on along the minus strand of CALKJZ010000024.1, from coordinate 42,910 downwards.
GCTCCGACACGCCGGTCGAGCCTGCCAACCCGTTCCTCGGCATCCACGCCGCCGTCACCCGCGAGGATGCCGAAGGCAATCCGCCCGGGGGGTGGCGAAGCGACGAGCGGCTCACCCTTGCGCAGGCGATTGCCGGCTTTACCGTCGATGCCGCCTACGCCGGCCGGATGGAGGGCCGCGTCGGCACGCTTCTGCCCGGGGCCTGGGCGGACTTCATCATCCTCGACCGCGACCCCTTCGCGATTCCGCCAGCGGACCTCGTCCACGTGCGGGTGCTCGAGACCTGGCTTGCCGGCCGGCGGGTCTGGGTCAGGCCGGAAGGGGCGGACCCGCCTCGACCCTGAGTTGCTGCGCGCCCGGCGCAAGTCCCGCAGCGAGCCGCGCGGCAATCGCCTCTGCCACCACCTCGGGGCCCTTCAGCGTTTTCGGGTCCTCGCCGGGGAAGGCGCGCGCGCGCATGGCCGTGCGCGTGGCGCCCGGGTCGACGATCAGCGCATGGACGCCGAGCGCCTTCATCTCGTCGGCATAGGTCTCGACGAGATTTTCAAGCCCTGCCTTGGCGGCCGCATAGGCGCCCCAATAGGCCCGCGGCGACCGCGCAACCGACGAGGTGAGCGCGACGAGGCTTGCCGGGCGGCCGCGGCGCAGCAGCGGGTCGAAGGCGCGGATGAGCCGCCACTGGGACACGAGATCGAGCGCGATCACCTGCTCGAACTCCTTGGGGCTCATGTGGGCGAGCGGCGAGAGCGTGCCGAGCGTTGCGGCATTGAGCACGAGGATGTGGAGCGCATCCCAGCGGCCGGCGATCGCCTGGGCCAGACGGTCGATGTCGTCGCCCCGGGCCAGATCGAGCGGCGCGATGGTGGCGGTGCCGCCGGCGGCGTGGATGGCATCCTCGGTCTCGACGAGGCCGCCCTCGGTGCGCGCGGTCAGCACGACATGGGCGCCCGCGCGCGCGAGCGCCTTGGCCGTCTCGGCGCCGATGCCCCGGCTTGCACCGGTTACCAGCGCAAGCCTGCCGGCGAACGGGCCGCTCAAGCGCGCCCCCCGGGCACCAGCTGCAGCTGCGGGGCGGGCTCAGCGCCGTCGCGGTCGGTCAGCCGGGTCGGATAGTCGCCGGTGAAGCAGGCATCGCAGTGGGTCGGCGCGGCCCGGTTGCGGCCCGGCTCGCCGAGCGCGCGGTAGAGGCCGTCGATCGAGAGGAAGGCCAAGCTGTCGGCGCCGATGAACTGGCGCATCGGCTCCTCGTCGAGCTGCGCGGCAAGGAGCTTCGACCGCTCGGGCGTGTCCACCCCGTAGTAGCAGCTGTGCCGGGTCGGCGGGCTTGCGACGCGCAGGTGCACCTCGCGCGCACCTGCCTCGCGCAGCATCTGCACGATCTTGACCGACGTGGTGCCCCGCACCACCGAATCGTCGATGAGCACCAGCCGCTTGCCCTCGATGAGCCCGCGGTTGGCGTTGTGCTTGAGCTTGACGCCGAGGTGCCGGATGGAATCGCCCGGCTGGATGAAGGTGCGGCCGACATAGTGGCTGCGGATGATCCCGAGCTCGAAGGGAATGCCGCTTGCCTGCGCATAGCCGATCGCAGCCGGTGTCCCCGAATCGGGCACGGGCACCACCATGTCGGCCGCCACGGGCGATTCGGCGGCAAGCTCCGCGCCGATGCGCTTGCGCACCTCATAGACCGACAGCTGGCCATCGAAGCTGTCGGGCCTTGAGAAATAGACCTGTTCGAAGATGCAGGGGCGCGGTGCGCGCGGCGCAAACGGGGTGAGCGAGGTGAGCCCCGAGGCGTTGATGACGAGGAGCTCGCCGGGCGCGATCGCGCGCACGAACGAGGCGCCCACCACATCGAGCGCCACCGTTTCCGAGGCGACGATCCAACCCTGGCCGAGGCGCCCGAGCACCAGCGGGCGCACGCCCAGCGGATCGCGGGTGGCGATCAGCCCCTCGGGGGTGAGGCAGGCCAGCGACCAGGCGCCCTCCAGCTGCTTGCAGGCGTCGATGAATCGGTCGAGCAGGGTGCGGTATTCGGAGGTGGCGACAAGGTGGATGATCACCTCCGTATCGGAGGTGGACTGGAAGATGGAGCCGCGCCGCGTGAGCTCGCGGCGCAGGGTCATCGCGTTGGACAGGTTGCCGTTGTGGGCAACGGCAAAGCCGCCGCTCGCAAGGTCTGCAAACAGCGGCTGGACATTGCGCAGCGCCGTCTCGCCGGTGGTGGAATAGCGGTTGTGACCGATGGCAGCGTCGCCGGAGAGCTTTGCGATGATCTCCGGACGATCGAAGTTCCCCGCGACATGGCCCATGGCGCGGTGGGCGTGGAACTCGCTGCCGTCAAAGGAGACGATGCCGGCGGCTTCCTGCCCGCGGTGCTGCAGGGCATGGAGGCCGAGCGCGACGATGGCCGAGGCATCGGCGCACCCCCAGGCGCCGAACACGCCGCACTCCTCGCGGAGCCCATCGTCGTCGAACGGGTGGGTGGAAATCCTCGCGCCCATGCTGCTGCCCGGCTCCCCGCCTGCCTTGCCGTCGTTGGCTGCTTGCATCTAGTGGGCCAGGGTGCGCTTGTCGCGCCCGAACTCGTCACAAGATGGTCATGAACCGGCATGGCTGAGATGTTTGCTCCGAAGTTCGATGCCAGCGGCCTGCTGACGGCGGTCGTCACCCACGCCCGGACGGGCGCGGTGCTGATGGTCGCGCACATGAACGCCGAGGCGATCGCAAAGACCCGGGCGACCGGCCTTGCGCACTTCTGGTCCCGGTCGCGCAGGCGGCTTTGGAAAAAGGGGGAAAGCTCGGGCCATCTGCTCCGCGTGACAGCGATCCTTGTCGACTGCGACCAGGACTGCCTGTGGTTGCAGGCGCTGCCCGAAGGCCCCGCGTGCCACACGGGCGCGCCATCCTGCTTCTTCCGCAGGCTGGGCGCGGACGGCGGGCTCGAAAAAATCTCCTGACGGAACGCAACCCTGCCCCCGGCCCGCCGTTCATGGCTGCGGCGGGAGTTGACCCCCCTTGATCCCGCCACGACGCAGGGTCCAGCCCGGCCGCCCCGCTGCCCGCTTCCTCCTCCGGCGGGCGGCGGGGCGGTTTTTCCTGCCGCATCCCCGCCAATGCCCCGCCCGGCATTCCCGGCGATGCCCTGCGCGGCATCCCGGCGAGGGTGCCGGCGAAGGATGTGCCCGTTCCGCTTGCGCCTTGCGCCATCCGCCCGCGCCGTTCGCCTTCTGGCCGCGCCTCGCGCCGCCCGGCCGCGCATGACCCCATGCCGCGCGGGCCGGCCGGCGCGGCCGCAGCCCACCCAGCAGCTGCCCGTGCACGGCGCGGCCAGCCCGGCGCGCGGTCCAGCCGTTGCCTGCGGGCACCCCTGCGCCGCATGAGGTTGCCCTGTGGCCGGCCGCCCTGCCTGCCCGGCCCTCCGGCGGCCCCGCGGCGCGGCATCTCCCACCGGCGCCCCCCTTCGCACGGCGAGGCCAGCCCGGGGACAAGCCCGGTGCCCCTGCGGCAGCCGCAGCCCGGGCGATGGCGCCCTGTCGGCCGCCCGGGCCTCCCATGTGCGGGAGCCGGACACGGCAGCGGGAGCGGCAGGGGTTGGGTGTCGCGTCGGTCCCGCGGTCGGCGGGGCGGCTGCCGCCCACTTTCCGGGCGCGGCCGATCGGGGATTGACGCTCACGTAAAGGTCAAGTAAGGAGCCGGGCATGGGAGAGGGAGCAAAGCCGGCGCACGCCGCGCCGCAACCGGCGCGGGAGGAGTGGCGTTCCATATCCGACCTCGCGCAGGAGTTCGGGGTGACGGCCCGCACGCTTCGCTTCTACGAGGACGAGGGGCTGCTGCGCCCCGTTCGCCGCGGCACCACCCGCCTCTATTCCCGCGCCGATCGCGCGCGGCTTGCGTGGATCCTGCGCGGCCGCAACGTGGGCTTCAGCCTCGCCGACATCCGGGAACTGCTCGACCTCTACGCGCCCGGCCCGGGGCGGCGCACCCAGCTCAAGGCCGCGCTCGCCAAGTCGCGCGAGCGCATTGCCGCGCTCGAGGCGCAGAAAGCCGACATCGAGGCGACGATCGCCGAACTGGAACAATTCTGCCGCAGGCTCGAGGCCGAACAGGCGCGTCTCGCGCCGGGCCCCGCGGCAGCTGCAGGGGAGACGTGATGCCGGCCACCTACAGGGCGCCCGTCCGGGATACCCGCTTCGTTCTCGACCATGTGGTCGGCCTGTCGCGGGTCCAGAACCTTCCCGGTTTCGCCGATGCGACTCCCGACATGGTGCAGGCCATCCTCGAGGAGGGCGCGAAGTTCGTGGAAGGGGTGCTCCATCCGCTGAACCAGGTGGGGGACCGCGAGGGGTGCACCCGCCATCCGGACGGCTCCGTCACCACGCCGGGCGGCTTCCCAGAGGCCTACCGGGCGTTCTGCGAGGGCGGCTGGGGCACGCTGATGGCGCCGCCGGAATATGGCGGCCAGGGGCTTCCGCACGTGCTCGGTTCGGCGTTCGAGGAATATCTCTCGTCGGCCAACATGGCCTTCGCCATGTATCCCGGCCTGACCCAGGGGGCTGTCTCCGCGCTGCTGGCGGCAGGTTCCGAGGCGCAGAAGGCCGTCTACGTGCCGCCGATGGTGGCCGGCCGGTGGACGGGCACCATGAACCTCACCGAGCCGCAGGCCGGGACCGATCTCGGCCTCATCCGCACGCGCGCCGAGCCGCAGGCGGATGGCAGCTGGAAGGTGACCGGCACCAAGATCTTCATCTCCTCGGGCGAGCACGACCTCGCCGAGAACATCATCCACCTCGTGCTCGCCAAGGCGCCCGGCGCGCCCGACAATGTGAAGGGGATCAGCCTGTTCCTCGTGCCCAAGTTCCTCGTGAACGCGGATGGCTCGCTGGGTGCGCGCAACGCCGTTTCCTGCGGCGCCATCGAGCACAAGATGGGCATCCACGGCAATGCGACCTGCGTGATGAACTATGATGGCGCAACCGGCTTCCTCGTCGGCGAGGAGACGAAGGGGCTGAAGGCGATGTTCGTGATGATGAACATCGCGCGTCTTGGCGTTGGCCTGCAGGGGCTCGGCCAGGCCGAGATCGCCTACCAGAACGCGGCCCGCTATGCGCGCGAGCGCATGCAGGGCCGCGCCCTCACCGGCCCCAGGGATCCGCAGGCAAAGGCAGACCCCATCCTCGTGCACCCGGATGTGCGGCGGATGCTGATGGATGCCCGCGCGTTTACCGAGGGCGCGCGGGCGCTGTGCCTGTGGGCGGCCTTCCAGGCCGATCTCGCGCACCGGTCGCCCGATCCGGCCGAGCGCGAACAGGCCGACGACCTGCTCGGGCTGCTGACCCCCCTTATCAAGGCCCACCTCACCGACGAGGGCTATTTCCATGCCACCAGTGCGCAGCAGGTGCTGGGCGGCCACGGCTATATCGCCGAATGGGGCCTCGAGCAGTTCGTTCGCGACGCGCGCATCGCCATGATCTACGAGGGCACAAACGGCATCCAGGCGCTCGATCTCGTGGGCCGCAAGCTCGCCATGAACGGCGGCCGGGGCCTGCGCGCCCTCCTTGCGCTGGTGGAGGCCGGCATTGCCGAGGCGAAGGCCGACCCGCGGTTGGCAGGCCTCGCCGGCGACCTTGCCGCCGCCCGGGCCGATCTCGAGGGCGCAACGATGTGGCTCATCGAGAATGCCATGGCCAATCCCGACCACGCGGGCGCCGGGGCGACCGCCTATCTCAGGCTGATGGCGCTGGTGGTCTTCGGCCATTTCTGGCTGGTGATGGCCCGCGCCGCCCGGGCGCTACTCGACGCGGGCGACGGCGACCGCCTGTTCCTCGAAGCCAAGCTCCTGACGGCGCGCCATTTCTTCGAGCGGCAGCTGCCCGATTGCGCCGGCCTTGCCCGCAAGGTGAAGGCCGGGGCCGACACGCTGATGCAGATGCCGGCCGAGGCCTTCTGATGAAACACGCCCTCTGATGAAAAGCGGGAGTGGCACGACAGCCCCGCCGCTCCTAGGCACCCCACGAGAGACCTCCGGAGGATCCCATGCCTGAAGCCTTTATCTACGACGCCGTGCGCACCCCCCGTGGCAAGGGCCGCAAGGATGGCGCGCTGCACGAGATCACGCCCATCCAGCTTGCCACGCAGGTGCTGGCCGCGATCCGCGACCGCAACGCGATCGACACGAAGGATGTCGACGATGTGGTGCTCGGTGTCGTATCGCCGGTGGGGGAGCAGGGCGCCGACATTGCCCGCATCGCCGTCCTCAACGCGGACTATGCCCAGACCACCGCAGGCGTGCAGATCAACCGCTTCTGCGCCTCGGGCCTCGAGGCGGTCAACATGGCGGCGGCCAAGGTGATCGCCGGCGAGGCGGAGTTTGCCATCGGCGGCGGGGTGGAGAGCATGAGCCGCGTGCCCATGGGCTCGGATGGCGGCGCATGGGCGATGGATCCGTCGGTTGCCTTCAAGACCTATTTCCTGCCGCAGGGGATCGGGGCGGATCTCATCGCCACGCTCGACGGCTTCTCGCGCGACGATGTCGATGCCTATGCCGTGGAGTCGCAGAAGCGCGCGGCGCGCGCGTGGGAGGAGGGCCGCTTCGACCGGTCCATCGTGCCGGTGCGCGACGTGATCGGCGAGATCGTGCTGGAGCGCGACGAGCATATCCGCCCGGGCACCGACATGCAGTCGCTTGCCGCGCTGTCGCCCTCGTTTGCCGGCATTGGCGAGCAGATGCCGGGCTTCGACGAGATCGCCAAGCTCCGCTACCCTGAGGTCGAGCGCGTGAACCACGTCCACCATGCGGGCAACTCGTCGGGGATCGTCGATGGCGCCTCGGCCGTGCTCGTCGGCAACCGGGAGATCGGCGCGAAATATGGCCTGAAGCCCCGCGCGCGTATCAAGGGCATGGCCTCCATCGGCTCGGAGCCTGCCATCATGCTGACGGGTCCGGCGCTCGTCACGCAGAAGCTGCTCGACCGGCTCGGCATGACCAAGGACGACATCGACCTCTTCGAGCTGAACGAGGCCTTCGCAAGCGTCGTGCTGCGGATGATGAAGCACATGGACATCCCGCACGAGAAGATGAACGTGAACGGCGGCGCGATCGCGATGGGCCATCCGCTGGGCGCGACCGGGGGCATGATCCTCGGCACCGTGCTCGACGAGCTGGAGCGCCGCGACCTCAACACCGCCCTCGTCACGCTGTGCGTGGGCGCCGGCATGGGCACGGCAACCGTCATCGAGCGCGTCTGACCGCCGGCCCCGCCCGCCCCGCCCACCCGCCATTCCGGAGAACCTCATGACCGAGACTGCCATCGCCCAGGAGCTGGATTCCGACGGCATCCTGACGCTGACCATCGACTGCCCCGGGCTTTCGATGAATGTCATCAACGAAGCCCTCGCGCGCGATCTCGCAGCTGCCGTCCTGCGGATCCGCACCGATGATTCGGTGCGGGGCGCCGTCATCACCTCGGGCAAGGCCTCGGGCTTCGTGGCCGGCGCCGATCTTAAGGGCATGAACTTTGCCGCCGGCGGCAACGCAAGCGCGGAGGCGGCTGCAGGCGCGGGCAAATCCCGCATGGCGCGGCTCTTCGAGGGCGTGTTCGGGCTCAACCGGCTGCTGCGCGACCTCGAGACCTCGGGCAAGCCGGTGGCGGCGGCCGTCAACGGTCTTGCACTGGGCGGCGGGCTCGAGATCGTGCTCGCCTGCCACTACCGCGTGGTGGCCGACAATCCGAAGATCCAGCTCGGGCTTCCGGAAGTGCTCGTCGGCCTCTTCCCCGGCGCGGGCGGGACGCAGCGCCTGCCGCGGCTCATGGGCGTGCAGCCGGCGCTCATGTACCTCCTCCAGGGCAAGAACATGAGCCCGCAGGAAGCGCTCTCGTTCGGCGTGGTGCAGGAGCTGGCGCCGGCCGAGGAGATCGTGGCCCGCGCCAAGGCGTGGGTGAAGGCCAATCCGGGCAAGGCCACCCAGCCGTGGGACGAGAAGGGCTTCAAGTTCCCCGGCGGCGCGGGTCACATGCACCCCGGCTTTGCGCAGACCTTCATCGGCGGGACCGCCATGGCGCACCGGCAGTCCTACGGCAACATGAACCAGGTGAAGGCCATTCTCTCGGCCGTCTATGAAGGCGCGCAGCTGCCGATGGACACCGCCATCCGGGTCGAGAGCAAATATTTCGCCAAGGTCGTGGCCGACCCGCAGGCCAGCAACATGATCCGCTCGCTGTTCGTCTCCAAGCAGGCAGCCGAGAAGGGCGCGCGCCGCCCCGCGGGCATCGCAAGGGCGCCAACGCGGAAGCTCGGCATGCTGGGCGCTGGCCTCATGGGCGCGGGCATTGCCATGGTCTCGGCCCAGGCCGGCATCGAGGTGGTGCTGCTCGACCGGGATCTCGAATCGGCCGAAAAGGGCAAGCAGTATACCGCCGACCGGCTGAAGAAGCGGCGCACCGACGAGGCGAAGATGGCCGAAATCCTGGGCCGCATCCACCCCACGGCCGACTATGCCGACCTTGCCGGCTGCGACCTCATCATCGAGGCGGTGTTCGAAGCGCGCGACGTGAAGGACAGCGTGACCCGCGCGACCGAGGCGGTGGTCGGCGCCGACACCATCTTCGGCTCCAACACCTCGACCCTTCCGATCACCAGCCTTGCGACCAGCTGGTCGAAGCCGGCCAACTTCATCGGCATCCACTTCTTCTCGCCGGTGGAGAAGATGCCGCTCGTCGAGATCATCGTCGGCAGGGAGACGGGGCCGGAGGCGATCGCCAAGGCGCTCGACTATGTGGCGCAGATCCGCAAGACCCCGATCGTCGTCAACGATTCCCGGGGGTTCTATACCTCGCGCTGCTTTGGCACCTTCGTGCAGGAGGGGCTGGCCATGCTGGGCGAGGGCGTGAAGCCCGCGCTCATCGAGAATTGCGCCCGCCACATGGGGATGCCGGTCGGCCCGCTTGCCGTCAACGACGAGGTGGGCCTCGACCTGTCCTACAAGGTGGCCCAGCAGACGAGGAAGGACCTGGGCGATGCCTACCGGGCCGGCCCTGGCGAGGCGGTCATCGAGAAGATGATGGAGCTCGGCCGCCATGGGCGCAAGAACGGCAAGGGCTTCTACCACTATCCCGAGGACGGCAGCCCGAAGCAGCTGTGGCCCGAGCTTGCCACCCACTTTCCCGTGGCGGCCAGCCAGCCCTCGCCCGCCGAGGTGAAGGAGCGGCTGCTCTACCGCCAGCTGGTCGAGTGCGCGCGCTGCTTCGCCGAAGGCGTGCTGGAAACGCCGGAGGATGGCGATCTCGGCGCCATCTTCGGCTGGGGTTTTGCGCCCTTCACGGGCGGCCCGTTCAGCCATATGGACACGGTGGGCATCGCGCATGTCGTCGAGACGCTGGAGCGGCTTGCGGCCGTCCACGGCGAGCGCTTCGCCCCGCCGCAGCTGCTGCGCGACATGGCAGGGAGCAGTGAGACCTTCTATGGTCGTGCTCGTGCGCGAAAGGCCGCGTGATGGCGATTTCCACCCCGCTCACCGAGATGCTTGGCGTTCCGCATCCGGTCATGCTGGCCGGCATGGGGGGTGTCTCCTATGCCGAGGTCGCAGCCGCCGTCTCCGCGGCCGGCGGCTTTGGAACACTCGGCATGGCCGGCACCTCGCCGGCCTTCATCCGCGCGCAGATGCAGCAGGTGAAGGCGCTGACCGACAGGCCCTTCGGGGTCGACCTCCTTGCCGCCCAGCCGGAAACGCTGACCGCCTCGGTCGACGTGATCATCGAGGAGGGGGCAAAGGCCTTCGTGGCCGGGCTGGGCGTGCCCACGCCCATCATCGCGCAGCTGAAGGCTGCGGGAATCCTCGTGATGGCGATGGTGGGCAAGGTCGACCATGCGAAGAAGGCCGAGGATGCCGGTTGCGACGCCGTGATCGCCCAGGGAACCGAGGGCGGCGGGCATACTGGCTCGGTTGCCTCGCTGGCGCTCTGGCCGCAGGTGGTCGATGCCGTCCGCATCCCGGTGGTGGCAGCCGGCGGGCTCTACGATGGCCGGGGCCTTGCCGCGGCGCTGGCGCTGGGCTGCGTGGGGGTGTGGATGGGCACGCGCTTCATCGCCAGCGAGGAGGCGCACGCCGCCCGGGCCTACAAGGATGCGATTCTGGCCATGGGCGAGAGCGACACGGTGGTCAGCCGGGCGTTTACCGGCAAGACCCTGCGCGCCATCCGCAACCGCACGACCGAGGAGTATGAGACCAAGAAGGCCAAGCCCTTCCCGCTGCAGGTGATGGAATCGGCCCAGCTCAACCGGCTCGGCCCGATTGCCGGCATCGTCGACAATGTGGACCCGGAAACCCAGTGCCTTGCCGCCGGCCAGTCCGGTGGTGGCGTGCACGAGATCCTGCCCGCCGGCGAAATCGTGCGCCGCACCGTGGCCGAGGCGGAGGAGGTGCTGGGCCGCATCGGCCGCATCGCGGTTCCTGCATGAGCGGGCGGCTGGCGGGCAAGACGGCCGTTGTCGTCGGCGCCGCAGGCGAGGGGAACATCGGCCAGGCCATCGCCCGCCGCTTTGCGGCCGAAGGCGCAGTCGTGGTCGTCGCCGGGCGGAGACAGGCGCCGCTTGCCGCGCTCGCCGCCGAGATCGGCGGGCATTTCGCGCTGGCCGACATCCGCCACCGCGCCGAGGTGGAAGCGCTGCGGGACACGGCCCTCGGGCAGCTCGGCGGACGGGTGGACATTCTTGTCAACTGCGCGGGCGTGGCCCCGCTCACGCCGCTGGAGAAGGTGAGCGAGGAGGAGCTCGAGCTGCTCTCGGCGCTCCAGTTCAAGGGGGTGCACCACCTTCTGCAGGCGTTTGTGCCGGTGATGGCGGCGCACGGCGGCGGCGCGATCCTCCAGGTCTCGTCGGCAACGACGGACCGGATCATCGACGACCATGCCGCCTATATCGCCACCAAGGCGGCGGGCGACGCGCTGATCCGCTGCATTGCCTACCAATATGGAAAATACGGGATCCGCGCCAACTCGCTCGTGCCCGGGCTCACGCTGAGCCCGATGACGAGCGGCGTCTTCGCGGCCGTTCCGGGCTTCGAGGCGGCCTTTGCACGGGAATATCCGCTGGGGCGCATCGGCACCGCCGAGGATGTGGCTGCAGCAGCGGTCTTTGCCGCCTCCGACGAATGTTTCATGACCGGCGAAGCCTTCCATGTCTCGGGCGGCCTGCGCCTGCGCCGCAACCCGACGGCGGCCGAGATCTTCAGCCGCTAGTCTGCAACCAGCTTCAGGAGCCGCCGGCGGGCGGGTGCAAGTACGGCGCCGAGGTCGTGGCCGCGCTTCAGCACCGTGCCATGTTCCCCGATCAGCGCATATTGCCCCTGCCGGTGGCGGAGTGCCGGATCCTTCACCAGCCGCATGTCGGGCCGCTCGGAGGCGCGGCGGAAGGCGCTGAAGGTGGCCGAGCGCTGGCCGAGGTCGATCGCATAGTCGCGCCAGTGGCCGGCGGCCACCATCCGGCCGTAGAGCTCTATGATCTGGTCGAGCTCGGCGCGGTCGAACACCACCTGCCCATGCCGCGCAAAAAGCGGAGTCACCCCCATCATGCCCGGCCCGTTGCGCCCCGCTGCGCGCGGGTCTCGGGCCTGCCTGCGAGCCGTCCCGTCGGGCGGCCCGTCACGCCGCCTCGCCGCGGCCGGCTGCAGCCTGGCGTGCGGCCTCCTCGCGCGCGAACGCCTCCAGCCGGGCGCGCAGCTCCTCCATCTCGCACTTCAGAAGCTCGACCCGCTGGGTGACAGGGTCGAACCGCTCGGAGCAGGGCGCGCCATAGGGGGTGAACTGCTGCCGGTCTTCCGCGGGCACGGGAACCGGCCGCGCCGGGATCCCGACCATGGTGGCGCCGGGGGCGACATCCCTTGTGACAACCGCATTGGCGCCGATTCGTGCGCCATCGCCCACGCGGATGGGGCCGAGGATGGCTGCGCCCAGCGAGACGACGACATCATTGCCGATGGTCGGGTGGCGCTTGCCGCCGACGCCGGAGGTCGGGTTGGTGCCGCCCAGGGTCGCGCCCTGGTAGATGGTCACATTGTCGCCAATCTCGGAGGTTTCGCCGATCACCACAAAGCCATGGTCGATGAACAGGTTGCGCCCGATCCGCGCGCCCGGGTGGATGTCGATTGCCGTGAGGAACCGGCTGAGGTGGTTGACCATGCGCGCGAGCAGGAACAGCCGCCAGCGATAGAGCGCATGGGCGATGCGATGGAAGCCGAGGGCCCAGACGCCCGGGTAGGTGAGGATCTCGAGGCGCGAGCGCGGCGCCGGGTCGCGCGCCTTCACGCTGTCGAGGTAGGCGATCAGGCCCATGGCCGCCCCTTGCGCGCTTGCTGCCGCATGGGCCTGCCATAGCTCCAAGCGCCACTCAAATCCACCCTCCGGACGGAGAGGGCGCCGGCGCCCGGCGCACCGCGCCGGTCAGGCGGTTGCGCGCAGCGTTGCGCCCACGGCTGCCACCACGCTTGCAAGCCGCACGGCCGCCTGGACCACCTCCGGCGTCACGCCGTGCTGCACCAGCACCTTCTCATGGCTGTCGATGCAGGCGCCGCAGCCGTTGATGGCCGAGACGGCAAGCGAGAAGAGCTCGAAATCGGCCTTGTCGATCCCCGGCGCGCCAATCACGTTCATGCGCAGCCGTGCCGGCAAGGTCCGATATTGCGGGTTGGAGGCAAGGTGGGTGAACCGATAGTAGACATTGTTCATCGCCATGATGGCCGCTGCAGCCCGCGCGGCGTTCATCGCCTCGGGCGAAAGCAGCGCTGCCGCATCGGCCTCGGCGGCGGCAATCAGCGGCCGGACGCCCGTTGCGTGCGCGCAGGCGAGAAGGGTTCCGAGCTTCTGCTGGTCGCTCAGCACGGTCTCGTTCATCAGCAACGACATGTTAAGGCGCAGGTCCTTCGCGAAATCGGGAAGGGCGCGCGCGAGTTCGACGACCTGCATGGCCGGGCTCCTGCGGCTGGGACTGGAAGGGAAGTCAGCAGGGGCCGGCCGGCGATACGGCCGGCCCCGCGGTCGGCCCGCTCAGGCGGCCGGGCGAAGCGTCTCCTGACCGGCTGTCCAGTTGCACGGGCAGAGCTCGTCGGTCTGCAGCGCGTCGAGGATGCGCAGCGTCTCCTGCGGGTTGCGGCCGGTGTTCAGGTTGTTGATTGATACATGCTGGATGACATTGTGCGGGTCGATGATGAAGGTCGCGCGCAGCGCCACGCCGGAATCCCTGTCGAGCACGCCGAGGGCCTGGGCGAGCTCCTTCTTGTTGTCGGCGATCCAGGGGAAGTCTGCCTTGGCGAGCCGCTCGTCGGACTTGCGCCACGCGAAGTGCACGAAATCCGTGTCGGTCGACGCGCCGATCAGCACCGCGTCGCGGTCTGCGAACTCCTGCGCAAGCTCGCCATAGCCGATGATCTCGGTCGGGCAGACGAAGGTGAAGTCCTTCGGCCACCAGAACAGGATCTTCCACTTGCCGGGGAAACTGTCGTGGGAGAGCGTCTCGCCGGCCGGCAGCTTGTCGATGCCCTGCTGGACGGGAACGGTGAACTCGGGAAGCTTGTCGCCAACGGTCAGCATCTTCTTCTCCTCGTGCGTCCTGGCCCAGCGCGCGGGCTCGCGGGGGCAGGTTGAAAACGGGTGTCACGCGCCGGCAGGAGCGCCGCCGCGGCAGCTGAGTAGCAGGCGCAGCATGAGCGGGCAAGTCACTTAAATCTATATCTCTTATCGAGTAATTCGATTATATTCCGACGCATGGCCCATCTGCCGACCGTCAAGCAGCTCCAGTATCTGGTGGCGCTTCACAGCCACCGGCATTTCGGCCGCGCGGCCGAGGCCTGTTTTGTCAGCCAGTCGACCCTCTCCGCCGGGATCCGCGAACTGGAAAGCCATCTCGGGCAGACCCTTGTGGAGCGCACCCGGCGCGTGGTGCGCTTTACCGACCTCGGCGAGAAGGTGGTGGAGCGCAGCTGGCGGCTGCTCGCCGAGGCGGAGGCGATCGTCGAGCTCGCCCGGGCTGCCGGCCGGCCGCTTGCCGGCGAGCTCCGGCTCGGGGTCATCCCCACCATCGCGCCGTTCCTGCTGCCGCGGATCCTGCCGCAGTTGCGCGCCCGCTGGCCCGATCTCCGGCTCTTCCTGCGCGAGGAACAGTCGGGTGCGGCGTGTGACGCGCTGCAGCGCGGCCACCTCGATTGCGTGCTTCTCGCGCTGCCCTGGCCGTGCGGCGAGGTGGAGACGGAACATCTGTTCGACGACCCGATCCGGCTTGCCTTCCATGCCGGGGATGCGCCGCGCGTGGAGGGCGCCGTGCCGCCGGAGGCGATCGACGAATCGCGGCTGCTGCTGCTGGAGGATGGCCATTGCCTCAAGGACCATGCGCTTGCGGCCTGCGGCCGGCCGGGTTTCCGGCCCGATGCAACAGTGCTCGGCACCTCGCTTCACACGCTCGTGCAGATGGTGGAAAACGGCATCGGCCAGACACTTGTGCCGCAGATGGCGGTCGACGCCGGGATCCTCGAGGGCACCCATGTGGAGGTGCGGCCGCTTGCCACCCCCGAGGCATGGCGCCGGATCGCGCTTGCATGGCGGCCGGCCTCGCCGCGGGCCGGCGAATATCGGCTGCTTGCCGCAACCCTTGCCGAGGCCGCAGGGCAGCTCCGCGCCGGGGGCTGAGGCTGCTCAGCCGTCGCGGACGGCAGCCCGGAGCCGGGCGAGGAGCTGAGGCCCGGGAATGGGCGGCGCGCCCGCCTCGGCCTCGCGCACGAGGCGGACCATGAGGGCATTGGCCGGCGCCCTGCCGCCGACCCGCCCGGCAAGGCGGACGATCTCGCCATTGAGGAGGTCCACCTCGGTCGGCCGCCCCTGGGCCAGGTCATCGGCCATTGACGAGCGGGCGTGCGGGTCCACCCGCACGCGACCGCCGGCGCCCTGCGCGATTACGAACCGGTAGAGCCGGTCGGGGAGGCTCATGATCGCCGGCATGAGGTCGAGCGGCATCGGCAGCGGGTCCTCGGGCCGGATGCCGGCGCGCCGGACAAGCACGAGGCCCTCGCGCATCGTGAGTGCCCAGGCCTGCCGGTAGGCGCGCTGGCGCAGCTCCTCGACGAGCGAGACGCCGGAGAGCGCATTGACGGCATTGTTGAGGTTGACGAGCAGCTTGCCCCACAGCACGCCCTCGATGTTCTTGGCAAGCGCGAGCGGCAGCCCGGCGGCGGCAAAGGTGCCCGCGAAGCGGGCGAGCGCCGGATGCGCCTCGGCGACAAGGCCGCCTGCCGTGCCGCGGTGCAGGTGGGCGGGCCCGCGGGCTGCCACGTTGAAGGGCACCATGCCCGACAGCACCGTCCGCCCGGGCAGGGCGGCGCGCAGCAGCCGGGCGTTGGACACGCCGTTCTGGAACGAGAGGATGACCGCCCCGGCCGGCGCGTGGGCTGCGATCGCAGCGCCGGCCTCGGCCGTCGCCAGGCCCTTGACGGTGACTAGCACCAGCTCTGCACCCGAGAGCGCCTCGGGGCCGGTGGCGCGGGCGAAGGCCGTGGCGGGCAGTTGCGTGTCGCGCCCGTCGACATCGGTCAGGCGCAGCCCGGCATCGAGCGGGGCAAGCCGCGCCGCGCGGCCGATAAGGGTGACCTCGGCCTGGGGTGCGAGCGCGCCGCCCACGAACAGGCCCACGAGGCCCGCGCCGAAGACCGCGATCCGCGGGCCGCGCGCCACGCCATTTCCACTGGTTGCCATGCGCCTGCTCCCTGTCTTAACGCAGCGGCTGCATAGCGGAGGGAGGCGCGCATGAAAGCTCTGGTCTGTGTGGAGCACGGCCCGCCGGAAAAGCTCGTGCTGCAGGACCTGGCGGTGCCCGAACCCGGGCCGGGCCAGGTGCGGATCCGCGTGCGCGCGGCAGGGGTCAACTTCCCCGACACGCTGATCATCCGCAACCTCTACCAGTTCAAGCCGCCGCTGCCCTTCTCGCCGGGCGGCGAGGCGGCCGGCGTGGTCGATGCGGTCGGCGAGGGCGTGTCGCACGTGGTGCCGGGCGACCGGGTGATCGCTATGACCGGCCACGGCGCGTTTGCCGAGATGCTGGTCGCGCCCGCGAACGCCGTGATCCCCATGGTCGGCGACATGCCCTTCGATGTCGCAGCCGGCTTCACCATGGCCTATGGCACCGCCCACCACGCGCTGAAGCAGCGCGCGCGGCTGCAGCCGGGCGAGACGCTGCTGGTGCTCGGCGCAGCCGGCGGGGTGGGCCTTGCCGCGGTGGAGCTGGGGCGGCTGATGGGGGCGCGCGTGATCGCGGCCGCCTCGACCGACGAGAAGCTGGCGCTTGCCCGCGCCTATGGCGCCGATGCGACGATCAACTACACAAGCGAAGACCTGAAGGAGCGGGTGAAGGCCCTGACAGGAGGCCACGGGGCCAATGTGATCTACGATCCGGTGGGCGACCGCTTTGCCGAGCCCGCCTTCCGCGCCATTGCATGGGATGGCCGCTATCTTGTCATCGGCTTTGCCGCCGGCGAGATCCCGCGCCTGCCGCTCAACCTGCCGCTCATCAAGGGCGCGGCGATCGTGGGGGTGTTCTGGGGTGCCTTCACGGTGCGCGAGCCCGAGACCCATGCCGAAAATATGAAGGAGCTCCTCGGCTGGTTTGCACAGGGCGAGCTGAAGCCGCACGTGAGCGCCCGCCTGCCGCTCGAGCGCGGCGCCGAGGCCATTGCCATGCTGATGGAGCGCCAGGCGCGGGGCAAGGTCGTCATCACCATGGACTGAAAGGGCCGCTCGGGCAGGCCGCCCTGCCCCGGCCGGCGTCTCCGCCCTCAGCCTTCCAGCGCCTCGGTCAG
Source organism: uncultured Sphingomonadaceae bacterium (assembly GCA_937995515.1). Lineage (GTDB taxonomy): Bacteria > Pseudomonadota > Alphaproteobacteria > Sphingomonadales > Sphingomonadaceae > Thermaurantiacus. The sequence goes on along the minus strand of CALKJZ010000024.1, from coordinate 26,079 downwards.
CGCGGCGGCAAGCCGGCCCGAATCGGAATCGAGGAGCGCCGTGGCGACGCCCGGCGCGCCGGCGCGTTCAAACCGGGCGAGCAGCGCATCGAAGCCGGCGGTGTAGGCGCGCGCGGCGTCTGCAAAGGCCGGGTTCTGCGCGATCAGGGTCTGCAGCCGTGCGCGGTCGGCCTTGTCGAGCAGGCGCACCGCGCGGCGCTGGAACATCGTCCGCTCGCCCTTGCGCCAGCGGGTCCAGTCCTCGTCGCTCATCGGCTGGCCGAGGGCGGAGGCGATCGAGACCGACGCCGAGGCGAGCTGGTCGCCGAGGAAGGCGGCCGCGGCTGCCAGTTCGCGCTGCGCGGCCTCCTCGAGATCGACACGGGTCGACGAGGCGCGCCCCTCGAGGCGCACGATGGTGGCGGCAAGGGCGGCCATGCTGGCTGCGGTGCGCTCGGCTGCGGCGCGCGCGGCCTCGGCCGCCTCCCCGGCCTGCTCGGCGATGGGGCCGGCAAAGCTCCGCCGCATCGCCTCGTCTGCCACGTGGGCGAGACTCTCGCGCGCCTCGCCGATCACGCCGGCCAGCATCTCGCGGAGCGTGCCCGTGGTCTGCTGGGCGACTTCGCGCACCCGTGTCATCGCATCGACGAGCCGGGTTGCAGCGGCAAGCGACGTGGCCTCGGTGGCCTGCTCCACTTCCCCGATCAGCTGGCGCGCCTGCTCGAGCTCCACCACCAGCGCCTCCCCGGCGATCTTGACCGACTCGCGCTGCCGCTCGAACCCGAGCGCCGCCGCCTCGAAGGCGGCCTGGCTTTCGCGGATGGGCCCGGGCAGCGCCTCGGCGCTGGCCGCCGCGCGCTCCAGCCGGTCGAGCGCGACCGCGATCTCGCCGTCCATCGCCCGCGCCATCTCGGCCACCGCTGCGGCCCGCTCGGGCATCTCCGTCGCCAGCCGCGCGAGCACCGCCTGCGTGCCCTCGGCGAGCCGGTCCGTTGCCGTCTCGAGCTCGAGAAGCGCCTCGCGGGCCGCGCGCAGCGGCACGAGCATCGAGTCGATTCCCCCATGCACGGCCTGCACCCGCCCGGCCATCTTCTCGAGCGTCTCGGCAGAGACGGAGGCGCTGTGGTCGAGCCGCGCGTCGAGCAGCTGGAAGGCGCGCTCGGCCGAGGTGCCGATGGCCTCAGTGGCCGCGAGCTGGCGCGCAAGGCGCGCCTCCACGTCCTCGGCCGCGCGGGCGAGCGCTTCCAGCCGCCGGCCAACCTGCTGGCTCGCCTCGCTGCCCAGCTGTTCGAGCGTGCGCCGGGCCTCGACAGCCTGCGCGGCAAGTGCTGCGGCCTGGGCCTCGACCGTCTCGCCGAGAAGGGCCGCGGCGCGCCCGGTCTCGGCGAGCGCGATCCGTGCCGAGGCCTCGATCGCGCCGCTTTCCTCGGCAAGCTGCGCCCTGGTCTCGGCTGCGCGCGCGGCGATTGCCTCGAGCAACACCTCGAGGCGCGCGAGCGCCTCGCCCGCATCGCGCGTCTCCGCGGCCCGGGCGGCGGCGATCCGCTCGGCAAGGCCGAGGATCGCCTGCGCGCCGGCCTCGGCGTCAAGGCGCGCGGACTGGAGCCCGCGGCCGAGCTCCTCGGCCGAGGCCGAAGCCGCCGCAAGCGTCGTGCCGAGCGCGCGCGCGTTCTCGCCCAATGCGCCGGCCGCCCGGGTGGTCTCGGCAAGCTCGTCGCGCGCGGCACCGATCTGCGCGGCGAGCGTGGCCGTTGCCTCGGCGATGCTGCGAAGATCGGCCGCGAGCGTGGCCCGCAGCTCGGCCACCCGCGCCGCTGCCCCGTCGAGCCGCGCCAGTGCGGCCTCCGGGTCTGCCGCCGGGTCCGGCCGGCCCGCCTTCGCGGGGCGGTCGGCAAGGCTTGCGGCGCCCGCCGCCACGAAGAAGGCGATCACGGGAAGCCACGCCGCGCCCGGCCGCTCGACGAGCAGCGCCAGAGCGCCTGCCAGCGACCAGCCTGCCCCGGCCGGCAGCGGCAGCAGCACAAGCCAGGCAAGCGAGGCGCCCAGCGCGATCCGCAGGGGCGTGAACGGCGAGGCCGGGGCCGGCGCGCTCATGGGGCGCCTTCCGGCTGATGCGCGCGGTCATCCTCGCGCACGCCAGCAAGAAGACGGGACTCCGCTTTGAGGAGCGCGGCCCACTTGGCCGCCATCAGCGCCGAGAGCGCCACGATCTCCCACAGCCAGAACCATGTTGGCGAGCCGAGCAGGCAGGCGATGGCGATTGCAGCCGTGCGGCCATTGGCGCTCAGCAGCCCCAGCTGGCGGAGGTGCGGCCGCGCGGCCTGCTGCCATGCGGCGAGCAGCCTTGCCCGCTCGGCCGGGCCGGCGCGGGCCAGCTCCGTGTCGAGGGCGGTCGAGCGGTTGCCGAGCAGCTGCTCCGCGCGGTTGTAGAAGGCCTCGGGCAGCCCGCCGGCCTGCGTGCGGCGCGGGGCCGTGAACTGGCCCGCCGCGCGCCGCGCCCAGGTGGCCCGCTGCGCCTCGTAGAAGGCGGCCTGCACCGCGTGCCCGGCACCTGCGGCGCAGGCCAGGGCCACCGCGGGCCCGGCTGGCTCGAAGCTGAACGCGAGCGCTGCGTAGACGGCGATGAACACCAGATAGTCGGCAAGGCCGTCGAGCAGGCGGCCCGTGGCGCTTGCCCGGCCGGTGGCCCGCGCCAGCATGCCGTCGAGCCCGTCGGCAACATGCCAGCCCAGCATCAGCGCGAACCCGGCAAGCGCCATCAGGGGCGCCTGCCAGCGCGCGTAGGCGAGCGCGGCCGCAAGCCCCAGGAGGAGGCCGCATGCGGTCACGAGGTTGGGCGGGATGCCAAGGCGGATGGCGGCCGGCAGGAGGGCGCGCGCGGCCGGGTGGATCAGCGCCCGGTTCGACCAGGGCTCGATCGCCGGATCGCGTGCCCACGGGCCATCGGTGTCTCTTCCGGCCTCGCGCGCACGCGCCTCGCCCGCCGTGTTGATGCCCGCCATGCCGAACGGGGGCTTAGAGCAACAGCCCGCGCGGTGGAACCACCTGATTGCGCGCCCCTGCGGCAGGGGTGTGGGCGCGGCAGGCTTGGCAAGCGCGGCAGCGCCTCTCTATGTCAGGCCAATGGTGGCCCTCTGCCTTCTGAGCATCGGCGAGGCGGCACCCGGCGAACGCCCGCCTGGCCTTGCCGAGGTGGCAGGGATCACCCTTGTCGAGCGGCAGGTGCGGCAGGTGCGGCTGGCCGGGGTGGAGCGGGTGCTGCTGCTGGCGCCGGTGCTTCCCGATGCGCTTGCGGCGCGCCTTGGCCGCGATCCGGCCGTGCAGCGGGTTGCAACGCCCGAGGCGGCCGCCCGCGCGATGGCCGCCGATGATGGTCTGTGCCTCGTGATCGCACCCGGGCTGCTGGCGGACCAGCGGATGATTGCCGCCATGCTCGCCCCGCCGGCGGCACCCGCGCAGGCGGTGTTCGGAACGGATCCGCCCGCAGGCGCGCTCCGGCTCGACTCGACAGCGTTCGACGCCGGCCTCCTGCTCTTGCCCGCGCCGCTGGCTGCGCGCACCCTCGCCCGGCTGGGGGACTGGGAGATGTTCGGAACGCTGGCGCGCGCCGCCGCCGAAACCGGGGTGCCGCGGCGCGACATGCGCGCGCTCGAGACCTATGCGCCCGCGCTCCGGCGCGCGGCGCCGCTCCTGTGGGCCATGCCGAAGGATGCCGCCGGGCTGGCTGCGGCCACGCAGGCCGTGGTGGCCCAAGCGCAGAAGGGCTGCCTCGACTGGCCGGCGCGCTTCCTCCATCCGCCGATCGAGAATGCGCTCGTCCGCCTGCTGCTGCCCACGCGGATCACGCCCAACCTCGTCACCCTGTTCACGGCGCTCCTCGGTCTGGCGGCCACGGCCGCCTTCGCGCTCGGGGTGCCCTGGGCGGGGCTGGCACTGGTGCTCATCATCGGGCCGCTCGACGGCGTCGATGGCAAGCTCGCGCGCAGCCGCATCGAGTTCTCGCGCTGGGGCGATCTCGAGCATGTGCTCGACAAGCTCCTCGAATACAGCTGGTACCTCGCGCTCGGCGGCTGGCTGGCGCACGCCGGCCACGGCCTTGCCGCGTGGCTCGCGGCCCTTGGCATCATCGCCTTTGCCCTCGCCGAGGCCACGCAGGGGGAGTTCTTCCGCCGCTTCACCGGCCGCCAGCTCGACGACTGGGGCCCGTTCGAGCGCCGCTTCCGGCTTGTCGCCGGCCGGCGCAACACCTTTTTCTGGAGCCTCCTGCCCCTTGCCGCGTTCGGCCTGTGGTTCGAGGGGCTGCTCATGATCCTTGCCTATGCCACGCTCACCTTCGCCATCCACCAGTGGCGCTTCCTCCTCCGGCTCGGCGAGCACGGGCGTGCGGTGAGCGGGACGATCCGGGCCAGTTTTGCGGCAACAGCTTACGCTTTCTTGCCGAAAGCCGATGGCGGGAGTAGCGGGATGCCGGAGGCGGCCGGCCGGGCTGCCGGCGGCGACCGGTCGGGCGGACCAGCGGCCGCACCGGCCCGGCACGATGGCGCGGCCTGATGCGGCCCGGGTACGTCTTGGCAAGGGAGCAACATTGACCACCCCCATTTCCGTCGCGCTCGTCGGCATCGGGAACTGCGCAAGCTCGCTTGTCCAGGGGATCGCGCACTATGCCAACGGCGGCGCGAACGAGGCGATCGGCCTGCTTCACTGGGATCTCGGGGGCTACCGCCCCCGCGACGTGCGGGTGGTGGCAGCCTTCGATGTCGACCCGCGCAAGGTGGGCCGCGACCTTGGCGAGGCGATCTTCGCCGAGCCGAACTGCACCGCCACCTTCTGCGACCATGTCGGCGTGCTGGGCGTCGAGGTCGCGATGGGGCCCGTGCTCGACGGCGTTGCCCCGCACATGCTCGAGGCAGAGGCCAGTCGCGGCTTCCGCGTGGCGGACCGGCCCGAGCCAAGCCTCGACGAGGTCGCCGAGGCGATGCGGCGCGCGGGCACCGAGGTGGTGATGAACTATCTGCCCGTCGGCAGCCAGCGGGCAACCGAGTTCTATGCCGAGGCGGCGCTGAGGGCAGGTGCCGCCTTCGTCAACAACATCCCGGTGTTCATCGCCAGCAATCCAGCCTGGGCACGCCGCTTTGGCGCGGCCGGGCTGCCGCTCATCGGCGACGACATCAAGGCGCAGCTGGGCGCCACCATCCTCCACCGCAGCCTTGCGGAGCTGTTCGCGCGCCGCGGTGTCCGGCTGGACCGGACCTACCAGCTCAACACCGGCGGCAATACCGACTTTCTCAACATGCTCGCGCGCGAGCGCCTGTCGTCCAAGCGGATCAGCAAGACCGAGGCCGTGCAGGCGGCGACCGACCGGCGGCTCGACCCGGAGAACATCCATGTCGGCCCCTCGGACTATGTGGCATGGCAGAAGGACAACAAGGTCTGCTACCTGCGCATGGAGGGTCGGCTGTTCGGTGGTGTGCCGATGAACATCGAGGTGCGGCTCTCGGTGGAGGACAGCCCCAACAGCGCGGGCGTGGCGATCGATCTCATCCGCTGCGCGCGCCTTGCGCTCGACCGCGGCCAGGGCGGCGTGATTGCGGCTCCTGCAGCCTATTTCTGCAAGCACCCGCCCGAGCAGATGGACGATGTGGCAGCCTATGCGGCGCTCGAGGCGTTCATCCGCGCCGATCCGGTGCGGCTGCCCGGCACGCAGCACTAGAGGGATGGGCGGCGCGGCGGCCGGGGCGCATGACAGCGCCGTCATCCTTGCCGCCGGGGCCGGCAGCCGGCTGGCCGGCGTGGCCCCTGTCAAGCCTCTGGTGCCGGTGGGCGGGCGGCCGATTCTCCTGCGGGTGCTCGATTCGCTGGCCTCCGCCGGCATCCGGGCGGCAACGATCGTGATCGGGAACTGCGCGCCGGCGGTGGAGGCGGCAATCGCCCCTGCCGCACCGATTGCGGTCGTCTTCCGTCACAACCCGGACTGGGCCGTGGCGCCGCAGGGGCTCAGCCTCCTTGCCGCACGCGACCGGATCGCGCCGGGCACGCTGCTGCTGATGGGGGATCATCTCGTCTCTCCCCGGCTCGTCCGCGTGCTGCTTGCCGCGCAGGCGGCGCCTGTCGTCCTCGCGGTCGACCGGCAGCTCGGCAACCCGATGGTCGACGAGGCCGATGTCACGCGCGTGCGCACGCTCGGCCGCGGCGCCAGGCGGCCGATCCTCGCCATCGGCAAGGAGCTCCTGGTCTACGACGCGCACGACACCGGCGCGTTCCGCATCGGCCCCGAGCTCGTCGCCGTGCTGGAGGCCGATCCCGGCCTTTCCCTCTCGCAGGCCGTTGCCCGCCTGGCTGCCCGGGGGATGGCCGAGGCGGTCGACAGCGACGGCGCACCCTGGCTCGATGTCGACGATCCGCGGGCGCTCGCCATCGCCGAGGCCCGGTGGCGCGCCGTCTGCGCCTGAGCCGGGCCATGGGGGCGGGGCGGGCGGCCATGCGCGCCGGGCTGCTGCTCGCCGCCGTCCTTCCGGGCCTTGCCATGCCGGTGCGCGCGGGCGTGTGGGTGGAGCCGGGAGACCCGCGCCTGCGCGCCGACATCGAGCTCATGAAGGCGCACGGTCTCATCAAGGGCCCGGTCGACAGCTGGCCGCTGCCCTGGCGCACCATCGACGATGCTCTGGCCGTTGCCGCCAGCCACCCGCTCCCGCCGGCCGTCCGGGCCGCGGTCAGGCGGGTCGCGGCGCTTTCGGCGCGCCAGCAGGAGCGCAACCGCTTCGAGGCGCGTGCCAGTTTCACCAGCGAGCCGGCGCTCGTGCGCGATTTCGCAAGTCCCGCACGCAACGCCGCAGACCTGCAGCTGCGCGCCGAACATGATCTCGGCCCGGAGTTCACCTTCACCTACGGGGCGAGCTACACGAGCCCTGGCACCGACCGGCAGGCGATCACCACCGCCCGCGGCAACGGCTTTTCGCTGCGACCGCTGCAGGCCGCCGCGGTCATCGAGAATGTGATCGTCTATGCCGGCTATACCGAGCTCTGGTGGGGGGCGGGCCACGATGGCGCGCTGCTTTTTTCGACCAGCGCCCGGCCGTTTCCCAAGGCGGGGATCAAGCTTGCCGATGCCCGCCGCATCGATGCACCCGTGTTGCGCTGGCTGGGGCCGATGCGGTTCGACATCTTCGCCGGCGTGCTGGATGAGGCGCGCGATTTCCGCAACACCGCAGTCGGCGGCATGCGCGTGGAGTTCGAACCGACGCCCGGTCTTACCGTCGGGCTGAGCCGCGGCCTGCAGCTGTGCGGCGAGGGCCGGCCGTGCGGGCTCGGCACGATCCTGCGCGCGATCATCGGCCTCGGCGACCTCGACAACACCGGCACCCCCTTCGAGCCCGGCAACCAGCTTGCAGGCTTCGATCTCCAGTATCGCTTCCCGCTCGGCAGGGGCGGCGATGCGGCGACCCTCTACTTCGACACGATCGCCGAGGACGAGGACAATATCATCATCGAACAGTTCGCCCGCCAGGGCGGGATCCGCCTTGCCGGGCCGGTGGGGACGCAGGGCGCCTCCTACACCTTCGGGATCGAGATGACCGACACGCTTGCCAGCACCTTCTTCGGCCCCAGGCGCTTTCCGGGGTCGATGTACAACAACTTCATCTACACCGACGGCTTCACCTACCAGCGCCGGCCGATCGGCTTCAGCCTCGACGGCGATGCCCGGATGTTCACCGTGCACGGCAGCCACACGGACCTGCGCAACCGCCGCTGGCATGGTGCGTTCCGCCTCGTTGACCTCAATGTCTCGGCCGGCCGGCTGAACCCGGATTTTCGCTTCAACCGCGTGTCGCAGAGCCGTGAGCGCATCACCATGGCAACCGCCGGGGTGCAATGGCCGACCCGGCTTGGCGACCTGCGCTTCGAGGCGCGCGTGCAGGACAATGCGCCCGACACGCCCGGGCGCGCGCCCCTGCGCGTAGAGGGCGAGTTCGGCTGGACCACCCGCTTCTGAACGCCGGCCTCCGTTTCGGGGGCGGGCTTGCGCGCGCCCGGCCGGCTTGCCATGGAAGGCCATGGGTGTTTCCCTTTCGTTCGCGGGGCACGCGATGCGCCTCTTCCCCTGCGGGGCGCTCTTCTGGCCGGCCGAGAACCTGCTGCTGGTGGCCGACCTGCACCTCGAGAAGGGCAGCCATTTCGCGCGGCAGGGCTGGCTCCTGCCCCCGCACGACAGCCTCGAGACGCTCGACCGGCTGGCCGCGGTGATCGAGACGACGGGTGCCGCCCGGGTCGCCGCGCTTGGAGACAGCCTGCACGATGCCGGCGCGCTTTCGCGCATGGCCGCGCGTGCGCGCGAGCGGCTGGCGGCGCTTGTGGCGCGGGCGGACTGGCTGTGGATCACCGGCAACCACGATGGCGATGCGCCCGCCGAGCTCGGCGGCCGCACGGCGCCCGAGCAGCAGGTGGCCGGGGTGGTGCTGCGCCATGCCTGCCGGCCGGCGGAGACCCGGCCCGAGATCAGCGGCCATCTCCATCCGCGCACGCGGATCGCCCTGCGCACTGGCCGCAGCGTGCTGCGGCGCTGTTTCGCGCTCGGCGGCGGCCGGCTCGTGCTTCCGGCCTATGGGGCCTTCTGCGGCGGGCTCGATGTCTCGGACGCGGCCTTTGCCGCGCTCGGCCCGGCGCGCGAGGCGCTGGTGGCAACCGATTCGGGCCTCGTGCGCGTGCCGGCCGCGGCGGCGGCGGCATGAGCTGGTTTCCGCCCGCAGGCGCGCGGATCTTCTGCGCCGCCGTCAACTACGCGGCACACCGGGCGGAAATGGGGCGTGGCGAGACGGGCCCCTACCCGATGATCTTCCTGCGCACACCCGCCTCGCTCGTGCGTGCGGGCGAGCCGCTCGTCAGGCCGAAGCTGTCCGGGCGGTTCGATTACGAGGGTGAGCTTGCCGCCGTCATCGGCACCGCCGGGCGGCACATCCCCCGCGAGCGGGCACTCGCCCATGTCGCGGGCTGGACCGCCTTCATGGACGGCTCGGTGCGCGACTGGCAGCGCCACTCCAGCCAGTTCACGCCGGGCAAGAACTTCGACCGTTCCGGTGCCATCGGCCCCGAGCTGGTGCCGGGCGCGGCCTTTGGCGATTATCGCGCCCACCGGCTGAAGACGCTGGTGAACGGCACCGTGGTGCAGGACACCACGATCGACCTCATGCTGTTCGACGTGGAGACGCTGGTCGCCTATGTGAGTGCGTTCACCGAGCTTCGCCCCGGCGACGTGATCGCAACGGGCACCTGCGCGGGCGTGGGCGAGAAGCGGGTGCCGCCGCTGTGGCTGAAGGCGGGCGACCGGGTGGAGGTCGCCATCTCGGGCCTGCCGCTGCTGTCGAACCCGGTCGTCGACGAACCATGATCCGGCACCTGTTGCAGCGCGGATGCATTCAGCGCGGATTCACGCGGCACCGCAAGGGTGGGCCCATGCGCCTCGGGCCTGCCATCTGTCTCAGCCTCTGGGCAGCCCTGCCCGCTTCCGCCTCGGCGCAGGCCGGGCAGGCGCCGCCGGAGCGGGGACGGCCGCTCATCGAGGATGCAAGGCTTGCCACCTACGAGATGGGCGAAATCGTGCGGGCCGCCGATGGCGCCTTTGGCGAGGCCTCCGAGGCGGTGGCGCGCGTGATCGAGAAGGTGTTTGCCGATCTCGGCCTGCCCAATGCCTATATCGTCGGCCGCGAGGGCGGCGGCGCGATCGGGCTTGGCATCCGCTATGGCAGGGGCACGCTGCACTCGCGCACCGAGGGCGACCGGGTGGTGCACTGGACCGGTCCGTCTGTCGGCTTCGACGTGGGCGGCGATGCCTCGCGCACCTTCATGCTCGTCTACAACCTCGACGACACCGAGGAGATCTTCCAGCGCTACCCGGCGATCGAGGGCCGCGCCTACCTCGTCGGCGGGGTCTCGGCCAGCTATCACCAGCGTGGGCGGGTGGTGCTGGTGCCCATCCGCATGGGCGCAGGGTGGCGGCTGGGCGCCAATGTCGGCTATCTGCACTTCACCCGGTCGGGGCGGGTGCTGCCCTTCTGAGCACTGCGGCCGGGCGCCCGGCCGGCCTTGCTTGAACCGCGCCCGGCGCCGGCCTATGCCCGGCCCGGCGCATGGCCCCCATCCGATGCCTTGTTCCCGCGATGCTCGTCGCGCTGGCCGGCCAGGCCGGCGCGGAGCCCGCCCGACCGCCCGCCGCGGGGCATTCCGCTCTGCCGCCGCCGGGCACGAGCTGCCCGGCCGACCCCGCGCCAGGGCGCGAGGAAAGCGCGCCCAAGCTCGCGCAGGACGTAATCTTCGCGGCAGACCTTCTCGTCTATGACGAGCCGGCCGACCGGGTGACCGCCAGCGGCAATGTGCTCGCCTGCCGCAACGGTGACCAGGTGACGGCGGACCGGATCACCTACGATCGCAGGGCCGGAACCGTGGTGGCCGAGGGGACGGTCCGGGTGGTCGATGCGGGCGGCCGCGTGCTGGTGGCCGACCGGGTGGAGCTCGCCGAGACCCTGCGCGAAGGCTTCATCGAGAATGCGCTGCTGGTGATCGGCGAGGACGGCCGGCTTGCGGCCCGCAGCGGCCGCCGCGCGGGCGGGCGCACGGTGCTCGAGGGTGCCGCCTATTCGCCGTGCAATGTCGTCGATGCCGAGGGGTGCCCGCAGGAGCCGCTGTGGGCCATCCGCGCGGCGCGGGTGACCCACGACGAGGCGCGCGGCCGGGTGCGCTACCGCGAGGCGCGCTTCGAGTTTGCCGGCGTTCCGATCGTCGCGCTGCCGAGCCTCTCCCATCCCGATGGCTATGATCGCAACCAGTCGGGCCTGCTCTCGCCGGATCTCAGGATCTCGCGCGAGCTCGGCATCGAGCTTTCGCTGCCCTACTTCGTTTCGTTCGCAGCCGACCGCGACCTCACCATCACGCCCAGTATCTTCACCGAGGTCAACCCGCTGCTCGGGCTCGAATACCGCCATCTCTTGCCGCAGGGCCCGGTGCGCGTGCACCTGCGCGGCACCTATGGCCGGGGCCAGCGGTTCGGCGAGGATGGCGAAATCATCACCACCTCGGACGAGAGGCTCCAGCTGTTCCTCGAGGCCAACGGCCGGCTCTCCCACCCGCGCGGCTGGCGCAGCAGCTTCTCGGTGCGCGCGACCACCGAAGACAGTTTCCCCGGCCGCTACCAGATCACGCTCGACAACCGGCTGCGCTCGACCTTCGCCCTCGAGCGCTTTGGCGGCGACCATTATGTCGCCGTGTCCGGCTGGGCCTTCCAGGGGCTGCGGCAGGAGGATGAGGCCCGGCGCACCCCGCTTGCGCTACCGCTCGTCGAGATCTTCTGGCAGCCTGATCGTGTGCTTGCCGGCGGCCGGGTATCGGTCGAGGCCAACAGCCTCGCGCTGATGCGGCGCGACGGCCAGTCGATGGCGCGCGCGCTCGCCCAGGCGCGCTGGGACAGGAGCCTGTTCACCCCGCTCGGTCAGCGGGTGACGCTGACCGGCCTCGTGCGCGCCGACCTCTACCATGTCTCCGACAGCGCGCTGGTGGACGACCCCTTCTACGCCGGGCGCGACGGCTGGCGGGCAAGATTCATCCCGCTGGCTGCCGTCGATGTCGAATGGCCGCTGGCCGGGCCGCTGGCCGGCGGCTTCCAGACGATCACGCCGCGCGTGCAGTTCGTCGCCTCGACCACCACGGCCAATCGGAGCATTCCGAACGAGGATGCGCGCGCGGTCGACCTCGAGGACAGCAACCTCTTCTCGCTCAACCGCTTTCCCGGCTACGACCGGTGGGAGGGCGGGGTCCGCCTCGTCTATGGGGTGGACTGGCGGTTCGAGCGCGACGGCCTTTCGCTCAGCGCGCAGGTGGGGCAGAGCTTCCGCTTCGACGGGCAGCCGGATCTGTTTCCGGCCGGGACCGGGCTTTCGGGCCGCCTGTCCGACATCGTTGGGCGCTGGTCGCTTCAGGTCGGGCGCCGCTTCGGCCTCACCCAGCGCGTCCGGCTCGACCGGGACAGCCTTGCCATCCGCCGCAACGAGGTGGATGTCACCTGGGGCAGCCGGCAGACCTTCCTGACTGCCGGCTATTTCCGCTTCAACCGCGACATCGCGCTCGAGGACCTTGTGGACCATGAGGAGCTCCGGCTCGGCGCGCGGTTCGCCTTTGCGCGCTACTGGGCGATCTTCGGCTCGGTGGTGGCCGATCTCACCTCGCGAGAGGAAGACCCGTTCACCGCCAACGACGGGTTCCAGGCGATCCGGCACCGGCTGGGCCTCTACTATGCCGACGAGTGTTTCGAGTTCGGGGTGACATGGCGGAAGGACTATGTGGACAACCCCAATGTGCGCCGCGGCGATACCATCCTGTTCACGCTCAGCCTGCGCAACCTCGGCGGCGGCGGCCTTTAAGGCGGAGTTCAGCCGCAAGGCTGCACCCCGGCAGCCGCCGGCCCGCCCGGGTCTGGCCGGGCGGGGCCTGCTCGCCTATGGGAGCATTGCGCCTCGCCCCGAGGCCCGGGGCCTGCCCCAGACGTTCATGCGCGATGCGAGACCAGTGCCGATGATCCGAACGGTTTCCCGAGTCCTTGCCGCAGCCGCAGTGGCCGCACTTCACCCGGTGCTGCCCGCCTCGGCGCAGCAGATGGCAAGCCTCGGCCTTGATCTTCCCGAGCTGCGGGTGCTCGGCCGGTTTGATCCCAATGTCCGCAAGGCAACCGCGATCGTCAATGGCGACATCATCACCGACACCGATGTCGAGCAGCGGCTCGCGCTGGTGCTGCTGGCCAACCAGGGCGGGCGGATTTCCGACGAGGAGCGCGAGATCCTGCGCCTGCAGGTGCTGCGCAACCTCATCGACGAGAAGCTGCAGATCCAGGAGGCCGCCCAGCACGACGTGCGCGTGCCCGAGGCGGAGGTGGAACAGGCCTTCCGGCGGGTGGCGGCAAACTTCCGCCAGTCGCCCGAGGAGTTCGAGGCGTTCCTGCGCGCAGGCGGCACCTCGCCGGCCTCGATCAAGCAGCAGATCCGCGGCGAGCTTGCCTGGGGCCGGCTGCTGCGCAAGCGCGTGGAGCCGTTCATCAATGTCGGCGACGACGAGGTGACAGCCATCATCCGGCGGCTCGAGCAGTCGCGCGGGGCAACCGAGTATCGGGTGGGCGAGATCCTGCTGTCGGCCACCGAGGAGACCCTGCCGCAGACGCTGGCCGACGCGCGGCGCATCGTCGAGCAGATCCGCCGCGGCGCAAGCTTTGTCGCCTATGCGCGGCAGTTCTCCGAGGCCTCGACCGCGGCCGTGGGCGGCGATCTTGGCTGGGTGCGCGCCGAGCAGCTTTCGCCTGCGCTTGCGCCGGTTGTGAGCGCGCTGCCGCGCGGGGCTGTCTCCGACCCGGTGGTGGTGCCGGGCGGGGTGGCGATCGTCGCGGTGGTCGACCAGCGGCAGGTGCTCTCGGCAGACCCGGGCGACGCGCAGCTCTCGCTCAAGCAGCTGACCATCCCCTTCCCCGAGGGGATCAGCGAGGCGGCGGCGCGCCGGCTTGCCGCAAGCGTGCAGGAGCGCACGCAGGCCATGGGTGGCTGCGGCCGGGTGGATGCGGTTGCAAAGGAGCTGGGCGCCGAGGTTGTCTCCAACGACCAGATCCGCATGCGCGACCTCCCTGCGCCGCTGCAGGAGATCATGCGCCGCATGCCCGTGGGCGGCGCCACGCCGCCGTTCGGCTCGCAGGACGAGGGCCTGCGCGTGCTCGTGCTGTGCGGCCGCGACGACCCGCCGGCGCAGGCCCGCCTGCCATCGGCCGACGAGATCTACGGCCAGCTGACCGACCAGCGGGTGAACAGCGCGGCGCGGCGCTACCTGCGCGACCTGAGGCGCGATGCCGTGGTGGAATATCGCTGAGCCCGATGACGCCTGCGGCCGACCGCACCCGGGCGCCCGGCCCGACGACCCCGGCGGAGCTCCTGCCGCTTGCGGTTGCGCTGGGCGATCCGGCGGGCATCGGCCCGGAGGTGATCGCCAAGGCCTGGGCCATGCGCACCATCCATGGGCTGAAGCCGTTCTTCGCCATTGGTGACCGGCGCAGCGTCGAGGCCGTCTGGGATGGCCCGGTGGCGCAGATCGCCCATCCGGGCGCTGCAATCGCCCTGTTCGACGAGGCGCTGCCGCTGCTCCAGGTCGATGATCCGGGCGAGATCGTTCCCGGCCGGCCGACTCCTGCGGGCGCGCGCTCGGCGCTCGATTCCCTCGAGCTGGCGGTCGGCCTTGCCCGCACCGGCGCGGCCGCGGGGCTGGTGACCGGCCCGGTCGCCAAGGCGCAGCTCTATGCGATCGGCTTCCAGCACCCGGGCCAGACCGAGTTCGTGGCCGAGCGCTGCGGCGTGGCGGCCGAGAATGTGGCAATGATGATGGTGGGGCCGGATCTGCGCACCGTGCCGATCACCATCCACCGCCCGCTGGCCGACGTGCCCGCCTCGCTTTCGGTCGACCTCATCGTCTCGCGCGCGCGGGCGGCGGTGCGCGGGCTGCAGCGCGATTTCGGCATCGCGCACCCGCGGGTTGCAGTCGCCGGCCTCAACCCGCACGCCGGCGAGGGCGGTGCGCTCGGCGTGGAGGAGCTGACGATCATCGGCCCGGCGGTCGAGCAGCTGCGCGCCGAGGGGCTTGACGTGACGGGCCCGCACGCGCCCGATACGCTGTTCCACGCCGGCGCGCGCGCTGCCTACGATGTTGCCATCTGCATGTATCACGACCAGGCGCTGATCCCGATCAAGACCCTCTATTTCGACGAGGGGGTGAACATGACGCTCGGCATCCCGGTTTTGCGCACCGCGCCCGACCACGGCACTGCCTTCGACATCGCCGGCAAGGGGGTGGCGAGCCCGCACGCGATGATCGCCGCGATCCGGCTTGCCGGCGACTGCGCGGTGGCAAGGCTTGCAGCTGCTGCCTGAACGCCCGCCGCTGCGCGAGGTGATCGCTGCTGCCGGGCTCGGCGCGCGCAAGTCGCTCGGCCAGCATTTCCTGCTCGATCCCAATCTCCTTGCCCGCATCGCGCGCGAGGTGCCGCTGGCACCGGGCGACAAGGTGTTCGAGGTCGGCCCCGGGCCCGGCGGTCTCACGCGCGCGCTGCTCGATGCCGGGGCGCATGTGGTCGCCATCGAGCGCGACCGGCGCGCCATCGCCCCCCTTGCCGAGCTCGCCCGCGAATCGGGCGGGCGGCTCACCGTCATCGAGGGCGATGCCCTCTCGGAGGACGGGCGCGCGCTTGCTGGCGAGGGCGCCCACATCGCGGCCAACCTTCCCTACAACATCGGCACCGAGCTGCTGCTGCGCTGGCTTGCGGCCGAGCCCTGGCCGCCCTGGTGGCGCTCGGCAACCCTCATGTTCCAGAAGGAAGTGGCCGAGCGGATCGTCGCCCGTCCGGGCGACGCCGCCTATGGCCGGCTGGCGGTGCTTGCCGCGCTGCGCACCCGGGCGCGCATTGCGCTCACGCTGCCGCCGCGCGCCTTCACGCCGCCGCCTTCGGTCAGCAGCGCGGTCGTCTGCCTCAGTCCGCGCCCGGAGGCCGTCACGATCCCGGTTGCGCGCGTGGCAAGCCTGACGGCGGCTGCCTTCGGCCAGCGGCGCAAGATGCTGCGCCAGTCGCTCAAGGGCGTGCCCGGCGCGCTTGCAGCCCTCGACGCCCTCGGCATCGATCCAACCCTGAGGCCCGAGACGCTCGCGCCGGCGGATTTTGCCGCGCTCGCCGCTGCGCTCGATGCGCCGGCAGCGGGCGGACCCGCAGCCCGTCGAGATAGTTGAGCACCACATCGGCCGGCAGGAGCCCGCCCACCTCGACCGTGACCCGCGCCAGCGGCGGCTTGCCGAGGCCGAGCCGCGGGTTGCCGGCAAAGCCCACCCCGTCGCGCAACGGGTTCATCCGGCCGGTGCGGTCGCGGTCGTGCAGCACGGCGACCACATGCGGCCCGGGCGCGGGCAGGGGCACGCACAGGCGGGCCGGCCCCTCCGGCGGCACCGGCGCATCGATCCGGGCAACCGTCTTGCCGCTGGCGAGATATTCCGCCTCCACCGCGCGATAGACGGCCACCCGCACCTGGCCTGCGCGGTCGATGAAGCCCGAAACGGTGGCGAGTACGGCCGGCCCGCCGCTGCCGCAGCTCGCGGTTGCAGCCGTTTTGCCGGCTGCGGCTGCGGGGAAAGGCGCTGCAGCGGGGCCCGCTGCACACAGGGCGGCGGCCAGCGCCCGGGCGATTTTGCAGAGCCGGAGGCGGGCTGCTAAGCCGGCGCCCAGAATGGTGATGCCGGGCTTCATCGACCGCTACCTGTTCCGGCTCATCCTGGTGCCGCTGGTGGCCACGCTTGTCATCTCGGCAATGCTCCTTCTTCTCGAGAAGATGCTCAACCTGTTCGACTTCGTGGTGAACGAAGGTGGGCCGGTCTCGGTGGTCTGGCGGATGCTGGGCAACCTCATACCCGAGTATCTGTCGCTCGGCATCCCGATCGGCGTGACGCTCGGGGTGCTGCTGGCGTTCCGCCGGCTTGCCCTCTCCTCGGAGCTCGATGCGCTGCAGGCCGTCGGCTTCGGCTACACCCGGCTGCTGCGCGTGCCCTATGCCTTTGCCATCTTCTTCGCGCTCGTGAACTTCCTGATCGTCGGCTTTCTCCAGCCCTATTCCCGCTACAACTACGAGGGGCTGCGCTTCGAGCTGCGCACGGGTGCGCTCGGCGCATCGATCAAGGTGGGCGAGTTTGCCCGGATCGGCGAGCGCATGACCCTGCGCGTGGAGGAAAGCTTCGACCAGGGGGCCGACCTGCGTGGGGTGTTCGTGCGCGCCGCCGACAGGGAGGGCCGCGCGCTCGCCGTCTCGGCCGCACGCGGCCAGTTCCTGCGCACCGACGACCCGGACACGATCATCCTGCGCCTCAAGAACGGCACGCTGGTGCACGATCCGGAGCGCGGCGGGACACCGCGGGTCCTCACCTTCGTGCAGCACGACCTGCCCGTTGCACTGCCACCGATGGAGCCGTTCCGCGCCCGCGGCGGCCGCAATCTCGAGCTCACCATCCCCGAGCTCGTGCAGGTGGTCCACGATCCGGCCGCCGATGCCCGGACCACCACGGCCGCACGCGCGACCTTCCACCGCCGCGTGATCCAGGTGGTGGTGATGCTGGTGCTGCCGCTGCTTGCCGTGGCCCTTGCCGTTCCGCCCAAGCGCAGCACCTCTTCGCTTGGCGTCTTTCTCTCGATCGTGATGCTGGTGACCTACCACAAGATCACCGAATATGGGGAACGGATGGGCGCCATCGGCCGGGTGGATCCGATGCTCGCCCAGTGGATCCCCTTTGCGCTGTTTGCCGCCCTGTGCCTGTGGCTCTATCATGTGCTCGCCTTCCGGCCGGGCGGCCAGCCGCTCGGTGCGCTGGAACGCGGCGCCGCAGGCCTCGGCGCGCGCCTGCGGCGCCTGTTCGCTGGCCCCCGTCACCGCGCGGGGGCGGCGGGGGCCACGGCGCCGGCCGCAGCGGAATAGGCGCCGGTGGCGCTGCGCCTGTTCCCGTCGCCCACGCTTGCGCGCTACACCGCGCGCATGTTCCTCGTGCGGACGCTCGCCTTTCTTGGCGGGCTCGTCGTCATCCTGATGACGCTCGACCTCCTTGGCGAGTCGGGCCGTATCCTTGCGGTGGAGGGCAATGGCGAGGCGGAACTGTGGAAATATGTCTCGCTGCGCGTGCCGCAGATCATCGCCCTCTTCCTTCCCTTCTCGGTGCTGCTTGCCACGCTTGTCACCTTCATGACCCTCAACCAGGCCAGCGAGGTGACGGTGTTTCGCGCCGCCGGCCTTTCCGCGCACCAGATCCTCGCCCCGTTCATGCTGGCCGCCTTCGTCGTCGCCGCGGCCAACTTCGCCTTCAACGAGCGGTTTCTCGCCCGCGCCAACGCCGAGCTCGATGCATGGAAGAAGGCCGAATACCGCCCGATCGACCGGGGGGTGCGCCCGCGCACCGAGGTCTGGGTGCGCGCGGGCGACGACCTGTGGCACGCCGAGGAGGTCCGCGGCACGGGCGAGGCCACGCGGCTCGTCAATGTCACCCAGTATGACCGCGAGGCCGACCGGCTGGTTGCGGTTGTGCGCGCGCGCGAGGCGCAGCCCATGCCGGGCGGCTGGCTGCTGACAGAGGCCCGCCGGTTCGAGGTGGACGAGGGAACCCGGGAGGAGCACGCCACGCTTCCCGTTGTCTCGACCGCAGCACCCGAGCAGTTCACCACCGCCAGCGTGAACGCCGACCATCTGCCCTTCGGCCAGCTCCGGCGCGCGATCGCCTCGCTCGATGCGGCCGGCAAGCCCACCGACACGCTGGTGGCCAAGCTGCACCACAAGGTCTCGGGCCCGCTCTCGGCCGTGCTCATGCCGCTGCTTGGTGCCGTGGCGGCCTTCGGGCTCGCCCGCTCGGGCAAGCTGTTCGTGCGCGCCGTCGTCGGGCTCGGGCTCGGCTTTGCCTTTTTCGTGGCCGACAATTTCGCAATGGCGCTGGCCGATTTCGGCACCTTCCCGCCCTGGGCGGCCGCCTGGGCCCCGTTTCTCCTCTTCCTCCTCGTCGGCGAGAGCGTGCTCATCCGCACCGAGGAATGAGCCGCAGCTCCTGCCCGCGCCGCCTGCCGCCCGCGCCGCGCCTGCCATCTCGGCCCTGCCACCTCGGCCCTCGCCCTGGCCGTCGCACCCGCCGGCCGGAATGTGGCAGCGGCGTTTGACATTGGCGGGAAGCCACCCAATTTCCGCCGCAAAGGCCCGGTATCCGCCTCTCGATGCGGTCCCCGAGGCCTGGCCAGCCCGTGGCGGGCGCCGGAGTCGCACAGCAGGGAGTGTGAGAGGTCTTCGCGTGATGGCGTTCAGGAACCGTCCGGGCATCTGGAGCCGGGCCCATTATCTCGACCGGATGAGCTTTGCCGAGCTGGTGCGCGCCTATTTCCAGCATTATGCGATCCAGGCCTATCTGGTGCTCGCGGCCATCAGCGTCGGACTTGCCGTCTGGTCTCCGCCCACCCTCCTCCAGGGCGTTGCGGCGGCAGGCTTTGCCGTGCTCGCCTATCCGCTCATCTGGTATCTTC
Organism: uncultured Sphingomonadaceae bacterium; assembly: GCA_937995515.1. Classification (GTDB taxonomy): domain Bacteria; phylum Pseudomonadota; class Alphaproteobacteria; order Sphingomonadales; family Sphingomonadaceae; genus Thermaurantiacus. The sequence continues at coordinate 7,007 of CALKJZ010000024.1, read as the reverse complement.
TCCACCGGTTCGTGCTGCACGGCACGTGGATGTGGAAATCCCCTCTCACGGCGCGGACGTGGAAGCGAATCCACTACGACCACCACCAGGATCCGAACCATCTGGAAGTGCTCTTCGGCGCGCTGCACACCACCCTGCCCACCATTGCGGTCGCCACCGTCCCCGCCGGCTGGCTGATCGGCGGCGCGGGGGGTGCGGCCGTCGCCTTCGCAGCGGGCCTTCTCATGACCTGCTTCTACGAGTTCGCCCACTGCGTGCAGCATCTCTCCTACAAGCCGCGCAACCGCTGGCTCGCCGAAATGAAGGCCCGGCACATGGCGCACCATTTCCATGACGAGACCGGCAATTTCGGGATTACCAGCTTCTGGCCTGACCGCCTGTTCGGCACCTTCTACGATCGGGTGGACCGGCCGGCCAAGTCGCCCACCGTGTTCAACCTGGGCTACACCGACGAGGTGGCGAGGAGATGGCCCTGGGTCCGCGACCTGTCGGGTGGCGTGGCGCGCGGGCATCCCCGCCGGCGGGCCGCTGGCGAGGGCCGCAAGGACCTGCACGAGCCTGCCTGAGCATTTTCCGGGGGCGAAGGTCGTGGCGGAATGACCGTCCGGATTGCGCCGGTTGTGTCGGCCGCGGACCGGCGCGCGTTCATCGACCTTCCCTATCGCCTCTACCGGCAAGACCCGTTCTGGCGTCCGCCGCTGCGGTCCGAGGTTGCCCAGCTGGTCGGCGGGCCCGCCACCAATCCCTGGTTTTTGCATGGGCGCGCGCAGCTGTTCCTTGCCCGCCGCGCCGGTCGGGTGGTCGGGCGGATCAGCGCCCATGTCGATGATCTGGTGCAGGCCGCGCGCCCGGGCCTTGGCCAGTGGGGGCTCTTCGAGTGCGAGGAGGATGCCGAGGCCGGTGCGGCCCTCATCGCGGCTGCCGAGGACTGGCTGCGCGGGCAGGGGATGACCGCGGCCCAGGGACCCATGAGCCTCTCCATCTGGGACGAGCCGGGCCTCCTTATCGACGGGCACGAGACGGCCCCGGTGGTGATGATGGGGCACCACGCCCGCCACCTGCGCCCGATGATCGAGCAGGCGGGCTATGCCCGCGCCAAGGATCTCCACGGCTGGCGCCTGCCCGTGACACAGGGCTTTCCCGAGCGGGTGAACCGGATCGTGGTGGCCGGTGAACGCAACAGCCGGATCCGTGTGCGGGAGGTGGACAAGCGCCGCTTCGACGCGGAGGCCGCGCTGATCCTCGGCATCCTGAACGAGGCCTGGGCGAACAACTGGGGGTTCGTGCCGCTGACCGATGCCGAGGTCGCCCATGTCGGCCGCAAGCTCCGGCCGATCATCTATCCCGATCTCGTGCGGGTGGCGGAACTGGATGGCGACCCGGTCGCGTTCATGATGACGCTTCCCGACGTCAACGAGTGGACGGCCGACCTCGGCGGGCGCCTGCTGCCGTTTGGCTGGGCAAGGCTGTTCTGGCGGATCCGCAAGGGCCGGGCGCGCTTCATGCGCGTGCCGCTGATGGGCGTGCGCCAGCATTTGCAGGGCACGCGCATGGCCTCGCTGCTGGCTTTCATGATGATCGAGCATTCGCGGCGCGCGGCTGTCGACAACCACGGCGCCACGCACGCCGAGATCGGCTGGATCCTCGAGGACAACGGGCCGATGGTCTCGATCGCGCAGGCGATCGAGGCCGAGATCGCGCGCACCTACCGCATCTACGAGAAGCCGATCTGACGCGCCGGCGCCCCCGGGGCGTGTCTTCCGGGGGCGCCGGTCCATGGGATGCGCGCCGGCGCTCTCGGCGGCGTCAGCGGTGCAGGTCGAACCGGTCGAGCTCGATCACCTTCGCCGAGGCCGCCACAAACGCCCCGATGAACGGCCGCTCGGCCTCGTCGGAGGCATGGGCCTCGGCCAGCGCGCGCAGCTGCGAGTTCGAGCCGAAGATGAGGTCGACCCGGGTTGCCGTCCAGCGCGGTTTGCCCATTGTCCGGTCCCGGCCGACCAAGCTGCCGTCCTCGGCCTCCTCCCACCGGAGCGCCGTCGAAGCGGCGAGCAGGTTGCAGAAGAAATCGCTGCGGAGGGTTTCGACCCGGTCGGTGATCACGCCGTGCCGGCAGTCGCCATGGTTGGCGCCCGAGCACCCGCAGCCCGCCCATGAGCACCGTCCTCTCCGGCGCGGCCAGCGTCAGAAGCTGCGCCTGGTCGACCAGCATCTCCTCCAGCGAGGTGAGCGGCGCGTTGCCCGCACGGTTGCGGAAGCCGTCGATCACCGGCTCGAGCGGCGCGAAGGAGTCCGCGTCGGTCTGCGCCTCGGTTGCATCGGTCCGGCCCGGCGTGAACGGCACCTCGGCGGTGTGGCCGGCGCGGCGCGCGGCTTCCTCGACCGCTGCGCAGCCGCCGACGACGATCATGTCGGCAAGGCTCACCTTTCGGCCGCCTTCGGCTTCGGCGTTGAACTGGTCGGCAATCGCGCCGAGCCTTGCCAGCGTCTCGGCAAGCGGCGCCGGCTCGTTGACCGGCCAGTCCGTCTGCGGCGCGAGGCGCACGCGCGTGCCGTTGGCGCCGCCCCGCTTGTCGAAGCCGCGCAAGCTCGCGGCCGAGGCCCAGGCCGTCTTCACCAGGCGCGCGACGGAAAGGCCCGAGCCGAGGATCCGTTCCTTGAGGAGCGCGATACCCTGCGCATCGACCAGCGGATGGTCGACCGGCGGCATCGGGTCCATCCAGGTGCGCGGTTCGACGGGGACTTCCGGGCCGTGGTAACGGGTGATCGGGCCCATGTCGCGGTGGGTCAGCTTGAACCACGCCCCGGCAAAGGCCCGCGCAAACGTCTTACGGGTTGGCGTGGTAGGACCGGGCGATCTTCTCATGGGCCGGGTCAACCCGCAGGGCCATGTCGGCGGTGGTCATGATCGGCCGGTGCCGGCGCGTGGGATCGTGCGCATCAGGCACGGTGCCCTCTGCCTCGGCATTGCGCGGCGTCCACTGCCACGCACCGGCCGGGCTCCGGGTCAGCTCCCAGTCGTAGCCGAACAGATTGTCGTAATCGCCTGTGTCCCAACGCGTGGGGTTCGCGGTCCACGCGCCCTCGGTGCCGCTGGTGATGGTGTCTTGACCGTGGCCGGTGCCATGGGTGCTGAGCCGGCCGAGCCCCTGTGCCTCGATGGGCGCGGCCTCCGGGGGCGGGCCGACATGGTGCGCAGGGTCGGCCGCGCCGTGGCACTTGCCGAAGGTGTGGCCGCCGGCGGTCAGCGCCACCGTCTCATCGTCGTTCATCGCCATGCGCGCGAACGTCTCGCGGATGTCGCGCGCCGAGGCCGCAGGATCCGGCCGGCCCACGGCTGCCGGTTGCGCTTCGCGCGGTGCCGCGGCGGGGGATCCCGGATCTCCGATGGGGTCCTCACCAGCCCGTGCCTGCGCCGCCCGGTCCGCGGGGGCCTGCGGGCTTGACGTGGGGCAGGCGCCTCGTGCGGGACGGGGCCATGCCCCAGGCTTCGCCCAGATTTCGCCCAAATCTGGGCAGTCTCGCCGCGCCCGGCGGTCTAGGCTTGAAGAACCGCGCGGGGAGGGACGCATGCCCGGGGGAAAACCGAACATCCTTGTCATGTGGGGCGACGACATCGGCCAGTCGAACCTCAGCTGCTTCACCAGGGGCATGATGGGCTATCGCACGCCCAACATCGACCGGCTGGCCGACGAGGGGATGCTGTTCACCGACTATTACGGCGAGCAGAGCTGCACGGCTGGTCGCGCCAGCTTCATCACCGGCCAGAACGGCCTGCGCACCGGCCTCACAAAGGTGGGGATGCCCGGTGCCGAGGAGGGGATGAAGCCGACCATCCCGACGATTGCCACCGTTCTGAAGGCGCAGGGATACCGGACCGGGCAGTTCGGCAAGAACCACCTCGGCGACCGCGACGAGCACCCGCCCACCATGCACGGCTTCGACCAGTTCTTCGGCAATCACTACCACCTCAACGCCGAGGAGGAGCCGGAGCACCCCGACTACCCGCGCCCGGAAGACTTTCCCAACTTCCGAAAGCGGTTCGGGCCGCGCGGCGTGCTGCTCTGCCATGCCGACGGCAGGGGCGGCCAGACCGTCGTCGACACCGGGCCGCTCACCCGCAGGCGGATGGAATCGATCGACGACGAGGTGACCGAAAAGACGGTCGCCTTCATCAGGCGCGCGGTTGCGGCCGGCGAGCCCTTCTTCGTCTGGTTCAATACCACCCACATGCACTTCCGCACCCACGCAAAGCCGGAAAGCCGTGGCCAGGCCGGCCGCTGGCAAAGCGAATATCACGACGTGATGATCGATCACGACCGGGCGGTCGGCGTGCTGCTCGACCTCCTCGATGAACTGGGAGTCGCCGACGACACGTTCGTGATGTACTCAACCGACAACGGCCCGCACTGCAACAGCTGGCCGGATGCCGGCACCACGCCCTTCCGCAGCGAGAAGAACACCAACTGGGAAGGCGCCTATCGCGTGCCCTGCCTGATCCGCTGGCCGGGCCATGTTCCGGCGGGCAGCGTCTCGAACGACATTGTCTCCCACCTCGACTGGCTGCCGACCTTTGCGGCCATGGCCGGGCGGCCCGACATCAGGGAGGAACTGAGGGCGGGCGCGACGCTGGGGGACCGCGCCTACAGGGCCTATATCGACGGGGTGAACCAGCTCGGCCACATCACCGAGGGCGAGCCCTCGCCGAGGCAGGGGTTCATGTATTTCACCGACGATGGCGACCTGTGCGCGATGCGGGTCGACAACTGGAAGCTCGTGTTCATGGAGCAGCGGGTGGAGGGCACGCTGAAGCTGTGGTTCGAGCCGTTCGTGACGCTGCGCGCGCCCAAGCTCTTCAACCTGCGCACCGACCCTTACGAGCAGGCCGACATCACCTCCAACACCTACTGGGACTGGTATATCGACCATTGCTTCATCCTCGTGCCCGCGCAGGCGATCGTGGCCGAGTTCCTCGAAACGTTCCGCGAGTTCCCGCCCGCGCAGAAGGCGGGCAGCTTCAGCCTCAGCAAGGTGATGGAAAGCCTGCACTACGGCGCGTCCGGGGGCGGGTGAGGACAGGCGCGCCGGGTGTTTTCGGGCGCCCGGCGCCGGTGCGGCCATCCCGGCGGGCCTTTCGTTCCGGGCAGGCCCTGCCGGACTAGCCCCTGCGCGCCTGCTGCTCGTTGATGTCGCGCATCAGAAACAGGTTGAGAACCGTGCGGATGGCAGCAATCGCGGCCAGCTGGCCGATCGCTTCCCACGACGGCGCGATCGCGGTGCGGATGATGTCGGCCGCCAGCGCAAACTCGAGCGCAAGCACGATCCAGACGGCAAAGCCGAGCCACGCACGGCGGCGCACGTCTCCGGCAGGGTCGCTGCCGATCCCGCGCAACAGCAGGAAAAGAAGCGCCTCCAAGGCCCCGAAGATGAGGAGCAGCACCACCACCACGTCCATCAGCAGCGCTGCGGTCCTCGCCCCTTCCAGGAAAAACGCTTCGATCATCCGTCCCTCCCAAGCCGTGATGGGGCCGAAGCCCCGCGGACAGGCCGCCTGCCGCACTGGGGATCCGCGCCGCGCCGGCATCGGCCTTGCGATCGCGCGCAACGCCGGCCGGGCACAGGGCGCCGGTGGCGGCGCTCAAGGCCTCGCTTGCACGAATCGGGTCTGGCGTCATCCTCCCGGGCTGCCCCGGGGCGCGGCCGGTGCGGGCGGCATCGGCAGGGCCCCGTGGCCGGGGTGTCTTGAGGCTTGCGATCATGTCGCCAATGCGTCCGGCCGCCCGGGACGACGCGGGGGTGCGGCCATCCTTGCCGCATCGGTTCGCCCGTGGCCAGGGATGATGAACCCTTTGCAGCCGCGCGGGACGGGCGGCGGGGACAGGGGTTTGCAGGTGGAACCCGTCTTCCCAATTCCGACCGGGACCGCGATCGGGCAGCCGGAACGCGTGGGCGGGCATGCCGCTGGCAGATGGCGCCGGGAAAGATGGCGCCGGGGACCGGCTGGAAGACGCGGAGCCAACCCCGGTCGGGCGCGCCGGCGAAAACGCCCCGACAGCAGCCGGCGGACGGGATTGCCTGTCGCGGCGCGGATGATGACGGGCGCGCTGCCGAAGGTTGTGCACGACGATCTGCGCAAAGCGCGGGCAGACCGGCATCATGGCCAGCCGCGCGCGGACCCCTTGCCAGCCGGAGCCGACCAAGAGCGCTGCGGCGCGCGCCGGGCTGCAGGGCCGGCCGGAGCGGCCGGACATCCTCCGGCGCGATCGTCTCCCGTTGGAAGGGACGGGCGCCGGCGCCGCAACCATGAGGCCAGGCGGCAAGGCGAAGACGGGGATGTTTAAGGTCGCCCGACCGATCGCGGTTGCGCCACCAGGCGTCGACCGCCCGTGTTGCTGCCCCCGGCGCGGACACTGCTGCGACACCAGGCGACCACCGGCAGCCCCGGGCGAGCCGGGGGCCGGCTCCGGCTTCGGTTGCCCGCTCAGTTGACGCGCTCGAAGTCCGGAAGTGTCCAGCTCTTGTCGTAATAGGCCTCGGTGGGCCCGTACCAGCGGAAATAGGCAAACCAGGCCCGTCCGGGCACGGTCTGGATCCAGTTGCTTTCGAACCCGGCGGGTGGGCGGGGGCCGAAATGGAGGTCAACCGACCCGTCGACGTTCATCTTCAGCCGGTTGACCTGCGGGTTGATCTCGGCGCGCCGCTGCGGTGCCTCGATGAGCGCGCGGGTCTCGCTGTCGTAGACGGTGAGCGCCCAGAAATCGGCGACCGGCACATTGGCCGGAACCCTCAGCCGGTAGCTGTTCTCGCCCTTCAGCCACGCGCCCGCCCCGTCGAGGTAGGCCGCAGCATATTTCTGGCCGAAGCCCGGCGGAAAGTCCCGCGGATCCCAGGCGAACTGGGCGCCATTGGCCTGGTAGAAGCCGATCATGCGGGCGGTGACATAGCTGAAGTTCGGGCCCTCCTGCGTCATCGAGGGCATCAGCTGGATGTTCTCCCAGCGGGTGCCG
>CALKJZ010000023.1 GCA_937995515.1 uncultured Sphingomonadaceae bacterium | reverse complement strand
TCCTTTGTCAACGTGGCCTCGGCCGAAGGGTGGCTTCTCCGCAAGGGCTGGGCAGGGCCGGCCTGCCCCGAAAGGAAGGGGGGTTGACGCGCCGGCCCCCGCACCGGCACCCGGCTCCCGACAGACGGGAGGATGAGATGGCCGGACCGCTTGCGGGCGTGCGAATCGTGGAGATGGCCGGGATCGGGCCGGGGCCCTTTGCCGCCATGATGCTGGCAGACCATGGCGCGGAGGTGATCCGGGTGGACCGCCCGGGCCCGCAGCCGCCCGAGCCGGTCCTCGGCCGCTCGCGCAGGTCGCTCGTTGTCAATCTCAAGTCTGCCGAGGGCGTGGCCGTGGTGCGCGATCTCGTCCGCTCGGCCGATGGGCTCATCGAGGGGCTGCGGCCGGGCGTGATGGAACGACTTGGGCTCGGCCCGGAGGTGCTGCTGGCCGACAATCCCCGCCTTGTCTATGGCCGCATGACGGGCTGGGGGCAGGACGGGCCCTATGCGGCCGCAGCGGGGCACGACATCAACTACATCGCTCTCGCTGGTGCGCTCCATGCCTTCGGCCGTGCGGGCGAGAAGCCCACGCCGCCCATCAACCTCGTCGGCGATTTCGGCGGCGGTGGCATGCTGCTCGCCTTTGCCCTGGTCGCAGCCCTGCTCCATGCCCGGCAGACCGGCGAGGGGCAGGTGATCGACTGCGCCATGACCGAGGGGGCTGCGCTGCTGATGGCAATGATCTGGGGCCTGCGCGGCCTTGGCGCCTGGGAAGACCGGCGTGGGGTCAATCTGCTCGATACCGGCGCGCACTTCTACGACACCTACGAATGCGCCGACGGCTCCCATGTGGCGATCGGCTCGATCGAGCCGCAATTCTACGCCGAGCTTCGCCGCCTTGCCGGGATCGCCGACGATCCCGCCTTCGACGCCCAGATGGACCGGGCGCGCTGGCCGGAGCTCAAGGAGCGCATGGCGGCGATCTTCCGCACCCGGACCCGCGCCGAATGGTGCGCACTGATGGAGGGAACGGACGTGTGCTTCGCGCCTGTCCTCTCCATGGCCGAGGCGCCCGGCCACCCGCACAACCGCCACCGCGGAACGTTTGGCGAGGTGGCGGGCATGGTCCAGCCGATGCCGGCGCCACGTTATTCGCGCACGCCCACTGCCCGGCCATCGCCGGCGCCGAGGCCGGGCGCCGATGGCGCGGCGATCCTCGCGGCGCTGGGCTATGGCCCGGAGCGGGTGGAGGCACTGCGCGCTGCAGGTGCCATCGGCTGATGCTGTCGCGCGGGAAGGGGTTGCGGGCGATGAAAGCGAGGTTAGCCTCGCGCGTGTGAGCCCTTTTCTCGCCATCCTCCTGCCGGCCGCCTTCGGGGGGTATCTGCTTGGCAGCATCCCCTTCGGCCTCATCATCGCGCGGCTTGCCGGCGCGGGGGACATCCGCCGGATCGGCTCGGGCAACATCGGCGCCACCAACGTCCTGCGCTCGGGGCGCAAGGGCGCGGCCGCGCTCACCCTCCTTCTCGATTCGGCAAAGGGCTGGCTGGCGGCGTGGCTGGCCCTGCGCTGGGCCGGCGAGCCAGCCGCGATCGCAGCGGCGGCCGGCGCGGTCTTCGGCCATGTGTTTCCGCCCTGGCTCGGGTTCCGCGGCGGAAAGGGGGTGGCGACGCTGCTCGGCGCAAGCCTCGGCCTCTGGCCGCCAGGCGGCCTGGCATTTGCCGCGGCCTGGCTTGCCGTGGCCTTGGCCACGCGCATCTCCTCGGCCGGCGGCATGGCGGGCGGCTTTGCCGCGGCCGCGGCCGCGCTGGCATCGGGCCGGCCGGAGATGGCACTTGCCCTGCTGCTGCTTGCCCTGTTCCTGCTATGGACCCACCGCGCCAACATCGCCCGGCTGCTGGCGGGCACCGAGCCGCGGATTGGCAGGGGCGCATGAGCCCGCGCGAACGCGCCGCCCGGCTTGCCCTCATCCGCACCGAGGGGGTGGGGCCGGCGGCCTTCCGGCAGCTTCTGCGCCGCTTCGGCAGCGGCGAGGCGGCGCACGCAGCCCTTCCCGATCTTGCCCGCCGCGAGCCGCGCTGGGGCGCGCCCGTGGCGCTGGCCGAGGCCGAGGCCGAAATCGACCTCGTGCGGCGCCTCGGCGGCCTCCACCTCTTTCTTGGCGAGGCCTCTTACCCGCCGCTGCTCGCCGAATGTCCAGATGCCCCGCCGGTGCTGGTGGTCCGCGGCGAGGTGGCGCTTGGGGCGGCGCCTTCGGTTGCCATCGTCGGCGCGCGCAATGCCTCGGCACTCGGCCAGCGCATGGCGCGCGAACTGGCCGGGGCGCTCGCGGGGGCAGGGCAGGCAATCGTCTCCGGGCTGGCGCGCGGCGTGGATGCCGCCGCCCATCGCGGCGCGCTTGCAACCGAAGGCGGCACCACCATCGCCTGCATCGCCGGCGGGATCGACATCGCCTACCCGCCCGAGCATGCAGCGCTCCAGGAGGAGATAGCCGCCCGCGGCCTCATCCTCAGCGAGATGCCCCCGGGAACCGAGCCGCAGGGGCGCCACTTCCCGCGTCGCAACCGGCTGATTGCCGGGATTGCCGCCGGCACGGTGGTGATCGAGGCCGCGCCCGGCTCCGGCTCGCTCATTACCGCCCGGCTGGCCGCCGAGGCCGGGCGCGAGGTGATGGCGGTGCCAGGACATCCGCTCGACCCGCGCGCGCGCGGCTGCAACCGGCTGCTGAAGGACGGCGCGACCCTGGTTGAGAGCGCCGACGACGTGCTGGCCGCGCTGGCCCCCTTCGGACGGATTGGGCCGCGCGGGATCCCGGCAACGCGGTCTCGTGCCCCCGGCGAGGCCGCGGCGGACGCACCCGTCTTGGCACAGGCCGCGGCGCCCGCGGAGATAGCTGCCGATCCCGCACCCGAGGATCTTGCGGCGCGCCTTTTTGGTCTTCTCTCGCCCGCGCCTGTTGCCATCGACGAGCTGGTGCGGGCAACCGGCGCAAGCGCCGGGCTGGTGCAGGCCACGCTCACCGATCTCGAGCTCTGCGGCCGCGTCGCGCGCCATGCCGGCGGCCGGGTGTCGCTGGCATGAGGGCCCGCTTGCCCTTGCTGCGGCGGAAGTCTAAGGCCGCGCCTCCCGGAGGCCCGGCCCGGAGATCGCAATGACCCAGGACCTCGTCATCGTCGAATCGCCGGCCAAGGCGCGGACCATCGAGACCTATCTCGGCGGCCGCGCAAAGGTGCTCGCAAGCTTTGGCCATGTGCGCGACCTGCCGGCAAAGGACGGCAGCGTCGACCCCGACCGGGGGTTTGCCATGCGCTGGGAAATCGCCTCCGACCGGCAGAAGCAGCTCCGCGAGATCCTGGCGTCGGCGCGCAGGGCCGACCGGGTGATCCTTGCGACCGACCCGGACCGGGAGGGGGAGGCGATTTCGTGGCACCTGGCCGAGCTCCTGCACGAGAACGGGGCCGTGCCTGCAGGCGGGCTCGCCCGCATCACCTTCAATGCGGTGACGAAGGAGGCCGTGCGGGCGGCGATGGAGGCACCCCGGCATATCGACCGGGCGCTGGTCGATGCCTATCTGGCGCGCCGGGCGCTCGACTATCTGGTCGGCTTCACCCTTTCGCCCGTGCTCTGGCGCCGGCTTCCCGGGGCCCGCTCGGCCGGGCGGGTGCAATCGGTTGCGCTGCGCCTCATCGTCGACCGCGAGCGCGAGATCGAGGCGTTCGTGCCGCGCGAATACTGGTCGGTCTCCGCGCGGCTCGAGGCGGAGCCGGGCCAGGCGTTCGAAGCCCGCCTCGTGATGCTCGACGGCAAGAAGCTGGACAGGTTCGCCCTTGCCGACGCAGGTACGGCCGAAGCCGCGCGCGGCCGCGTTGCTTCGTCTTCCTTCCGCGTCGCCTCGGTCGAGACCCGCCCGCTGTCGCGCAACCCGGCCCCGCCGTTTACCACCTCCACGCTGCAGCAGGAAGCCTCGCGCAAGCTCGGCATGGGCGCGCAGCAGGCCATGCAGGTGGCGCAGGCGCTCTACGAGGCCGGGCACATCACCTACATGCGCACCGACGGGGTTGCCATGGACAGGAGCGCGATCGAGGCTGCAAGGGCCGAGGCCACGCGCCGCTACGGCGCCGACCATGTGCCCGAAAAGCCCCGCCACTACAGCACCAGGGCGCGGAATGCGCAGGAAGCGCACGAGGCGGTCCGGCCGACGGACTTTGCCGCCGGCCCGGGCGGGCCTGGCCTGTCCGGCGATGCGCGGCGGCTCTACGAGCTCATCTGGAAGCGCGCAGTTGCAAGCCAGATGGCCTCGGCGCGGCTCGAGCGCACGACCGTCGATCTCCTCTCTGCCGACGGCCGGGTGGGCCTGCGCGCAACCGGCACGGTGCTGCTCTTCCCGGGCTATCTCGCCCTCTATGCCGAGGATGTGGACGACCCGGAGACCGATGAGGAGGGGGGGCGCCTGCCACGGCTTGCCGCCGGCGACACGCCGGCGCTCCTTGGCGCCGACAAGGTGCAGCATGTCACCCAGCCGCCGCCACGCTACACCGAGGCGAGCCTCGTCAAGCGCATGGAGGACCTCGGCATCGGGCGCCCGTCCACCTATGCCGCCACCATCCAGACGCTGAAGGACCGGGCCTATGTGCGGCTCGAGCAGAAGCGGTTCTTCCCCGCGGAGACGGGTCGCCTGCTCACCGCCTTTCTCGAACGCTTCTTCGAGCGCTATGTCTCCTACGACTTCACGGCCGGGCTCGAGGCCGATCTCGACCGGATCTCGGCCGGCGATGCCGACTGGCTGGAGATCCTTTCGGCCTTCTGGAGGGATTTCCGCCCGCTGACCGAAGAGGTGCTCGGATCGAGCCCGATGGAGGTCGAGCAGGCGCTCGACTCCTTCCTTGCGCCCTACCTCTTTCCGGCCGCGCCCGACGGCCGGGATCCGCGCGCCTGCCCGGCCTGCGCAGACGGGCGCCTGTCGCTCAAGGTGGGACGGCACGGGCCCTTCATCGCCTGCTCCAGCTATCCCGCCTGCCGCTACACCCGCCCGTTCGGCAAGGCTGGTGCCGACCAGCCCCGGCAGGACCTCGGCCTCCATCCGGAAACTGGCGAGCCGATCGAGCTCAAGACAGGGCGCTACGGCCCCTATCTCGCCTGCGGCGACAGGCGCGTCTCGGTGCCCGCCGAAGCCATGCCGCTCGACCACGGGATGGCGCTCAAGCTCCTGTCGCTGCCGCGCGAGATCGGCCGGCACCCGGAAACCGGCGAGCCGGTGATTGCAACCATCGGCCGTTATGGCCCCTATCTCCTCCACGCGGGCCGCTCTGCCAAACTCGGCTCCACCGAGGAGCTGTTCACGGTCGGCATGAACCGCGCGGTGGATCTTCTTGCCCAGCCGCGCCGTGCGGCCCGCGCCGCCCAGGAGCCGCTGCGCGTGCTCGGCCCGCATCCGGAGACGGGGGCGGAGATCCGCCTGATGGCCGGCCGCTTCGGCCCCTATGTGACCGATGGGCACGTGAATGCCGGCCTGCCGAGGGGAGCGGATCCGGCCGCCTTCGGTCTCGGGGAGGCGCTTGGCCTGCTTGCCGAGCGGGCGGCTGCGGTGCGCCCGGCGCAGGCGCGCAGGTCGGCCGGGGCCGGGAAGGCGAGGGCGGGGTCGGCTGCGGCGGCAGAGGGCGAGACGCCGGCGCCCCGAAAGGCGGCCGCGAAGGCGCCTGCCGCGAAAAAGGCGGCCGCGAAGGCGCCTGCCGCAAAGGCGCCGACGCCCCGGAAGGCAGCGGCCGGGAGGGCTTCGGCGAAACCTTCCCCGGGCGGCGCCCGCGCGCCCGGCAGCGGCGCGGCCCGGGCAGCCGAATGAGCCTGCCGAGCCGGGCGGACATTCTCGCCTTTCTCGCCGAATCCCCCCATCCGGTCGGCAAGCGCGAGATCGCGCGGGCCTTCGGCCTCAGCGGCGCGGCACGGGTGGAGCTGAAACAGCTGCTGTCCGACATGGCCGAGGAAGGCCTGCTCGGCCGCGGCCGCGGCCGCCAGCTGCACCGGGCCGGGCATCTGCCGCGCGTGTGCGTGCTGCGGGTCGTCTCGGGCGGGCCCCGGCCGGTCGGCGAGCCGGAAAGCTGGGACCGGCCGGAGACATGTCCGCGGGTGAGGCTTGCGCCCTCCGCGCGCGGCCTCAACCCGGGCGACCGTGTGCTTGCCCGGATCGAGGAGCGACCCGACGGCCCGCACGGCCGGGTGATGAAGACGCTCGGCCGCGGCCATGTCCGCGTGCTGGGCATCGCCCGGGTGGAGGAGGGAGAGCTCCGCCTTCATCCGGTGGACCGCCGGTTGCGCGGGGCCGTGCCGCTGCGCGCCGCGGGGCGCGTGGCGCCCGGCACGCTGGTGGCCGCCGAGATGTCGGCACGGCACGGCCGGGCGGTTGCCCATCTGGTGGAGGAGCTCGGGAATCCGTTCGCGCCGGGCATGCTCTCCAGCATCGCCATCGCCCAGAAGGGCATTCCGGAGGCCTTCGCCGAAGAGGCGCTGGCCGAGGCGGAGGCGGCCGCCCGGCAGCCGCTCGGGACGCGCGCCGATCTGACCGCGCTTCCCTTCCTCACTATCGACCCTTCCGATGCGCGCGACCATGACGATGCCGTGCTCGCCGAGGCCACCGATGCCGGTTTCCGCCTGCATGTGGCGATTGCCGATGTCGCCTTCTTCGTCCGCCCGGGATCCGCGCTCGACCGGGCCGCCTTCGAGCGGGGCAACAGCATCTATTTCCCTGATCGGGTGGTGCCCATGCTGCCCGAGGCGCTTTCGTCCGATGCCTGCTCGCTGAGGGCCGGCGCCGACAGGGCTGCGCTGGTTGTGACCATGGAGGTGGGCCGCGATGGTGCCATCGGCGCCACTCGCGTGTGCCGGGCGCAGATCCGCGTGGCTGCCAACCTTGCCTACGAGACCGCGCAGGCGACCATCGACGGCGCGGGCGGCGTGGCGGCCCTGCGGCCGCTGCTCGAGCCGCTCTGGGCGGCGTGGCGTGCGCTCATGGCGGCGCGGGCGCGGCGTGTGCCGCTCGACCTCGACCTGCCGGAGCGGCAGGTGATCCTTGGCCCGTCGGGCGAAATCGCCGACGTGCGCCTGCGCGAGCGGCTGGATGCGCACCGCGTGATCGAGGAGATGATGATTGCGGCCAATGTGGCTACCGCGCGGCTGCTCGAGGCGCGCAAGGCGCCGGTGATGTACCGCTGCCACGAGCCGCCGGGCCGGGAAAAGCTGCTGGCGCTCAAAGATTATCTGGAATCGGTCGGGATCGCGTTCGCGCTCGGCCAGGTGGTCACGCCCGCAATCTTCAACCGGGTGCTCGAGCGGGTGGCCGGCCGGCCGGAGGCCGAGGTGGTGGCCGAACAGGTGCTGCGCACCCAGACCCAGGCCTATTATGCGCCGCGCAACACCGGTCATTTCGGCCTGTCGCTCGGCACCTATGCCCATTTCACCTCGCCCATCCGCCGCTATGCCGATCTCGTCGTGCACCGGTCGCTCATTTCCGCGCTCGGCCTCGGCGAGGACGGCCTGCCGGAGGGTGCTGAAGCGAGGCTTGCGGCCATCGGCGAGCATGTCTCGCTGACGGAGCGGCGGGCGATGGAAGCCGAGCGCGAGACGCTCGACCGCTACGTCGCCAACCATCTGGCCGGCCGGGTGGGCGAGGTGGTGGAGGCGCGGGTGACCGGGGTGACGGCCTTTGGTGTCTTTGCAACGGTCGAAGGCGTGGGCGGCGACGGACTTCTGCCGGCGGCCCGGCTCGGCGGGGAGTATTTCCGCTTCGATGCGGCGGCGCGCGCGCTCGTCGGCGAGCGGACCGGGGCGCGCTATGCCGTCGGCCAGCGCCTCAGCCTGCGGCTTGTGGCAGCCGAGCCGGCCTCGGGCGCGCTCGGGTTCGCCCTGCCTGACGACGGGCTGCCCGGGCCTTCCGAGGGCCGGCGCGCGCGGGCACCCCGAGGCGAAGGCGCCCGACGCCCGCGGGGTTGACGGGCAGCCGGGGTTGACGGGCAGGCGCCCAGCCCTCTATTGCCCGCGCCCTTGCGGAGCATCGCTCCACCCCCCTTGCGTTCGAGGACACGATGGCAAAGCCGACCACGGTCAAGATCAAGCTGGTGAGCACCGCGGACACCGGCTTTTACTACGTGACCAAGAAGAACCCGCGCACCAAGACGGAAAAGCTGAGCTTCCGCAAATATGATCCGGTGGTGCGCCGGCACGTCGAGTTCAAGGAAGCCAAGATCAAATAGGCCGCAGGATGACCGGGCCCGCCGCCGCGCAGGGCCCGGCCTCCGGCCCGGGCTTTGGGCCGTTCAGCTGCGCGCGGACAGGAAACGCAAGGCGCGCGGCCATTCGGCGAGGCCCTGCGCCCGCGGCACCATGAAGGCCGCGCACACCCCGCAGTGCACCTGGATCGCCGGCCCTGCGGCGAGGGCTGCTGCCGCCTGCACCTGGGCGAGCGCTGCGGTGCGCGACTGGATGGCAAGGCGGGCGAAAGCGTCTTTTGGCCAGGTTGCAACCGGTGGCCCGCTCGAGCCCAGGACCTCGGCGAGCAGCCGCTCGATCGGTGACGGCTGCGGCTCGACGAAGACGACCCGCGGCGTCCCTTCAATGCCTGCCAGCCGCCCGGCTTCCGCCACGGCATCGTCGAGCGCGCCGAACCGGTCGACCAGCCCGCGGTCGAGGGCCTGCGTTCCCGACCAGACACGGCCCTCGGCCACCGTCTCCACCTCTGCCTGCGGCAGCTTGCGCGCATCCGCCACGATGCCGATGAAGCGGCGGTAGACATCGGCAACGCCCGCCTGCAGGAGCGCGCGCGCCGGATCGTTCAGGCCCCGCAGCACGTCGGGCTGGCCGGAAAAGGGCGTGGATGCCACACCGTCGGCCCCGATCCCGAGCTTGTCGAGCGTGCCGGAAAAGGTCGGGATCACGCCGAAGACACCGATGGAGCCGGTGATGCTGGTCGGGTGGGCAATGATCGTCTCGGCTGCGGTTGCAACCCAGTAGCCCCCGCTTGCGGCGACCGGGCCGAAGCTTGCGACCAGCGGCTTGCCGCTCGCCCGGGCGGCGAGCGCCGCCTCGCGGATCCGTTCGGAGGCGGTCACCGAGCCTCCCGGGCTGTCGATGCGCAGCACGATGGCCTTCACATCGGCATCCGCGACCGCATCCTCGATGAGCGATGCGATGGTCTCGGCCCCGGCAGAGGTGCCGAATCCCTCGCCATCGATGATGGTGCCCGCGACATGCACCACGCCGACTGCCGGGCCGCGCTCGCGCCCGTCGGTCGCCTTCAGATAGTCGGCAAGGGTGATGAAACGGAAGTCACCCGGGCGATCCGGCTCGTCGCCGGGGCCCACCTTTTCCCGCACCGCCTCGGCAAAGCGCAGCCGCCCGCCCAGCGTGTCGACAAGCCCGGAATCGCGGGCGATCTCGGCAAGGCCGATGTTGGCGCCGGCCGCGCGCGCGCCATAGGTCTCGAGGAAGGCGGCGAGATCGAGCCCGGTGCGCTGCCCCTCGATGCGGCTGCGATAGCTGGTCCACAGGCTGTCGACGAGCGCCTGCGCGGCGGCGCGCGCCTCGGGCGACTGGTCGTTGCGGATGAGCGGCTCGACCGCGCTCTTGAAGGTGCCAACGCGGAACACCTCGACGACAATGCCGAGCCTGTCGAGCGCCTCGGCGAAATAGAGGCCCGGCCCGCCCGGGCCCGCCAGCAGGACCGCGCCGAGCGGGTCCATCCACACCTCGTCGGCATGGGCGGCCAGATAATAGCCCTGGTCGACATAGGCGGTGGCAAAGGCCCGCACCTCCTTGCCGGCCTTCCGCACGCGCAGGATCGCGTCGCCGACCGCTTCAAGATTGGCAAGGCCGCCGCCGACGAAGGCATCGAGATCGAGCACGACAAGGCTGATGCGGGAATCGGAGGCGGCGCGGTCGAGCGCGCGGATCACGTCGCGCGCCTGCGTCTCGGGAAGCGGCGACTGGCTTGCAAACAGCGCAAAGGGGCTGGGGCGGGAGGCCTGGTCCACCAGCACGCCATCAAGCGGGATCAAGAGCGCCGCCCCGTCGGGCACGCGGACCGCGGCCGGCCGGCTGCCGAGCGTGGCCCACAGCGCGCCAAAGAACAGCAGGAGGAGAAGGAGGACGAGCGCGTCCTTCACGCCAACGAGGAAGGACCAGGCGGCTTTCAGGAACGGCATGACGGTGCTCCGGGGCGTGTGCGGCGGCCTCGCCGGACCTTCAGGAGCTGGGCGCTCAACGCGGGGCGGAAGGCTGGCTGCCGTCCGCGTCGCCCTCTGCGGCGGCTGGGGCCGGCGCGGTCCAGGCTGTTGCCACCGGCCGGGCTGCGGACATCGCGCCAGGCGGCGGGGGCTGGATCCGCTCGAAGATCGGCTCGCCGCGCGCGTCGCGCGGGATCTCGGCCCCGGCCCACGAGCGGGCGCTGCGGCCCTCCACATAGAGGGGCGAGGCCGCACAGCCGGCAAGCAGCAGCGACAGAAGGACGGGCACGGGGAACGACAGGCGCATCGCGCGAGCCTATCGCGGTTTCGATGCCGAATCGCAAGATTGCTCCGGCAGGGGCCGCCGCCGGATGACGCAGGCCGAGACCCCGATCGTACGCCTTGCCGCGCGCGGCGATGGCGTGGCAGCCGACGGCCGGTTCATCGCCGGTGCCGTTCCGGGGGACAGGGTCGCGGAAGATGGCACCCTCGTCCCCGGCCCAAACCGGGCAGCGCCGCCATGCCCGCACTTCGGCACCTGCGGCGGCTGCCAGCTGCAGCATGTGGGCGAGCCGATCCTTGCCGACTTCGCCCGGCAGCGCATCCTTCAGCCGCTTGCAGCGCTCGGCATCGTGCCCGGGGAGGTGATGCCCGTGCACCTGTCGCCGGCGGGCGCGCGGCGCCGGGCGAGCCTGCGCGCGGCGTGGCGGGAGGGGCAGGTGGTCCTCGGCTTCAGCGAGAAGGGGGCGCACGCGCTGGTCGACCTTGCCGATTGCCCGGTTCTGCACCCGCGCCTTCATGCGCTGCTCGCGCCGCTGCGGGCCCTGTTGCGGGGCGTGCTGCCGCGCCGGGGTGCCGTCTCGGTTGCGTCAACGCTCGTGGACCAGGGGGTGGACCTGCTGCTCTCCGATCTTGCGCCCGAGCGCCTTGCGGTCTCCGAGCAGCTCGTGGCCTTCGCCCGCACAGAGGGCCTTGCGCGGCTCTCGCTTTCCAGCCCCATGGGGATTGACACCCTCTGGGCGCCGCAGCCGCCCAGCGTGACGCTCGGCGGCGTGCCGGTGCCGCTGCCGCCCGGCGCCTTCCTCCAGGCCACGGCAGACGGCGAGGCGGCGCTCGTTGCGGCCGTGATGGAGGGCGTGGCGGGCGCGCGGCGGGTGGCTGATCTCTTCGCGGGCCTTGGCACCTTCGCGCTGCCCATGTCGTTGTCGGCGCGCGTCCATGCGGTGGAAGGCGCAGCCGGCGCGGTTGCAGCGCTCGGCCGGGCCGCGCGCGGTGCTGGCCGGCCCATTGCGACCGAGCACCGCGACCTCTTCCGGCGGCCGCTTGCCGCAGCCGAGCTCGCCGGCTTCGATGCAGTGGTGTTCGACCCGCCCCGGGCTGGTGCCCTGGCGCAGTCCGCGGAGCTGGCCCGCTCGGGTGTGCCGCTGGTCGTGGCGGTCTCGTGCAACCCGGCGACCTTTGCCCGCGACGCCGAACGGCTGGTTGCCGGCGGCTATCGCCTCGAAACGCTCTGGCCGGTGGCGCAGTTCCGCTGGTCGACACACGTCGAGCTTGCCGCGCTTTTCTTGCTCTCCTGAAACAAACTGGCGATACCTGGCAAGCTGTAAGATTTTTTGACACAACGACGCCCGCACGACCGACTCCATGTTTGCTAAACTACAGAGATACCTGCACTTGCCTATGTTGGCACGAGTCTTGCAAAGCTTGACGCGCTCTGGAATTCCGGAGCTTGCATGGAGGGTATCAAATGAAGAATCTTCTGCTCGCCGCTGCGGGTGCCGCGCTGCTCGCTGCACCTGCAACCGCCGCCGTCACCGTCCTCACCTTCGAGGGCATCGGCAACTTCAACCCGGTCGGCAACTTCTACGCGCCGAACTACATCTTCTAGCCGGCGACGCTGGCGCTGGTCGACGCCGATGACGGCGGCGCCGGCAATTTCGCCAACGAGCCGTCGCCCAACACCATCATGTTCTTCCTGGATGCGAACAACGCGATCCTCGACGTGCCGGGCGGCTTCACCACCGGGTTCAGCTTCTACTACACATCGTCGGTTGCGACCACCGTGACCGTCTATGACGGCCTCGGCGCCACCGGCAATGTGCTTGGCGTGATCAACCTCGCCGCCCAGGCGTTCGACGACTGCACGGGTGATCCCACGGGCGCCTTCTGCAACTGGACCCCGGTCGGCGTTGCCTTCGCTGGCACCGCCTTCTCGATCGACTTCGCCGGCACCGCCAACCGGACCGGCTTCGACAACATCACCTTCGGCTCCGCCACTCCGGGTGGCGTGGTTCCCGAACCCGGCACCTGGGCGATGCTGATCGCCGGCTTCGGTCTTGTCGGCATGGCTGCGCGCCGCCGCCGGGTTGCGGCTGCCGCCTGAGGCATCACACGTTCGTCACTCGGGGAGGGGCGGGCCGCAGGGCCCGCCCCTTCCTCGTCAGTCGAAGAGCCGCGCCCAGCGCCGGGGCGCGCGGTCCTTCCAGAGGCCGCGGTGCCACGCATCCGAGGCGAGCAGCGGCATCACCGAGCCGGCCTCGGCGAAGACCATCTGCTCGATCCTGGTCGAAACCTTGCCCCAGCTCGCCGCTTCCTTGAGCGTCGAGGAGGAGCAGGCGCCATCGCGCACGTCGGCCACCGTGATCTGGACGGCATATTTGTGCGGCTCGACATCCTCGTGGCCGAGGATCTCGGCGCACACGACGGTATCCTGCACGAAGTTCTTGGGCACCCCGCCGCCGATCATGAGGAGCCCCGAGGCGCCGGCTTTCACCTTGATGTCGGTGAGCTCGCGGAAGTCGGCGATGGCATCGAGCACCAAGTAGGGCTTGCCTTCCTTCATCCGC
>CALKJZ010000022.1 GCA_937995515.1 uncultured Sphingomonadaceae bacterium | reverse complement strand
GGGCAGGAGCAGCCCGAGATAGCGATCGGCGACGCGGGCGGGGGCAAAATCGGCCGCCCGGGCGCGCAGCAGGGCCCGATCGGTCGGCGCGGCCAGGGCTTCGGCCATGGCGGCCGAGAGCGCCCCGGCATCCCCGACTGGCACCAGCCAGCCGAAGCGGCCGTCCTCGAGGATCTCGGACGGGCCCGACGGGCAGTTGGTCGACACGACCGGAAGGCCGGCCGCCAGCGCCTCGACCAGCACAATGCCGAAGCCCTCATAGTCGGACGAGAGCACAAACAGGCTGGCGGACCGGAACCACGGCCAGGGATCGGCGGCAAAGCCCGGCATGACCACCCGGTCGGCCACCCCGAGCGAGAGGGCCAGCGACTCCAGCTGCCCGCGCAACGGGCCCTCGCCGAGGATGGCCAGCCGCGCGCCCAGGGCCGGGTCGAGCCGGGCAAAGGCATGGAGCAGCAGGGCGTGGTTCTTCTGTGGCTTCAGACTGCCAACCGAGAGGATCCGCGGCCCCGGGCCGCCCCAGTCGGCCTCTGCCACGACAAGCCCGGAGGTGTCGGGTATGGGCGAGGGATTGTGCACCACCTCGAACGCGGAGACCTCAAGGCCGCTCAGGCCGGCCATGTGGGCGGCGAGGCCGGCTGATACCGTCACGCGGGCCGCCGCATGGGGATAGGTCATCGCAATCGAGCGCCGAAGGACGAAGTTGTGCACGCGCCCGCGGTGGGCATGCTGGTGCGCGAGCGTGTTGTGATCGCTGACGACGATGCGCGTCGACGCCGCGGCAAGCCTGCGCGCGATGATGGCAGCGGAGGTGAGCGGCCACATCGCAACCAGCGCAGCATCCGGCCGCTCGGCCGAGAGGTAGCGGACCAGCGCGGGCATCAGGTGGCGCACGCGCGGCGCGCGAAGGTCGACAAGCCGCACGCCCGCAGGCACGGCATCGCACAGCGCGCCTTCGACCCGCATCACCACGAGATCCACCTGATGGCCGCGCGCCACGAACTCGCGGGCCAGACAGAGCCATACCCGCTCGGCGCCGCCGCCATCAAGATCGGGCATGAGAAGCGCAATCCGCACCGGGCGCCCCGCTGCCGCCTCGTCCGCCGCGCTCATGCCGCACCCCTCGGCAGCGGGATTGCATCGTGGGCGATTCCGCCCGCAAGGCCGAGCCGTTCGGCCTCCGCCATGGGGAGCAGCAGGCAGTTGCCGGGCCGGAATGTCTCCGAGGCCGGACAGGCACCCTCCCCCTCCCGCACCTCGAGCATGCCGTAGCCCAGCGGATCGACAAGCTTCCCGATGGCAAGACGGGTCTCGGGCGTCAGGATCTCGACAAGCATGGCCGGCCGGTCGCCGAGCCGTGCGCCGAGGCCGGCGATGACGGCCGCCTCGTGCATTTCCGCATCAATCTTGATGAGGTCGATCGATGAAAGCTCCTGCGCACGAGCGAAATCATCGAGCCGGGTTGCCTCCACCTGATGTTCCGACACATCCGGCGCGCCATCGAGGATCGCCCGTTCGAGCGATGCGGAATAATGATGGTCTCCGGCGGGTTCGATAAGGGTTGCCCGGCCTGTCCGGTCCGAGGCCGCCGCCTCGCACACCTCCACGCGCAGGCCGTTTTGCGCCACATTCGTCCGCAGGCGGTCGGCGATTCGATGCACCGGCTCGAAGGCGATCACGCGGGCCCCGGGGCTGAGCGCGGCTGCGGCAAGCGCATAGATGCCGGTATTGGCCCCCACGTCGATGATGGTGCGGGCCTGCGGCGCCAGCATGGCCCACAGGCGCAGCGATGTCGCCTCCCAGCCATTGCCATAGCCGGCCCAGAACAGCTCGTTTTCCACCAGATGGCCCCAGTGGGTGAGGCGGAGCACCGCCCCGCCCGGCAGGGGAAGATCGAACGGCCCCTCGAAGTAGAGATGCCGCCAGAGACGCTCCGGCGGAGCACCGATGCGGCGCCACGCCTCGAACAGCGGGCGCTTGCCCGGGAGCGCACGCCAGGCATCCCGCAACCGTGCGCGGGCCTCCCGCACCAGCGGTCCAGCAGCGGAAGGCGCGCGGGCGGCCTCAGCCATCGGCGCCTGCCCGCACCGCAAGCATGTTGCGCGCGTCGAGGGTGCGCATCTCGAACCCCGCTGCGGCCAGTTGCCCCACGATCTGCGCAAGTCCCGTGTGGCTTTCAAAGATGATGGCATCGACCCGGTCGAGGATGGGCGCGGCGCCCAGGAGGGCATCGGCCTCGGCCCCCTCGAGATCGAGCTTGATGAGGCGGACGGACGGGATATCGGCGACCACATCTGCAAGGGTGGTGGTGGAGACGGCAAACTGGGCCGCACCGGCATGGGCGACGGCAATCGACGCCTGGCCGAACTTCCCCGCGGGCACGGCGGCAGCCATCTCGAGGCCGCTTCTGGCGGCAAGGGCCGCCTCGACCACCTCCACATTGGGAAGGCCGTTCCTGGCAATGTGGCCGCGCAGCAGGCCCGCCGTCTCGGGCAGCATCTCGACCGCCACCACCCTCCCCCGGGGCCCGACAATCCGGGCGCCGAGCACGGTGTAGAAGCCGATGTTCGCGCCGGCATCGATGAAGACGTCTCCCGGTCTCAGATGGCGGCGGAGCGCCGCGATGATCGCCGGCTCCCGGCCGGGCAGCACGTGCCAGAAGTCGTCCGTTCCGGCACGGATGTGAAACCTGCCGATCCCGCGGATGCGGACCTCGGCATCGGCCGGAAGCACCGGATCCTGCCAGCGGTCGAGGTTGCGGGCCGACGTGACGGGGCTGAGGACCAACGCCCGGCGCAGGACCGCGCGGTCGGCTGCCGAGACCCCGCTTGCGGCACGCGCGGCGCCAAGCCAGATCGCAAGGCGGCGCACATAGGCCCGGCCACGGCCCAGGGGCCGGCGCAACGGTGCCGGGATCCACCGGATGATCGGTATGTGCAAGGCGGGTTGGCCGGCCACGCGCTCAGCTCCGTCGCAGCTCGACCGCCGCCCGCCACGGCGAAGGATCGATCCCCGAAGCGCGGCAACAGAAGCGCCACAGAAGCAGTTCCCGGGTGACAACTCCTGCCACGATCGCCCAGGCGCCGCCGACAATGCCGTGCGCGGGGACCAGCACGGCAAGGAACAGTGCGAGCATCATCAGCCCAGCAAGAAAGGCCAGCGTCACCAGCCGCTCATGCCCGGTGGCAAAGAGGATCGCCGGCGTCACGCCAAAAAACGCGGTGGCAACGCCAGCGGCGGCCAGAACCATCAGCACCGGCCACGCGCCGACATACCCTGGCCCGAACAGCAGCCGGATGAGCGGCACGCCGGCAAGGTCGAGAAGCAGCATGATGGCCAGTGTGGGCAACAGGGTGCCGATCGACATGCCCGACGCCAGCCGCTGCAGGCGGCGCCCGTCGCCGGCTGCCACCAGCCGCGCGGCCAGCGGCGGCGCCGCAATGCTGACGAGCGTATAGGGAAAGCTGACAAGGAGCATGCTGGCCAGCGCCACGCGGAACAGCCCGAGATCCTGTGCGGCAACGAGGAGGCCCAGCACGAGAACCGGAAGCTGGGCATCGAGCGCGCGCATCACCGTGGTGGCACCCATGGGCAGGATCGCCCGGTGCCACTGGGCGCCATCGCTGCGGGGGCGTGCCGCGCGCGCTGCGGCCGGCACCGCGCGCACCAGCCACCAAACGGCCACAAGGGCTGCAACGAAGGTGGCTGCAAGCCCAAGCGCCATGGCGCGCCCGGCATCGAGCCGGCCGAGCATCAGCATGGCACCAGCCAGCAGCAGGCACTGAATGCCCGGCACCAGCAGGGTGTCGAGCATCTGGCCGCGGACGATCTGCCCGAGCCCGCGGATCATGGGCCCGGCGAGCGCGACGGCTGCGGCGACCGGCACGAACAGCGCCCCCCAGATGGGCAGCGGCATGGCCGAGGCCGGCCCCGCAACCGAAAGCCAGGCCATGACCGCCCCCGCCATCAGCAGGGCAAAGGCGAGCGCGCGTCTCCACGCCCAGCGGAGGAAGCCGGAAAGGCCGGCCCAATCCTCGCGCTCGCAGGCAAAGGAGGTCTCGCGGACGGCGAGCAGCTGCAGACCGAACAGGGAAACCGTGCCTGCAAGCGTCGCAACCGCCATGACATAGCCATAGACGCCATACTCCTCGACCCCGAGATAGCGGGCCAGCTGGATGCCGACGAGGAAGCCGAGCGCCATCCCGACGAGGCGGACACCGAGGCTGCCGAGAAGGGTGGCGGCCACCTCCCGCGTGAAGCTGCCGCGCACGCGAAGGGCCATGGCCAGGCTGTTCATGAACATCTCGCAACACATGCCGGAGAACCGGCGAGGGCGCCGGAGCAGGCTGGGGGTGGGCTGCCGCCGCCCCGCAGGCCCGTCACTGCAACCGGTCGCAGGCATACCGACGCTTTGCGGCAGACACAAGCCATGCCACCATGGCCAGCCGCCACGATGCCGCCCTTCATCGATTGGCCTCCAGCCACGACTGGAACATCAGCACGCTCCACAGGCGCGGAGTCCAGTCGCGCCGGCCTTCCACATGCTCGCGCCAGCTTGTTTCGATCGGCTCGGGCTGCAGATACCCCTCCCGTCGGATCCGTGCTGGTGCGAAAAGCGCTTCCGCCCAGGGGCGGAGCGCGCCCCGCAGCCATGCGCCGACCGGGATCGAGAATCCGGCCTTTGGCCTGTCGATGAGGGACTGCGGGACATGCCGGTAGAGGATCTGCCGCAGCGCCCATTTGCTGGTCTGCCCGCGGATCCGCATGTGCATCGGCATGCGCCAGGCCAGTTCGACCACATCCGGGTCGAGCAGCGGCACACGGGTCTCGAGGCTCACCCCCATGGCGGCCCGGTCCACCTTGCACAGGATGTCGTCGGGGAGATAGGTGAGCATGTCCCAGACCATCATCCGGGCTGCCAGCTCCTCGGCACCGCGGGCGGGCAACGGGTCGGCGAGGAGGCTCGGCGGCTCGACCAGCCCCGTCGTCTCGCCCGCCAGCAGCGCAAGCGGGTCGTTCCATTCCGAGACGAGGCTGAAATAGAGATCGTCGGCCGCGCGCACGTGGCGCAGCCGGTCTCCAAGGCGATGGAGCTTGTCGCCAGCGCGGTTCACCGGCCCGGAGTTGTAGACCAGCGGACCGAGCAGGCGGCCGAGGCGGTCGAGGTGCCCGATCGGCACGGCTCCGAGCAGCCGGCCTGCGGCCCGGCGCAGCGGCAGGGGCACGAGGCGAAGCCGGCGCCACACGCGCGGAAGCAGGAGATAGCGATAATAGCCGCCAAACAGCTCGTCGCCCCCATCCCCCGAGAGCGCCACGGTCACATGCGCGCGGGCAACCTGGCTGATGAGAAAGGTGGGGATCTGTGAGCTGTCGGCGAAGGGTTCGTCGTAGAGCGCCGGCAGGCGCGGGATCACCCCGAATGTCTCCTCCTCGGTGACGCGAACCTCGACATGCTCTGTGCCGAGATGTGCTGCCACGGCCCGGGCGTAGGGCGACTCGTCATAGTCCTCGTGCTCGAAGCCCACCGTGAAGGACCGCACCGGGCGGCCCGATTCCCGCTGCATGAGCGCAAGGATGGTCGAGGAGTCGACCCCGCCGGACAGGAAGGCGCCGAGCGGCACGTCGGAGAGCATCTGCCGGCGCACGGCACGTGCGAGGGTCTCTTCGAGGAGATCGAGCGCCTCGCGCTCGTCGCGCACCGGGTTGGCGGCGCCTGTCTCGACGACGCTGGCGGCCGACCAGTAGCGCCGCATGGCAAGCCCGTCGGTGCGGGCGCCTGGCCGCAGGGGGTCTGTCTGCCGTGGCGGAAGCGGTTCGGTTGCAACCTCGAGGATGCACCCCGGCTCGAGCTTGAAGATGCCCTGCCAGATGCTGCGCGGCGCGGGCACGAAGGTGAAGCGGAGGAACTGGGCCAGCGCGCCGCGATCGACCGTGGGGTCGAAGCCCGGGCAGGCGCGCATCGCCTTCAGCTCCGATGCGAAGACGAATGCGGAGCCAGCCCAGCCATAGTAGAGCGGCTTCTCGCCCAGCCGGTCGCGCGCAAGGATGAGCCGGCGCGCGCGCCGGTCCCAGAGTGCCAGCGCAAACATGCCGGCCGCGCGCTTCAGCGCGAAATCGATCCCCCATGCGGCAATCGCGGCAAGGAGCGTTTCCGTGTCGGAATGGCCGCGCCAGCGCGGCGCCCCGCCCTCCGCCTCCAGGCTCTGCCGCAGCTCCAGATGGTTGTAGATTTCGCCGTTGTAGACAAGGATATAGCGCCCACAGGCCGATTCCATCGGCTGGTGCCCGGCCTCGGTCAGGTCGAGGATGGCAAGCCGGCGGTGGGCAAGCGCCACGCCGGCCTCGGCCCAGGACCCCGCGCCATCGGGCCCGCGATGCACGAGCCGGGCTGCCATGGCCTCGGCAATCTGCCGGCCGGAATCGGGGTCGAGACCTGTGTCGATGATCCCGGCAAGGCCGCACATCAGCCGCACCCCTCAGCCGGGGTCGAGGCGGCAAGAAGTGCAAGATAGGCCCGTGCCACTGTCTCGGGGGCGAAATCGCCCGCCCGCCGTCGCAGGGGCAAAGGATCCGGGCGGGGCGCGGCAAGCGCCTCGACGATGGCGCGTGCAAGCGCTGCCGCATCGCGGGGCGGGACGAGGCGGCCGTGGGCGCCGCCCTCGAGCACCTCGCGCGGGCCTGTCGGGCAGTCGGTTGCAACAATCGGCAATCCGGCGTGCAGCGCTTCCACCAGCACGATCCCGAAGCCCTCGTGGTCGGACGACAGGACGAACAGGTCTGCGCTTGCATAAAGGGCGGAAGGATCCGGCACCATTCCGGCAAACGTCACCCGCGAGCCAAGGCCCAGGGCCTGCGCCTTGGCGCGGAGCAGGGCCTCAGACGGGCCGGTTCCTGCCAGCACCAGCCGCCAGACAAGATCCTCCGGCAGGCGTGCCAATGCGGCGAGCAGCAGGCCGTGGTTCTTCTCGGGCTTCAGCCGTCCGACTGACAGGATCCGCCCGCCAGGCTTGGTGCCCCACAGCGCTTCGGCCGACGCCCGCGCATCCGGCGAGGGCGGGGGCGGCGCCGGGACCGGGTTGGGGATCACCGCCATGCGGCTGCGCGGAAGGCCCGAAAGGCGCGCCATGTCGGCCACCACGCCTTCCGCAACACCGACCCGGGCATCGGCTGCGCGCAGCCCCACGGCAAGCGAGGTCCGCAGCAGTGCGGCATGCGCCGGGCCCTTGCCGGCATATTGGCGCGAGAGCACGCCATGTTCGGATACGATCACCGGGCAGCGGGTGCGGGCACGCCAGCGCGCGAGCGGTGCCACAACTGTGAGCGGCCACATGGCGGCGACCAGCGCATCCGGCGGGTTGCGCGAGAGGGTTCGGCCGAGCGCGCGCGCAAGCTCCCTTACGCGCCCGACCGCAAGCGCGGCGACAGGAAAGCGCGCCTCGGCCTCGGCGAGCAGCTCGCCCGTTGCCCGCATCAGCAGCAGCTCGGGCGCATGGCCGAGGCGCTGAAGCGCAGCCGCCAGGTCGAGAGTCGCGCGCTCGGCGCCGCCAAGGCAGAGATCGGGCAACAGGAAGGCGATGCGCATGCCCGGGGCGCAGTAGAGCAAGCGCGGCGCTTCGCAAGAGCCCCTCCGCTTGCCATTCGGCCGCGGCTGGGCCACAGGGCGCCCGCTCCCGCGGTGCGTCGCCGGGCCTGTGACGGCCCCTGGACCAAGGCCGGGTGCATCCATCGGCGGGGGGCTCGCCCGCCCAGGCCCTCGAGGGGATCATGCGCAAGGTCTTCATCACCGGGACGGCCGGCTTCATCGGCTTCCACCTCGCCCGCCTGCTGCTCGAGGAGGGTTTCGAAGTCCACGGCTACGACGGCATGACCGACTATTACGACCCCGCGCTGAAGCGGGCGCGGCACGCCATGCTGCGCGCATACCCCGGCTTTGCCGCAACCGAGGCGATGCTGGAAGACGAGGCAGCGCTCTGGCGCGCGGCAACCGATTTTGCGCCCGAGATCATCGTGCATCTCGCAGCCCAGGCCGGAGTCCGCTACAGTCTCGAGAATCCGCGCGCCTACATCGACAGCAACATCATCGGCACGTTCAACCTGATGGAGGTGGCGCGCGAACTGGGCGTCGGGCATCTTCTGATGGCGTCGACCTCGTCGGTCTATGGCGCCAACGCGGAGATGCCGTTTCGCGAGACGGACAAGGCCGATACCCAGCTCACCATCTATGCGGCAACCAAGAAGGCCAACGAGTCCATGGCGCATGCGCATGCGCACCTGTGGAACCAGCCCGTGACCATGTTCCGCTTCTTCACCGTCTACGGCCCCTGGGGGCGGCCGGATCTGGCGCTCTTCAAGTTTGTCGACGCGATCCTCGATGGCCGCCCGATCGACATCTACAACCACGGCGAGATGGTGCGCGACTTCACCTATGTCGACGATCTGGTGCGGGGGATCCGCCAGCTGATGGACGTGCCGCCCGTGCGGCCGGAGGCGCCCGGCGGGATCGCGCCGGGCGACAGCCTCTCGCCGGTTGCGCCGTTCCGCATTGTCAACATCGGCAATTCGCAGAAGGTACGGCTGCTCGATTTCATCGACGCCATCGAGGAGGCGCTTGGGCAGAAGGCGATCCGCAACTACATGCCCATGCAGAAGGGCGACGTGCCGGCCACCTGGGCCGACACATCGCTGCTGGCCGCGCTCACGGGCACGCGCCCGGCAACCGACGTGCGCGACGGCATCCGCGCATTCGTCAGCTGGTTCCGGGCGCACTATGGCAAGTGACCGGCGCGGGATGACCCCCGCCCCCCTGCCCGCAGACGCCGACATCCGCATCGCGGTGATCGGCCTCGGCTATGTCGGCCTGCCGCTGGCCGTCGAGTTCGGGCGCACGCGGCCCGTGATCGGCTTCGACATCGATGCCGGGCGCATCGCCGAACTTGCCCGGGGCATGGACCGTACCCGCGAGGTTCCGCCGGATCATCTTGCAGCTGCCCGGCACCTGGAGCTGACCTCGGATGCCGCACGGCTTGCCCATGCCAATGTGTTCATCGTGACGGTCCCGACCCCGATCGACAGCGACCGCCGGCCGGACCTCCGGCCGCTGCTGTCGGCCTCGGCAACCGTCGGCCGCGCCATGGCGCGCGGCGCGGTCGTGATCTTCGAGTCGACCGTCTATCCGGGGGCAACCGAGGAGGACTGCAGACCGGTGCTCGAGCGCGAGTCAGGCCTTGCGGCCAATGTCGATTTCTACCTCGGCTATTCGCCTGAGCGCATCAACCCGGGCGACCCCACCCGCCGGCTGCCCACCATCTGCAAGGTGACCTCCGGCTCGACCCCGGAGGCTGCGGCATTCGTGGACCGGCTCTATGCCTCGATCATCACCGCGGGCACCCACCGCGCGGGAAGCATCCGCGTGGCCGAGGCCGCCAAGGTGATCGAGAACACCCAGCGCGACCTCAACATCGCGCTGGTCAACGAGCTTGCGATCATCTTCGACCGGATGGGGATCGACACCGAGGAGGTGCTGAGGGCGGCGGGCACGAAGTGGAACTTCCTGCCGTTCCGGCCCGGGCTGGTGGGAGGCCACTGCATCGGGGTCGACCCCTATTATCTGACCTACAAGGCCGAAAGGCTGGGCTATCATCCGCAGATCATCCTGGCCGGGCGCCGCCTGAACGACGGGATGGGGGCATGGGTTGCCGCGCGGATGGTCAAGGCGATGCTGAAGCGGCGCATCCAGGTGGATGGCGCGCGGGTGCTGGTGCTGGGGCTCACCTTCAAGGAAAACTGCCCCGATCTTCGCAACACCCGGGTGATCGACCTTGTTGCCGAGCTTCGCGACTTTGGGGCGCAGGTCGACGTGCACGACCCGCTCGCCAACCCGCGCGAGGCGATGCGCGAATATGGGCTGGAGCTGGTTGCGGCACCCGAGGAGGCCGCCTACGACGGGATCGTGCTTGCGGTCGCCCATGCCGCCTATGCCGACTGGGGGGCGGGGCGCATCCGCGCCTTCGGGCGCAACCCGCACGTGCTCTATGATCTGAAGCACCTGCTGCCGGCCGAGGCAAGCGACCTGCGGCTGTGAACGGACAGGCAGCGGTGAACGGACAGGCGCGGTGAACGGGCAAGATGCGGCACGCCCGGCGAGGCTTCCCAACGGGGCAGGGTCAAGCCGCGCACCCGGCGCGCGGGCGGTCGGATGACCTCGGTTCTCTACATCAGCTACGATGGGCTGCTCGAGCCGCTGGGGCAGAGCCAGGTGCTCGGCTATGTGGAGCCGCTGGCGCGCACGCACCGGTTCCACATCCTCTCGTTCGAGAAACCCCGCGACCGCGCGGACACATCGGCGATGGCCGCCATGCGGGCCCGGCTTGCCGGCCAGGGGATCGGCTGGACGCCGCTTGCCTATCACAAGCGTCCGACCGCACCTGCCACCGCCTACGATATTGCCAACGGCACCCGCGCGGCCCTTGCCATCGTGCGCCGCGAGCAGGTGCGGATCCTCCACCTGCGCTCCTACGTGCCGGCGATGATCGCGCTCGGCGTGCGCCGGCTGGCAGACGTGAGATTCCTTTTCGACATGCGCGGCTTCTG
Organism: uncultured Sphingomonadaceae bacterium; assembly: GCA_937995515.1. Lineage (GTDB taxonomy): Bacteria > Pseudomonadota > Alphaproteobacteria > Sphingomonadales > Sphingomonadaceae > Thermaurantiacus. Next base: position 21,724 of record CALKJZ010000022.1, on the reverse strand, counting down.
GGCCGACGAGCGGGTCGATGGCGGGCTCTGGCCGCGCAACGGCCGGCTCTACCGCATCACCAAGGGGTTCGAGCGGCGCTTTCTCGAGGTGGCCGACCATGTGGTCACCCTCACCCATGCCTCCGCTCGCGAACTGGCCGGCTGGGAACCGGTCAGGCGGCGCGGCGTGCCCGTGAGTGTCATCCCGACCTGCGCCGATCTCGACCGCTTCGCACCACCCGCGGTCCGCCCGGGCCCGCCGTTCGTCTTCGGCTATGTCGGCTCCATCGGCACCTGGTACCTGTTCCGGGAGACGATGGCGGCGTTCCGCGCGCTGCTGTCGCTGCGGCCGGAGGCGCGGCTGCTGGTCGTCAACCGCCACGAGCATGAGCAGGTCCGCGCCTCAGTCCGGGAGGCCGGGATCGCAGCCGAGCGGCTGGAACTCGTGGCGGCCCGGCATGCCGAGGTGCCTGCCCTCGTGCAGCGCATGCACGCCGCAGCTGCTCTCATCCGGCCATGCTTCTCCAAGCTGGCCTCGGCACCGACAAAGCTTGCCGAATATCTCGGGTGCGGCGTTCCCTGCCTCGGCAACGACGGCGTGGGCGATGTGCGGGAGATCCTCGAGGACAACCGGGTCGGCGTGTCGCTTGGCGACGTTGGCGAGGAGGCCATCCGCGCGGGAATCCGCCGGCTGGTGTCGCTTGCCGAGGCGCCAGACACGCCCGCCCGCTGCCGCGCGGCCGCCGAGCGCCTCTTCTCCGTGGCCGATGGCGTCGCCGCCTACGACCGGATCTACCGCGCCCTTGTAGGCGAGGCCGCACCTGCACCCGCTGCGGCCGCATCTCCGGAGGCGGCGCATGGCTGAGCCCGCCCGCTCCCCGGCCAACATCGATGCCGGAACGGTCGCCGCGTTCGGCGACGAGTGGAGCCGGTTCGACCAGGGGCGGCTCGACGATGCCGAGCTCGCCCGGCATTTCGAGCGCTATTTCGGCATCTTTCCATGGGATGCGCTGCCGGCCGGGGCGTGCGGGTTCGACATGGGCTGCGGTTCGGGGCGCTGGGCGAAGCTGGTCGCGCCGCGCGTTGGGCATCTCACCTGCATCGACCCTTCGCCGGCGGCGCTTGCACGGGCGCGCGCGCTTCTGTCAGGAATCGAAAACACCAGCTTCCTCGAGGCCGGCGCGGATGCGGCGCCGCTTGCGCCTGCAAGCCAGGATTTCGGCTATTCGCTGGGCGTCTTGCACCATGTGCCCGATACGGCCGCAGCGCTTGCCGCCTGCACGCGCCTTCTGAAGCCCGGGGCGCCGTTTCTCCTCTACCTCTACTACCGGTTCGACAACCGCCCGGCCTGGTTCCGGGCCATCTGGAAGGGCTCGGACCTGTTCCGGGCCGGGATCTCGCGCCTGCCGCCGGGGCCAAAGGCGCTTGCAACCGATGCCATCGCGCTCGGCGTCTACTGGCCGCTGGCGCGGCTTGCAGCGCTCGTCGAGCGGGCCGGCGCCGATCCCTCCTCGCTGCCGCTCTCCTACTATCGCGATGCCAGCCTGTTCACCATGCGCACCGACAGCCGGGACCGGTTCGGCACACCGCTCGAACAGCGGTTCACACGCGCCGAGATCGCCGGGATGATGGCCGACGCCGGGCTCGTCGACATCGTCTTCTCCGAGGCCGAGCCCTATTGGGTTGCGCTCGGGTGGCGCCGCTGACACGCCGCCGCATGCTGGTGCTCTGCCCCTACCCGGAAGGGGTGGCCGCCGGGCAGCGGCTGAAATACGAGCCCTATATCGACGATTGGCGCGCCGACGGCTGGGAGGTCGAGGTGGCGCCCTTCATGGACGCGCGGCTGTGGCAGGCCGCGTGGGAGCCGGGCCGCCTTCCGGACAAGGTGCTGGGCACGCTGAGGGGCTATGGCCGGCGCCTAGCCAGCCTGCTGCGGCTCGGCCGCCACGATCTCGCCTATGTGTTCATGTGGGCGACCCCGATCGGCCCGCCGATCTTCGAGCGGATCGTGCGGCGGCAGGTGCCGCGGCTCATCTACGATCTCGAGGACAATCTGCTCATTGGCCAGGGCCTGCCGCGCGCGGCTGACCCGAATGCCCTCGCCCGCCTCGTCAAGGGCGCAGCCAAGCCCAGCTATCTCGTGCGCGCGGCCGACCATGTGATCACCTCCTCTGCGCCCCTTGCCGCCCATGTCCAGGCGCTGCGCGGCGATGGCGCTGCCACCTACATCACCGCCTCGGTCGACACCGACCGCTTCCGGCCTGCCCAGCGGCCCGACGGCGACATCCTGACCATCGGCTGGACGGGGACCTTTTCCTCGCGCATCTATCTCGACATGCTGCGCGAGGTCTTCCGGGAGCTTGCGCGCCGCATCCCCTACCGGCTGCGGGTCATCGGCAACTTCGACTACAGCCTTCCGGGCGTCGATCTCGAGGTGGTTCGCTGGTCGGCCGAGCGCGAGGTGGACGACATGCAGGCGATCGACATCGGCGTCTATCCCCTGCCCGACGATCCGTGGGTCGCCGGCAAGAGCGGGCTCAAGGCCATCCAGTACATGGCGTTTGGCCTGCCGGTGGTGGCCAGCCGGGCTGGATTTACGCCCGAGATCGTCGCCGACGGCGAGACCGGGATCCTCGTGTCCACCCCCGAGGAATGGCTTTGCGCCCTCGAGCGCCTGCTGCGCGATCCGGGGCTTCGCCAGCGCCTCGGGCATGCGGGGCGCAGGCGCGCGGTGGAACGCTTCTCCCGCGACGCCGTACGCGGCCAGTATCGCGCCGTCATCAACTCCGTCGTCGGGAACCAGCGGGCATGAGAAACAAGCGCATCTACATGGCAGGCGTGGGCGGAATGCTCGGCGAGGCATTCTGGAAGGAGTTCGGCCCCGATAACGAGCTCAAGTGCACCGATATCGATGTGAACGCCCCATGGCTGTCGTTCCTCGATTTCCGGGATTTTGAGGCCTATGCCCGCGATGTCGAGACATTCGCGCCTGATTATCTCTTCCATATCGGGGCGCATACCAGTCTCGAATATTGCGAGGAGAACCCGGACGACGCCTATCTGACCAACACGCTTGCCGTCGAGCATGCCGTGCACATCGCCAACCGGCTCGACATTCCGCTCCTCTACATCTCGACGGCCGGCATCTTCGATGGGCAAAAAGACACGTACGACGACTGGGACTGGCCAAACCCGCTCGGCCATTATGCGCGCTCCAAGTGGATGGGCGAACGCTTCGTCGCCGAGAACATCCGGCGCCACCTGGTCTGCCGCGCCGGCTGGATGATGGGCGGCGGGCGCGCGAAGGACAAGAAGTTCATCAACAAGCTGATGACGCAGATCGAGGCCGGTGCGCGCGTGCTGCATGTGGTCGACGACAAGCTCGGCACGCCCACCTATACGCACGATTTTGCGCGCAACGTGATGCTGCTGCTCGAACAGGAATATTGGGGGATCTACAACATGGTCTGCCAGGGCGTGACCGGACGACTCGAGGTCGCGCAGGAACTGGTGCGCCTGCTCGGCCGCGAAGGCGAGATCGAGATCGTGCCAGTCAGCTCCGATTATTTCGCGCGGGAATATTTTGCAGCCCGGCCCGCATCGGAGCGGCTGCTCACCCGAAAGCTCGACCTTCGCGGCCTCAACGTGATGCGGGACTGGCGGGTCTGCCTGAAGGAATATCTCCGGGATTATTACGGGGTCGCGCGGTGATGCAGCCGGCCCCGCGCCGGCTGTCGCGCGGCGCGCGCCCTTGATCTATCTTGGCCTTTACCTCCTGCTCGTGCTGCTGCGCGTGGCGGTGGCCGGCCAGCCGCGCCTGCAGCGGCAGCTCTTCTGGCCGGTCATGCTCGCGCTCTTCCTCTTCGTTGCGTTCCGCTTCGAAGTCGGCTGCGACTGGCCGGGCTATCTCAACCAGTTTGAGGTGCAGAAAGAGGGCTTCAGGCCAGACTATCTAGACGTGCGCGAACCGCTGTGGTGGTCGATCATCGAGCTCACGCATCGGCTGGGCCTTCCCTACCCGTGGCTCAACGTCTTTTCCGCGCTGATCTTCTTTGCCGGGCTCACGGCGCTTGCCCGCCGCCAGCCGGACCCGCTGGGCTTCCTCGTCCTGTGCTTCCCGGTGCTCATCATCAACATGCCCATGGCCGCAATCCGCCAAGCCGCGGCCATCGGCGTGCTGTGCCTCGCCTTCAATGCCTTTGCCGATCGGCGCGGGGTGCGGTTCGTGGTCCTGGTCGCGGTCGCCGCCACGCTGCATGCCAGTTCCTTCGTCTTCCTGCTGCTTGCCCCGTTCGTCCGTGGCGGCCTCAGCGTCGGGCGGGTTGCGGCCGCGGGCGCGCTTGCCGTTCCGGCGGCGGTGGTCTTTGTCGGCGGCGCGCTCGCCGAGATGGTGGTCAAGCGCTACGCTGCAGGCGGTGCCGCAAATGTGGCCGAAGGCGCGATCTTCCGCCTCATTCCCGTCGCTCTGACCGGTGCCTTCTTTTTCGTGGTGATGCGAGGAGAATGGGCCCAGCGCTTCCCGCGCGATGTCCGGCTGGCAAGCGTTGGCGCGCTCATCATGATGGCAACGCTTGGACTGGTGGGCATTTCCACGGTGGCAGGTGACCGGCTCGGCTATTTCGTGATGCCGCTGCAGGTGATGATCTTCGCGCGCATCCCGCACCTGAGGCTCGGGCCGCTGCAGCCGCTGTTCATCGCCGCCCCCTATCTCGGGCTGGGGCTCATCCTCGGCTACTGGGCCCTCAACTCGTGGATCTTCCAGCTGTGCTACGCCGACTATCGCAGCTGGCTGTTCGGCTTTCCGCGCGACATCACCTACATCTTCTGAGGGCGCCACCCTCCCGGGCGCCGGCGGCCTCCGGGCGGCTAGCGGGCACGCAGCAAGCGCAGCCGGCGGCCGGCAAGGCGCAGCACCGGCCTTTCCCAGAGCAGATGGTAGGCAAGGGAAGCGAGCACCGACAGGACGAGAAGCAGCAGCATCGCCTGCGCCCATCCGAGGAGCTCGAGCCGGCCGAGCCCGCGCGAGGCCAGCGAGACGAGCGGATCGTGGACAAGATAGAGCGCGTAGGAGGCGGCACCGAGCAGCAGCATGTGCGGGCCGATCCGCAGCCGCCCCTCCGCCTCGAGGCGGCAGATCGGCGGCAGGGCAAAGGCGATCGCGAGGCCGACGAGAAAGGAGGCGGCGGGCGGCGCGCCGAGCCAGGCGAACAGCGCCAGCGGCAGGCCGACACCACAGGCTGTGAGCCACAGCGGGGCCCGCCAGCGGTCGAGATAGGCCCGCGCCGCGATGGCCCCGAAGATGAACTCCAGATTGATGGGGTGAAGCAGGATCCGATACGGGCGTTCAAGGCCAGGGCCCGTGAGGGCGGCGGCCACAATCAGGATGGCCCAGAGCGCCAGCCCCTGCCACACGCGCCCCAGGGCAAACAGCAGCGCGAACAGGCCATAGAAGACGATTTCGTGCTGCAGGCTCCACGCCAGCGGCAGCGCGGGCACAGAGGTTGCGGGCAGGAGCGTGAGCGACGGCAGCCAGCCCCAGTCGCGCCCGGCACCGGAAAGGCCGGGCGCGAGGGTGTAGGCCAGCGCGATGGCAAGGCCGACTGGCCAATAGGGCGTGTAGATGCGCACCACCCGCTTCCACAGAAAGGCCCGTGTGGCGCCAGGCGTGGGCGCCACGTCGTGCATGGTGTAGAAAATGATGAAGCCTGAAAGGACGAAGAAAAAATCCACCCCCAGCATGCCATGATGAAAGATCCGCTGCCAGCCGCCTGGGATGTCGGCGACATAGGCGTCGACCTTCTGCGCGGCGTGATGCAGCACGACCATCATGGCCGCAAGGGCGCGGCCGGCCTGCAGGCTTGCAATCGTCCCGCGCGCGGAGAGTGGCGCTGTCATCGGCCACCGCCCTGCCGTGCGGGCAGCGGGATTGGCAAGGGTCTGGCCGACCGGCAGGCGTTCCCTTCAGCCGGCCCCCTCCTTGCGCAGGAAGACGGTCATCTGCATGCCGATGCCCGTGCGGGCCATGACGGCGCCGAGCAGCGGGGCAAGGATGGCCGGCAGGTTCGGGTCGCGACCGACGTCGATCCAGCTGTGGACGAGGGCATGGCCGCGTCGCGCACCGTGCAGCCGAAAGCTCCGTTCGGTGAACTCGGTGATGTGGAACGGCGGATGCATCGGGGAGACATTCGAGACAAAGGTCGTCCCGACGAGGCGAAACCACAGGTTCAGCAGGCGCGCGACCAGATAGGTGGCATTCGGGACTTCCGCGTGCACGATCCCGCCAGGCCGCAGCCACCTGAGCGCCCGGACCAGCGCCGCATCCGGATCGTGAAGTTGCTCGAGCACGGCCCCAAAGGTCACGAAATCGAACCACTGCTCCGGAAAGCGGGCGGTCTCAGGCGCTGCATGCTGGAAGCGCGCCGGATCGTCGCCCAGAAAGCTGATCGCGCGCTCGAAGAACGGTCGTGACGGCTCCATGCCCCAGACATCGAAACCGGCCGCGCGCATCACGCGGGCGGCCTTGCCCACCCCCATGCCGATGTCCAGTGCGCGGATGGTCTGGCAGCCTGGCAGCAGGCGCTTGGCTGCCTCGATCTCGCGCCTGAACGTGCCGGGCTCGGGATCGAGCATGGCGCCCTGCCAGTAGGTCTCGGGTGGCATGCCGTAATGGTCTTCCAGCTGGTCGGGCACAGGCACCGGGTCGGGGAACAACAGCCCGCAGATCCGGCACCGCAGGATCGACACCGCAATGCCCGGCTTGCGCCGCGGATTGAGATCCTGCGACCGGTTGAGCCGCAGGCCGTGCATGGTGCACCGGGAAAGATCCGCCCCGCACATGGGGCAGGCCGCCTGCCGGATGAAGTGATAGGCCGACCGGCGCTTCGGCGGACCGGCCAGCGGCCCGGCGTTCTGCGAACCCGTGCCCTGCCCCTCACCCGCGCACGCATCCGGCATCGCCGTCATCCCCCGATCGCAAGAAGGGTGGCGTTGCCGCCGGCCGAGGTCGTGTCGATGCTCACCGCTCGCTCGACACAGAAGCGCGGCAGGTAGAAGGGGCCGCCGGCCTTGGGGCCGGTGCCCGAAAGCCCCTCGCCGCCAAATGGCTGGCTGCCCACCACCGCGCCGACCATTGCCCGATTGACATAGAGGTTGCCGACCTTCGCCTCTGCCTCCACCTGCCGCGCGACGGCTGCGATCCGGCTGTGCAGCCCCATCGTCAGGCCGAAGCCCGAGGCGTTCACGCGCGCAACCGTCTCGGCAAGCGCCCCGGCCTTCCACGTGGCCACATGGAGGATCGGGCCGAACCACTCCTCGCGAAGCGCCTCGATGGACTCGAGGCGGATGACGGTCGGCGGCACGAACCAGCCGGCCGGCGGCACCTCCAGCTGGTGCAAGATCCGGCCCGCCTGCCATTCCAGATAGGCGCAAAGCCGGGCCCTGGCCCCAGCATCGATCACCGGGCCAATGTCGGTTGCCCGCCGGGCCGGGTCGCCCACGCAGAGGCAGTCCATCGCGCCCATCAGCATCTCGAGGATCGGCCCGGCCACATCCTCTTGCAGCAGCAGCAGGCGAAGGGCCGAGCACCGCTGCCCGGCCGAGCGGAAGGCCGAGGTGATGACATCGGCCACCACCTGCTCGGGCAGTGCGGTGGAATCGACGATCATCGCATTGAGACCGCCCGTTTCGGCGATGAGCGGCACGAGGGGCCGCTCGCCATCCTCAAGGAGCGTGCGGGCGATGCGCCTTGCAGTGGCGGTCGAGCCGGTGAAGGCGACACCGGCGACCCGCCGGTCGGCAACGAGCGCGGCGCCCACCTCGGCGCCACCCGGCAGGAGGTGGAGCACATCCTCCGGGATCCCGGCCGCATGGGAATGGGCGATCGCCCGCGCGGCGACAAGCGGGGTCTGCGGCGCGGGCTTGGCAACGACGGCATTGCCGGTGACGAGGCCGGCCACCGCCTGGCCTAGAAAAATGGAAAGCGGGAAGTTCCAGGGCGCAATCGTGGCCCACACCCCGCGGCCGGCGAGGGTCAGGCGGTTGGTCTCACCCGTGGGGCCGGGAAGCGCGAGCGGCGCCATCAGCGGCCGCGCCCGGGCGGCATAGTAGCGGCAGAAGTCGACGGCCTCGCGCAGCTCGGCCACGGCATCGGGCAGGGTCTTGCCGGCCTCGGCCTGCAGCAGCGCAAGCAGCGCCGCGTGGTCCGCCTCCAGCCGGTCTGCCAGCCGCTCGAGCGCGGCCGCGCGCGCGTCTGCGCCTTCTGCGTTCCATGCGCGCTGGGCTGCTGCCGCGCATGCGAGCGCCGCCTCGATGTCGGCCGGTTCCGCCTCGACCACGGTGCCGATCGTCTCGCCCGGGTCTGCCGGGTTGACGACCGGGCGCGCCGCCCGGCCCGCCGGCGCCCGAAGCCGGCCGGGTGCCGCATGGTGGGGCAGGCTGCGCGCGGCGGCAATCTCCGCCTCGAGCGCATCGCGCACGGCCGGGTCGGCGAGGTCAAACCCGCGCGCGTTTGCCCGTTCGGGCCGGAAGAGATCGGGCGGCAGGGGAATGGCCGGGTGGCGGCTTCCGCCCACGGCCGCGATCTTCTCCGCCGGGTCGGCCAGCAGCTCCGCATCGCTCATCGCGGCATCGGCCAGCTGGTGGAGGAAGCTGGAGTTGGCGCCATTTTCCAGAAGGCGGCGCACCAGATAGGCGAGGAGGTCGCGATGCCCGCCCACCGGCGCATAGAGGCGGCAGCGATAGCCTTCCTCCTCCACCAGCCGCTCGTAGAGGCCCTCGCCCATGCCGTGCAGGCGCTGGAACTCGAAATCCCGCCAGTTCGGCCCGTGCGCCTCCTCTGCCCATTCGAGGATGGTGGCAACTGTCAGCGCATTGTGGCTGCCAAAGGCGGCATGGATGCGCGGCCGTTCCAGCATGGCGCGGGCGCAGGCGAGGTAGGAGACATCGGTGGCCGCCTTGCGGGTGAACAGCGCATAGTCGGCAAGGCCAGCTTCCTGGGTGCGCTTGACCTCCGCATCCCAGTAGGCGCCCTTGACCAGCCGCACACCGATGCGTCGCCGGGTGGCATGGGCCAGCGCATCTGCCCAGTCGATGAGCGGCCGGGCACGCTTGCCATAGGCCTGCACCGCAAGCCCCAGCCCGTCCCAGCCGGCCAGCGCCGGGTCGCGCGCCACCGCCTCGATGATCTCGAGGGAGAGCAGCAGCCGGTCCTGCTCCTCGGCATCGATGGCAAGGGGCACGCCGCTGGCAGCAGCGAGGCGGGCCAGCACGCGCACCCGCTCCACCAGCACGGGCACGGCCCGTTCGGCCTGCGCGGTCTCGTAGCGGGGATGCAGCGCGGAAAGCTTCACCGACACGCTGTGCCCCGCCGCAGCCTCTGCCCGCCCCACCGCCTCGATCGCCGCGCGATAGGCTTGATCGTAGCGCGCGGCATCGGCTTCAGTGCGGGCGGCCTCGCCCAGCATGTCGAAGCTGACCGCAAAACCGCGATACTGGGGCTCGCGGGCGCGGGCGAGCGCCTCCTCGATCGTGCGCCCCATCACAAAGACGCGCGCCATCAGCTTCATCGCGGCCGCCACGGCCGTGCGCACGAACGGTTCGCCCGCGCGCGCGATCAGCCGCCGGAGCGGGCTCGCCGGGCCCTCCTCCTCCACGAGGCTGCGGGCGATCACAAGGCCCCAGTTGGCCGATGCCAGAAGCAGCGAGCCGGCCGGCTCTGCGGCATCCCAGTCGGCGCTGCCGATCCGGTCGCGGATGAGGAGGTCGGCCGTGGCCGCATCGGGCACGCGCAGGAAGGCCTCGGCGAGGCTCATGAGCGCAAGGCCCTCCTCGCTGTCGAGCTGGTAGCGGGCGAGAAAGCGGCTCACCCACCCGCGGCCGGCGGCCGCGCGGAGATCGGCGATCAGCCGCCGCGCGCGCGCAACCACCCGCTCCCGCTCGGGGCCGGAAAGCCGCGCATCGGGCAGGAGCGCGGCGATTGCCTCCGCTTCGCTCGCCCGGTGCAGCCGCGCCATGGCCGCGCGCGCCTGTTCCGCGCTGGGCTCGTGCGGATTATCGATCGGTCGCGCCATGGAAAGGACAGCCGAACTCCGGGCTCGAACGCCGCCGCCTGATGCAGCGCCATTCGCCGTGGTGCCGCAAGACTAGGCACGGCCCTCCCTGGGCGCAAGCAAGAGGCTGACCAGCCGTTCATGGCGGTTGCCATGGAACAAGATGTGCAGGGGCCGGGCGCGGCCGGGCGGGCGCCGCGCCATGCGGCCCGATCCGAAACCGAACGAGGAGTCGCCGCCGTCGAGCTCGCGCTCGTGATGCCGCTTGTTGCCGGCCTCCTGCTTGCAACACTCGACCTCGCCGCTGTCGCGCAGCGCGCCTCTGAGGTCCACGCGCTGGCCCGTGCCGCGGCAGCGGCCGTGCAACGGCAGGACCTGCTGCCGCCCCGGCCCGGGCCGGCCTTCCCGCTTTCCGGCACGCCCCCCGGGCAGGGCCCTGGCGCGGGCGTGCTGCCCGGCACCAACGTGGCGCCCGGCCGTGCCGCGCCCGGCCGCAACGTCATGCCGGGCGCGGGCAGCAGCCCGCCCGGCCTCGTCGCGCCCGGCCCGCGGAGCTTGCCCGGCCTTGGGGATCGATCGGCGCTGCTCGGGCAGCTGGTGCGGCTGCCCGAGGGTGTGGCCGGCACGCTGCAGCTCTTCTGGGGCTGCGCGGGTGGCAGCGAGCCGCTCGGCACCCGCCCGACATGCCCGGGCGGGGTGCCGCCTGCGCCCTATGCGGAAGTGAGGCTGACAGGCGAGGTGGACCGGCTTGTGGCCTGGCCGGGGCTGCTCCTGCCAGGCCGGGTTGAGGCGCGCGCCCGCGTCCGCGTCGGCTGAGCCATGCGCGCGGCACGGAGCGCCGGCGAACGCGGGGCCACTGCCGTCGAGTTCGCGCTGGTTGCGCCCATCCTCTTCCTGTTCCTCTTCGGCGGCCTCGAAGCCGGCCGGATCCTGTTCGTCTCGGCTGCCTTCCGCTCGGCCATCGCCGATTCGGCCCGCTGCGCCGAGCTGGGGCGGCCGCAATGCCGCACGGCCGAAGGGCTCGCCCGGCACGCCGAGGCGCGGATGGCCGCGCTCGCTGCCCCGCTCAGCATCCCCCCGGGCGCGATCCGTCTCGAGGAGGCGCCCTGCGGGCGCGCGATCCGCGCAGGGCTTGCCTATCGGCCGCTGCTGCTGCCGCTTCCCGCCGGCACGATCCGCCTCGCAGCCGAGGCGTGCGCGGGGCTTCCGGCATGAGCCTCGCCGGCCGGCTGCTGGCCGACGAGCGCGGCACCACGGCCGTGCTGACGGCGTTTTCGCTCGCCGGTCTCCTGGGCTTTGTGGCGCTCGGCATGGAGGCGGCGCGCGGCCTTCACATGCAGCGCACGCTGCAGACGGCAGCCGATGCCGCTGCGCGGGCGGGCGCGCTGGCGCTCCGCGCGGGCGGGGCGGCAAACCCCGCCCGCGAGGCCGCAGCCCTCGCAGCCGATCTCGCGTCCGGCGCCGAGGCGCGCGTCGCCTGGCCGCCGCGCTCGGGCCCCCATGCCCGCGACCCACTTGCCATCGAGGTGGAGCTCGCACGCCCGCAGACACCGGTGATGGCGGCCTTTCTCGGCGGCAGCGGCGGCGGAGCGGTGCGCGCACGTGCGGTCGCACGGCTCGAGCCCATGCGCGCGGGCTGCATCCTCGCGCTGCGGCCCGGCCTGCCGGGCACCATCGCCACATCGCGCCCGGCCGACCTGCTGCTCGAGGGGTGCGAGGGCCTCTCGGCCGCGGCCGGCATCCCGGAGCTCCGGCTTGCCGAGGCCGATCCCTATCGCCACCTCCTCCTTCCGGCGCCTTCCGGCTGCACGGTGAACGCCCTTCGCGTCTCGGGCCGCATGGCGGTGCCTGGCGGGCAGACGGCCGTGTTCTGCAACGGCCTTGCCGTGGTGGCCGGCGGCGAACTGGTGCTTGGGCCCGGCGTGCATGTGGTCGATGGCGGGCTCCTCACGGTGCAGCCGGGCGGCACGCTGGTGGCCGATGGCGCAACCGTCATCCTGCGCGGCACGGGCGGCCGCCGCCCCGCTGTGGCCAATATCCTGCCCGGAGCGCGGGTGGTGCTGCGCGCCCCTCCCGCCGGCCCCACGGCCGGGCTGGCGATGGCATCATCCGGCGAGCCGGCCCCAAGCCACGCGCTGGCAAGCCCCGGGCTTGCGGTGACCGGAGCCATCTATCTGCCGGGCAGCACGCTGCGCTTCGCGGGCAACGGCAGCGGCGGGTGCGCGCAGCTCATCGCGGATCAGGTGGCGATCGCCGGGCCGACCCGCCTCAGGGCGTCGTGCCCGGGCACCGGCATGGCGCCGATCCTTGACCGGGTGGCGCGGCTGGTGGAGTGATCTGCCGCGATGGTCAGCTGCCGAGCAGCTGGAGGATCGCCGGGCCGATCAGCACGATGAACAACGGCGGGAGCACGAACAGGATCAGGGGAACGGTGAGCATCGCCGGCAGCCGCGCGGCCTTCTCCTCGACCCGCAGCATCGCCGCCTCGCGCACGCTTTCGGCAAGGGTCCGCAGCGCCTGGGCGAGCGGCGTGCCGTAGCGCTCGGTCTGCTGGAACATGGCCACGAGCGCGCGGATCTCCTCGAGCGGCGCCCGCGCGGCAAGGTTGCGGAACGCCTCCCCGCGGTCGGGAAGGAAGCCAAGCTCGACCGAGGTGAGGCCGAGCTCGTCGGCGATCGCTGGCGCAGCCGGGCCGAGCTCGGCTGCCACCCGGGCCATGGCGGCATCGGGCCCCAGGCCCGATTCCACGCAGATCACATAGAGATCGAGCGCAAGCGGCAGCTCAGCGAGGAGCCTTGCGCGCCGCTTTGCAATCCGGTTGGCAAGCCACAGGCGCGGCGCATGGGCGCCGGCAACAGCGCCGGCCGCGGCCAGCGCAAGCGGACCGAGACTGCCGGGCCCGACACCGGCGGCAGGGGCCAGCGCCCAGCCGAGGAGCGCACCCACTGTGGGGGTGGCGAGCGTCGCCAGCTGCATGACCATCGGCGCATCCGGCCGCCGGATTCCCGCCTGCGCGAGGCGGGCCTGGAGCGCGCGCTTCTCCGGCCCCTCGTCGAAGGCAAGGCGGGCAAGCAGCCGGCGGCCCGCCTCGCGGGCCCACTTGAGGCGCACCAGAGGGGACGCGCCGGCGCCCCCGGCACCCGAGCCGGCGGCCAGCCGGCGCGCCCGCCGGCCGACAGGGTCGAGCTCGACCCGTGCGAGCCCGGCGGTCAGCACGAGAAGCATCACCACAAGCCCGGCAAGCCATGGCAGGAGGCCGGCTTCGGACAGGCCCTCCATGGGCTATTCCTCCAGCCGGACGAGCGCGGACATCACGGCCGCACCCACGGCAAGCGAACCGGCGCCCAGCGCGAGCAGCATGTGCCCGCCCTTCGTCTCGAACAGCGGGGCGAGATAATCCGGCGCAAGCAGGGCCATCAGCAGCGCCAGCACGGCCGGGAGCGAGCCGAGGATGATGGCGCTGGCCCGGGCCTCGGAGGTCAGGGCGCGCGCCTTCAGCTGCATCTGCTGCCGGCGCCGCACGAGATCGGCAAGGCCCGAGAGCGTCTCGGCGAGATTGCCGCCCGTCTCGCGCTGGATGGACAGGCTGACGATCAGAAAATCGAACGCGCTAACGTTGAAGGCGCGCGCCTCCTGCCACAGCGCGGCTTCCAGCGGGATTCCAAGGCGCACCTGGTCGTGCACGCGGCGGAACACCGAGCGCAGCGGCTCTTCGAGCTCGCGTGCCACCTCGGCGATGGTTTCCGAGACGGGCACGCCCGCGCGCAGGCCGCGCACCATCAGCCCGATGGCATCGGGCAGGAGCATCTGGAACCGCGCGCGGCGCCGGCGGGCCAGCAGGCGCAGGGCGAGGAGCGGCAGGCCGGCGAATGCCGCACCAAACAGCAGGAGGAGCATCGGACCCGAGACTCCGAGCGCGTGCCCTAGCAGCGTGAGGATGAAGGCGGCCCCCGCTGCCAGAAGGAGGATGCGGCTGAGCGAGACCGCAAGACCGGCGGCTGCAATGCGCGACCGGAATGCGCCGCTGCGGTCGAAATGGGTGGCAAGGAAGCCCTCGATGCCGGTGGCGACGCCCCGGTCGAGGCGGGGCCCGCGGCGCAGCCCATGAGGCCCCGCCGGCGCCGGCGCGCTGGCGCGGACAGCGGCCGCCCGTCCCCTCATCCGGCGCCGGAAGGCAAGCAGGCGCATCGCAGAGATGCCGAGCAGCAGGCTGGAGCCGGCAAGCCCCACCAGGATCAGCGCGGGCAGCACGGTGCCATGGGGGCTCATGCCGCCAGCGCCTCGGCGAGCAGGTCTCCAAGCCCGAAATTCTCGGCACGCGGAGTGAACTGGGGGCGCAGCCCGGAGCCGACGAAGCTGCCCGCGATCCGCCCGTCGGGGGTCGCCTCGTCGATGCGGAAGGCGAACAGCTCCTGCAGCGTGATGATGTCGCCCTCGATCCCGGTGACTTCGGTGATGCTGGTGACCCGCCGCTTGCCGTCGCGCATGCGCGCCACCTGCACGATGAGCTGCACGGCTGCGGCGATCTGCGTGCGCACGGCGAGCACCGGCAGGTTGAAGCCGGCCATGGCGACCATGTTCTCAAGGCGCGTCAGCGCTTCGCGCGGGCGGTTGGCGTGGATGGTGCCGAGCGACCCGTCGTGCCCGGTGTTCATGGCCTGGAGCATGTCGATGGCCTCGGCGCCGCGGATTTCGCCGAGGATGATCCGGTCCGGCCGCATGCGCAGCGCGTTTTTCACAAGGTCCCGCTGGGTCACCTCGCCGCGCCCCTCGAGATTGGGCGGACGGGTCTCGAGCCGCACCACGTGCGGCTGCTGCAGCTGGAGCTCGGCGGCATCCTCGATGGTCACGATCCGCTCCTCCTCGCTGATGCACCGCGAGAGCGCGTTCAGAAGCGTGGTCTTGCCAGAGCCGGTCCCGCCCGACACAAGGATGTTGAGCCGGGCGCGCGCTGCGACCTTGAGCAGCGTGGCCATGGGCCGGGCGAGATTGCCCTGGGCGACCATGCGGTCGAGGTCGATGACCTGCCGGGCAAACTTGCGGATGGAGATTGCCGGGCCGTCGATGGCCAGCGGCGGGATGATGATGTTGACCCGGCTTCCATCGGCGAGCCGGGCATCGACCAGCGGGCTCGATTCGTCGATCCGGCGCCCGATGGCGGTGACAATCCGGTTGATCACGGCCATCATCTGCGCCGTGTCGCGGAAGCGGGCGCGCACGCGCTCGAGCCGGCCGCCCCGTTCCACCCAGATGCTCGACGGCCCGTTGGCCATGATGTCGGTCACGCTGTCGTCGGCAAGCAGCGGCTCCAGCGGGCCGAGGCCGAGCATCTCGTTGATGAGCAGGGTGACGAGATCGCGGGTTTCGGCCGCGTTGAGCGCGATGCCGAGCTCGCCGAGCAGCGGCCCGAGCATGTCGCGCAGGCGGCGGGCGAGCTCGCCCCGGTTCATGGTGGCTGCAGCGGCGCTGTCGATCCGCTCGAGGACCGCGGGCAGCACGCGTCCGAGCGCCCGCTCGGCTGCGTTCCAGCTGTCTGTGGCAGGCGGTTCGCTGGCGGCTGCGGCAAGCCGGCCCGCGCCGAGCAGATTGTTGAGAAAATGGCTGACGAGGTCGCGGTGCACCTTCGCGTCGATCGCCCGGCCCTCGGCCTCGATCGTGGCCGTGATCACGGCGCCGATGGCAGCTGCCAGCTCGCCGCGCGGGCGCTGGCCATCCACCGCAGGGTCGAAGGCGCGCGCGATGGCCGGCTGCACGAGGAGCCGCGCCTCGGCGAGGCTGACCGGCGGGGCATGGGCTGGGCGCGGGGCCGTGCCCAGGGCGGGCGGGGGCGCTGCTGGCGCCGGGGCTGGCCCGGCCTCGGGATGGGCGCGCGCGGCCCGCCGGCCAAAGCCGCCCATCAGGGCCTTCCCACCAGCGCGCGCAGGCGCCCCCACAGCGAGCGCGGCGCCGCCTCCTCAACCACCCCTGCCGCAGGCGCCACCAGCCCTGCAAGGCGCTGCAGCGACTCGGCCGACCGGCCTCCCGACGCGGCCGCCGAAAGGGGCACCGCGCCCGCCGCGGCGCGGGCCGCGACGGCTGGCATGTCGTCGACCAGAAGGTCGATCCGGCCATCGAGCGCCTGCTCGAAATCGGCCAACGCCACTTCGGCCCGGCTTGCACCGACCCGGTTGGCGACGATCAGCGGCCGCTGGCCCGCCCGCAGGCCGGCAAGCAGCGCCGCAAGCCGGCGGGTGTCGCGCATGCCGGCAAGCGAGAGGCTGGTGACAGCCACCACCCGGTCGGCCGTACGCAGCACCGAGCGGACAGACCGGTCGAGCCGGCGCGGAAGATCGACGACCACGAGATCGTGGGTGGCAGAAAGGGTGGCGACAAGCGCCAGCACGCTCTCCGGCCGGATCTTGATGTGCATCTCGGCCGGCTCTTCGGCTGCGAGCAGGCGAAACCCCAGCGCATGGACCCGCGCGAGCGATTCCAGCAGCTGCCCATCGACCCGGTCGGGCGATTCGAGGATCGCACGCAGGCCGGAGACCGGCTCGACGTCGAGATCGAGGGCGACCGTGCCGCCCTGGAGGTCGAGGTCGAAGAGCATGGTCCGCTGGCCCGACCCGGCTGCCAGATGCGCAAGCGCGAGCGCCATGGCGGTCGCCCCCACTCCGCCACGCGCACCGATCACGGCGACCACCTGCCCCTTGTGCGGCTTGCGGCTGGCGGGCCGGGGGCCCTGGCCGCCTTCGAGGTGGGCCTCGGCGATCGCCTCTTCCAGCGCCGCCGGATCCAGCGGTTTCAGGAGATAGTCGCTCACACCGAGCGCCTTCAGCCCGCGGTAGAGCTGCACATCGTTCTGCGTGCCGATGGCAAGCACGCGGGTGCCCTCCGGGCAGAGATCGGCGAGTGCATCCACCGCGCCGAGCGGGGCTGGGCAGTCCGACAGGTCGATGACGAGAAAGGCCGGGGCGACCATGGTGGCGACATGGGCCTGCGCGGCTTCCAGATTGCCCTCGCGGATGTCGGGCGCAGCCCAGCCGCGCGCGGCGGCGGCCATGCCGATGGCCTTGCGGCTTGGCGCATCGCGCACGAACCCCACGAAGGGAAGCTGTTCGGCAACCGCCGGCCCGACGGGGCGGAGGTCGGTCATGGCGCGCCTCAGGGCCCCGGTTCGGTGGTGCGGCGGCCGGCCGGCTCGGGCGTGGTGCCCAGCCGCAGCCGGCGGACCGGGGCGATCGAGGTGTCGGCGTCGGCCGGTGCCAGCGCGCGCGCGCCGGCAAGATCGGCCGGATCCGCGATCATCGCCTCGAGATTGCGCGCGGTCGCACAGCCATGGGGCAGCGGCTGGCGCGCCCGCGCGGCCTCGGCGGTGCAGCCGGGAATGCGGGCGGAGGGAGGCGGCCCGTCGGCCGGCGGCGCGGCGGCGGCAGGGGCGGGGGCCGCAAGGGCCGGCAGGAGAGCCGGAAGGGCGAAGGCCAGGAGACGGGCGGCGGCGTGGCTCACGGGCGCGTCTCCATGCGATCCGGAGCGCGCGGCTCCGCGAGGTCAGAAGGTGCGGCCGGCCGAACCAGATAGGGAGTCACAATCACGACAAGCTCCGTCTCCTGCCGCTCGAACCGGCGCGAGCGAAAGAGCGGGCCCAGCACCGGAAGCTCGCCGAGGCCCGGAAAGCGCTTCAGATCATCGCGGCCGGCCGACTGCAGGAGGCCTGCAAGCGCAAAGCTCTGCCCGGAGGCCAGATCGACCGTGGTCTCCACCCGGCGGGTCGTGAGCGCGGGCACGAGAAAGCCGTTGATCGAGACCGCGCCGACGGAGGTGAGCTGGCTCACCTCGGGCTGGACCTTGAGGTTGATGCGGTTGCCATCGGTGATCGTGGCGACAAACGCGAGGCTCACTCCGAACCGCTTGTATTCGATCGTTGTCACATTCTGCTGCTGCGGCACGGGGATCGGGAACTCCCCGCCGGCAAGGAAGCTCGCCGGCACCCCCGAAAGGGCGGTCAGGTTCGGCTCGGCAAGCACGGTTGCAAGGCCGCGGTTGTCGAGCGCATCGAGCAGCACCGACAGGTCGACATCGCCGTTCGAGAAGGTGGCGAACAGATTGTCGGCACCCTCGGCGCGTGTGTTCAGCACGGCACCCGCATCGGTCGGGAGCGAGACCGGGCGGCCGACCGCGATTCCGATTGCGGCATCGCCGATGCGCCCGATGCCATCCCAGTTGAAGCCGATGGCGCGCACGAGGTCGCGCGAGACCTCGGCGAAGCGAACCCTCAGATTGACTTGGGTGGGGGTTTCCACCTTCAGCTGGTTGATGATGCGCGCGCGATCCGCGCCGGCGACAAAGCGCGAGGCCACCCGCATTGCAAGCTCGGCATCGGCCGGCGTCGCCACCTCGCCGGCGAGCAGCAGCGCGTCATTGGCCATGCCAATCGAGATCGCGCGGCCCGGAAGCGCCTCGGCAAGGGTGCGGCGGATCAGCGGGAGGTCATAGTGCACCGAAATGTCGAGGCTTTCGATCACCTCGTCGCGCGCGTCGACCGCATAGAAGCTCGTCACCCCCGGGCCGCGGCCGAACAGGTAGACAAGGCGTGGCGAGCGCACCTGCACATCGGCCACCTCCGGGTCGGAGATGAAGACCGAGGCCGCCGGCCGGGACAGCCGCACCAGCCGGCCCTTGCCCACCTCGACGGCCAGCGCCCCGGCCGCCTCCGCCGCAACAGCATCGGGCGCCGCGCGGAGCGGGGCGGACAAGAGCGGCGCACCGAGGGCCGCAAGCAGGGCAAGAAGGCCGAGGCGGCAGCCCATGCCGGTCATCCCTCCGCGCCTTCCCCGCCGGCCGCGGCCGGGGCGGCCCGGATGCTCGAGCCGCGCACCACCTGCACCCCATTTTCCACCGCCGTGCCAGAGGCAGGCCCGGCAGCCACCGCGGATGTCGCAGGGGATGCCGCAGGCGCAGGCATGGCCGGCGCCACCGGCGGCATCGCCATGGCCGGCGGAAGCGCGGCCGCGGCGGCCATCATGGCTGAGGCTGCGGCCGGGCCAAGGCGGGTCACGTCGCTGTCCCATGTCCGGGCGGGCCCCGCGCGCGCTGGCGGCTCCGCGCCGATGTTGCGCAGCGACAGCGACAGATGGCCCATCTCCTGCGCGACAGCGAGCGCCTCGGCCTGCTCGGGCGTGACTTCGAGGGTGACCGTCGACGGCGGGCCACTGTCGTCCGGAGGGCTTCCGCCGCGCAGCCGCTGGTCCACACCCAGCACCCGCACATTCTCGACAACCGTGAGGCCCAGGATGCGCTGGCCGCCCTGCATCGGTGCGGTCAGCAGGATATCCACCCGGTCGCCCGGCCCGACCAGCCCGGCGAGCCCCCCGGCGGGCGAGACGGCGATGGTCACAGCGCGATGCCCGGGCGCGATGAGCGCCGCGAGCACGCCCTGTTCGCCGCGGCGCACGATATGCCCGGTGGTGAGCGGCTGGCCGGCGGCCAGCGCCGTGCGCACGATCCCGCCCGCCAGCGCTTCTGCGCCCACCTCCTCGGCGACGAGATGCTGGGGCAGCAGCGCCGCGCGCGGCCAGGGGGCCCGGCCGATCATCTCAGGGGTGAGAACATCGCCCGGCTGGAGATCGCGCAAGGAAACAAGAAGGTCGACCGTCTGGGCGCGCGTCGCAGCCCGCGCCTGCTGGGCCGAGGCCTGGGCCGCGCGATCAAGCCAGCCTGCGGTCAGCCATACCGCAGCGCCACCGAGCGCCAGCGCCAGCAGCAGGAGGACAAGGCCGCGCGGCGCGAGCCGGAAAAGCCGGGCGCTCATGCCACACCACCCAGGAGGCCGGCGCGCTCCAGCAGCACGAGGAGGCCGCCGGCGGCAATCGCCACCCCGAACGGCATGGACGCCGGCAAGGCATCCGGCACGCCGGCACCCGCGGCGCCCCGGCCGCGCCCGGCCAGGGCCGCCTGGCCGAGCATCACCACACCCATGGCAACCGCCACGAGACCCGCTCCCGCAAGATTGAGCTCGAGGAGATCCGGGCCAGCCCACAGCAGGGTTGCCGCCATCAGCTTCACATCCCCGCCGCCGACAAGCCCGCGCGCAAACGCGAAGGTGCCAAGAAGAAGCCCGGCAAGCGCAATCCCCACATGCGCAAGCGCCACAACCAGCGGGAGCTGGACGAGGAGCGCAAGGGCAGACCCGGCCACAGCCAGACAAAGCCCGTTGGCGATGCGCCGAGAGGCAGCATCCTCGGCCGCAGCGATCAGCAGCGCCGCGGCGGCAAGGGCGCTTGCGACCGGGACGGCAAGGGCGCTTGCGACCGGTTCGGAAGCAGCTGCAAGATCAGCGGTCAGCATGGCACCCACAGGCCTTGCCAGGCGGTTGCCCGCGGGCCGCACATCCAGCCGATGGAGGAGGGCACAGAGGATCGCGGCTCGAGGGTTCCACGCGCGACGGTTTGCAGCGCCAGGGTTTCCGGGGCTGGGGCGCTTGGCATATGCATCGGCTGCATCGGCTGCATCGGCGATGGTCCTCATTTCGACGCGGAAGTGATGGGCTCCCTTCGCACGTCAGCCGTCGCGCCGGGCGGGCCTCAGTCGGGGCGGCCGCTCCGCCGCGGCGCCGGCCTCCGGCTGCGGCACCGGCTGCGCCGGATCGAGAGGCAAAGCCCCATCTGGCGCGGCCGGCTGCGACCGGGCGGCCTCGTCGCGCGGGCGAGCAGGACGCGGCGGCCCCTCGGGCCGCGGGCCGGCACCAGCACTGGCCCCGGCAAGGGGCTGGACAGCCGGATTGATCGGCATCGGGGTGGCGTGTGAGACCCGAGGCGCAGCATCGCCGCCGGGCCCACCCCCGCTTCAGTTGCCGGACTTGCCGGCCGCCTTCGAAAGCTCGGTGTTCACATTGGAAAAGACCGCGCCGAGGTTCTTCTTGATCGAGGGCAGCGTCGCCACCAGCGCAAGCGCGATGAAAGCTGCAATCAGCCCATATTCGATGGCGGTCGCGCCGGACCGGTCACCAGCCAACTGCTTCAGAAGCCGCGTCATCTCTCTCTCCTTCCGCACAACCCTGGAATGCCAGCCAAGAGGAAGGGAGGCCGGGCGGCTCCTTCCCCGCAGCTAACCACGGCTGCCGGTCAGAGAAGTTTAGGCCGTGTTGGCAAAAGAGATTCCCCCAGTTGGCAGCTTGCTGGCTCAAGGCTGCGTTTGGGGGAGCAGTTGTGTGTGTGCGTGCGGGTCGTGGAGAGCTGACGGACGAGGAACGGGCAGTGGTGGGCGTGCTGTTGCCGCCGGAGCGTGGGGCGGCGGGCACGGCCTGCCGGAGACAAACGATGCTTCCTCAATGGGATGCTGCATGTGCTGCGGCCTGGCTGCCCCTGGCGGGACAGGCATGCGCGCGGGCGGCAAGTGGAACCCGGTCCATGTCCGGTTCCGGCGCTGGGGCG
Organism: uncultured Sphingomonadaceae bacterium; assembly: GCA_937995515.1. Classification (GTDB taxonomy): domain Bacteria; phylum Pseudomonadota; class Alphaproteobacteria; order Sphingomonadales; family Sphingomonadaceae; genus Thermaurantiacus. Next base: position 288 of record CALKJZ010000022.1, on the reverse strand, counting down.
ACCAGGGCGTCTGGGATGTGCTTTGTGCAAACGCTGGTTGATCTCGTTGGTCTCGGCCTCACCGACGCCCGGCAGCACCTGATCGACAGCACCAGCGTTTGCGGCCACGTCTCGGCAGCGGGCGGAAAAGGGGCAGTCAGGAACGCTCCTCGCCGACGCTCCTCGCCGACGCTCCTCGCCGAAAAGGGCCACGATGGCCATGCCCTGTGCGAGAGCCTGCCGATGCACGGCATCCTGCCCATCATCCCGCCGCGTTCGACCCGCAAGGCACCCGAACACCCGGACTGT
>CALKJZ010000021.1 GCA_937995515.1 uncultured Sphingomonadaceae bacterium | reverse complement strand
GGCCTGCGGTCTGCCGTGGCCCGGGGCAGCCGGGGCCTCGCCGCGCGCGACCGCGGGAGGCCGCACCCACGGCAATGGTGCAGATGGTGTGCGCCGGTCGCGCCCGACCGTGCCCGACCGCGGGAGGCCGCACCCTCCGGGCGTCGCCCGGGCCAGATCAGGGTGCGCGGCGAAGGCGCCCTGCCGGCGCGCCTTACCTTGGGCGTGCCCCGCATCCGGTCGCCGGCCGTGCGGCTCCGCCGGGTGCCGAGGGCGCGCCGGGCACCCTCAGGGGTGCTCGCGCGCGCTCACCGGCAGCCGTTCGGCAAGCGTCTCGCGGGTTACGAACTGGCTGCGGTCGAAGATCGCATCGAAGCCCCTGAGCGCCGGCCGCGTGTCGGGGAAGGCGCCAGTGCCCAGGACGAGGTTTGCCAGCTCTGCGCGGGTGAGCCTTACGTGGGTCGCCGACGGCGCGTCGGCGGCGGAGGGGATGAGCACGCCGTTCCTGACCTGGAGGCGATAGACGGCGGGATCGCCCTCGACGGCCACGGTGAAGTCGAACCGCTGGGTGCCGGCCTTCACCGGATCGACGAGGTAGCGCAGGTAATCGAGGACCAACGGGACCGGGGTTTCCGCCAGCTTCTCGGGCGTGGGTGTGCCGAGCACGCGGCGCAGCAGGTCCATGGTGACAGGGATGCCCTTGGGCGTGCGCAGCGCGCCTTCCATCTCGAGCGCCTCGGTGATGTAGAAGCCGCGGGCGTTGGCCGAGGTGGTCCGCTGCCCGAGCGCACGCGCGGCCGTGGCGCGGGCGGCGCGGGCCTCGCGGTCGGCCGGGTCGAGCGTGAGCAGGAGGGAGGTGAGGCGCAGCGCCCAGCGCCAGTTGTCGATGCCGCCCTCGGAGGCTGCCCGCGCGGCCTGCCGGCGGACGGCCGCGGGGCCGCCCATGCCCTCGACGGTCAGCCGCGCCTCGTCTCTGACCGAGAGCGGGTTGATGTCGTAGACATCGTTGCCGAACCAGCCGCGCTCCGCATGCCACACCTGGCGGACCTGGCTTTCCACCTGGCCATAGAGCTCGAAGCCGTCGCGCAGGGTTGGCGACATGGTGATCGCCTCGGCGGCCTGCCGCGCGTCGAGGCCCCTGGCGATGAGCCGCAGGGTCTGGTCGTGGATCTGCTGCACCTGGTCGACATTGCGCTCGAGCGCGGCCTTGACCGCCTCCCGGCCCCTGATGGGCACATTGTGGATGTCGAGCAGCAGCTCCGCGGGACGGCTCTCGAGCCGGCGGGCATCGTTCACCATCACCATCGGGTCGCGATACCTGCCGCCGCGCAGGGTGAAGATGTTGAAGATGAACGGCGTGACGGTGAAGTTGGTCACCAGGATCTTGCGCGCCGGAAACCAGTAGGCCACGCTGTCCAGCGTGTCGGTCCGCATGGGCAGGACTTCGATCGTCTCGCCGGCGATCGTGCGGGTGACGACCTCGCCATAGGGGAAGAACTTCTCCGGCGGCACATAGTCGGCCTCGGCGGCGAGCTTTTCAGGCCCGAAGCCGAGCACGTTGGGGAAGGAATCCGGGCCGGTCCGCGGGTGGAACATGCCAAACTGCGCGGTGGCCCGAGAGAGGGCGACGCCGCTGACCGGGGTGAGGCCGATTTCGCCCTGGCGGAAGGAGTCGAGCACCTCGCTGCCCCAGAGCTCGGTGCCCGGGTCGCGCCAGGCGGCCGTGCCATTGGTGTAGTGGGAATGGGTCCACAGGATTGCCGCCACGCGGATCCGGCGGCCGAGCGCCTTTTCCAGCTGGGCGCGCATCTCGGCGGCCGCCTGCCTCGAATCGCCGGTGTCGAGGATGATCCAGCCGCCCGGCGCGTCGATCGCAAAGCTCGACGCAATCCCCCAGCCGGAGAGGGACCAGACCCCGGGGGCAACTTCGGTCACCGCCTTGCGCTCCGCCCCCATCTTCCGGTTGACCGCAAGCGCCTCGGCGGTGGTGACGATGCCGTTGGGGCCGGTGGTCGGCTGGTCGCGAAGCGACTGGCTGCGCCAGCTTTCGCCGCCCGCGGCAGGACCGGCGGCAACGAGCGCAGCGACGATGGCTGCGATGCCGGTTCCTGCGAGGGGATAAGAACGGGTCCGCATTCCGGGTGCTCCTTGTGCCTTGGCTGTTCCGGCTGCGCCATAGCGGGCAGCACAGCCGGGAAATGCGCGAAACTGGCACTTGCAGCACTGCGGCTGCGACATTTTCCGCGGCACCCGTGCCACCTCCTGCACCGCCTGCCAGCCGCGCCGCCGAGGCTGCGCTTCCCGCACCTATTCCCTGACGAAGCGGAGCATGAAATTCTGCCGCAGCGAGGGGATGGCGACATCCTCGGCAAGCCGGAACCCGTGCGCCTCGATCAGCCGCACATGCGCCGCCCTGTCGAGCGTGGCCATGCTGCGCTGGTGATCGGTGGCGCCCGGCTTCTCGCGATCAAAATCGACAATCGCCAGCTGGCCGCCGGGCCTGAGGGCCCTGTGCATCGCCTTCAGCATCGCTTCGGGCGCCTCGAAGTGATGAAAGGTGTTGACGCTCAGAATCACGTCCACGCCGCCTTCGGGCAGCCCCGGGTCGCTGGCGCTGCCGAGGATGGCCGCCACATTGGCAAGGCCTTCGGCGCGCGCGCGCCTCGCCATGTGGGCAACAAAGGCGGGCGAGATGTCGACGGCGAGCACCCGGCCTGTTGGACCCACGGCGCTGCTGAGCGCGGCGAGATAGGCGCCCGTGCCCGCGCCGACATCGGCGACCGTCTGGCCCGGCTCGAGCCGCAGGGCGCTCATGATGGCAGCGCGGTTGGCGATCACGTCGCGCTCCGGACTTTCGAACCGGCGAACCCAGTCCGCCACGTCCACATCGGGCGCGAGCCAGCGCTGGTTCATGTCTGCGGCATGGGAGACGCGACCGGACGGTGGCCCGCCATGGTGGCCATGCTGGGCCAGTGCCGGGGTGGCCGGAGCCATTGCGCCAAGGAGCGCAAACAACAGGGCAGGGGATTGGGTCATTGCGGCACTGCCTTCCCTCGCACAGCGGTGAGAGCCGGGTGGCGAGGCCAGCATAGACGGCGCGGCCATCGCCTGGGAAGGCGAGGGCCATCGCCTCGGAAGGCGGGGGCCGGGCCGGGCGTCGCCCGGTTGACGACCTTGACCGCGCTGGCGTGGCGCCGGTCGGCAAGGCTGCGGCCATCGACCCACAGCGCCCGGGGCCCCTTTTCGATATCGGGCCGAACCTGAGGCGGGCACAAAGCCCCCGGCTGCGACACCGGGGGTGTCGAGGAGGTCGGTCCGGGTTCTCGACCGCATGTTGAGGTTCGGGCGCAGCGCGAGGCCTTGTTTCGCCTCATCGAAAGCTCGAGGAAGGCCGAGGGCTGCGGCACGCCGGCGACCCCCTTGCTGCCATGGACCGGATTGTCGTCGAACCGGCTGTCTGGCACGTCCGGCGTGGCAGCGGAAGCCACACGGCCCGGCCCCGGGCGCGGGGGCAAGACCGGCAACGGCCCCAGCCTCGAGGCCTGTGCGGCGCGTGCGGTCGGAAGTGACGGACGGCGGGTCGGGCGCGCCCGCTGCACCGAGCCGGATCAGCTCGCCGCGCACGCGGCTGTGGGCCAGCGTGATGTCGCACCCAAAGACGCCGGCCGCGCTGCGCGTGCCGATGTTTCACATGTCGGCCTTCCGTGGGGGAAGGCGCGGGATCCGGTCGGCCGCGCGGCGCGTCTTCGGGCGGGTTGGCCGTGAGCACAGACGAGGCACGGCCGGCTGCGACGATGGGCGGCGCCTCGGCCTGCAGGGCGTGGGCGGAACGGGCGATGGCCGATGCCAGACGCGCGGGCACCAGCGCCCTGCGGCGGCCAGCAGGCGACATTTCGCTGACGCCGGGTTCCGCTGACGCCGGGTTTCGCTGACGTCGGCCGATCGGGCCGGGGTCCGGGCCGCGGCCCGGGCGATTGGAGCAGGCGGCGTGCCCCGCGCGGCCGTCCGGCCCGGCGGCGCTTCGCCGGTGCCGGGCATTGCCACCGCTGCCACGGCCCTGCTGGCCGTGCCGATGATCGTGCCGATGATGAGGTCCGCACCCATGCGCCCGGGCCCGCGGGCACCAGCCGCGCGAGCAGCAGCCCGGGGGCACCAGCCTGGCGAGCAGCACGGCAAGCATCGCCGTGTGCGCGGCCAGCCGGGCGCGCAATCCCGGGCTGCGGGGCAGCGGCCGCCGGCTGGCAGGGCAGCACCTTCGGCTCGAGGGGAGCGCCGCCTTCGCCGGCCTTGCTGGCCGCCCGCCCGGCAATCCTTTGCGCGCGCCCCGGTTTCGGGCTAGCGGGTTTTTGCATGAGGAGCATTCTTGCTGCGCTGATGGTTGCCATTGCCGCCCCCCTTGCCGCGGCCGCCGATGCGGATCCCTATCTGTGGCTCGAGGAGATCGAGGGGACACGGGCCCTCGAATGGGTGCGCGCGCAGAACGCGCGCTTCCTGCCCGAGCTCGAGTCCACGCCCGGCTTTTCCGAATGGCGCAGGCGCGCCGAGGCAATCCTCGAGGATCCGCGCCGCATCGCCTACCCGACCGGGGCCTCGCCCTCGGGCGTGACCCGCGACCGGGTGTTCAACTTCTGGCGCGACCGGGACAATGTCCGCGGCGTCTGGCGCGTCTCGCCGCGCGCGGCGTTCGATGCGGGCGCACCCGAGTGGGAACCGCTGCTTTCGGTCGACGCGCTCGACGCCGAGGAACAGGGCAACTGGCAATGGTCGGGCTGGACGGGGGCTGTCTGCCTGCCGCCGGCCTTCGACCGCTGCCTCGTGGGCCTTTCGGTCGGCGGCCGGGATGCCACCGACATCCGCGAGTTCGACACGAGGGCCCGCCGGTTCGTTCCGGCCGCAGAGGGCGCCTTCCGACTTCCCGAGGCGAAGCAGACGGTTGCCTTCGTGCACGACGACCTGCTGCTGGTGGCCACGGCTGCCGGGCCGACCACCAGCTCCGGCTATGCCCGCGAGGCGCGGCTGTGGCAGCGCGGCACGCCCTTTGCGGCGAGCCGGGTGCTCCTCTCTGCACCCGAGACCGACATGGGCGTCTGGGTGATGGGCTTCGGCAATGGCAGTAACCGCCGGCATGTCGTCGACCAGCGGGTGACCTTCTGGACCGGCACCGTCCATCACCTGATGGCCGATTTCCGCCTCGTGCCCGCGCCGCTGCCGCCCGATGCGGACTTCCGCTTCATCGCCGATATCGGCGATGGCGCGGGGCCGCGCGCCTTCGCGCTCCTGCGCACCGCGTTCAAGGGCATCCCCGCGGGAAGTCTTGTCTCCTATACCGTGCCCGATGCGGGAAGCCCGGGTCCGGTCGAGCGCGTGTTCACCCCCTCGGAAACCCAGGCCATCGATGGCGTGGTTGCAACCAGCCGCGCGATCTATCTGAACCTTCTCGACAATGTTTCCGCAAGGCTCGTGCGTCTGTCGCGCGAGGCAGACGGCGGCTGGGCGGAGGCCGACGTGCCGATCCCGGCCAACTCGGCGCTTTCGCTCGTTGCGGCCGATACCGCCGAGGCCTCCGACACCCTCTATGTGAACGTGCAGGGCTTCACCGAGCCCGCGCGGCTGATGAAGGCAAGCGACGGCGGGGCGCCCACCGTCCTCGCCTCGGCGCCGGCCTTCTTCGATGCCGAACGGTTCGAGGTTTCCCAGCGCTTTGCCACCTCGAGGGACGGCACGCGCGTGCCCTACTTCATTGTCCGCCCGCGCGGCGCGAAGGGGCCGCTGCCGACCCACTACTGGGCCTATGGCGGGTTCGAGATCGCAGTGCTGCCCAGCTATCTGAGCCCCGAGAACCAGTTCTGGCTGGAGCAGGGCGGGCAGCTCGTGATCGCCAACATCCGCGGCGGCGGCGAGTTCGGGCCGCGCTGGCACCAGGCGGCCCTGCGCGAGCGGCGACAGAACAGCTACGACGACCTGCACGCCGTTGCCGAGACGCTGAAGCGGGAGGGGCTTGCCTCGCGGATCGCCGTCCACGGCCGGTCCAACGGCGGGCTGATGGCGGCCGTTGCCTACACGCAGCGGCCAGACCTCTACGATGGCGCGCTCGTCGGCGTGCCGCTTGCCGACATGCGCCGCTATCACCTGCTGCTGGCCGGCGCCTCGTGGATGGACGAATATGGCAACCCCGACACGGACGACTGGGCCTTCATCCGCAAATACAGCCCCTATCAGAACATCCGCAGGGGTGTGCGCTATCCGCGCGTGTTCTTCTACACCTCGACCAAGGACGACCGCGTGCACCCCGGCCACGCCCGCAAGATGGCGGCCCGCATGGCCGAGTTCGGCCACCCGATCTATTATTACGAGAATGTGGACGGCGGCCACGCAGGGGTCGCGAATCTGAAGGAAAATGCATATCGCGCAGCGCTTTTTGTCTCTTACCTCACGCGCGAACTGAAGAAATGATCGAAGGCTTCGACGCGGACGCCTTTGTTCGCGCGACGCTCGCGGAAGACCTGGGCGGCGCCGTTTCAACGGCGGGCGACATCACCGCCACCGCGTGCCTCGGCGCGGATGCGATGCTTGCGGCGGTGATGGTCGCGCGTGAGCCGCTAAGGGTCGCCGGGCTGTGGCTTGCCGAACGCTTCTTCCGTGCGCTCGATCCGGATTGTGTCTCGACCCCGGCGGTTCGCGATGGGGCAAGCGTGCCCGCTGGCACCCGGCTCCTTTACCTGCGGGGCCGGGCGCGGGCGCTGCTCGCCGCCGAGCGGTCGGCGCTCAACACGCTTCAGCATCTGACCGGGATTGCCACGCTGACCGCCGCCCATGTGGCAGCGATTGCCGGCACGGGGGCGATCCTGCTCGATACGCGCAAAACCCTGCCGGGCCTGCGGCTCCTCGAGAAATATGCGGTGCGGATGGGCGGCGGCACCAACCACCGCATGGGCCTCCACGATGCGCCGATGGTAAAGGACAACCATATCGCCGCAGCCGGAAGCGTGACGGCCGCCGTTGCGGCGTGCAGGGCCGCCGGTCTGTGCAACATCACCGTCGAGGTCGACCGGCTGGACCAGATCGAGGCCGCGCTTGCCGCCGGCGCCGACCGGCTGCTGCTTGACAACATGGATGTGGCAACGCTGCGTGCAGCCGTTGGCATCGTCGCCGGGCGCGTGCCGACCGAGGCCTCGGGCGGGGTGACGCTCGAGACCATCCGCGCGATCGCCGAGACGGGGGTCACCTTCATCAGTGTCGGTCGCCTTACCCAGTCGGCGCCCGCGGCCGACATCGGCATGGACCATGCGGGCGACGGCGCATGACGCTGCGGCTCATCATCGGCAACCGCCGCTATTCCTCCTGGTCGCTGCGCGGCTGGCTGGCCGCGCGCCATGCCGGCCTGCCGTTCGAGACGGAGCTCGTGAACCTCTACGCGCCGGACTGGGCAGCGCGGCGGGCCAAGCCCGATCTCGCCGTCTCGGGCGGGCGGTTGCCGGTGCTCTGGGACGGGGCGGTGGCGGCCTTCCACAGCCTTGGCATCATCGCCCATCTCGACCGGCGGACGGGCGGCACCTGCTTCTGGCCCCGGGCGCCGGAGGCCCATGCCTTCGCCGCCTCGGTCGCGGCCGAGATGCAATCCTCCTATGCGGCGCTCCGCCGTCACTGCCCGATGAACGTGATGCGCCATTACCCGGGCTGGAGCCTCGACCCGGAGGCCGGGGGCGATGTGGCGCGGATCGACAGCCTCTGGCGCGAGGGGCTCGCCCGCTTTGGCGGCCCGTGGCTCGCGGGGGCGGACTATGGGGCGGCCGACATCCTGTTTGCGCCGGTTGCCAGCCGGTTCACCACCTATGCGGTTGCGCTTTCTCCCGCGGCCGAGGCCTATCGCGCTCGCGCCATGGCGCACCCGTTCATGGGCGAATGGATTGCCGCAGCCGAAAGGGAGGTCTGGCGCCAGCCGGCCCATGAGTTCTAGGCAGGGGCGATGGCGACTGCGACCCTCTCGCCCGGGCAGGAGCTGCCGGACCCGGTGCCGTTTGCAGCCGGGCTCATCCGCTGTGCCAGTGTCACCCCCGTCGATGCCGGCGCGCTCGATCTCATGGAACGCGAGCTCGCTTCGCTCGGCTTCGCCTGCCACCGGCGTGCCTTCGGCGGGCCGCCCGACGGCCCGGTCGACAATCTCTTTGCCACCATCGGTTCGGGCCGCCCGCACGTCGCGCTGGCCGGCCATGTCGACGTGGTCCCGCCGGGGGATGTCGCCGCATGGACGGCCGACCCCTTTGCCGGCACGATCGACCAGGGCGTGCTGGTGGGGCGCGGTGCGGCGGACATGAAGGGCGCGCTTGCGGCCATGGTCTCAGCAGCAGCCGCCCATGTGGCACGGGGTGCGCCCGGCACGCTCAGCTTCATCCTCACCGGCGACGAGGAGGGCCCGGCGGTGTTCGGCACCGACCGGCTGCTCCAGTGGATGGAGGCAGAGGGCCACCGGCCCGACATGTGCCTCGTTGGCGAGCCGACCTCGGCGCGTCGTCTGGGCGACGTGGTGAAGATCGGCCGGCGCGGCAGCCTCAATGCCTGGATCACGGTCAATGGCGCGCAGGGCCATGTCGCCTACCCCGATCGCGCCGACAATCCGGTGCGCCGTCTCATCGCCATTCTCGCCGAGCTGCAGGGACGGCGGCTCGACGAGGGTACGCCCTGGTTCCAGCCCTCGAACCTCGAGGTGACCGACATCGAGGTCGGCAACCCGGCCACCAACATGATCCCGGCGCGTGCGGCCGCGCGGCTCAACATCCGCTTCAACGACTGCCATCGTGGCAGCGCGCTCGCCGGCTGGATCGAGGAGGTGGTCGCCCGTCATGCGCCGTCGGCCGAAACCCGGATCCGCATCTCCGGCGAAGCCTTTCTCACCGAGCCGGGCCCGCTTTCCACGCTGATCGCCGCGGCCATCGAGGCCGAGACCGGCCTGAGGCCGGTGCTTTCCACCTCTGGCGGCACGTCGGATGCGCGCTTCATCCGTCGCCTGTGCCCGGTGGTGGAGTTCGGCCTTGTGGGCGCCTCGATGCACAAGGTGGACGAGCAGGCGCCTTTGGCCGACATCCGCGCGCTTGCCCGGATCTACGACCGGTTTCTTGCCGGAGCCTTTGCGCTCACACCTTCTGCGGCGGCACGGCAAAGCCCCTGACGGGGGCGCAGTTGGGCGTGGCGCCAAAGCTCGCCTGGCCGCGGACCGTCACGAAGATGCGCAACTCCCCCGTCTCGCGGCATGGCTCGTAGATCCAGAGATATTCCCACCCGTCGTCGAAGGCGACCATGCGCGGGCCCGAGAAATGGGCGCTCTGTTCGCCTGTTTCCTCGACATAGGTGCGGAACAGCGCATCCGCGATGGTGCCGGCCTGTTCTTCGCCGATGGTCACGCCGCGCGCCCACCAGAAGACCAGCCCCACCAGCACGGCGAGCGCGACCAGCGCAAGGCGCGTTCCGGCAGCGCGGGTCATCTGCCACGGCCCGAGAAGGCGGCAAGCGGCAGCGCCCTGCCAGTCTGGCGCAGGAGGGCGCGCCGGCGCAGGAAGCGGGTGAGCCCGGAGGCGCCCATGCGCGACGGCCCGAGGCCCGAGGCCTTGAACGCGCTTTTCTCCGCGTCGGAGACGAGCGCCGTCAGGGCTGCATCGTTGAGCGATACGGCCCCGGCCTCGAGCTGCACGGCCACCGCCTCGGCCTCTTCCAGCGTGGCCGCCACCACCGCGGCCGAAAGGCCGAACGCACTGTCGTTGGCCAGCGCCACCGCCTCGGGAACATCCCGGAAAGGCATCACCGGCATCACCGGCCCGAAAGTTTCCTCGCGCATCAGCGCCATGCCGTGGCGCACCCCGGTCACGACCGTGGGCCGCATCCAGAGCCCGCCGCCCAGCGTCTCCACCACGCCTCCGGTGTGGATCCGCGCGCCTTCTGCCACCGCTTCCGCGAGCTGGCGGGCCACCTTGTGCGCCTGGGCCTCGAAGATGAAGGGCCCGAGGTCGCCGTCGCCCATCTCCGGCCAGTCGAGCGTCACCGCCTCCGCGCGGCGCACCAGCGCCTCGACAAAGGGCGCGAAGATCGCCTCGGCCACATAGATCCGCTCGATCGACTGGCACGCCTGGCCGGTCGCCCGGCAGGAGGCCGACAGGGCGATGTCGGCTGCGGCCTCCGGGTCTGCGCTTTCGAGCACGATCATCGGATCCTTGCCGCCGAGCTCGAGGCTTGCCGGCACAAAGGCGCGTGCGGCGGCCTTTGCGACCTTGCGCCCCGTCTCCACCGAACCGGTAAAGCAGATGAAGTCCACTGCGTCGACCAGCGCCGCGCCGGTTTCGGCACCCCCCTCGACGAGCGCGAGCGGTAGGCCCTCCACCTCGCTTGCAGCGGCCATCAGCGGTGCGATGAAGCGGGGCGTGACTTCGGACGGCTTCACCAGCACCGCGCACCCGGCCGCAAGCGCCGGAATGGCATCCGTGAGCGCAAGCAGCAGCGGGAAGTTCCAGGGCGCGATCACCCCCACCAGCGGATAGGGATCGATGCGGATGCCATAGCGCACGCCCGGCATGGCCGTTGCCGCATCGGCCACTTCGGCAGCGGCAAGGAGGCCGGGCGCGCGCCCGGCCCAGCGGCCGATGATTCCGAGCACGCTGTCGATCTCCAGCGCTGTTACTGCCCGCCGGCCGGTATCGGTCTCGAGTGCGGCCGCAAGGGGTGCCCGGTGACGGGCAATCGATTCCTTGAGTGCGTGCAGGCGCAGGGCGCGGCCCTCCGCACCCAGTGCCGCCCACGCCGGCTGGAGCGCGCGCAGCCGCCGGGCCTCTGCGGCCACGCCCTCCGGGTCGAGGGGGTGGAGAAGATGGTCCGCCGCACCGGTGCGCGGGTTGCGGACCGGGAGCGGGCCACGGCTCATCGTGTCGCCCTCAGCCGCGCCTCGACGGCATCCCAGAAGCGCGCGGGCGTGTCGGTGCCGTTGAACCGGTCGATGGTGACGATGCCGGTGGGGGAGGTGACGTTGATCTCGGTCAGGCACCCGTCGATCACGTCGATGCCGACGAACACCAGCCCGCGCCGCCGCAGCTCCGGGCCGAGCCGTGCGCAGATGTGGCGTTCCCGCTCGGTCAGCTCGGTTGGGTGGGCCTCGCCGCCGGCTGCGAGGTTCGACCGGATCTCGCCGGCGCGCGGCAGGCGGTTGATGGCGCCCACCGGCTCGCCCTCGATCAGCACGATCCGCTTGTCGCCCTCGCGCACGGCCGGAAGAAAGGCCTGCACCATGAAGGGCTCGCGCCAGACATGGCCGAACAGCTCGACCAGCGGGGCGAGGTTGGTATCGGCTGCCGGCACATGGAAGACGGCCGCCCCGGCATTGCCGTAGAGTGGCTTGATCACGACTTCGCCGTGGCGCCTGCGGAAGGCGCGCGCGGCCTCGAGGCTCCGGGTCACGAGCGTCGGCGGCATCAGGTCGGCAAAGCTGAGCACGAACAGCTTTTCCGGCGCGTTGCGGACCTCGGCCGGGTCGTTCACCACCAGCACGCCCTGCCGCTGCGCCTGCTCGAGCATGTGGGTCGCCGTCACATAGCCCATGTCGAACGGCGGATCCTGGCGCATCAGCACCACGTCGACCGTCCCGGCGAGGTCGATCGTCTCGCTCGGGCCGAGCCAGCGGAAATGCGGCGCGCCCGATGCCTGCGGGCGCATCACCTCGATGCGGCGTCCGCGCGCCTCCACCCGGCCCTCGTTCCAGTCCAGTTCGGCGGGGAGATAGTGGAACAACTCGGCGCCGCGCGCCTGTGCCGCGAGCATCAGGGCGAAGGTGGAATCGCCCTCCACCTGCACCCCTTCGATCGGGTCCATCTGGACTGCAACGCGCAACGGTCTCCGGCCTGCCATGCCCCGGCTCTAGCCGTGCCGGTGCGGGGCGGCAATCTCAGCGGGCAAGCGCCTCGGCCGCGGCGTCGATGCGGCGCAGGCGCAGTGGATCGCGCGTGGTCTCGCGCATGGCGGCCAGTGCCCGTCGGGCCGCCCTGCGGTCGCCCGCCAGCTGCTCGAGACGGGCCAACTCCCACCAGAGATCGGACTGCTGCGGGGCGATGCGGGTCAGGCGGCGTGCCAGCACCAGTGCCCGGCCAAGATCTCCGGCCTTGCGCGCGCGCACCAGCTGGTTGTTCAGCAGCCGCACCAGGGTTTCCCGGTTGGAGAGCGGGCGCAGGTCGTCGAGCGCCAGCCGCACATGCCGCCCGAGCGCGCGGTGCACCGCCCGGCCGATGCCGCCGGCGTCAAGCAGGCCGGGCCCCTCGAAGAGATCGAGCCAGACGGCATCCGCCCCTTCTCCCACCTGTGTGATGGCATGGCCGGGCAGGCCGATCACGTGCGCCTGCCCGCCTGCCCTTCGCACGAGCCCGACAGCGAGGATCGCAATCGCAACCGGAAGCCCGCGCCCGCGGTGCAGCACGTCGATGAGATCGGCATTCTCGGGCCGGTCGTAAGTGTCGCGATCGCCGCGGATGCCAAGCGTGCCACAGACATGGCAGGCGAGCGCCTCGGCCCAGTCCGGGGCGGCGGGCGTGACCCGCCCGGCGTCGCGCGCGGCGCGTTCGGCGCCCAGCAGCACGGGTGCGGCATCGGGCAGGAGCTCCAGCGCATCCTCGGAGGAAAGCCCCGGCCGGTCCTCGGCGGCGAGCAGCATGGCGGCTGCATCGACTGCGAGGTCCGCATCATCGACGAGGCCGATGGCATCGAGAGGCGAGGGCAGGCTCATCTGATGTCGGGAATATGGCGTGGCCAGCGACCGGGCGCCAGTGCAATCAGGTCGACCCGGGCGGAAACCGGTCGGCCGCGGGCCGCCTCGCGCAGGGCGAGCTCGGCGGCGGCCGCCTGCAGCCGGCGGAGCGGGCCGGCGCGCAGCGCATGGAGCGCCTCGTCTGCCGTCTGGCGCCATTTCACCTCGACCACTGCGAGCAGGTGCCCGCGGCGGACGACGAGATCGAGCTCGATCATCGGCAGGCGGAGGCGGCGCGCGACAATCCGCCAGCCTTGCATGCGGAGATACCAGGCCGCGATCGTTTCGGCGCGGCGGCCCATGCGCTCGGCCTGCCTGCGGTCCCTGCTCACCGGCGCGTCTGTGCCTTCAGCGCCAGGGCATAGACGTCGGCGCGCGGCAGGCCGAAGGCGGCCGCAACGCTCGCGGCGGCCTTGCCCGCCGGCATGCGTGCCATGGCCTCGGCGAGTGCGGCCTCGACAGCGCCCGGGGCCTCGGAGGAGGCCCGCTCTGCCGGGCCAACGAGGACCACGATCTCGCCCCTTGGCGGCGCGTCTTGGGCCGCTTCGGCCGCAAGCGCCGCAAGGCGGCCGTGGCGGAAGGTCTCGTGCCGCTTGGTCAGCTCGCGGGCGATCACCGCCTCGCGGTCGCCGAGGCCGTGGGCGAGGGCTGCAAGCGTGGCCGCAAGCCGCGGCCCGCTTTCGTGGAAGATGAGCGTACCCGGCACGCCGCGCAGGGCAAGGATGGCGTCGGCCCGTGCCGCCTCGCGTGCAGGAAGAAAGCCGGCAAAGAAGAACCGGTCGGTCGCAAGGCCCGAGGCGCTCAGTGCTGCAATCGCGGCATTGGGCCCGGGGATCGGGGTCACGGGCACGCCCGCCGCCCGCGCCGCGCGCACCAGTTCGAAGCCCGGGTCGGAAATGAGCGGCGTTCCCGAATCGCTCACGAGCGCGATCGCCTCTGTGTGGGCGCGTGCGACGAGGGCTGCGGTCAGCGCGGCAGGCGAATGATCGTGATAGGCCTGCATCGGCGCGCGGCTTCTGGCGGCGCGCAGGAGCTTTGCTGTCACCCGCGTGTCTTCGCAGGCCACCAGGTCGGCGCGCCGGAGCACGTCGGCGGCGCGCAGGGTCAGGTCGGCGAGGTTGCCGATCGGGCCAGCCACGATATAGAGCCCGGGCGGCAGGCGCTCCGGGCCGGTCTCCGGCGGTGGTGCAGGTGCTTGCGCGGCCACGGGAGCCGTTATGCGGGGAGGGGTGAGCGCGATGCAAGCCGGGCAGGCGCTGCAGCGATGGAGGGCCGGGCGGCCGCTTGCCCTTGCCGCACTGGCGCTCGCGGCGGCCTGTGCGCCGCGCCCGGCGCCGCCGCCCCCGCCGCCGCCGCCCGTGGAGGAGGTGCGGCCGGAACGGCCGATTCCGCCCGAGGCGTTCCACAAGGTTGCAATCCTCGTGCCGCTCACCGGCCCCAATGCACCGGTGGGCGCAAGCCTTGCCAATGCCGCCAACCTGGCGATTGCCGATGCCAATGCCAAGGGCATCCGCCTGACGAGCTACGACACGGCCGCAGGCGGCGCTGCCGCTGCCGCCACCCGCGCGCTGGCCGAGGGCGCAACGCTCATCCTCGGGCCGCTCCTTGCTGCCGATGTCAGCGCCGCGCGCCCGGTGGCCGAAAGCCGCGGCGTGCCGATGCTCACCTTTTCAAACGATGCCGCGCTGGCATCGGGCGGGGTGTTCGTGCTCGGCTTCCAGCCGGACCAGTCGGTCGTCCGCATCGTCGAACACGCCCGGGCCCGCGGTGCGCGGCGGTTTGCAGCGCTGGTGCCGCAGGGTGTCTATGGCCAGCGCGCAAGCCTTGCCTTTACCCGCGCGGTCGAGGCGGGCGGCGGGCAGATTGTCTCGCTGACCACCTTTGCACGCGATCGTGCCCAGCTTCCGGCCGCCGCGCGGCGGGTGACCGACTATGATGGCCGCCTCCAGCGCGCGGGCGGGGGCAGGGGCGGGCCGGCGCAACTGGCCCCCGTGGCGTTCGAGGCCCTGCTCATTGCGGACTCCGGGACCATTGCTGCCGCCTTCACGCCGGTGCTCGCGCGCTTCGGGGCGCCCCCGGGCAGCTATCTGCTGATGGGAACCGAGCTCTGGGCGACCGAATCCGGCCTCACGCGGGTGCCGCAGATGCATGGGGCACAGTTCGCCGCCGTGCCGGACGACCGGTTCCGGCAGCTTGCCAGCCGCTATGAAGCACGGTTCGGCGGCACCCCATCGCGCCTTGCAAGCCTTGCCTATGATGCGACGCTGCTTGCGATTGCCAGCACCGGGCGCTGGCAGCTCGGCAGGCCGTTTCCACGCGAGGTGCTGGCCGACCCCAAGGGTTTTGTGGGGGTCGACGGCATCTTCCGCTTTCGCGGCAATGTGGCCGAGCGCGGCCTCGAGGTGCGCGAGGTGCGCGCGAACGGGTTTGCAACCGCGGTCCCGGCGCCGCGCCAGTTCTGAGCCAGCCCCGGGGGCGAGGACAGGCAACGTCCGGCCCCGCGGCAGCCCGGCTGCCGGGCGGGCTTGGAACCAGGGTCTTTCCAGCCATTCACCTTTGCGCCGGGGCCGGGGATTGAGGAGCCGCTGGCCGCCTCGTCGAGCCGGTGTTGCCGATGACGACCCGGGCGTCGGGATGGCGCGGAACCGCGGACGACCGGCTGCCCGCCGGCCAAGGCTGGATGCATCCGGGCGGATGCACATCCGCGCCACGCCGCGAGACCCGGCACGGTCTGCGGGAGCGGGGCTGGAGTTCAGGCCCATCGCGGTCGTTGCCGCGCGGCCATTCGCGGCCGATGCCAAGCGCATTCCCATGCGCAAGACGTGCCCTTCGCGATCCGAGGGGCACCTCGCCTCCGCAGGGGGCTCCGGCTCTCCGGAGTTGCGTTCCGGCCCGGGTTTCGGTGGCCCGGGGCCGCACGCCTCGCACCTGGGGGGCGGCGGCGCCCCGCGTGGGGCGGTTCCCCCATGGTCGGGCGGGGCGGCGGCCCGGTCATGCAGACACCGGTCGGCGGGCTCGCGAACGAGCCGGAAACGCGGCCGGGCCCGGATGGGCTGCCATGGCGCGAGCGCCACTGGCAGCACCAGCTTGTCGCGATCATCTGCTGGCCGGACTTCGGCCAGGCTCGAGGGTCGTCAGGAACGGATGTCGATCTCGTGCACGCCGCAGGTGGCCGCAGGCAGGCGCCAGTCGCGAAGGCCGAGCGCGCGTGCGGCGTCGCGCCGGCCGGCTGCCCGGTGGGCCTCCATCGTCCGGCGCGAAAAGGCATGGCCGCGCGCCTTTCCCGCATAGGGCTTGTCGCGGTAGACGATCGGCACGATGTCGACCCGCGGCTCGTGGACGAACCGTTCGAGCTCGGCCCGGCGCTCCGGCGCGAGCCGGTCGAGCTCGGGGTGGCAGGTCTCGAGGAGCTCGCGGACCAGCGCGCGGACCCCCGAAAGCCCGGTGTTGTGTCGGATGCCGAGCCGGGTGCGGCTGGAAAAGCGGATGTCCTGGGCGCGGATCTCGGCGTCGAGCAGTGTCTGCGGCCGAGGCCCCTCGGACGGGAACAGATCGACCTGGAAGATGTTCTTGTCGCGGTTTCCCGCCTCGTCCAGCACGTGCTGCAGCGGTGCGTTGGATGCGATGCCGCCGTCCCAGTACCAGTCGTCTCCGATCTCGACCGGAGGAAAGCCTGGCGGAAGCGCGCCCGATGCCATCACATGCCTTGCCGTAATGCGGCAATGGTCGGGCCCGCCGCGGTTGTCGAAGAAATGCAGCTTGCCCGTTGTCACGCTGACTGCGCCGACGGAGACCCGGATCGGGCCGTCGTTCAGGAGCTCGAAGTCCACCAGCTCCTCGAGCGTCTCACGAAGCGGCGTGGTATCATAGTAGGAGAGGGCGCCCGGCGTGCCCGGCTTGTGGAACCGCGGGAGGGGGAAGCGGGGCGTGAAGAAGCCGGGGACGCCCGTGGCCGCGGTCCACAGCGCGGCCCCTTCCCACCACAGCGCCTGGTCGAAGAGCTGCGGCAGCAGATAGTCTGCGAACAGGCCGGAGGAGACCCGCTCCCAGAAGCGGACGAGCGCCGGGATCCGGGCCCCCGGCGGATTGCCGGCAATGAGTGCGGCGTTGATGGCGCCGATCGAGATGCCCGCCACCCAGTCGGGCGCGAGGTCGCGACTGGCCAGCTCCTCGCACACCCCCAGGTGATAGGCGCCCAGCGCGCCCCCGCCCTGGAGGACAAGCACGGCCATGCAGGGCGAGGCGGGGTTGGGCCGGCCATCGACCTGCGGCGCAGGCCCGCCGGCATCGGCGTGCGTGGGCAGCTGCACCTGCCGCTCGCCTGCCACCCTAGCGGGCCTGCATCTGCCGCATCAGCGGCACGAGGCCGCGCAGGTCCGCGCCGGCCGCCGCTGCGGCGGCGAGGATGACGTCGATTGGCTGGCCCGCGCGGGCCTCGGCGAGCGCCCAGAGCGCCGTCGAGCGCTGGCCCGAGCGGCAGAAGGCAACCACGGGGCCCTGTGCGCTGGCCAGCACCTCGCACATCGCATCGACCTGCGCGGGGGAAAGCCCGGAATGGTCGACGGGGATCGCGGTGTAGCCGAGACCTGCTGCCGCTGCGGCCGCTGCGACTGCCGCGCCCTCCGGCTGGTCTGGCGCCTCTCCGTCCGGCCGGTTGTTGACCACATGGGCAAAGCCGAGCGCGCCGAGCGCGGCCATTTCCTCGGGCCACAGCTGGCCGGCCACCGAGACCCGGTCGTCGAGCCGCCGGAGCGCCGGGCCGCTCATGCGGCGGCCCCGAGGTCGGGCGGGGTGGCGTCGGCGCGGAGGTCGGGCGGGGTGGCGTCGGCCCGGAGCAGGGCCACGGCCTCGTCGACCGGCATCAGCCGCTGCCCCTCCTCGCCGAGCCGGCGCACCGCCACGGTGCCGTCCTCGGCCTCGCGCCGGCCGACGACCAGCAGCGCTGGCACCTTCATCAGGCTGTGCTCGCGCACCTTGAGGTTGATCTTCTCGTTGCGCAGATCCGCCTCGGCGCGCAGCCCCGCAGCCCTCAGCCGCGCAAGCACGGCCCGGGCGTAGTCGTCGGCGTCGGAGACGATAGTGGCAACCACCGCCTGCACCGGTGCAAGCCACATCGGCAGGCGCCCGGCATGATGCTCGAGCAGGATGCCGATGAACCGCTCGAAACTGCCGAGGATCGCCCGATGGAGCATCACCGGGCGATGGCGATGACCATCCTCGCCGATGTAGGCGATGTCGAACCGCTCGGGAAGGTTCATGTCGACCTGCAGCGTGCCGCACTGCCAGTCCCGCCCGATGGCATCGCGCAGCACGAACTCCACCTTCGGGCCATAGAAGGCGCCTTCGCCCGGGTTGACGCTGTAGGAAAGGCCGAGGGCGTCCAGCGCCGCGACGAGCGCGCCTTCCAGCCGGTCCCATGTTGCGTCGTCGCCGATGCGGTTGTCCGGGCGGGTGGAAAGCTTGATGGCGACCTCGTCGAACCCGAACTGCCGGTAGACATCGAGCACGAGGTCGATGACGATGCGGCACTCGTCGGCCATCTGTGCAGGCGTGCAGAAGATGTGCGCATCATCCTGGGTGAAGTGCCGTACCCGCATGAGCCCGTGGAGGGCGCCAGATGGCTCGTAGCGGTGCACCTTGCCGAACTCTGCCATGCGCAGCGGCAGGTCGCGGTAGCTCCTCAGGCCGTGCGCGAACATGGCAACCCCGCCCGGGCAGTTCATGGGTTTGAGCGCATAGACCCGCCCGTCCTCGGTTTCGGTCGAGAACATGTGCTCCCGGTAGTTGTGCCAGTGGCCCGAGATCTCCCACAGGCCACGGTCCATCACGTCGGGCGTGTTCACCTCGACATAGCCGGCGCGCTGCTGCCGCCGGCGCATGTAGGCGATGAGCTCGAGAAAGATGGCCCAGCCGCGCGGATGCCAGAACACGCTGCCCGGCGCCTCCTCGCGGAAGTGGAAGAGGCCCATGTCGCGGCCGAGCCGGCGGTGGTCGCGCCGTGCCGCCTCCTCGAGGCGGTGCAGATGCTCCTCCAGCTGCCTGCGGTTCAGCCAGCCGGTGCCGGTGATCCGGCTGAGCTGCGGGTTCTTCGGGTCGCCGCGCCAGTAGGCGCCCGAGACGCGCATGAGCCGGAAGGCATCCGGGTCGAGCCGGCCGGTCGAGGGCAGGTGCGGCCCCCGGCACATGTCCATCCACGCGCCCGGTTCGCCGGGCCGCCCCGACCAGTAGACAGATATCTCCTCGCCTTCGGGGAGCCCGGCGGCCCATTCGGCCTTGAAGAGCTCGCCCTCGGCCTTCCACTTCGCGATCAGGGCGTCGCGGTCCCACACCTCGCGCACCAGCGGCTTGTCGGCGCGGATGATGGCGCGCATCTCCTCCTCGATCGCGGGCAGGTCCTCCTCGGTGAAGGGGCCGCGCCCGGGCGGCGGGGCGAAATCATAGTAGAACCCGTCCTCGGTTGCCGGGCCGAAGGTGATCTGCGTGCCAGGGAACAGGCGCTGCACCGCCTCGGCCAGCACATGGGCATAATCGTGCCGCACCAGTTCGAGGGCCGCCGCCTCGTCCTTTGCCGTCAGGATCGAGAAGGCGCCGTCGCGCTCGATCGGCCGCTCGAGGTCGAGCACATCGCCATCGAGGGTGACCGCCAGCGCGGCCCGTGCAAGCCCCGGCCCGATGGCCCGCGCCACATCGCCGCCGGTGGTGCCGGGCGCAACCTCGCGCACCGCACCATCGGGAAGCGTCAGGCGAACGAGGGCCGTCACGGAGGATCTCCTTTGCAGGTCTGGCTGTGCACCGGCTCCCTAGCGCATGCTGCGGCGCGGGAAAACCGGCTCAGGCGAAGACGCGCGCGAAGATGGTGTCGATGTGGCGGAAATGCTGGCCGAGGTCGAACAGCCGGTCGAGTTCGGAGGGCGACAGCCGGGCCGAGATCTCCGGGTCGGCAGCCAGCAGGTCCTTCAGCTTCAGCCGGCCATCGGACTCCCACACCCGCATGGCGTTCCTCTGCACCGCGGCATAGGCCACGTCGCGGCCCATGCCGGCCTGGGTGAGCGCGAGCAGCACCTGCTGCGAGTGGATAAGGCCGCCCATCCGCTCGAGGTTGGCGCGCATCCGTTCCGGGTAGACAACGAGCCTCTCGATCACGCCGGCCAGCCGCACCAGCGCGAAATCGAGATGGACCGAGGCATCGGGTGCGATCCCGCGTTCCACCGAGGAATGGGAGATGTCGCGCTCGTGCCAGAGCGCCACATTCTCCATGGCCGGCACGACCGCCGAGCGGACAAGGCGCGCAAGGCCGGTCAGGTTCTCCGACAGCACGGGGTTGCGCTTGTGCGGCATGGCCGAGGAGCCCTTCTGGCCCGGCGCGAACCATTCCTCGGCTTCGAGCACCTCGGTGCGCTGCAAGTGCCGGATCTCGGTGGCCAGCCGCTCGATCGACGAAGCGATGAGCCCGAGCGTTGCGAACCAGGCCGCATGCCTGTCGCGCGGGATGACCTGGGTCGAGATCGGCTCCACCCCAAGGCCCATTTCGGCTGCGACATGCGCCTCCACCTCGGGCGGCACATGGGCAAAGGTGCCAACGGCGCCCGAGATGGCACATGTCGCAATCTCCGCCCGCGCCGCCTCGAGGCGCGCCCGCCCGCGCGCGAACTCGGCAAAGGCCTGCGCCAGCTTGAAGCCGAAGGTGATCGGTTCGGCATGGATACCGTGGCTGCGGCCGATGCAGGGCGTGTGGCGATGTTCCTCCGCGCGTGCGCGCAGTGCGTCGAGGACCTGGTCCATGTCGGCAAGGAGGAGATCGGTTGCCCGCGCGAGCTGCACGGCGAGCGCGGTGTCGAGCACATCCGACGAGGTCATGCCCTGGTGGAGGAATCGCGCCTCCTCGCCGACCTGCCCGGAGACCCAGGTGAGAAAGGCGATCACGTCGTGCCGGGTGACGGCCTCGATCGCTTCGATCGCTGCGACATCGATGGCCGGCTTCGTGGCCCACCAGCGCCAGAGCGCGTCTGCGGCCTCCTGCGGGATGATGCCGAGCCGGGCCATGGCAGTCGCTGCGTGGGCCTCGATCTCGAACCAGATGGAAAAGCGCGCCTCGGGCGACCAGATGGCCGCCATTTCCGGCCTCGTGTAGCGGGGGATCATGGCCGCCCGCTAGCGGCGCCGGCCGCGTTCAGGCAAGCTCCAGCCGGTTTGCCCCCGCGCGCACCCGCGCGCGCACGCTTGCGGCAAGCTGGGGTGAGCGGCTGGTGACGGCGGCGGAAAACCGCCATTCGGCGACCGCCTCGGCGGGGGTGAGCCGCACGTGCGTGTAGCCGCGCTGCGAGGTCTCGGCCCACCTGAGGCCGGGGTTGGCCGCCACCATCTGTTCGGCAAGGAGCCGCGGCGGCACGCCGCGCAGATAGGCCTCGAAGCCCGGCGAGGAGACGGAGTGGGTTGCGAACTCGACGCCCGCCGGCCGCTTGTCGGTCACGAGGTCATTGGCCCAGGCGTTGTGGCTGTCGCCGGCCAGCACGACTAGGTTGATGCCCTCGCGCTGTGCCATCGCGAGCAGCCGGGCGCGGGCCGCCGGATAGCCATCCCAGGCATCCATGTTGAGCGGGATGCCAAGCCTTGAGGCCATGACGGCCGCGCCGAGGAAGGCCTGCACCTGCGGATCCCTGACCGCAGCCGCCATCTGGTCGGCGTTGGGCGGGGCGAGCAGCTGGCCCATGATGACCTGCTGCGCCAGCACCTGCCAGCGCACGCCGCGCCTTGCCGCCTCGGCCATCTGCTCGAGCAGCCACTTCTCCTGGGCCACGCCCAAAAGCTGGCGGTTGCCGGCCACCCACTGCCGGTCGCGGAAGTTCCGGAGCGCGGTCTCGACATTGGGCCCGGCGGCAATCACCTGCCGGAGGTCGAACTGCCGCTCGCGGCCCTCCACCCGCGTGTCGAGACGGTGAAGGCTCGCAAGCCGGCCAATCGGATAGCTGGCGTAGGGCGCATCGGAGACGGGCAGCCACTCCCGGTGCGCGCGGCGCGCAGCCGCAAGCCGCTCCGCCCACGGCCCCTGGGTCTGCGGGTCATGGTTCTGCGCGCCGCCCATCCAGGCATCGTTTGCAATCTCGTGATCGTCCCAGATGCAGATCGCAGGCACGCGCGCGTGCAGCGCCTGCAGGTCGGGGTCGGCACGATAGCTCGCGTAGCGCGCGCGATAATCCTCGAGGCGGACCACCTCGCCCGCCGGCTCAATCACCCGCCCGGCAACGGCCGAGGCCGCGTCCGGGTAGGTGCCGCGGGCATATTCGTAGATATAGTCGCCAAGGTGCACGAACAGGTCGATGTCGTCGGCGGCAACGGCGTGGGCATAGCCGTTGAAGAAGCCGAACGGCAGGTTCGAGCAGGAAAAGACACCAAGCCGGAACTGCTCGACCGCGCCCTCGGGAAGCGTCCGGGTGCGGCCGACCATCGAGCGCGCCCGCGACGGGCCCACAAACCGGTAGTAATAGGTCTTGCCCGGCTGCAGCCCGGAGAGCCTCACCTTCGCGCACCAGTCGTTCTCCGGGTCGGCAACCGCTTCCGCCCGCAGCACGTGGCGGGTCAGCCGCGGGTCGCTTGCCACCTCGAGGCGGAGGGTCACCGGTTGCTGGCCCGCATCGACATAGCGGGTCCAGAACAGCATCGAACGGCTTCCGGGCTCACCGCTTGCCACCCCGTGCGTAAAGCCGGTGGCCGGGGATGCGAACAGGCGGTGCGGCAACAGCAGTGCCGCGCCCGCTGCTGCTCCACCGGCCAGCAGGCGGCGCCGGTCAAGCCCGTGGCCGAGCATTGCCTCCAGTCCGTGCAGCATCAGACCTCCTCGCGGGCGTGGCCTAGCCCTGAAACATGACGCCGCCATTGCAGGCTCGCGCCGCCGCGCCCATTTCGCCACTATGGCGCCAATGCGCAAGAAAGCCGAGTTGCCGACCAAGGTCTGCGCCCGCTGCGGCCGCCCGTTTGCGTGGCGGCGCAAATGGGCGCGCGACTGGGCGCACGTCCGCTATTGCTCCGATGCCTGCCGGCGCGGCAAGGTGCCGGATGCCAAGATGCGGGAGGACTGACGATGACAACCCAGCTCAAGCCGGTCACGGCGGCCGATGCCGGCAATGTGAAGGCCGAGGTGAGCACGGAGGAATGGGCGCTGCGCGAGGATCTGGCCTGTGCCTTCCGGCTGGTTGCCCACTATGGGTGGGACGATCTCATCTTCACCCACCTCTCGGTGCGCGTGCCGGGGCCCGAGCACCACTTTCTCATCAACCCCTACAATCTCATGTTCGACGAGATCACTGCCTCCAGCCTCGTCAAGATCGATGTCGACGGCAACCCGGTCATGGAAACGCCCTATCTCACCAACCCGGCGGGGTTTTGCATCCATTCCGCGATCCACATGGCGCGCGAGGATGCAAGGGCGGTCATCCACCTGCACACGCCGCACGGGCAGGCCGTGGCCGCGATGGCCGAGGGGCTGATGCCGCTGACCCAGACGGCGATGCTCATCCGCGACGAGGTCGCCTACCACCACTATGAGGGCGTGGCGACCGATCTTGCCGAGCGCGAGCGGCTTGTCGCCGACCTCGGGGCCAGGCGGGCGATGATCCTGCGCAATCACGGGACGCTCACCGTCGGCGAGACGGTCGGCGAGGCATTCATCGCCATGTATTTCCTCGAGCGGGCCTGCGAGGCGCAGTGCCTTGCGCTGGCCGGCGGTCCTGCACGCCTCAACCATCCTCCGCAGGGCACGCCGGAGAAGACGGCCGCCCAGGGCCGCGACGGGCTGAAGCTGGTGGGCAACATGCTGGCCTGGCCTGCGCTGCGCCGCAAGATGGACCGCCTCGACCCGAGCTACCGCACCTGACCGGAGGGGCCGCTCAGCTCACCCTGGTGAGCTTGGGCATCGTGACCAGCGCCTGCCGCTTGGCGATTGTGAGCCGGGTGATCCATGGCGCGCCTCTGTCCACGAAGCGCGATGGGGTCATGCCGACAAACAGCTTGAACTCGCGGATGAAATGGCTCTGGTCGTAGAAGGCGCCGGCAGCCGCTGCCTCCCAGCCGGCCTCCGGGTTGAGGCCGAATCGCACGGCCGCCTGCAGGGCCCGGTACTTGCGGGACAGGGCCTTGGGCGGCGCGCCATACACCCGCAGGCACAGGCGCTCGACCTGCCGCGCCGACATGTTCACGGCCGACACCAGGTCGTCAACCTTGGGGTCGGGGCTGCTGGCAAGCCACGAATCGGCCGCGCGGGTGAACCAGAGCGGCGGCGGTTTCGCCTGCACGGAAAGCAGGAGAAAGAAGGCATCGGCTGCGCCCACGATGTCGCGAGCGCGCGTCGCCTCTGCCATCTGGATCCACGCGCGAACAGCAGCCGGGCCGGCGACATCGGAGAGGTCGATGATCCGGTCGGCAAAGGCATCGGCGCCAGCCCCCACGAGCGCGGCCCACCCCGCCGGCAGCAGGCCCGCGCCGAACAGCCGCACCGGCCCCACGGCCTCGAAGCGCGCGGCCACGCCTGAGGGTCCATGGAGCGCTGCCGGCGGGATCGACTGCGGTGCGCCCTGGCCGAAGGCGAAGCTGCCGTAGCCGGCGATGAGGAACCGCACCTGCGGCAGCTCCGCGCGCAGCATGTCGGCCAGCGCCGGCCGATTCGACTCGAAGAGATAGTAGCTGCTCACCCAATCCCGCAGCGGGGCGGCCGGTGCGAAGTAGCGCAGCGAGAATGCCGCCTGGTTCACCCGGCTATGCGCCTCCGCGCGGCGGGCAGGGGGCCGTCGTGCGCCCCCACCCATGCGGCCCGCTGGCCGCGTCGGTCGTCCTGCCACCCTTCAAAGGCTTTTCTTCCCGGCGAACTCTTGTCCGGCGTGTTGCGCCGCACAGCCGGTGCCGTCAACCCCCCCGCGCGACAGGACAACCGGTTGTGCGCGGCCCGAAAATCCGTCGTGGCAGCAGGAATCCGGCAACAAAAGGCGGCCCCGGAGCGGAGCTCCGGGGCCGGGAAAGTGGGGTCGCAGCAGGCCCTTCACGATCAAGCAAGGTCCGCCCCTGCGTGAAGCCCTGTCAGCGACCGTGGGTCGCAGATGCCCCCTAGGGCTGCAGCTGGCCGTCGTATTGGACGGAATCGACAGATCGGAGCGCCCCGCCTCGGGGCCCGGCGCCGTTTCTGTTGCAAAGGCCGGGGAGGCGCTCGTGCCGATGGTCAAGTCCGGGGGGCTGCCCGGCAGGGCGCCGGCAGGGGGAGGGCGGGCATCGGGCGCCCGCCGGGCAACCGGGCGACCAGCATGCACTCCCGGCATCGCCTCGACAGATCGGCGCGGCCGGCCCCGTGCGGGTTCCGGCTCGGCTCGGGCTGCAGCTGGTGCACAGGGCCCCGCTGTCAGAACCGAAAGCCCCGCGCCTGCACTGGCAGGCGCGGGGCCGGTTCCGCGTGACGAAACGGACTTTCTGGCGCGCGGTGCCCCCGGCGCCGGCGAAGCCATGAACTGGCCTCGCCCAACGTGCCAGCAAATTTGGTGCCAACCATGCAACCCATTGATCCCAAAGCAAGGGACCGGGGAGCATCGGGGGCCGGTTGTAAATTTCTCCGACAGTTGACCCGGAGCGTGGTTAACCACTGCAGGCGTTCCGGCTTGGCATCGCATGGGGTCGGGCCTAACGGCCGGGCCATGGTCGGTATCCCTGCCTTGCTCCTCCGGCCTGTCCTGATGGCGCTTCCGCCAGAGACCGCGCACGGTCTTGCCATCGCGGCGCTGGAGGCGATGCCGCCCTCCCGTTTCGACCACGACCCGCTGCTCGAGACGCAGCTGGCGGGCCTGCGCCTGCCATCGCCCATTGGCCTTGCCGCCGGCTTCGACAAGGATGCCCGTGTCTGGCGGCAGATGCTGGGGCTCGGCTTCGGCTTCGTCGAGGTTGGAACCCTCACGCCACGGCCGCAGGCCGGAAACCCGCGCCCGCGCCTGTTCCGCCTGCCGGCCGAGCGGGCGGTCATCAACCGGCTCGGCTTCAACAATGGCGGCATTGCCGCAGCTCTCGCCCGCCTTGCGCCGCATCCGGGGCTTGGCGTGAATGTCGGCGCGAACCGCGACAGCCCGGACCGCATCGCTGACTATGCCGCAGCCGTCGCCGCCGTCCGCGAGGTGGCCGCCTTCATCACGCTCAACATTTCCTCGCCCAACACGCCCGGGCTCCGGGGTCTTCAGGGTGCGGCTCTGCCCGAGCTGCTTTCGGCCGCACGCGCGGCGCGTGGGGCCAGCGGCCCGCCGCTGTTCCTGAAGGTTGCCCCCGATCTCGATGCCGCGCAGGTGGAAGCCATTGCCGAAGCGGCGCTCACCGCGCCCGTGGATGCGCTTGTCATCTCCAACACAACCCTTGCCCGCCCGCCGGGGCTTCGCGGCCGTCACGCAGCCGAAGAGGGTGGGCTTTCGGGCCGGCCGCTGATGGCGCCATCCACCGCGATCCTTGCCGCCTTCGCCCGCCTGCTCGAGGGCCGGATCCCGCTCATCGGCGTGGGCGGCATTGCAACGCTTGCCGACGTGCTGGCAAAGTTCGCCGCCGGCGCCTCGGCCGTGCAGCTCTATACCGCGCTGGTCTGGGAGGGGCCGGGGCTCGCCGCGCGGCTGAACCGCGAGCTGGCCGAGCACCTGCGCGCGCTGGGCGCGTCCGGCCCGGCCGATCTTGTCGGAAGCCCAGTGGCTTGAGGCGGAGGGCATGCTCTTCTATCGATGCCTGATGCGGTTGGTGCTGGCCCCATTCGTTGCGCTCCTCCTCCTGGCTGCCGCCTCGCCGGCTGCCGTGGCCCAGACCGCACCGGCGGCGGCGCGCGCGCGCGAGATCGAGATACAGGCCGGCATTGCCACCTATCAGCCGGATGCCACCTTCGCCCGGCAGGCTCCGGCGACAACGGTTGCGGTCGGGCGGGGTGTCGTGACCTCGGCCGACCCGCGCGCGACCGAGGCAGGGCGGCAGATGCTCGCGCGCGGGGGCTCGGCGGCCGATGCCGCGATTGCCACCATGATCGCGCTGACCGTTGCCGAGCCGCAATCCTCTGGCATCGGGGGGGGTGCGTTCCTGGTGTTCCGCGAAGGCCGCACCGGGCGGATCATCACCATCGACGGTCGCGAGACGGCGCCTGCGTCCGCCACGCCCGGGCGGTTCCTGAAGCCCGACGGCGAGCCGATGGATTTCCGCTCTGCCGTGCCGGGCGGCAAGTCGGTCGGCGTTCCCGGCCTTGTCGCGCTTGCCGCCGAGATGCACCGGCGCTGGGGGCGGCTCCCGTGGGCGACCCTGTTCGAGCCCGCAATCCGCCTGGCGCGCGACGGCATCGTGGTGACCGAGCGGCTGCACCGCTTCACCGGCTTTCGCACCGATCTCCTCGCGCCCGAGGCGGCAGCCGTGTTCCTCGACCCGGAGGGCAGGCCCTGGCCCGTCGGCCATCTCCTGAGGCAGCCCGAGCTGGCCGAGACGCTTGCGCGGATTGCCCGCGAGGGGCCCCGGGGTTTCTATTCCGGCCCGGTGGCCGAGGCGATCGCGCGCGCGGTAAGCCAGGCGCGGCAGAACCCCGTGCCAATGACGCTTGCCGATCTTGCATCCTACCGTGTGACCGAGCGCGAGCCGCTGTGCCGGCCCTATCGACGCTGGCAGCTGTGCACCATGGGCCCGCCGTCTGCCGGCGGCATTGCGGTGCTGCAGGTGCTCATCCAGCTCGAACGGTTCGACATGGCGGGACTCGGCCCCGACAATCCGCTGTCGTGGCACCTGTTGGCCGAATCCCTGCGCCTCGCGCTTGCCGACCGTGAGGCCTTCGGCGCGGATCCGGATTTCGTGCCCGTGCCGGTCGAGGGCCTTCTTTCGCCCGCCTATCTCGAAGCCCGCTCGCGGCTCATCCGCCCGGACCGCGCGATGGCCGAGGCGCCTGCCGGCACCCCGGCCGGCCTGCAGGCAAGCAACACCGGGCCGCTCGCCGATGTGCCGGCCACCTCGCACCTTGCTGCGGCCGACGCGCGCGGAAATCTCGCCAATGTCACCTCCACCATCGAGGCGCCGTTCGGCTCGGGGCTTCTGGCGGCCGGCATGCTGCTCAACAACGAGCTGACCGATTTCGATCTTTCGCCGGTGCGCGGTGGCCGGCCGGCGCCCAACCGGGTCGAGGCGGGCAAGCGTCCGCGCTCGTCGATGGCGCCCACCATCGTGCTCGATCCGCGCGGGCGGCCCGTGGCAGCCTTCGGAGCCGCGGGCGGGGTGACCATCATCGCGCAGGTCGCCAAGACGATCCTCGCCCATCTCGACTGGAACATGCCCATCGAGGAGGCGCTGGCCGCACCGACGCTCGTGGCCGACCGGCGCGGGCTGCGCTACGAGGAGGGCACGAGGCTTGCCGGCATGGCCGCCACCTTCAAGGCGCTGGGCCACGCCAATGTGACAGCCGCCAACCTGCCGATCAAGGGCCAGGCGATCGCGCGCGAGCGGGCCCGCTGGCGGGCGGCCGCCGACCCGCGCAGCGAGGGCAGTTCGGCCGCGTTCGGCCGTTAGCGGCGCAGGCCGGGGAGACGGCGGATGATGCGGCACACGGGGCAGGGCATGACCGGGCGCGCGCAATCGTGGCCCAGTCTTGTCGAGATGTTCTTTGCCCAGGCGGCAGCGCACGGCGATGCGCCGTTCCTGTGGCAGAAGCGCGCCGGCGGCTGGCAGGCCCTCTCCTGGGCCGAGGCCGCGCGCCAGGTCGCCTCGCTGGCCGTGGCGCTGAAGGCGCTGGGGCTCGCGCGGGGGGATCGCGTGCTCATCGTCTCGGAAAACCGGCCCGAGTTCTGCCTCGCCGACCTCGGCATCATGGCCGCCGGCGGCATTTCCGTTCCGACCTACACCACCAATACCGAGCGCGACCACGCCCACATCCTCGCCGACAGCGGCGCGGTGGCTGCCTTTGTCTCCACCAACCGGCTGGCGCGCACCCTCCTCAAGGCAGTCTACCAGTCGGCCCATTGCCGGCATGTGATCGGTTTCGAGGCGCTGAAGGTCGGCCAGAGCAGCGACCGGCTCGATCTCCACCAGTGGGACGCGCTGCTGGCCGCCCATCCGGCAGACGTGGAGGCCGTGCGCGCCGGCGCCACCCTTTCACGCTCGGACACGGCCTGCCTCATCTACACCTCGGGCACGGGCGGCACGCCGCGCGGGGTCCGCCAGCACCATGGCGCGATCCTCCACAACGTGGCCGGCTGCATCGACATCATCGAGCATGATTTCGCCGACTCGGGGCGCGAGCGGTTCCTCTCCTTCCTGCCGCTTTCGCATGCCTATGAGCATACCGCCGGCCAGTTCCTGCCCATCGGGCTCGGCGGCGAGATCTTCTATGCCGAGGGGCTCGACAGGCTTGCGGCGAACATCGAGGAGGTGCGCCCGACCATCATGGTGGTGGTGCCGCGGCTGTTCGAGGTGCTGCGGGCCCGCATCGCCAAGACGATCGGGAAACAGGGCGGCCTTGCCCCGCGCCTTCTCGAGACGGCGGAGGCGCTCGGCCGCCGCACGCTCGCGCGCAGGGGGCGCATGCGCCTCATCGACCGGCCGCTCGACATCCTGCTCGAGCACACCCTCCGACGCAAGGTCAAGGCCCGCTTCGGCGGCCGGGTGAAGGCGATGGTCTCGGGCGGGGCCCCGCTCAATCCGGATGTCGGCACCTTCTTCCACGCGCTCGGCCTCCTCATCCTGCAGGGCTATGGCCAGACAGAGAGCGGCCCGGTGATTTCCTGCAACCGCCCCTCTGCCGGCGTGAAGATGCACAGTGTCGGACCGCCGCTGCGCAACACCGAGGTAAGGATCGCCGAGGATGGTGAGATCCTCGTGCGCGGCGAGCTGGTGATGCACGGCTACTGGGAAAACCCGTCCGAGACGGCGCGCGTGCTGCACGATGGCTGGCTCCACACCGGCGACATCGGCTGCATCGACGAGGATGGCCACATCGTCATCACCGACCGCAAGAAGGACATCATCGTCAACGACAAGGGCGAGAATGTCTCGCCGCAGAAGGTAGAGGGCATGCTCACCCTCCAGCCCGAGATCGCGCAGGCCATGGTGGCCGGCGACCGTCGCCCCTATCTCGTGGGCGTGGTGGTACCCGATGCCGAGTTCCGCATGGAATGGGCGGCGAAGACCGGGGTGGACGTGCACGAGGCCGACCGCCATCCGGAGTTCCAGCGGGCCATCCAGGCTGCAGTCGACCGGGTGAACCGCGACCTGACCGTCACCGAGAAGGTACGCCGGGTGATCCTTGCTGACGCGCCGTTCACGGTCGAGAACGAACAGCTCACGCCCTCGATGAAGATCCGCCGGCACGTGCTCCGGCAGGTCTACGGGCCGCGGCTCGACGCGCTCTACCGGTAGGGGCGGCGGGCGCAACGCCAGCCGGCGCCCGCTGCACAGCGGGCACCGCTGCCATGCCGGCGCCGCCGGCCGCGCCCGCTACTGGCAGGCGAGGCACTCGTCATAGTCTTTCAGTTCCACCTCGATCCTCTTCGGCTCGGGCGTGTTGTCGGCCTCGACCGCGCCCACGAAGCCAGCGCGCTGCACCGACTTCGAGCGGAGGTAGTAGAGCGACTTGATGCCGAGTTCCCAGGCGCGGAAATGCAGCATCAGAAGATCCCACTTGTCGGCGTCGGCGGGCAGGAACAGGTTGAGCGACTGCGCCTGGTCGATATAGGGCGTCCGGTCTCCGGCCAATTCGAGGAGCCAGCGCTGGTCGATCTCGAAGGCGGTCTTGAAAATGTCCTTCTCGTCCTGCGAGAGGAAATCGAGGTGCTGCACCGAGCCGCCATGCTCGAGGATCGACGACCAGACGGAATCCGCGTTCCGCGCCTTTTCCACCAGCAGCGCCTCGAGGTGCGGGTTGCGCACCACGAACGAGCCCGAGAGGGTCTTGTGGGTGTAGATGTTGGCCGGGATCGGCTCGATGCAGGCCGAGGTGCCGCCGCAGATGATCGAGATGGAGGCCGTGGGCGCAATCGCCATGCGGCACGAGAACCGCTCCATCACCCCCATGTCCTCGGCGTCCGGGCAGGGGCCGCGTTCGACGGCGAGCAGCATCGAGGCTTCGTCCACCTTCTCGCGAATGTGGCGGAACATCCTAAGGTTCCACGATTTTGCCATGGCGCTTTCGAACGGGATGCGGCGCGCCTGCAGGAAGCTGTGGAACCCCATGACGCCAAGGCCCACCGAACGCTCGCGCATGGCGGAATAGCGGGCGCGGGCCATCTCGTCAGGGGCGCGGGCGATATAGTCGCTCAGGACATTGTCGAGGAAGCGCATCACATCCTCGATGAAGCGCCGGTCGTCGTGCCACTGGTCCCATGACTCGAGGTTGAGGGAGGAAAGGCAGCAGACCGCCGTCCGGTCCTGGCCCAGATGGTCCCGCCCGGTTGGAAGCGTGATTTCCGAGCAGAGGTTGGAGGTCGAAACGCGCAGGCCCAGCTCGCGCTGGTGCCGCGGCATGGCGCGGTTCACATGGTCGATGAAGATGATGTAGGGCTCGCCCGTTGCCAGCCGGCACTCCACCAGCTTCTGGAACAGTGCGCGGGCATCGAGCGTCCCGCGCACCGAGCCGTCGCGCGGGGAGATGAGGTTCCACGGCAGGCCGTCGCGCACCGCTTCCATGAACGCGTCGGACACGAGCACCCCGTGGTGCAGATTCAAGGCCTTGCGGTTGAAATCCCCGCTTGGCTTGCGGACTTCCAGGAACTCCTCGATTTCCGGGTGGGAGATGTCGAGATAGACCGCCGCCGAGCCGCGCCGGAGCGAGCCCTGCGAGATCGCAAGCGTGAGCGAGTCCATCACCCGGATAAAGGGGATGATACCGCTCGTCTTGCCGTTGAGGCCGACCGGCTCGCCGATGCCGCGCACCCGGCCCCAGTAGGTGCCGATGCCGCCGCCGCGCGCGGCCAGCCACACATTCTCGTTCCAGGTGCCGACGATTCCCTCGAGGCTGTCGTCCACCGAGTTGAGGTAGCAGGAAATCGGCAGCCCCCGCCCCGTTCCGCCGTTGGAGAGCACGGGCGTGGCCGGCATGAACCACAGCCGCGAGATATAGTCATAGAGGCGCTGCGCGTGGGCCTGATCGTCGGCATAGGCGGCGGCGACGCGCGCGAAAATGTCCTGACAGCGCTCGCCGGGCAGGAGATAGCGATCGCGCAGCGTTTCCTTGCCGAACTCGGTCAGAAGCGAATCCCGGCCGTGGTCGACGGTGACAGGAAAGCGCGGGGCATAGACGGCCCGCGTTCCGCCGCTGGCGCCTGCCGCGCCCGCGCCAGGGGTATCGCCGTGGGCTGTTGCGCTCTCTGATGCCTCGCTGGCGCGCGCCAGTTCCGTCATTGCCATTCCGCTCATCCCCTCGCCTGCCGCAAGGCCAGCCGATCCGCCGCGCCTGCGGGCAATCCCCGCATATAGTCTTCAGCCGGGCGTCCGACGACCCTTCCCGTTCTGGCCCCAGAAAGCCCGGATGCTGCACCAGACACAAGAGCTGGGGGCTCGGCCCGAAGCTGACAACAAGGGATAGTGCCATATCGAAGCCAGCTGGCAAGCGGAAAAATGTTCGCCGAACACGATGCGGACGGCTGTGGCAGCCCGGCCTCAGGCGTGGCGGGCCTGCCCCTCGCGCGCCCGGGCCCGAATGCGCCTGGCCAGATGATCGACCACCATCCGCACATGCGGGCTGGCGCGATGCCGTTCCGGGTAGATGAGCCACAGCGCGCGCGGGGGCTGGGCCGGGTGTGGCGGCACGCAGCGCAGGAGCCCGGGGTCGAGATCGGCGACAAGGCAGGGCAGGGCGCCGACCCCTGCGCCGGAGCGGACCGCGGCAAGCAGCCCGCTGATCGAGCCGTGGCGCATGGCCACGGCGCCGCTCAGCCCCACCTGTGCCAGCCAGTGGTCATAGACCGGGCCGACCATCGCACCGCCGCCGGCAACCAGCGGATGGCCGCGCATCTCGTGATAGCTGCCGGGAAGGCCGTGACGCGCGGCATAGCCGGCCGAACAATAGAAGGTCCACGGCAGGTCGCACAGCCGCTGGGCGACAAGCCCGGCACCTGCAGGCCGCTCGATGTCGCGCAGCGCAATGTCGGCGGCGCCCCCTGCAAGGTCGAGCTGTTCGAGGCTTTCATCGACTTCGACGAGAATGCCCGGGTGTGTTGCATGGAGCTCGGAGAGGACCGGCAGAATGAGGGCGGTGGCATAGACATCCGCTGCCGTGATGCGGACGGTGCCGGTGGTGGCGCGCTTGCGCGCGGCGGCATCGTCCTGCACCCGCCGGGCTGCCGCCTCGACCTCGCGCGCCCTCGGCAGCAGCGCTGTTCCCGCCTCCGTGAGCACATAGCCCGAGGGCCGGCGGTCGAACAGCCTGAGGCCGAGCCGGTCCTCGAGCGCGGCAAGGCGGCGGGCGACAGTCGTCTGGCTCACGCGCAGCCGGCGGCCGGCTGCGAGCGTGCTGCCGGCCTCCGCCAGGGCCAGGAAATGCCGCAGATCATTCCAGTCGAAGCCGGGTGCAGCCATGGTGCTACTCTGCATTACTGCAGAACGCCAATGCAACATCGCTGCTCACGCCGGGCGGCGCGAATCGGCGAGACTGTGCGTCATCGGGCCCGGGTTGAGGGCCCGGCCAATGGAAAGGCTGATCGATGCAAAGCACCCTGGCACGCGCCGGCGCGATCCTCTGCGCCGCTCTCACATCCTCCGTCGCCCTCGCCGGCGAAGCCGCGCCGCGGACCGTCTCAGTTCGCACAGGCGATCTCGAACTTGCAACGCCGGCCGGCCGGCGCGCGCTCGAGCGCCGGATCCGTGCAGCGGCCCGGGAGGTCTGCGGCGATCCCTCGCCGCTGGTCCGTGGCGGGCCGAATGCGGCCCTCCAATGCCGCGCGGCAACGGCCATCCACGCCTCGGCGCAGCACGGCCTGCGGATTGCCCTGTCGGGCGGGGTGGAGGCCTCGATCCCGCGCTGAGAGGACGGGGCGCCCGGGGCGCGGCGCAGCGGCGCAGGCGGCGGCGGCATCGCCCCTGCGCTGCCTCGCCCGCATGCGCGCGCCTGCGGCTCGGGGCCCCGGCTTCTGCCCCGGGTTCTGCACCGGCCTGCCTTGACGCGGACCGCCGCGTGGGCCGAAAGCCCCGGGCGACTGGCGCAGGAGGAGCAGGCGATGGCAGTGATCCGGGCCGAGGATGTGATCGAAAGCGTGGCAGCGGCGCTGCAGCACATCAGCTTCTATCACCCGCAGGATTATATCGAGGCGCTTGGCGCCGCCTATGCGCTCGAGGAAAGCCCGGCGGCCCGGGATGCCATCGCGCAGATCCTCACCAACTCGCGCATGGCGGCCGAGGGGCACCGCCCGATCTGCCAGGATACGGGGATCGTGTGCGTGTTCGTGAAGCTCGGGATGGGCGCGCGGCTGGAGGGCGGGATGACGCTCCAGGCGATGATCGACGAGGGGGTCCGGCGGGCCTACCGCGACCCGGACAACCCGCTGCGCGCCTCTGTGGTGGCAGACCCGGCCTTCTCGCGCGTAAACACGCGCGACAACACGCCTGCGGTCGTCCATGTCGAGCTTGTCGAGGGCGAGGCAATGGAGATCGCCCTCGCCGCCAAGGGCGGGGGCAGCGAGAACAAGTCGAAGTTTGTGATGCTGAACCCGAGCGATTCCATCACGGACTGGGTGGTGAAGACGGTGCCGACCATGGGCGCGGGATGGTGCCCCCCGGGCATGCTCGGAATCGGCATCGGCGGGACGGCGGAAAAGGCGATGCTGCTCGCCAAAGAGGCGCTGATGGCGCCCATCGACATGGCCGCGCTGAAGGCGCGCGGGGCCGCAACCGACCTCGAGCGGCTGCGCATCGAGATCTTCGATGCCGTAAACGACCTCGGCATCGGCGCCCAGGGGCTTGGCGGGCTTTCGACCGTCCTCGACGTCAAGATCCTCGACTGGCCGACGCATGCCGCCTCGAAGCCGGTGGCCATGATCCCCAATTGCGCTGCCACGCGCCACGCGCACCTCAGGCTTGACGGGTCTGGGCCCGTCTATCTTCCGGCTCCCGACCTCTCGCGCTGGCCGAAGGTTGAATGGGCGCCGAGCCCCGGGGCGCGGCGGGTCGATCTCGCGACGCTCTCCCGTGCGGAGGTGGCAAGCTGGCAGCCGGGCGAACGGCTGCTCCTTTCGGGCCGGATGCTGACCGGCCGCGACGCGGCGCACAAGCGCATGGCCGACATGCTGGCGCGCGGCGAGCCGCTGCCCGTGTCGCTCGAGGGCCGGGTCATCTACTATGTTGGCCCGGTGGATCCGGTCCGCGACGAGGTCGTAGGCCCGGCGGGGCCGACGACGGCGACCCGCATGGACAAGTTCACGAAGATGGTCCTCGACCAGGGCCTGCTTGCCATGGTGGGCAAGGCCGAGCGTGGTCCCCAGGGGATCGAGGCGATCCGCGAGGCTGGCGCGGCCTATCTGATTGCCGTGGGAGGTGCCGCCTATCTCGTTGCCCGCGCGATCAAGGCGGCGCGCGTCATCGCCTTCGAGGATCTCGGCATGGAGGCCATCTACGAGTTCGAGGTGAAGGACATGCCGGTGACAGTGGCCGTGGATGCGCGGGGCAACAGCGTGCACACAGCCGGGCCGGAGGAATGGCGCCGGCGGATCGCGGCGCGCCGCGAGGCCGAGCCCGCCTGACGCGCGGGCTGCGGCCGGGCAGGCCTGCGGTTTCGCGGGGCGGCCGCGCCCGCGCGAGCGGGGCCACCGCCCCTTGCGCCCGCTAATCCGCCGGCTGGCGGCCCGTGGCCCGTTCGGCGCGCAGCAGGGCGATCTCTTCTCTCAGCGCTGTCAGTTCGGCCGCAATCTCCTTCACTGGAAGGGGTGCGGGCGGCGTGTCGCTCTCGGTCATCGCCGAGACAATGATGGCGATGAAAAGGTTGAGCACCATGAAGGACGTGACCAGGATGAAGGGCACGAAGAAGGCCCAGGCGAAGGGGTAGACCTCCATCACCGGCCGCACGATGCCCATCGACCAGCTTTCGAGCGTCATCACCTGGAAGAGCGAATAGAGCGAGGCGCCGACGCTTCCGAACCATTGCGGGAAGGCCGCGCCGAACAGCTTGGTTGCCATCACTGCGCCCACGTAGAAGATGAGCCCGAGCAGCAGCACCACCGAGCCCATGGCCGGGATCGCGCGCAGCAGCCCTTCCACAACCCGCCGGAGCGATGGCATCGCCGACACCAGCCGGAGCGCGCGCAGGATGCGCAGCGCGCGCAGCACCGAAAGCCCTTCCGAGGCAGGAAGGAGCGCCACTGCCACGATCGCAAAATCGAACAGGTTCCAGCCCGAGCGGAAGAAGGCGAGCCGGTCCGCATAGAGCTTGAGGCCGATCTCGACGACAAAGATGGCAAGCGCGACCCGGTCGAGGCCGACAAGCAGGCCGCCGGCCCGGGCCATCATCCACTCCGAGGTCTCAAGACCCAGCACGATGGCGTTCGCGACGATGATGGCGATGATGGCCTTTTGGAAGCGATCGGAATGGACGAGCGCTGCAACCCGCCCGCGAACGGTCGGCGCCTGCCCGGATCCGATTGTCGCCTCGCGCGCTTCCATGCGGCTCCTCGTGCCTGTTCCCGGTTGCGGGCTTGCCGTGCTCAGCCCGGCGGGCAGGTAGGGAGCGTGGCCGGATGCCGCAAGCGGCTCATCCGGTCGTGTATCACCCGGTCGTGTAGCTGATGGCGGCGTAGAAGCGGTGGGCGTGGTCGGCAATCAGGTGCGCCTTGTCCAGCGCGTTGATGATGCGCCGGGCCTGCACCCAGTCCTCGCGCGCGGGGCTGAAGTAGTCGGCCAGCCTGCGGCCGGTGAAGCTGCCGTTGATCATGCCGTGGAAGAGGATGCGCGTGCAAATGCCAAGCTCGAGCGCAAGATCCGGGTTGGCGACGAGATCGACCCCGCACACCGCCGACATTTTCTGGTAATTCGCCTGCCAGGTGAGCTGCACGAAGCCCCGGCCATAATAGGCGTGACCGTAGGGTGGCACAGGCCGACCATAGGGCCGCCCGCGCCCGAGGCCGTATTCGCGAATGCCGACGAACTTCTTGTCCGTCTCGTGGTGCACCGTTGCCAGCATGTAGGCGAGCCACCGGTCGTCGGAGCGGGCATGGGCCTGTTCCCAATGGTCGAGGATTGCGGTCAGCCCGCGGGTCTGTCCCGGGGTCAGACGGCCTGCGAACAGCGTGGCGCGCACCTCGGAAAAGAAGAAGGTCCGGTTGATGGCCATGGCTGCCGCCTCCCCCTTTTGCGGCCGGTCGCCTTCTAGAACAGAAAGACGACAAGCGCCAGCAGCACGAGACCGACCGCGAGCCCGGCGAGGAATGGCCGCCATGTCCAGGGGGAGGGCGGCGGCAGCTGGGGCTCCGGCGGCTGTGGCGGCGCTGCGCTTTCGGGCGGAAGCTGGCGGATGAGCCTGCGGGCGACCTCGGGCAGCTGGAGGAGAAGCCGCAGGTCGGCGACCAGCCGGTCGGCCAGCCGCGCCTCCGGGCCGAGCTCTTCGCGCAGCCACGCCTTCACATAGGGCCCGCCCGTCTCCCACATGTTGACGTGCGGATCGAGACCGATGGCGACCCCTTCCACCATCACCATCGTCTTCTGCAGCAGCAGCAGGTGCGGCTGGGTTTCCATGTCGAACTGGCGGGTGATCGCGAAGAGGTTGTCGAGCAGGTTGCCAATCGAGATCTGGCTTGCGTCCTTGCCGCGGATTGGCTCGCCGGCGGCGCGCAGCGCGGTTGCAAAGGCCATGCGGTCGTGGTGCGGCGGCACATAGCCGGCCTCGAAGTGGATATCCGCCACCCGCGCATAATCGCCCACGAGGAGGCCGAAGATGATCTCGGCGAGATAGACCCGCGCGCGCCGGTCGAGATGGCCCATGATGCCGAAATCGAGGAGCACCAGCCGGCCCTCGCGGTCGAGCAGCAGATTGCCCTGGTGCAGGTCGGCGTGGAAGAAGCCCTTGCCGATCGCCTGCGCGAGGAAGCCGCGCACCAGTGTCTGCGCGAGCGCGGGCCGGTCTGCGCCCGTGGCATCGAGCGCGGCATGGTCGGTGAGCTTGATACCGTCGACCCATTCGAGGGCGAGCGTGCGCCGGCTCGTCCACTGCCAGTGGACGCGCGGCACGCGCAGCCCCGGTTCGGCGCGCACCGCATCGGCCAGTTCGGAGGCGTGCCCGGCCTCGCGGCGCAGGTCGAGCTCGGCCATGGTCCAGCCGCGGAAGGTCTCGATCACCTGGCGCGGTCGCAGCCGGGCGAACTCGCCGCCCAGCCGCTCGAGGCGCGCGGCAGCCCACGCATAGGTTTCGATGGCGGATGTGAACTGCTCCTCCACTCCTGGGCGCAGCACCTTGAGCGCCACTGTCTCGCCCGCGCGGGTGACCGCCCGGTGCACCTGCGCGATCGAGGCCGAGCCGACCGGCTTTTCGGAGATCTCGACAAAGTCCGCACGCCATTGCGGACCCAGCGCGCGGTCGAGCTCGGCGGCAATCCGCGCCCATGGAGCCGCGGGCATGTCGTCCTGCAGGCGCTTCAGGTCTGCTGCGGCCGCGGGCCCCACGAGGTCGGGGCGGGTGGCAAGCGCTTGGCCCAGCTTCACGGCGGCCGGCCCGCAGGCCTTCAGCCCCTCGGCAAACTGCGGCGGATCCGGCGCGCCCGCTCCCAGCCGCAGCAGCCGGGCGGCAAGTCGGGCGCTGCCGGGCACGTCGGCAAGGGTCTCGAACGGACGAAGCGCGCCGTGGCGCGCCAGCCGTCGCGCGTCGCCCAGCAGCCGCGCCGCGTGCACGGGCCCGCTGGCCAAGGCCTCAGATCTTCCAGCCGGAATGGATGGCGACCGCGCCGCCGAGGATGGGCGTCGCTGAAACCCGGCCGAAGCCCGCCTCCTCGATCATGCGCGCAAACGCCGCCATGGTCGGAAAGCGGCGGATCGACTCGACAAGATAGCGGTAGCTTTCCGCATCCCGTGCCACCAGCCGGCCGATGCGCGGCACGATGTTCATCGAATAGAGGTCGTAGGCGCGGGCGAAGGCAGGCCATTCGGTGGTGGAAAACTCGAGGCAGAAGAAGCGCCCGCCCCATTTCAGCACGCGGCGCATGTCGGCGAGGGCGGCCTCGATGTGGGTCACGTTGCGAATCCCGAAGGCAATCGTCACGGCATCGAAGCTGGCATCGGCAAAGGGCATGGCCTCGGCGTTGGCGACTGCGAAGTCGAGACCCTGCAGGCCGCGCCTGCGCGCGCGCTCGCGGCCGACTGCCAGCATGTCGGGGTTGATGTCCGCAACCGTCACCTCGGCGCCCGCGCGGGCTAGGCGGAAGGCGATGTCGCCGGTGCCGCCGGCCAGATCGAGGATCCGCTCCCCCGGGCGCGGCCGCACCATGGCGACAAACCGGTCTTTCCACAGCCGGTGCATGCCGCCCGACATGAGGTCGTTCATCAAATCGTACCGGCGCGCGACCGAGGAGAAGACGGCACCCACGAGCCGCGTTTTCTCCTCGGGTGCCACGGTGCGATAGCCGAAGCTGGCCTTGCCGTTGCTGCTCATGGGGTCCGCCTAGCGGCAACTTGCCCGGGCTTCCAGCGCCGCCTAGGCCGCAGGCGTGCCCGAGCTTCCTGAAGTCGAGACCGTCGTGCGCGGGCTGCGTCCGCTGCTCGAGGGGCGCACGCTCCGGCGCGTGGTGGCCCGCCGGGCGGATCTGCGCTGGCCGCTGCCGCGAGGGCTTGCCGAGCGGCTCTCTGGCGCGCGCGTGAACGGGCTCGGGCGGCGCGGCAAGTTCGGCCTGATCGCCACCAACCGCGGCGACACCGCGATCTTCCACCTCGGGATGTCGGGCCGGATCCGGCTCGATCCGCCGGTGCCAGGCCCGCACGATCATCTGCTGTTCGAGGTTGCCGGCGGCCCTGTGCTTGCCTTCCACGATCCGCGCCGGTTCGGCGCCTTCGACATTGTGGCAACGCCCGCGCTCCTCCTTCACCGCTGGCTCGCCCGCCTCGGCCCCGAGCCGCTCGACCCGGCGCTGCCGCCGGATCATCTCGCCCGCGCAGCGCATGGGCGCCGGATCGCGGTGAAACCCTTCCTGATGGACCAGACCGTGCTGGCGGGCGTTGGCAACATCTATGCTGCCGAAGCGCTGTTCCGGGCCGGCATCGCGCCGGCGCGGGCTGCGGGGCGGGTGTCGTCCGCGCGGCTCGTGCGGCTGCAAGCGGTGCTTGCCGAGGTGCTTTCCGAATCGATTGCAGCAGGCGGCTCGAGCCTGCGCGATCACGCCCGGGTCTCGGGCGAGCTCGGCACCTACCAGACCGCCTTTCGCGTCTATGGCCGAGCGGGGCAACCGTGCCCGGCGTGCGGGCGGGCCCTTGTCCTGTCGCTTGTCGGCGGGCGCAGCACGGTGCATTGCCGCCACTGCCAGCGCTGAGGGCGGAAGCGCAGGGGGAGACCATTGACGGCAGGCAGTTCGTCCCCTAAGCGCCGCGGCTCGCGACGCGACGGCCCCGGCCGCCGGCGCCCCCGCCTGCGTGCAGCTGTGCGGAGGCGCTGCAGGTGCCGGAGCCTCCGCAGGCGCAGGCCGGGCGCTGGCCGGCTGCTGGCCCTGGCCTCTGGTGAGCATGTTCAAGACGCGGCACGGGCCGCACGGGAGACGATCATGGCGAACACGCCATCTGCCGAGAAGCGAATCCGCCGCAATGCGCGCCGGGCCGACATCAACCGTGCCCGCCGCTCGCGGATCCGCACCTTCGTGAAGAAAGTGGAAAGCGCCATCGAAGTCGGGGATGCGGCTGCGGCGCGGGCCGCCTTTGCCGCCGCGCAACCGGAGATCATGCGCGGTGTCTCCAAGGGGGTGCTCCACCGCAACACCGCCTCGCGCAAGATCTCGCGGCTCGAGCGGCGGATTTCCAGCCTCGAATCCGCTGCCGGCTGAGCGCCGGCCGAAAGCCTTTGCCGGCCTGGCCCGCCATGTTCGGGGCCAGCTGTGGCGGCGCCCGCGCGCCCCGGGGGCGGAATCCGTGCCCGTCATCAAAGTGTCATGCTTCTGTCATCTGGCGGCATTTGATTCGCCGCGGATTTCGTGGCCAAGGTCAAGGCGTTGGCCTGGGGCGCCCAGGTCTGCCGCGGTGCGGGGGCGAATCTCGGGCCAGTCGGCAGCTCCGCGAAAACCCCGAAGCTTTTCAGAATTTTGTTATTTTCCTCTGGAAAT
Source organism: uncultured Sphingomonadaceae bacterium (assembly GCA_937995515.1). GTDB lineage: Bacteria > Pseudomonadota > Alphaproteobacteria > Sphingomonadales > Sphingomonadaceae > Thermaurantiacus. Next base: position 104,645 of record CALKJZ010000021.1, on the reverse strand, counting down.
TCAACAGGTTGATCTGTCAACCGAAATATTTGCAGTTTCGTGACTTTTGAGCTCTTGTGCGCCCCGAGCGGCGCTGTTTTAGTCGCAGGGCCACGTCGGGGTTCGCCCGGTACACAGGGGGCCGATTCGGATCCGAGGGTCCGGCGCGGTCCTTCTCGGCCCGGGTTCCGGCGCGGTGTCAACGCAGCATGAGGCGTCCGGATTCCGGCCGCAGGCACGCTCTCCCCCGAGCCTTCGGGGGGGCCGGAGATGGTTTTGCACGGCGCGCCGGGCCAATGGCACACGGCTGCGCGCCAGCGGCAGGCCATGGTCGCGCGCGTGCCCGGGGGCGGGGCGTGGCGGGGCGTGGCCAGGGAGGGGAGAGGCGATGGCGGATCGCGCGGGGGATCTTTTGATCGCGGATCGCACCGGGAATCGCACCGGGTATCGCACACGGAATCCCACGGGCAGTCGCGCGGGGGATCAAGACGCCTCGGCGACCATCGGCCGGGCTGCGGGCCGGGCTTGGCAATCCCTGCCCCTCCGCTGGCCTTGCGCCAAAGCGGCGCGCGCCGGGGTTGAGGGCCACGCCAGCGGCTAGCAGCTATCCGAAAGGATCGCCGCGGACCTGCGACAGCCGCGGGCCGCAGACGCAAGGACCCGGCCGCCAGAGCCGGGCGGGACAGAACAGGCAGGGTTCATGCCAACGCCAGCAAGCCACCCCCCGATTGCCGCTGCCAGCGCCACCGCGAACCAGAGGCCCGACCGACCGCATCCCGCGCCCGCCCAGCAGCGGCCCGCAGAGCTGTCGCGGGGCGCGGGTCCGGCGGAGGCGAGAGCCATGTCGTCGGCGCAGCTCGCTGCGGCCTGGGAGGAGGTCGCCGCCGAGCTGCGCGCCGAGCTGGGTGCCGAGCGTTTTGCCTCGTGGATTGCGCCGGCCCGGCCCGTAATGGGCGATGCGGGCGAGCTGGTGCTTACCCTGCCATCGGCGTTCATGGCCGACTGGGTGCGCCACCACCACGGGAAGCGCATCTGCGATGCGCTGCTGCGGCGCCTTCCCGGCCTTGCCGGCGTGCGGTTCTGCGCAGGTTCGGCCAGGGCGGAACCAGCCGCCGCCCCGGCCGCGCAGCCAGACCCGGCCCCGGCAGCGGCCGCGCCTGTCTTCGAACCGCGCTACAGCTTCGACAGTTTCGTCGTCGGCAAGTCGAACGAGCTGGCCTTCAACGCCGCCCAGACCCTCGCGGCAGCCGTCGGCCAGCCCAATGGCGGCGGGTTCAACCCCCTGTTTCTCCACGGGCCGACGGGGCTCGGCAAGACCCACCTGATGCACGCCATCGGCCAGAGCGTGCTGGCGCGCATGGCTGCCGTCAAGGTGATCTATCTTTCCGCCGAGAAGTTCATGGTCGAGTTTCTGGCGGCCCTGCGGGCGCGCGAGACGATCGCGTTCAAGCAGCATCTCCGCTCGTGCGATCTCCTGATGATCGACGATGTGCAGTTCATCGCCGGCAAGGAATCCACGCAGGAAGAGTTTTTCCACACCATGAACGAGATCATCGGCGCCGGCCGGTTCCTCGTGATCTCCGCTGACCGTAGCCCGCAGAACCTCGAGGGCATCGAAAGCCGCATTTGCTCGCGGCTGGCCTGGGGGCTGGTGGCCGACATCAACCCGGCGGACTATGAGCTGCGGTACAACATCCTGCGCGCCAAGCTGGCCGCACACCCGTCCGCCTCGGTGCCCGATGCGGTGGTGGAGTATCTCGCGCGCAAGATGGTCGCCAATGTCCGTGAGCTCGAGGGCGCGCTCAACCGCGTGATTGCCTACGCCAACCTGATGGGCCGCACGGTCGACCTCGATTTCACCCGCGACGTGCTGGCCGACGTGCTGCGTGCGCACGCGCGCAAGCTGACGATCGACGACATCCAGCGCCGCGTCGCCGAACATTACCGGCTGAAGCTCTCCGATCTCGTCTCCGCGCGCCGCGCCCGCGAGGTTGCCCGCCCGCGGCAGGTGGCCATGTATCTTGCCAAGCAGCTCACGCCGCGCTCCTATCCCGAAATCGGCCGGCGCTTTGGCGGGCGCGACCACACGACGGTGCTCCACGCTGTCCGCCGCATCGAGGAACTGCGCGCCACCGACCACGAGCTCGACCGCGACATCGACCATCTGCGCCGGGTGCTCGACGCCTGAGCGGAGCCCGGGGGCTTGCGCTGCCGTGGCGACGGCCTATCCTCTTTGGGCTGTCCACAGGTTGGGAGGCCGGGATGGGCAAGGCAGGCATCGACACAACAGGCCCGGCGCAGGCGTTCGAGCCCGACCGGCCGAAGGCCGCCGAGGTGCGGGAGATCGGCATGGCCGACATCCGCCTCGCGCTGGCGCGCGGCTGGGAGGATTTCCAGGCCTTGCGGGGAGATTTCCTCTTCCTTCCGGTCGTCTATGCGGCGCTCGGCTTTGCCGCCTCGGCGCTGGCCTTTCACCAGTCGCTCTTCGCGCTCATCTTCCCCCTGGCAGGCGGCTTCGCGCTGGTCGGCCCGGTCGCGGCGGCCGGCTTCTACGAGCTCGCGCGCCGGCGCGAGCAGGGGCTCGATACCAGCTGGTTCCACTTCTTCGACCCGCTGCGCGGCCCGCAGCGCTTCCCGCTCATGATGCTTGCGATCGTGCTCGCGGGGCTGTTCCTGCTCTGGATGACGGTCGCGCAGGGCATCTATGCCAACACGCTCGGCCGGCTTGCGCCCGATGGCGTGGCCGAGTTCCTGCGCCTGCTTTTCGCCACCCCGCAAGGGTGGACGATGATCGTTGCCGGCAACCTTGCCGGGCTCGGCTTCGCGATCGCCGCGCTGGTCATTGGCGCGTTCAGCTTTCCCATGGCGGTCGACAAGGCCTGCGATCCGTTCGTGGCGCTCTTCACCTCCGTTGCGGTCTTCCTGCACAATCCGGCCCCGATGTTGCGCTGGGGCGCGGTCGTGGCCGCGCTGCTCGTTGCAGGTTCTATCCCGCTGTTCCTTGGGCTGATGCTGGTGCTGCCGTGGCTGGGCTATGCCACCTGGCACCTCTATACCCGCGCCGTCGTGCGCTGACCGGAGCCTGCGCGCTCGGGCGCTGATCCGCGCTGCGCGCGAGCCTCAGGCGCTCGCAGCTGTGCTGCGTGCGCGCGCAACGGCAAGCGCGGCGAGCGCCACGGCGCCGTTCAGCACGCCCACGATCACGAACGGCGCAGCCGGCCCCAGCGCATCGAACGCCCAGCCGGCTATGGCGCCGAGCAACAGGATCCCGACCGCGCCCGAGAAGTTGAAGAGACCGATCACCGCGCCGCGTTCGGCCGCGGGCGCGGCCTTGCCGATCAGCGTCTGCGCACCCAGCACCGCCGAGATCTGGCCGATCCCGAGCGCCGCGAAGAAGGGGATCGCAGCGGGCGCCAGCGGGTCTGCCACCAGCCCCATGCCGAGATAGCCGAGGGCGCCAAGACCCATGGCCGCCGCCAGCATGATCGCGCGCGGCAGCCGGTCGATCACGGCGATGACCGCCAGCGGCCACAGCAGCGCGGCCGACTGGGCAACGATGAAGGGCATGCGCCCGGCCTCCAGCGCCTCCGAAGGGCTCATGCCGGTGGCAAGCGCGGCCTGCTTGCCCCAGGCCACGGTGAAGATGCCGACAATCGCCAGATCCCCGCGCGCGACGAAGGCTGCCGCATAGCCCACTGCGATCTCGGGCGAGCGGCGGGCCGCGCCCGCGCCGCGCTGCAGCATCACGGCAACCGGCAGGCGACCGGTGCCGGCCGGTGCGCCCGCTTTCAGTCCCAGCCAGAGCAGGAAGGCGGTGGCCGCACAGGCAATCGCGCCGACAAGGCCGGTGGCGATTGCGGCCTCGGGCCCCGCCATTCCCGCGCGCACGAACCAGGCCGGAAGGGCGCCCAGCACGAGGGCGAGGAGCACAACGCCAAGCCCGTTCAGGATGCCGCCGATCGCTGCGAGCTTGCCGCGGTCGCGTTCGACCGCATAGTCGGCAAGAAGCGTGCCATACATGCCCGTCGCCGCCCCGATTCCGAGCGCATAGAGGATGCGCACGGCCGAGAATTCGGCGAACGACCCGGCCAGCGGAAAGAGGAGATAGGCGGTCGCCATGGCGAGGAAGCCGCCCACATAGATGGTCCGCCGGCCGAACCGGTCGGACAGCGCACCGAGCGGCCCGTAGGCGAGGATGAGCACCACCTCGTTGACGATGGTCAGCGTGCCGAGCGCCCGCCCCTGTGCGCCTTCGTCCAAGCCGAGCGTCTCGGTGAGGAGATAGGGCGTCAGCACGGCCATGCCGGTCACGAGCCCGATGGTCACAAACGCCGCCCAGAGAAGCGCAAGCCCGTTGGTCCGCGAGACGCCCTCCTCGAGCGTGACCGGGCCGAGGCGGGCTCGGCTCATCTGCCCGTCCGCGCCGGCCGTGGCAGCCGGGTCGCAAGGGCCTCGGCGAGCACGGCACCCGCCTCGGCCTGCATGCGGCCGCCGGGGGTGCCGGCGAAGATCACCTCGGTGTTGCGCAGGCGGAAGCGGCGCACCCAGGGCTCGTCCCAGTCGATGTCGGCCGGCGGGCCCTCGAAGCGGTCATAGCCCGGCAGCCCCTCGAACATCAGCAGCGAGTGGAGGAAGATGGTGTCGGTGTTCTCGGCCAGGAACTCGACGGGCACCGCGATCGCTGCGGCATCGCCACGGGCTGCCGCGCGCTCGAACACCTCGCGCACCGACAAAAGCCGGTCGGCGGGATCGTCGGCTCCGTCGGCAAAGGCTTCCTGCGCGGCCACGACATGGATTGTCCGCCAGCCCTTCCGCTGCAGGGCCGCAACCAGTGGCGGCTTGAGCAGCCCGACGGCGCGTGCGCTGTTGACAACCCACGGGTCGCGCCGGCGCTGGGCGATGGGCAGGCCGTGCAGGGTGACGATGAGGGTCGCTGCGGCCTCCGGCGATGGGGGCGGCGGCGCGGTGCGCGCTAGGTGCTGCGCCCAGAGCTCGGCATAGCCCGGCATGTCGGCCATCTGCGGCGCGAACAGCAGCCTCGGCGCCGGCCGCCCGGTGCGCTTCGCCCACGCCTCCACCTTCCGCTTCACCCGCGGATAGGCGCCGCGATATTCCTCGAAGGCCGAGTGGATGGGAAGCGCAGACCCGATGACGAGCGTGTCGATGCCGGTCTCAAGCAGGCGTTCGAGCGCGCGCTCGGCCTCAAGCGGCGCGAAGATGTCGTAGATGGCGGTGGCAACCACCGAGGGATGCCAGGAGAGCCGCGCAAAGGCGGCCTGGAGCATGGCCAGCGTCTGGTCGCGCTGGGGCAGATAGCCGCCGGGCAGGCGCGCGTAGTAGAGGGCGCGCGCCTTCAGCATCGCGCGCTGGGCGGGGCTTGCCGTGCCGCCGGCGCGGTCGGGGTAGAGAAAGGTCCCGATGTCGCCCTCGGTCGTCTTCGAGGGCGGCACCCACACGACGCGGCCGCGGGCATATTTGTCGACAAAGGCGATGCCGTCCCAGTCGACCGTCCGCCCGTCGGCTGCCATCAGGGTGGCGGGAACGAAGGGCTCCGTGGCGTCCGGGTGGCCGGGGTCGATCAGCGCCACGCCCCGGTCCCGCCGCGCCAGCGCGTTGACCGGCCAGGGCACCGCCACGTCGAACAGCTTGGCGATGAAATTCTCGGTAAACCCGGTCTCGAAGGTGGAGGGCTGCATCAGCGCCACCACCAGCACGCCCACCCGGCCGTCTGCGACGGCGTCGGCCGGCTGGGCCCGGATGGCCCGGTAGGCGTCCCAGTGGAAGGGCCAGCCGCGCGGCTGGTTCATGAGGAAAAACAGCAGGAACACGAACCCGCTGGCGAGGAGGCCGCCCCACAGGAAGGCGCGCAGCCGGCGCCGGCGGGAGAGGGCGTGCGGCATCGCTCTCCTGCCGGGCCGGCTCAGAAGCGCCAGCCGGCGCGCACGCCGAAGGTACGCGGGTTGGGCAGATAGGCAAGGAAGCCGCGGCCCGGTGCAAAGCCCTCAGGCCGGCCGAAGTCGACATTGCGCTGCGCGCTCTCGACCGTCCGGTCATCGAACAGATTGTCGACATAGGCCATCACCATGACCTGCTTCCATTCCACGCCTGCGCGCAGGTCCACCCGCCAATATTCGGGCAGGAAGGCGAGGTTGGATTCATCGGTGAAGCGCTTGGAGCGGTAGCGGGCGTTTGCGCCGAGGAACAGCGCATCGCGTTCCGCACCGAAGGGCACCCGCCAGTCGGCCGAGAGGTTGAGTGCATGGCGGGGCGACTTGCCGACGAGATTGTCCGAGAAGTCGGCGCACAGATTGCCCGCCTCGGCGCGGTTCTGGTCGGACGAGGTCTGGCCCTGCGGCACGCCGCAGGCCTCGAAGGCGCCCGGAGGCGAGCCGGGCGGCGGGCCCTGGATGAACTCCTTGAACCTCGAGCGGGTGAAGGCATAGCCCACTCCCAAGCGCAGCGTCTCGGTAACGCGGATATCGGCATCGACCTCGAAGCCGAGGATCCGCACCTTGCCCGCGTTCACGATGCCGGCGGTGGTGATCACCTGGCCCGTCTGCGAGATGTTGGTGTTCTGCACGCCGATCTGCTGGTCCTTGTAGTCGTTGTAGTAGACATCGGCATTGAGGATCAGCCGGCGGTCGAACAGGGCGGATTTCACGCCCATTTCATAGGCGGTCACCCGCTCGGGCTGGTAGCCTTGGCCCTTGAAGTCGACGATCTCGTTGGTGTTGAAGCCGCCCGGCTTGAACCCCTTGGCCCAGCTTGCATAGACGAGAACATCGTCGGCCGCGCGCCATTCGGCGGTGAGGCGCGGGGTGAGCTTCTCCGACTTCAGGGTCGCCGTGCGCGGGCAGGCGGCGACCACCCCGGGGGGCGGGGTGCCCATCGGGTTCTGCGGCGAGAAGACGGCGCCATTGGCGAACTGCGGCAGGCAGACCGGCCGGAGGTTCGAGAGCGTCACATCCTGCGAACGCCAGCCGGGGATGGTGTAGGTGATGTCGTCGTAGTTCCAGCGCAGGTCGGCGGTCAGCCGCAGGCTGTCGGTCACGTCCACGCCGAGGCTGCCGTAGATGCCGTAGTAGCTGGTGTCCCGCGTGTTCAGGACCGGGAACTGGAAATCCGCCTTCGGCGCGCGTGCGAGGTTGAACGGCGGGCCGCCGAGCGGCGAGTTGGGGTTGCGCAGCCAGAACTGCGCGGCGTTCACCAGGCTCGCTTCCTCGCTGAAGAGCTGTGCGCCGACCAGCACGTCGACGCGGCCGAAGCGGCGGAAGAGGCGCAGCTCATGATCCCACGCCCGGTTGGCATAGGTGAGATCCTGCAGCGCGTTGAGCGAGAGGACGAAGCCAGGAGGCCCGGCAAAGTTGCTGTAATCTCCATCCTGGACAATGGTCGAGTGGTTGTCGAGATAGCCGAGACGATAGGAGAGCGAGCCCCAGTCGGCATCCCAGCTGGCGTTGACCGAGACGAGATCCTGCCGCAGGCGAAGCCCCTCGAACGGCTGGCCGGTGAACGGGTCGGCCGACAGGTCGAGCCGGGTCTCGCTCGCAACGATCGGCCCCACCAGCGTGCCGCGGGTGCACTGCGCCTGGGCGGGCGGGGGCAGTGTGCCGGGATTGTCGGGGCAGGGGATAGTGGAGGGCGCCCCCGGCACGGCGGAATAGCGTGCGCCGGGTGCCGGCAGCCGCACGTTCGCGCCGAGGAAGGCGGTTGCCATCTCGGTTGCACGCTCCTTCGAGTGGATCCAGCGGCCGACGATCCGCACATCCTCGAGCGGCTTGACCAGCAGGGCAACGGTGACGCCTTCCGAGCGCATCCCGCCCACGCGTGCGCTGGTCACCGGGTTGCGGTAGAAGCCGTCGCGCTCCTTGAAGGCACCATTGACGCGGATTGCCAGCCGGTCGCCGATGATGGGCACGTTGATCGCGCCCTCGATGGCCTTGAGCCCGCCCTCGGCCAGCTCGCCGTTCACGCGGCCCTCGAGGCTGCCCTGCGGATCGCGGGTCACATAGTTGATGGCGCCTGCGAAGGCATTGCGGCCATAGAGCACCGCCTGGGGGCCCTTGACCACCTCGACCCGCTCCAGATCGAACAGCGAGGCGTTCAGGCTCGCGCCGCCGCCGGCGATCGAGAGATTCTCGCCCGAGAGATCCTGCCCGTCGATCAGCACCGCAACCGAGGGCCGGCCGCGTTCGGCCTGCATGCCGCGGACTGCGGGCCGCGTGTCGTTCAGGAACCCGCCCATGTCGAAGGTGAGACCAGGCACCAGGCGGGTCACGTCCTCGACGTTGCGCAGCCCCTCGCGGGTGATCGTGCCCTCCTCGAACGCGCGGATGGCAAGCGGCACATCCTGCAGCGCCTCGGCGCGCTTGCGCGCGGTCACGATGATGTCGGCAATGCCCGCGCCCGCATCGGCCGCGGTCTCCGACGTCCACGCGGGCGTTGCCACGGCCATTGCTGCCACCGAAAGGCACAGCCGCGCGGCACGCGCGCGCCGCGCCGGGCTGCTCCTGCCGCGTGTTCCGCTTGCATCCATCTCCATGTGCGTGTCCCCACCAAGCTCCGGCACCGTTGACGGCGCCGCGCATCCCCTGGCCGGTGTCTCTGCGTGGGTCCCCTTCGACGGATGTCCCGTGCGAAAAGGGGGTTGCAAAGTTGACCGTCCGGTCTACTTTCTGCGGCCGGTTGCGCCCGGCGTCAAGTGCCAATCGCCAGATCCGGGAGCCGAGCCAGGGGAGCCGCATGACCGCGCCAATGTCGCCGCACGCCGAGCCGCGCCGGAGGCGCCAGCAGGATCGCCGGCGTGCGACGGAAGAGGCAATCCTTGCCGCGTTCGACCGGCTGCTGGAGCGCGGCGGGGTGTCCGCCCTTGGCGTCAACGCGCTGGTCAAGGAAGCCGGGATCGGGAAGAAGCAGCTTTACGACTATTTCGGCGGGCTGGCCGGCGTTGCGGGCGCGTGGGTGCGCGAACGGACGGTCTGGCACAGCCTCGAGGATATCATCGGCGAGCCGTGGGAGGTGTTTGCCGCGCGGCCGCCGGGCGAGAAGCTGCGGCATGTCAATGCCTGCTACGCCGAGAGCCTGCGCCGCAACCCGAGGCTCTGCGAGCTTCTTGCCGGCGAGTTCCTGCGCTCGGCGGAAGTGAAGGAGGCAGTTGACCATGTGCGCCAGCTGGTGCGCTCGGATTTCGAGCGGGTGATTGCCTCCGATCCGGCGCTGCGGACCCCGGACATGGCCGCGCTCAACCTCGTTGCTTATACCTGCGCCACCTATCTCGGCCTGCGCGCCTACCACCAGCCGGTCTTCTTCGGCTTCGATCTTTCGTCGGAGACCGCCTGGGTGACGGTGATGGACATGGTGGACCGCACGCTCGAGCGCGCGGCCCGCGACCTCGACGGACAGGAAAGTTGACCGTCCGGTCCCTCGAGCCCCTGCTCGCCGGCGACATCCTGGTCGCCGCCACGCGGCTCCATCCCGGCGCGCGCTACCCCACCGGCGATGGTGCCCTGCGCCAGCTGCGGCCCGATCTTTCGCTTCGCAGCACGGCGAGCACCGGCCATGTCGGGCTGGTCGCCCATCTCGGCTTCGATCCCGAGGGCCATCTCTGGGCGCTTGACCCGCAGGCGCGCGCCATCAGCCGGTTCGACCGCGAGGGAGAGCCCATGCCGCCGCCGCCGGTCGGCGATCATCCGTTCGGGCCGATGTGCGTGATGCCAGAGGGTGACATTCTCCTCGGCGAGCATCTGGCCGGCCCCGCGGGCCCGTTTGCGGGCACCGGCCGCGTGCACCGGTTCGACCGGACGATGACCCGGGTGCACGCCTATGACACGCAGTGGCACGGCGGCGTGGGCGGGTTTCTGGGCGTCACCCACATGGCGCTCGCGCCCGATGGCGAGACGCTCTTTCACCTTTCGGAGACCGGCCCGCACATCTTCGGCCACGATCTGGTGCGCGATCGCCGCCTTGGCCCGGTCTTCACCCTCGAGGCGCCGCCGGCGATGCTGTTCGGGCTTGCAGCGCTCCCCGGCGGCGACCTGCTCGTTGCCACCGGCACCGGGCTCGTGCGGCTTCGCCGTGCCGGGGCGCGGCTGGAGCATGTCGGCACGGTTGCGCTGCCGCCGCCCGCCGCCGGCCGCCCGGGCTGGGCGAATGTGGTGCTGCGTCCCTCGCGCACCTCCGTCTTCGTGCTGGACTTCCTCGGCGGCCGGCTTGCCGAACTCGATCCCCAATCCGAAACCCTGCTTCGATGCGCCGATCTCGGCCTGCCCTCGGCGCTCACCTCGCTCGTGGAGGTCCCATGATCATCAACCAGTGGTATGTGGCGGCAGAATCAGCCGAAATCACCCGCGAGGCGCCGCGCAAGGTGCGGATGTGCGGGCTCGACTTCGCCCTGTTCCGCGATGCCGCAGGCGCCGTTCACTGCATCTCCGATGTCTGCGTGCATCGCGGCGCCTCGCTGGGCGAGGGGCGCATCGAGAAGGGCTGTGTCGAGTGCCCCTACCATGGCTGGCAGTTCGACGGCACAGGCCAGGTGGTGCGGATCCCCTCGCTGCCCGCCGACACGCCGATTCCGAAGCGCGCCCGGGTGGACAGCTATCCAGTCGAGGAGCGCTACGGCTGGGTGTGGGTGTTCCTCGGCGACCTGCCCGAGGCCGAGCGGGCGCCGCTTCCGGAGTTTCCCGAGTTTTCCGACACTGCCAACTGGCGCACCATCCGCGGCGCATGGCACTGGAAGGCCAACTATGCCCGGATCGTGGAGAACGGCCTCGATTTCAGCCACGCCCCCTTCGTCCACCCCAGTTTTGGTGACAGGAATCGTGCGGAAATCCATGATTTCGAAGTGGAATCCGATGAATGGTCGGCGCGCGCCAAGGTTACCTACATCCCGCCGCTGCCGCGCGGCATCTGGAAGCTGATGCGCAAGGAGCGCACGCCCGTCCAGGCCCGGCCGAGCTTCCACCTCTCCGGCGCGACGATGCGGCTCGATGTCTGGCTGACCGAGACATGGCGCATGGTGATCTTCGACGTGAACACGCCGGTCGACGAGACGACGACGCTGACCCGATGGATCATGGCGCGCAACTTCTTCCGCAGCCCGCTCTTCGATTCCGACAGCCGCAGGCGTACCCTCAAGATCTTTGAGCAGGATACGGTGATCGTGGAGAAAATCTGCCCTGAGATCGTGCCGACCGACCTGCGCGAGGAGCTGTCTGTCAAGTCCGACGGGCTGATGAACGCCTTCCGCCAGCGCCGCCGCCAGCTGATCGAGCGCGGCTGGGCCATCGATGTCGACACGCTGCGCCAGCATCTCGACGGCAAGCGGGCGCTGGTGATCCCCTCTCCGGCGCGACGTGCGGCACAGGGTCGCAACTTCGTGCTGAAGACGGTGCCGCTCATCCCGGCAAAGGCCGCCGCCGTGCCGCTGCAGACGGCCGCCGAGTGAGCCGAGGTGACGCACGAGGCGACGCACGAGGCGGCAGCACCCGGCTGCTGCCCCTGTTCCTCGTGGTGTTCGTGAGCCTCATGGGCTTTGGTGTGGTGCTGCCCGTGTTTCCCTTCTGGGGCCGGGCGCTCGGCGCTGCGCCCGCGCTGATCACGGTAGCGCTTGGTGCCTATTCGCTCGGCCAGTTCGTAGGCTCGCCGCTCTGGGGCCGGCTTTCCGACCGGTTCGGCCGCCGGCCAATCCTGATCCTGTCGCTTGCGGGCAGTGTGCTCTCCTATGCGTGGATGGCCCATGCCACCGACATCTGGTCGCTGGGCGCCGCGCGCCTGTTCGGCGGCCTGATGGCGGGCAACATCGCCGTCGCCTTCGCCTATGTGGGAGATGCAACCGGCGAGGCCGAGCGGCCGAAGGCGATGGGCCTCCTCGGGGCGGCCTTCGGGCTCGGGTTCATCTTCGGGCCGGCGGTCGGCGGGCTGGTGGCAGGCCAAGCGCCGGGCCTTGCCGAGTTTGCACGCGTGGCATGGGTTGCCGCCGGGATCACGCTTGCTGCCGCCCTCCTCGTGGGGTGGCGCCTGCCCGAAAGCCTCCCGCCGGCGCGCCGCGCAGCCACGCGCAACCTCGGACCGACGCCCTCCGCGGGGGCGGTTCTTGCCGCCAAGCCGGCGGTGCTCGGGCTCATGCTCGTCTCGCTCCTCGTGATTGGCTCGGCCGCGATGATGGAGACCACCTTCGCGCTCTTTGCCGACGATGTGCTGGCCTGGTCGCCGCGGGATGTGGGGCTTGCGTTCGGCCTCATCGGTACCATTTCGACTGCCGTCCAGGGCGCCGGTGCGGCGCCTCTCGCCCGCCGCTTCGGGCCGCGCCGAGTCGTGCTCGGCGGGATCCTCCTCTACACGCTGGGGCTCGCCGGGCTGGGGCTGGCCGGCGGTTCGGCCTCGGTCCTTGTGGCGCTTGCGGTCACGGCCACCGGGGTTGGCACATTCAACCCCGCCTACCAGACGCTGGTTGCCGCCACCACCGACGACCAGGACCGCGGGCTCATCAACGGGCTGACACAGGGAGCCTCGGCCATGGGGCGGATCATCGGCCCGGCGGTTTCGGGCAGCTTCTACGAGGCGCTCGGGCCGTCGAGCCCGTTCCTGATCGGTGCTGCCCTGATGGGCGCGGCACTTCTGGTTGCAACCGGCACGGGGCGCACGCCCCGGGCGGGACGGGTTGCATGATCGCGCGCGTCTTCAGGTGGATGGGCCTTGCCGGTCTCGTGCTTGTGGCAGCGCCAGCGGTCGCGTGGCTTGCAAACCGCGACTATATGGCCCGCTACATGCGCATGGCCGTCTCGCAGTTCCGGGGCGAAAGCCAGCGGGCGGACTGGTATGAGCCGGTCGACCCGGTGCCGGGCGCGGCATTCGTGCCGCTTGCGCACGCAGACCGGCCGTCGGTGGCGGCCGGCCACCTCGCTGAGGCCGTGGCCTATGCCCACGAGGTGAAATCGGACGGGCTCGTCGTCTGGCAGGGTGGGGCGGTGCAGAAGGCCGCCTATTTCGGCGGCCACAGGCCGGACGATCTCATCGCCTCCAAGTCCATGGCCAAGATGGTGGTGGGCATCGTGATCGGCCGGGCGATTGCACAGGGGCACATCCGCAGCCTTGACCAGCCGGTCTCGGATTTCATCACCGAATGGAAAGGAACCGACAAGGAGGCGCCCACCATCCGCCAGTTCCTGCAGAATTCCAGTGGAATCAGCCGCTTTACCTACAACAACTTCTGGCCATGGTCGCTGACGATGCGCGAGTATCTCTCCAGCCACCACGAGCGCATCCTGATCGACGAGACGCGGCTCGACTATGCGCCGGGCACGGAATACGACTACAGCATGATCACAAGCGACGTGCTTGCCATCGTGGTCGAACGAGCAACCGGCATGCGCTATGCCGATTACGTGGGCGAGCATCTCCTGAAGCCCATCGGCGCGGCCGGGGGCACGGTCTATGTGAACCGGCCCGGCGGGCTTGCCCACGCGGGCTGCTGCCTGATGCTGCCGGCCGAGAGTTTCGTGCGCCTCGGCATCCTTCTGGCCCGCGACGGCGTGTGGGAGGGCGAGCGGATCCTGCCCGAGGGCTGGGTGGCGCAGACCGTCACCCCGTCTCCGGCCAACCCGCACTGGGGCCTCCACATGTGGATCGGCCGGCCGTGCGTGAAGCGGCTGCGCTGGTTTCCGGAGCGGTCGCAGAAGGTCGGGGTGCTCCACTCCGAATGCTACCTGGCCGACGATCTCTTCCTGTTCGACGGCTCGGGCAACCAGGCGATGTGGATCGTGCCCTCGCGGGATCTGGTGGTGCTCCGCTTCGGCCCGCCGCCGACCCGCCGGCCGGGCATGCCCGGCGAGTTCGACAACAGCCGGCTTCCCAACACCATCATCCGCGGCATGGACGCGCTGGCGCAGGCGGGCGCGCGGGGGGCGCTCTGAGGCGCGCGGGCGCCTCAGTGCCGGGGCAGGGGTTCGGGAGGCAGGAGCAGGGCGCGGGCGCCCTGACGCGCGCGGGCGCCTCAGTGCCAGTCGCGCAGGTCGCGCAGGTCGTGGTTGTCCGCCAGCGCTCCTGCGCGCCGGTGCGCGACGGAACGCGCGATGGACGATGCGGTCGCACGCGGGGGGCCAGCCACCTCCCACCCGCGCTGGCACAGCCGGCCCATTGGACGTGTCGGTGCGCAGGCGCGCAAGGGGTGCCGGCCTGAGCCCGGCGCCTCAGCCCGCCTCGAACTGTCCGCCGCGCCCGGCGCCTGCCACGAAGCGTGCCGCGCCTTCGGGCGCCTCGCGCGCGAGCGGTGCCCCGCCGCCGAGCGCCTCCGCCTCGAGCGCGCGGTCGAGCGGCAGGCTCCACTGGTCGAGCGCCGAGGCGCGGTCGGCGCGCAGGCAGAGCTGCGGAAAGCGGGCGATCTCGGCGGCAAGCGCCTGCGCTTCGACGAGCGCCCGGCCTGCGGGCACGAGCCGGTCGGCAAGGCCCCAGGCCAGCGCCTCCTCGGCACCGACCGCCCGTCCAGTCAGGATCATGTCGAGCGCGCGCCCCTGGCCCACGATGCGGGGCAGGCGCACGGTGCCGCCATCGATGAGCGGCACGCCCCAGCGGCGGCAGAACACGCCGAAGATGGCCGTCTGCGAGGCAACGCGCAGGTCGCACCACAGCGCCAGTTCCAGCCCGCCGGCCACGGCATGCCCCTCGACGGCTGCGATCACGGGCTTTTCGGGCCGGGTGCGCGTGGGGCCCATTGGGCCGGGGCCCTCCGGGGCGTGCGCAGCCGGCGAGACGGCCCTCAGGTCGAACCCGGCGCAAAAGGTGCCGCCCGCGCCGGCAAGCACGGCGACATGGAGCGTCGGGTCGGCGGCAAGGCCCGCAAAGGCCTCGCGCAGGGCGGCTGCCGTCTCCGGGTCGACAGCGTTGCGCACGCCCGGGCGGTCGATCAGGACTGTCAGCACCGGCCCGGTGCGGGCTGTCCTGACCGTCATGCGGGCCCGGGCCTGCGGCGGCTGTGGGCCGGGCTGGTGCGGCGCCGTGCCACCGTCTTCACCTCGCCCTCGGCAGTGAGCACCACATAGACGTTCCGCCAGCGCTCCAGAGCGTGCAGCAGCTCCGGGTCTTCGGCGCGCAGGCGGCGCCAGGCGCGGGTGGAAAAGCTGTAGGAGACGTCGCCGTCGCCGGCGTGGTGCAGCTCGCCGTGGGCAATCACGGTTTCGACCACCCATTCGGGCACGCAGCGCTGCTGCATGCGCCTGCGCGCGTGGCGGGTGAAGCCGAGCAGTTCCCACCACCAGGGTTGTGTCTGTTCCGCGCGGCTTGACATCCGGGTCTCCAGAGTGGCCATGGTGCGCCGGGATCCTTGCCCATGCAAGCGGCTTGTGCGGCCCCTGCCGGCCCGCTAACCGCGGCGTCCATGCCTGCAACGCTCGTGGAAAAGGGGCCCTGGGCCGGCTGGAAGGCCTGGCATGCGCGCCCCGAGGGGCGCTTTGTCGACGGCCTCGGCGATGTCTACTATCGCGACGCCCCCTGGCCCGACGGCACGCCGGGCATCCTCTCGTGCATCGAGACCGGGCGGCGGCATTCCAACGGCCTTGGCTTCCTCCACGGCGGCTTCCTGATGGCGTTTGTCGACGTGGTGATGTTCGCCACCATCCGCCACATGCTGGAAACGCAGGCGGCGGTCACGGTGCAGGCCGCAACCGATTTTCTTGGCGCCGGAACCGTGGGCGAGGTGCTCGAGGGGCGCGGGCGGATCGTGAAGGAAACGGGCCGGCTCGTGTGGGTGGCTGGCACGCTCGCACAGCGGGATGGCGCGCATCTTGTCGCCCAGTGGCACGGGCTCCTCAGAAAGGTGCCCCGACCGGGGCGATGAGCGGCATCCGCGCGCGATATGACGCGCTCCTCGCCTCGGGCGAGCTCCGGCCAGATGCCGACCAGGCGCAGGCCGTGGGCCGCCTCGACGCGCTGGCGCGAGCGCTGGTGCGGCCGGCGCCGCGGCCGTCGCTTCTTGCGCGGCTCCGCGGCAGGCAGGCGCCCGCCGCACCCCGCAGCATCTACCTCTGGGGCGGCACCGGGCGCGGCAAGTCGATGCTGATGGACCTGTTCGTCGCCGAGGCCGGGGTGGCGCGGCGGCGGCGGATCCATTTTCACGAGTTCATGGCCGAAACCCACGCCCGCATCCACGCCGCGCGCGCACAGCGGCTGGCCAACCCGGTGCTGGCGGTGGCGCGCGGCTGGGCGGCGGAGGCGCGCCTCTTTGCCTTCGACGAGCTGCAGGTCACCAACCCGGCCGATGCGATGATCCTCTCGCGCCTGTTCACCGCGATGCTGGAGGCCGGAACGGTGATGGTTGCAACCTCCAACCGCCACCCGGAGACGCTCTACGAGGGCGGCCTCAACCGCGAGCTGTTCCTGCCCTTCATCGCGCTGGTGATGGACCGCTTCGACGTGCTGGCGCTCGATGGCCCGACGGACTACCGGCTCGACCGGATGGGCGGGCTTCCCGTCTATCATGTGCCGAACGGCCCCGAGGCCTCGGCGGCAATGGCCGAGCTGTTCTTCCGGCTGACCGACTTTCCGGTCGAAGACCGGGCGCATGTGCCGACCGCCGACATCGCGCTCGGCGGCGGCCGCGTGCTGCATGTGCCCAAGTCGCTGAAGGGGGTGGCCGTCTTCTCGTTCCGCAAGCTGATCGATGCGCCCTATTCGGCAGCCGACTATCTGGCCGTGGCCCGGCGCTATCATACCGTGTTTCTCGTTGGCGTGCCGCGGATGGGCCCCGAGATGCGCAACCAGGCCGAGCGGCTGCGCAACCTTGTCGATGCGCTCTACGAATATCGGGTGAAGCTGGTGATGGCTGCCGACGCGCCGCCCGACCAGCTCTACGCCGCAGGCGATGGCGCCTTCGAGTTTGCCCGCACGGCAAGCCGGCTGCACGAGATGCAGTCGGCGGCCTGGATGGCGCTGGGCCACGGGGCGCAGGGCTGAACCGGGCGTTGACGCGTGCCGGGGCCAAGGGCAGAGGGCAGCCGACGTTCGGGCCAACCACGGGGGATTGCATGGCACGCAGGCGGATCGCGCTCATTGGCTCCGGCATGATCGGGGGCACGCTCGCCCATCTCATCGGCCTCAAGGAGCTGGGCGACGTGGTGCTGTTCGACATCGCCGAGGGCCTGCCGCAGGGCAAGGCGCTCGACATCGCGCAGTCGGCACCGGTCGACGGGTTCGACGCCCGCCTGCGGGGCACGCAGGACTATGCCGACATTGCCGGCGCCGACGTGGTGATCGTCACTGCAGGCGTGCCGCGCAAGCCGGGCATGAGCCGCGACGATCTCCTCGGCATCAACCTCAAGGTCATGAAGGCGGTCGGCGAGGGGATCCGCGCGCACGCGCCCGGTGCCTTCGTCATCTGCGTCACCAACCCGCTCGATGCGATGGTCTGGGCGCTGCGCGAATTCTCGGGCCTGCCGCACGCAATGGTGGTGGGGATGGCGGGGGTCCTCGATTCTGCCCGCTTCCGGCACTTCCTCGCCGAGGAGTTCGGCGTATCGGTGAAGGACGTGACCGCCTTCGTGCTCGGCGGCCATGGCGACACGATGGTGCCGGTCGTCAAATATTCAACCGTCGCCGGCATTCCGGTGCCGGATCTGCTGGCGATGGGCTGGAGCACCGAGGAGCGGATCGACGCCATCGTCCAGCGCACCCGCGGCGGTGGCGGCGAGATCGTGGGGCTCCTGAAGACCGGCTCGGCCTATTATGCACCCGCGGCCTCGGCGATCGCCATGGCGGAGTCCTATCTCAAGGACCAGAAGCGGCTCCTGCCCTGCGCTGCCCATCTCACCGGCCAGTATGGGGTCGACGATCTCTATGTCGGCGTGCCGGTGGTGATCGGGGCCGGCGGGGTCGAGCGCGTGGTCGAGATTGCGCTCGACGATGCGGCGCGGGCGAACTTCGAGGTCTCGGTCAACGCGGTGAAAGAGCTGGTGGCGGCCTGCCGGGCCATCGAGCCGGCGCTCGGCTGAACGGCCCGGTGAACGGCCCGGTGAACGGCCCGGTGGCCCGGGTGAGCCCGCTCCCGCGCACGGACTGGAGCCGCGAGGAGGTCGCAGGCCTCTTCGCGCTGCCGTTTGCGGATCTCCTGTTCGAGGCGCAGCGAGTCCATCGGGCGGTGTTCGATCCCAATGCCGTGCAGCGCTCGCGGCTCCTGTCGGTCAAGACCGGCGGCTGCCCGGAGGACTGCGGCTATTGCGCCCAGTCCTCGGCCCATGCGACGGGCGTTGCGGCGTCGAAGCTCCTCGATGCGGACGCAGTGGTCGAAGCGGCCCGGCGGGCGCGCGATTCGGGTGCGACCCGCTTCTGCATGGGTGCGGCATGGCGCAGCCCGAAGGACCGGGATCTCGGGCGGCTCGCCGAGATGGTAAGGGGGGTTCGCGCCCTCGGCCTTGAGACCTGCATGACACTCGGGATGCTGACGGAACGCCAGGCGGCAGCGCTCGCCGAGGCCGGGCTCGACTATTACAACCACAACCTCGACACGTCGCCCGACTATTATGGCCGCATCGTTTCCACGCGCAGCTATGCCGACCGGCTGGAGACGCTTGGCCTTGTGCGGAAGGCGGGAATCCGCGTCTGCTGCGGCGGCATTGTCGGCATGGGCGAAAGCCGCGACGACAGGATCGGACTGATCCATGCGCTTGCAACGCTTGCCCCGCATCCGGAAAGCGTGCCCATCAACGCGCTGGTGCCCATCGCCGGCACGCCGCTCGGCGATGCGGTCCGAGAAGGGCGGCAGCCGGCCATCGACGGCATCGAGCTTGCCCGGACCGTTGCCGTGGCCCGCATCACCATGCCGCGCGCAATGGTCCGGCTTTCGGCCGGGCGCACCGGCATGAGCGACGAGACCCAGGCCCTTTGCTTCCTTGCCGGCGCGAACTCCCTCTTTGTCGGCGACCGGCTGCTCACCGCAGGCAACCCCGGCATCGACCACGACGAGGAGCTGTTTGCGCGCCTTGGCCTTTACCCGATGGAGGCTCTATGAACATCCACGAATATCAGGCCAAGGACCTTCTGGCCCGCTTCGGCGTTCCGGTGCCGAAGGGGGTTGCCGCCTTCTCGGTCGAGGAGGCGGTCGATGCGGTCGCAGCCCTGCCGGGGCCGCTCTATGTGGTGAAGGCGCAGATCCACGCCGGCGGGCGCGGCAAGGGCCGGTTCCTGGAGCTCGGCCCCGAGGCGAAGGGCGGCGTGCGGCTTGCCCGCTCGGCCGAGGAGGTGCGCGCCCACGCCACCGAGATGCTCGGCCGCACGCTGGTGACAGTCCAGACCGGGCCTGCGGGGCGGCAGGTGAAGCGCCTCTATGTCACGGACGGGGTGGACATCGACCGCGAGTTCTACCTTGCCTTCCTCGTTGATCGCGGATCCGGCCGGGTGGCGGCCGTTGTCTCGACGGAAGGCGGCATGGACATCGAGGCGGTGGCGCACGAGACGCCCGAGAAGATTGTGACGCTGACGGTCGACCCGGCAACCGGCTGGCGGCCGCACCATGGCCGGCGGGTGGCAGCCGCGCTCGGGCTTTCGGGCGATCTTGCAAGGCAGGCAGCGGAGGTGTCGGCGAAGCTCTACCGGGCGTTCGTCGAGCTCGATGCAAGCCAGGTGGAAATCAACCCGCTCGCCGTCTGCGGCGACCGGCTGCTGGTGCTCGATGCCAAGATGAACTTCGATTCCAATGCGCTGGCGCGGCATCCGGAGGTGCTCGAACTGCGCGACCTCGGCGAGGAGGAGCCTGCCGAGATCGAGGCGTCGAAGCATGACCTCGCCTTCATCAAGCTGGATGGCAACATCGGCTGTCTCGTGAACGGCGCCGGGCTCGCCATGGCGACGATGGACATCATCAAGCTGTCAGGCGGCGAGCCGGCCAACTTCCTCGATGTCGGCGGCGGTGCCAGCCGGGAGAAGGTGACGGAGGCCTTCAAGCTCATCCTCGCAGACCCGGCGGTCGAGGGCATCCTTGTGAACATCTTCGGCGGCATCATGCGCTGCGACATCATCGCCGAGGGGATCATCGCCGCCGCGCGGGAGGTGGACCTGAAGGTGCCGCTCGTCGTGCGGCTGGAGGGCACCAATGTGGCGGAAGGCAAGGCAATCCTCGCGCAGTCGGGCCTTGCGATCACCCCGGCCGACGATCTTGGCGATGCCGCGCGCAAGATTGTGGCCGCGGTCAGGGGGGGCTGAGCGATGAGCATCCTTGTCAACAGCGAAACCCGGGTCATCACCCAGGGGTTCACGGGGAAGCAGGGCACCTTCCATTCCGAGCAGGCGCTGGCCTATGGCACGAAGCTCGTCGGCGGGGTCGCGCCCGGCAAGGGGGGCAGCACCCACCTCGGCCTTCCGGTGTTCGAGACGGTGGCCGAGGCGAGGGCGGCGACGGGCGCCAACGCAAGCGTTGTCTATGTGCCGCCCTTCGGCGCGGCAGACGCAATCCTCGAGGCGATTGCCGCGGAGATCCCGCTCATCGTGTGCATCACCGAAGGCATTCCGGTGCTCGACATGGTGCCGGTCAAGCGCGCGCTCACCGGCTCGAAGTCGCGTCTTGTCGGGCCGAACTGCCCCGGTGTCTTGACGCCCGGCGAATGCAAGATCGGAATCATGCCCGGCTCGATCTTCCGCAGGGGCTCGGTGGGGATCGTCTCGCGGTCCGGCACGCTCACCTACGAGGCGGTGTTCCAGACCTCGCAGGCAGGGCTTGGGCAGACGACCGCGGTCGGCATCGGTGGCGACCCGGTCAATGGCACGAACTTCATCGACGTGCTCGAAATGTTCCTCGCCGACCCGGCGACCGAGAGCATCATCATGATCGGCGAGATCGGCGGCAGCGCCGAGGAGGAAGCGGCCGCCTTCATCGAGAGCGAGCGCCGCGCGGGGCGGGCGAAGCCCATGGTCGGCTTCATCGCCGGCACCACGGCCCCCCCGGGCCGGCGCATGGGCCATGCGGGTGCGATCGTCTCGGGCGGCAAGGGCCGGGCCGACGACAAGATCGCGGCCATGGAAGCCGCCGGCATCCGTGTGTCGAGGAGCCCCTCGGAGCTGGGCACGACGCTCAAGGCCCTGCTGGGCTCGCAGCGCTGAGGATGGGCCCGCACCCGGCTGCATGGCAGCCATTTGCCGCCATTCCAAACCAAGGTCGCGGTTGGCACGGCTGCAAGGCGGGGCTAGCGTGTCGGGCGCTCACCGAGGAGTAACGCGCCGATGCTGACCCCCGGCCAACCGGTCCCGCTTGATCTCGATGCCGCCGCCCTCTCCGAACGGGAAGCGAAGCCGAGCTGGCAGCGCCGCGGCTGGCCCGTGCTCCCGGCCGACGATCTGAGCCTCGCGCTCGACCCGAGCCTGCCCGACCCGGCGGAGCTGAAGGCACAGGCTGCGCCTGCCGTCGCGCGGGCGGAAGGGCGGCCGGCAGACGGGCTTTCGGAGGCCGAGGCGCAGCAGGCGGCACAGGATTCCATCCGCGCCATGATGCTCATCCGCACCTACCGGGTGCGCGGGCACCTTGCGGCCGACCTCGACCCCCTGGGCCTCGAGAAGCGTGCATTCACGCCGGACCTCACGCCCGAGTGGCACGGGCTGGCCGACCCGGGCCGGCGTGTCTTTCTGGGCGGCGTGCTCGGGTTCGAGACGGCAACGGTTGCCGAGCTGGTGGCGACCCTCCAGCGCAACTACTGCGGCAAGGTCGGCCTCGAATACATGCACATCAACGATGTCGAGGAGCGGCGCTTCCTGCAGGAGCGGTTCGAGGGTCGCGATGCCGAAATCCATTTCACGCCCGAGGGCAAGACGGCGATTCTCGCGCGCATCATTGCCGCCGAGCAGTTCGAGGCCTTCCTTGGCCGCAAATATGTGGGCACCAAGCGCTTCGGGCTTGATGGCGGCGAGGCTGCCGTGCCGGCGCTTGAGAGCATCATCAAGGTCGGCGGCGCCAATGGTGTCAAAGAGATCGTGATCGGCATGCCGCACCGCGGGCGGCTCAACGTGCTGGCGCTGGTGATGCAGAAGCCGCTGCAGGCCATCTTCCACGAGTTTGGCGGCGGCTCCTCTAACCCCGACGATGTCGGCGGGTCGGGCGATGTCAAGTATCACCTCGGCACCTCGACCGACCGGGAGTTCGACGGCAACCGGGTCCACCTGTCGCTCACCCCCAACCCGTCGCACCTCGAAGCGGTGAACCCGGTCGTCCTCGGCAAGGTGCGCGCAAACCAGCGCATGCGCGCAGCCGACGAGGGCAGGCCGGGCGCTGCGCACGAGAACCAGGGCGAGGTGCTGCCGGTGCTGCTGCACGGCGATGCCGCGTTCGCCGGCCAGGGCATTGTGGCGGAATGTTTCGCGCTCTCCGGCGTTCCCGGCTATTCCACCGGCGGCACGGTCCATTTCGTTATCAACAACCAGATCGGCTTTACCACCTCGCCGGCGTTTGCCCGCTCCTCGCCCTATCCGTCCGATGTCGCAAAGATGGTGCAGGCGCCGATCTTCCACGTGAACGGCGACGATCCCGAGGCGGTGACCTTTGCGACCAAGGTCGCAACCGAGTTCCGCCAGCGCTTCCGCCGCGATGTTGTCATCGACATGTGGTGCTACCGCCGCTTCGGCCACAACGAGAGCGACGAGCCGAGCTTCACCCAGCCGCTCATGTACGCCGCGATTGCAAAGCACCCGCCGGTCAGCAAGGTCTATGGCGACCGGCTGGTGGCCGAGGGGCTGGTGACGCCCGAGTGGATCGCCGCCGAGATCCGCCGGGTGACCGACCTGCTCGAGGCCGAGTTTGCCGCGGCACCCGGATTCGTGCCGCGCAAGGCCGAATGGTTCGAGGGGCGCTGGGCGGGCCTCGGCCAGCCGGCCGACCCGGTCACAGCGCGGCGCGGCGCCGAGACGGGCGTGGCGGTCGGCGAGCTCCGCGCGCTGGCTCGCAAGCTGCATGCCATCCCCGAAGGCTTTGCCATCCACCGCACCCTGAAGCGGGTGATCGAGGCGCGCGACAGGGCGGTCGAAAGCGGCGAGGGGCTGGACTGGGCGACGGCCGAAGAGCTGGCATTTGCAAGCCTCATCGCGGGCAAGCCGTCCTATGGCGTGCGGCTCTCGGGCCAGGATTCGGGCCGGGGCACCTTCAGCCAGCGCCACGCCGTCTGGCACGACCAGGAGACCGGGGCCAAGCATGTGCCGCTGGCCACGCTCGGCGGCTATGCCGAAGTCCGGGACTCGCCGCTCTCGGAGTTCGGCGTGCTGGGCTTCGAATATGGCTTTGCCGGCGCCGACCCCAACACGCTGGTGCTCTGGGAAGCCCAGTTCGGCGATTTCGCCAACGGCGCACAGGTGATGATCGACCAGTTCATCGCCAGCGGCGAGGCGAAGTGGCTGCGCGCCAACGGGCTCGTGATGCTGCTGCCGCACGGCTATGAGGGGCAGGGGCCGGAACACAGTTCGGCGCGGCTGGAGCGCTTCCTGCAGCTTTGCGCGGAAGACAATCTCCAGGTGGCCAACTGCACGACGCCGGCCAATTATTTCCACATCCTGCGCCGGCAGATGCTGCGTCCGTTCCGCAAGCCGCTGGTGATCATGACACCCAAGTCGCTGCTGCGGCACAAGCGGGCGGTCTCGCGGCTGTCCGAGATGGGCGAGGGCACAAGCTTTCACCGCGTGCTCGACGATCTTGCCACACCCGATCCGAAGGCGGTCCGGCGGCTGATCCTGTGCTCGGGCAAGGTCTTCTACGATCTTGCCGAGGCGCGCGATGCCGAGCGGCGGGAGGATGTCTATATCCTTCGGGTCGAGCAGCTCTACCCGTTTCCGGGCGATGTGATTGCAGCCTATGCGAAGCGCTTCCCAGCCCTCAGCACGGTGGTCTGGGCGCAGGAGGAGCCGCGCAATGCCGGCGCCTGGCTCTTTGTCGAGCCGCTGATCGAGGAGGCGCTGGGCGTCCGCCCGGCCTATGCCGGCCGTGCCGCCTCGGCGGCAACGGCCACAGGCCTCCTGCGTCGCCACCAGGCGGAGCAGGCCAAGCTGGTGGCCGAAGCGCTCGGCCATTCGAAGGCGGAAGTCCGCTCGGCCATCAAGTCGAGCCTCAGGAGCGCGCGCAGGAAGGCCGCCTGAGCGGCCGGCTGATACCGGGGGAAACGGGGCCGATGGCCGAAGACATTATCATTCCGCCGCTTGGCGAAAGCATCACCGAGGCCAGTGTCGGCCAGTGGCTGAAGAAGGTCGGCGAGGTGGTGGCCGCCGACGAGCCGATCGTGATGCTGGAGACCGACAAGGTGGCCGTCGAGGTGCCCTCGCCCGTCGCTGGCGTGCTGGCCGAGCAGCTGGCAGCCGAAGGCGACACGGTGGAGGTGGGCAAGGCGATCGCCCGGGTCGAGCCCGGCGCCACCGCAGCAGCAACGGCCGCCCCTGCGGCCAAAGCGACGGAGCCGCCCGCCGGGCGGCCTCCGGTCGCGGCCGCGCCGGAACCGGTGGCGCCCCCGGCCCCCGCACCGCTGCCCGGGCCCGAAGCCGCCCCGGCAGGCGACATTCGGCCGCTCGCGCCGGCTGTCCGCAGGCTCCTTGCCGAGCATGATCTCGACCCGGCGAGCATCGCCGGCACGGGCAAGGACGGCCGGCTGACAAAGGGCGACGTGCTTGCGGCCCTTGCGGCCGGAACGGCCAGGGCCCGCAGCGCGGCCGCACCGCCGCCTGCGGCTGCGGCGCCGGCGGGTGCGCCATCGGCGGTCCGCCCCCGCGCGGAAGAGCGGGTGCGCATGACGCGGCTCCGGCAGACCATCGCACGGCGGCTGAAGGAGGCGCAGGATACGGCGGCCATCCTCACCACCTTCAACGATGTCGATATGAGCGCCGTGATGGCAGCGCGCGCCGCCTACAAGGATGCGTTCTTCCAGAAGCACGGCGTGAGGCTTGGCTTCATGTCGTTCTTCGTGAAGGCTTGCTGCCTCGCGCTCAGGGACGTGCCCGCGGTCAATGGCCGGATCGAGGGCGACGAGATCGTCTACCACGCCCATGCCGATATCGGCGTTGCGGTCTCCTCGCCGGCCGGGCTCGTCGTGCCGGTGCTGCGCGATGCCGACATCCTCTCCTTTGCCGAGACGGAAAAGGCGATCGCCGATTTCGGCGCCCGCGCGCGCGACGGCAAGCTGGCGCTCTCCGAACTGCAGGGCGGCACCTTCACCATCTCCAACGGCGGCGTGTTCGGCTCGCTTCTTTCCACCCCGATCCTGAACCCGCCGCAGTCGGGCGTGCTCGGCATGCACCGCATCGAGGAGCGGCCGGTGGTGCGCGGCGGCCAGATCGTTGTGCGCCCGATGATGTATCTCGCGCTGTCCTACGACCATCGGCTGATCGACGGACGGGAGGCGGTCACCTTTCTCGTGCGCGTGAAGGAGGCGATCGAGGATCCCACGCGCCTGCTCATCGACCTGTAGGGGTTTCTTTATGGCCGGATATGATGTGCTGGTGATCGGCGGCGGGCCGGGCGGCTATGTGGCGGCCATCCGCGCGGCACAGCTCGGCCTCAGGGTGGCCTGTGCCGAAAAGCGGGCAACGCTCGGCGGCACCTGCCTCAATGTCGGCTGCATTCCGTCGAAGGCGCTGCTGCACGCCTCGGAAATCTACGAGGAGGCCCATGCCGGCGAATGGACAAAGTTCGGCATCGGCCTGTCGGGGGTCTCCCTCGATCTTGCCGCCATGCGCGCCGAGAAGGACAAGGCGGTCAGCGAGCTGACCAATGGGGTCGCCTATCTGTTCCGCAAGAACAACATCACCTGGCTCAAGGGGGCTGCGCGATTTGCCGGGCCGAAGACGGTCATGGTGGGCGACGAGGACGTCACCGCCCGCGACATCGTGATTGCCACAGGCTCGGAGGTGGCCTTCCCGCCGGGGCTCGAACCCGACGGCAAGGTCGTCATCACGTCGACCGAGGCCCTCGATCTCGAGGCGGTGCCGGGCCATCTGCTGGTGGTGGGCGGCGGTTACATCGGCCTCGAGATGGGCTCGGTGTGGCGGCGGCTGGGTGCGAAGGTGACGGTCGTCGAGTTTCTCGATCGGATCGTGCCGGCCATGGACCACGAGATCGGCGCCGAGTTTGAGAAGATTCTGAAAAGGCAGGGAATGGGTCTCAGAACTGGCACCCGGGTGACCGGCATTGCCGTGCAGGCCGGGAAGGCGGAGGTGACGGTCGAGCCGGCTGCCGGCGGCGCGGCGGAGACGATTGCGGCCGATCGCGTGCTGCTCGCGGTGGGCCGGCGGCCCAACACCGACGGGCTCGACGTGGAGAAGGCAGGCCTCAGCCTCGACGACCGGGGGCGCATTCCCGTGGGCCCCGATTTTGCAACCGCCGTGCCGGGCATCTGGGCAATCGGCGACGTGATCGATGGGCCCATGCTGGCGCACAAGGCGATGGACGAGGGCCATGCCGTCGCTGAGAACATCGCCGGGCTGACGGGCTACACCAACCGCGCCGTCATCCCGGCAGTCGTCTACACCCAGCCGGAAGTGGCAAGCGTGGGGCTGACGGAAGAGGAGGCCCGGGCCGCCGGCCACACGATCAGGGTGGGCAGATTTCCGTT
This sequence comes from uncultured Sphingomonadaceae bacterium, assembly GCA_937995515.1. Classification (GTDB taxonomy): domain Bacteria; phylum Pseudomonadota; class Alphaproteobacteria; order Sphingomonadales; family Sphingomonadaceae; genus Thermaurantiacus. The sequence continues at coordinate 78,117 of CALKJZ010000021.1, read as the reverse complement.
CCTCGCCAACAGCCGCGCCAAGACCAACCGCGATACCGCGGGGTTCGTGAAGATCATCGCCGATGCCGAAACCGACCGCGTGCTCGGGGTGCACATCCTCAACCGCCATGCCGGCACGATGATCGCGCAGGCCGCGCAGGCGATGGAGTTTGGCGCCTCGGCAGAGGATATTGCGCTCACCTGCCACGCCCATCCCACCCACAGCGAGGCGATGAAGGAGGCGGCCCTCGCCGTCGGCGGCCACCCCATCCACATCTGAGAGATCCGGGCCGGCATCGGGGTGCCTGTTGCGGGCCCCGTCCCGGCGACCGGTCGCAACGCCTGCCCCCCGGCGCGTGACACGCTGACGCAGGTCTGCTAAGGTGTTGGAAAGAGGGGGGAAAAGCAACCGATGCGCCGATGGATGGTGGCGCTGCTGCTGGTAGCCGGTTCGGCGGCTGCCGGCGAGAACCGGTTTGTGCTGCGCAACGCGGAGCTTGCCAACAACTGGCCGGCGGCGCTCGAGGCCGCCGAAGCCATGGCGAAGGCGGCGCCGGCCAGCAGCGCGGATTCGGCCCACGCCAGCTGGCGCCGTGCCGAGGCGCTCGGGCATCTCGGCCGGCACGAGGATGCAGCTGCCGCCTTTGCGGCCTTTGAAGAGGCGCATGGCGGAGCGCAGGACCCGGCCATGCGGGCGGAACTCGCCTGGGGGCTCACGGCGCGCGGCGAATGGCTCGGCAACCGCGAGCAGTTTCTGCAGGCAATCCAGCAGGTTGATGCCGTGCTGGCCCGCGTTGGCGATGCCGGCGATCCGCGCCTCGATCCGCCGCTGTCCAGGGCCATGGGGATGCGCGTGGCCGCGATCGGCAAGACAGGCGATGTCGCAGGCGCCATGCGCGGCATCGAGGCGGTGGAAGCGCGCTATGGCTCGAGCAGCAACCCGCAGGTGCAACGCCATGTGGCGCTCACGATGATGGTGCGCGGCTTCATGCAGGTGGATGCGAAGGATGACACCGCCGCGATCCGGAGTTTCGACCGGGTGATCGACCGCTATGGCAGCGCCAAGGCGGTGGAACCGCAGCAGGTCGCAATGATCGCGCGCACGGCCAAGATATCGAGCCTTGTTGCGCTTAAGCGCAACGCGGAGGCAAAGGCCATCGCCCGCGCGGTGGTCGAGTCCATCGGCGACGGGACGCCCGAGCCGATCAGGGAGGCGGCCGCGCCCATCGCCGTCATGCTGATTGCGCTGGAGCTGAACGACGTGGGAGGTGCGGCTGGCCGCGGCGCGAACGGGGCGGTGGAGCCCGGCAGCCCCCCCGCGCGACTGAGCCTCAGCGCGCCATGAGGGCGGGGAAGAAGGCCTCGCGCGCGCGGCGGAGCTCGGCAAGGTCAATCGAGCCAAGGCCTGCAATCGCAAGCGCGCTGCCGCCCGTGGTGCCGAGCCGCACCAGCGCAACGGGGCAGGGGCTGAGTGTGCGGCCCGGGGCGACGGCGAGAAGGTAGCGCCCCTGGTCCTCGCCGAAGGCCCAGGCTGCAGCGGCAAGCCCGGGAAGCGGCGCAATCGAGGCGCCGATCCCGCCCGTCAGCGCCATTTCGGCAAGCGCGACCAGCAGCCCGCCATCGGAGAGGTCGTGGACGGCGGTGGCCGTACCCTCGAGGATGCGTGCGCGCACCCAGTCTCCCGCGGCGCGCTCGGCGGCCAGATCGACCGGAGGCGGCGGGCCCTCCTCGCGGCCGTGGAGGTCGCGCAGCCACAGCGACTGGCCGAGGTGGCCGCGCGTCTGGCCCACCAGCCAGATCTCGTGGCCCTCGCCCCTGAAGGCAATGCCCGCAGCCGTGCGCCAGTCGGCGATCAGACCCACGCCGCCAACCGAGGGGGTCGGCTGGATCCCGCGCCCTTCCGTTTCATTGTAGAGGCTGACATTGCCGGAGACGACCGGAAAATCGAGTGCCCGGCAGGCCTCGGCCATGCCCTCGATGGCGCCGACGAACTGCCCCATCACCTCTGGCCGCGTTGGCGCGGCAAAGTTCAGGCAGTCGGTGATCGCAAGGGGGGTGGCGCCCGTTGCCGTGATGTTGCGCCACGCCTCGGCGACCGCCTGCCGGCCGCCCTCGACCGGGTCTGCCGCCACGTAGCGGGGTGTCACGTCGGTGGTGATGGCCAGCGCCTTGCCGGTGCCGTGCACGCGCACAAGCGCGGCATCCCCGCCGGGGCGCTGCACCGTGTCGGCACCGACCATATGGTCGTACTGCTCCCAAACCCAGCGGCGCGAGGCGAGATCGGGGGTGCCGAGCAGCGCCACGAGATCGGCCAGCGGGTCGGGGCAGGCCGGCAGGTCGCGTGGCATCGGCCGGGGCGGAGTCGGCACCCACGGCCGGTCGTAGCGGGGCGCATCCGCGCCAATGGGCGCAAGCGGCAGGTCGGCCACCGGCGTCCCGTGCCAGAAGAGCTCGAGGCGGCCGGTGGCTGTGACCTCCCCGATCACTGCGAAGTCGAGCTCCCAGCGCGAAAAGATGCGCGCGGCCTCGCCCTCGCGGCCGGGCTTTAGCACCATGAGCATCCGCTCCTGCGATTCCGAGAGCATGAGCTCGTAGGGCGTCATGCCGTCTTCGCGCATGGGCACGCGATCGAGATCGAGCCGGATCCCGACACCGCCCCTCGAGGCCATCTCCACCGAAGAGGAGGTCAGCCCGGCCGCCCCCATGTCCTGGATCGCAATGATGGCATCGGTCGCCATCAGCTCGAGGCAGGCCTCGATCAGCAGCTTTTCCATGAACGGGTCACCGACCTGCACGGTCGGGCGCTTGTCCTCGCTGTCGGCGTCGAACTCGGCCGAGGCCATGGTGGCGCCGTGGATTCCGTCGCGCCCGGTCTTCGATCCGACATAGACAACCGGCGCGCCCGGATGCGCAGCGGCGGAGCGGAAGATGCGATCCGCAGGTGCAAGGCCGACGCACATGGCATTGACGAGGATGTTGCCGTTGTACGACGGGTGGAAGCGGATCTCGCCGCCCACGGTCGGCACGCCGACACAATTGCCGTATCCGCCGATCCCGGAGACCACCCCACGCACGAGATGGCGTGTTTTTTCATGGGTATGCGCACCGAAGCTCAGCGCGTTCATGAGCGCGACGGGCCGGGCGCCCATGGTGAACACATCGCGCATGATACCGCCGACGCCGGTGGCCGCGCCCTGGTGGGGCTCGATGAAGCTCGGGTGGTTGTGGCTTTCCATCTTGAAGACGGCGGCCTGGCCGTCGCCGATGTCGATGACGCCGGCGTTCTCGCCCGGCCCCTCGATCACCCAGGGCGCGCGGGTCGGGAGCCTCGCGAGATGGATGCGCGACGACTTGTAGGAGCAATGCTCCGACCACATGACCGAGAAGATGCCAAGTTCGAGGAGGTTGGGCGCGCGGCCAAGGGCTGCGAGGATCCGCTGATACTCGTCTTCGGAAAGCCCGTGGTCGGCAAGGATCGCCTGCGTGATCTCGGTCATGGCTGCGGTCCGTAGCCGAGGCGATGGGCCAAGTCATCCGCGGGCATGCCGCCGGGCCGGCCGCGCGCCCCACGGCCCGGCCCGCCCGGCGGCTTGACTTGCCCGACAGATGCGGCACCTGTGAGAGGACGCAGGGGACCACAGAGCCATGCGCACGGAGGTGGATTGCTGGCTGGTTCGGGTTGCGGAAGGGGACCGCGACGCCCTGCGCGCGCTCTACGATTGCCTCGCCATGAAGCTGCTCGGGGTAGCCATGCGTATCCTCGGCGACAGGCAGGATGCCGAGGATGTGGTCCAGGATGTGTTTGTGACCATCTGGCAGAAGGCGGGGGGCTTCCGGCCCGGGCAGGCGAGCGGCGAGGCGTGGCTGGTGGCGATTGCCCGCAACCGCGCCATCGACCGCCTGCGCGCGCGCGGCCGCCGGCCCGAGGCGCCTGCGGACGTGCTGGAGCACCACGCCGACCCGGACGCCCATGCCGACCGCGCGGCAGACTGCGCAAGTGCCGCGCGCACGGTTGCGCGGGCTCTCGCCGGGCTCGATCCGCGCCACGCCTCGGTTATCCGCGCGGCGTGGATCGAGGGGCTTTCCTACGCCGAGCTTGCGGAGCGGGAGGGGGTGCCGGTTGGCACCATCAAGACCTGGGTGTTCCGCGGCCTGAAGCGTATGCGCCAGCAACTCGAGGCGGCCGACGCATGAGCAGGCCCGACGACACGGACCGGCCCGACAGCCCGGAGGCGATGCCGCCCGACGAGGCGTTGGCGCTGGAATGGGCGCTGGGCATGCTTGCGGGCGCCGCCCGGCAGGCCGCGGAGGACCGGCGGCGCACAGACCCGGCGTTTGCAGGCCTGTGCGACCGGTGGGTGGCCGTGCTTGCGCCGCTTTCCGACGAGGTGCCGCCCGTTGCGCCCTCGCCTGGCCTCTGGGCGCGGATTTCCCGGACGATCGAGGCCGACGAGACCGCCGCCCGGACGCCCGCGCCCCGACCGGCCCCGGCGTTGCGGTGGTGGAACAGCCTTGCGCTCTGGCGCGGCGCAACGGCGGCCATGGCAGCGCTCTCGCTTGCGCTGCTTCTCGCCCGCCCGCCGGGCGGGCCGCCACCCCAGCCGCCGGTGCTGCTTGCTGCCACGCTGACCGCCGAAGGGGGGGGCGCCTTGCTCACAGCCGCGCTCGACCCCGGCCGCCGGGAAGTGGTGCTGGCGCCGGTCAGCGGCGATGCAGCAGACGGGCGGGTGCCCGAACTGTGGCTCATTCCCGCCGATGGCAGGCCCCGCTCGCTCGGCGTCATCGACCTTAAAGGGGCGCAGCGGATCGCCGTGCCCGCCGCCATGGCCGAACTGGTGGCCGATGGCGCAGTCCTCGCCGTCAGCCTCGAGCCGCAGGGCGGCTCGCCCACCGGCGCGCCGACCGGGCCGGTTGTGGCGACCGGCACGCTCGCACGGATCTGACGCGGATCTGACGCGGATCTGGCGCGGGCCGGCCGGCAAACCGCCGGCCCTGCCTGCCTCTTCTTCCCATGCGGGTCCGGCTGCCCGACAAGGCGCTGCGCTGCCGCACATGGACCCGCACATGGCCCCGCACATGGACCCGCACATGGGCCCGCACATGGGCCCGCACATGGGCCCGCACATGGACCCCTTGTGGACAGGCGGGCTTGACGGCGCCGGCCGGAGCGCCAATGTCGCCGCCATGGACCGTGACCGCTTCCTTTCCGACCCCCTCGGGGCCCTGCGCCAGCCTGCCGAAACCGCAGGTCTTGTTCCCATCGTCATCGAGCAGTCCTCGCGAGGCGAGCGGTCGTTTGACATCTTCTCGCGCCTGCTGCGCGAGCGGATCGTGTTCCTGACCGGGGTCGTCGAGGACAACATGGCCTCGCTGATCGTCGCCCAGTTGCTCTTCCTCGAGGCAGAAAACCCGAAGAAGGACATCTTCATGTACATCAACTCGCCCGGCGGGGTGGTGACGGCGGGCATGGCAATCCACGACACGATGCGGTACATCCGGCCCAAGGTTGGCACGGTGTGCGTGGGCCAGGCCGCCTCGATGGGGGCCTTCCTCCTGTGTGCCGGCGAGCCGGGCATGCGCGTGGCGCTGACCAACGCCCGGATCATGATCCACCAGCCCTCCGGCGGGGCCCAGGGCCAAGCCACCGACATCGAGATCCAGGCGCGCGAGATCCTGCGCATCCGCCAGCGCATGAACGAGCTGATGGCGGAATATACCGGCCAGACGGTCGAGACGATCGCCGATGCGGTCGAGCGCGACCGGTTCATGGACGCAGCCGAGGCCAAGGCATTCGGAATGGTGGACGAGGTGATGGACAAGCGCCCCATGCCCACCGAGGAGCAGCAGCGGGCGGCCTGACCCTTCGCGCGGCGCGGGCCCGGCGGGCGAGGGGAGGGCCGCAGGGATGCAGAAGCTGGACGAATCGACGCGCGAGGCGGCCGCGGCCACGCTCGTGACCGCCTTTGCAGCCGACCCTGTGGCACGCTGGACGCTTCCCGACCCGCTTCTCTACCTGCGACTGTTCCCGCAGACGGTGGCGCACATGGGTGGCGGCGCCTTCGCTGCCGGCTCTGCCCTTGCCAGCGCGGACCTGCGCAGCGTGGCGCTCTGGCTGCCGCCCGGGGTTGGGCCCGACATGGAGGGGCTGGCGCAGGCGCTCGCCGGGGAGGCTCTTGCCTTCCCCGAGGATGCGCCGGCCTTTTTTGCCGGGATGATCGCCGCCCACCCGCAGGAGCCCCACTGGTATCTGCCGTTCATCGGCGTGGATCCGGCCGCGCAGGGCAGGGGTCTCGGGTCGGCGCTCATGGAAGCAGCGCTGCGGATGGTCGATGCCGATGGGCAGCCCGCCTATCTCGAGTGCACCAACCCGCGCAACGTGCCGTTTTACGAGCGGTTCGGCTTTCGCGCGCTGGAGGCGATCAAAGTGGGCAGCAGCCCGGTGCTCCAGCCGATGTGGCGGCCGGCCCGCGCCTCATCCCCCGGTCGGGCGGCCTTCGCCCTTGCGGAATGATGGGCCTGCGCTAACATATGCGGGTCACAGCGGCGCGCCTCATGCGCAGCCCGTGAAGGATGCATATGAGCAAGACCAGCAGCAACGGCGACGGCAAGAACACCCTTTACTGCTCCTTCTGCGGCAAGAGCCAGCACGAGGTGAAAAAGCTGATCGCCGGGCCGACGGTGTTCATCTGCGACGAATGCGTCGAGCTTTGCAACGACATCATCCGCGAGGAATCGAAGGGCGCGCTGGTGAAAACCCGGGATGGCGTGCCCACCCCGCGCGAGATCATGGCCGTGCTCGACGACTATGTGGTCGGCCAGAAGCACGCCAAGCGCGTCCTTTCGGTTGCGGTTCACAACCACTACAAGCGCCTCGCCCACGGCGCCAAGGGCGCTGATGTCGAGCTGGCCAAGTCCAACATCCTGCTCGTCGGGCCCACCGGCTGCGGCAAGACCCTGCTTGCGCAGACGCTGGCGCGGATCCTCGACGTGCCCTTCACCATGGCCGATGCAACCACCCTGACCGAGGCCGGCTATGTGGGCGAGGATGTGGAAAATATCATCCTGAAGCTGCTCCAGGCCTCCGACTACAATGTCGAGCGCGCCCAGCGCGGCATCGTCTACATCGACGAGATCGACAAGATCTCCCGCAAGTCCGACAACCCGTCGATCACCCGCGACGTCTCGGGCGAGGGCGTGCAGCAGGCGCTTCTCAAGATCATGGAGGGTACGACCGCAAGCGTGCCGCCCCAGGGCGGGCGCAAGCATCCGCAGCAGGAGTTCCTGCAGGTCGACACCACCAATATCCTGTTCATCTGCGGGGGTGCCTTCGCCGGGCTCGAGCGGATCATCTCCGACCGGCTGCAGGGCAAGTCCATCGGCTTCGGCGCCCATGTGGCCGCGCCCGACGAGCGGCGCACAGGCGAGGTGCTGCGCCATTGCGAGCCGGAGGATCTTCTGAAGTTCGGGCTCATCCCCGAGTTCGTCGGCCGCCTGCCGGTGATTGCAACGCTCGAGGATCTCGATGAGGATGCGCTCGTCAAGATCCTGACGGAGCCCAAGAACGCGCTAACCCGCCAGTATGGCAAGCTGTTCGAGATGGAAGGCGTGCGCCTCTCCTTCAATGCCGACGCGCTCTCGGGCATCGCCAAGAAGGCCATCGAGCGCAAGACGGGCGCGCGCGGCCTCAGGTCGATCATGGAGAATATCCTCCTCGATACGATGTTCGAGCTGCCCAGCCTCGACAATGTGAGCGAAATCGTGGTCGACGGCGACGTGGTGGCTGGATCCAAGCCGCCGGTGCAGGTGATGCAGGGCGAAAAGGCCGCCTGATATCCCGGCCCGGAAGGCCTGTGCGCCCGCGGTTCCGGCGCCGGGAAAGCGGCGATTGAACAGGGCGCGGCAAGGCGCTGGCCGGCGCGGGGGCGCGGGATGGACTCTGGCCGGTCACGCGACGATTGCGGTGCAGGTGTTGCGTGCCCCCCGGGCGCCCATCCGGCGCCCTTCACACCTCCGCCGTGCTGCTGCTGACACTGGCAGATGGCACGACCGCGCAGGCGGATCGTCTGGCCGGGACGCGCCGCGCGCGCGATGCCGGCTGACCAGGGCCGCAGCGACGAGGCTCTCCGCATCCCCGATGCGCCGCGGGAGTTGCCGCTGCCGGTCGAGCGACTCGTTGCCGAGGGCGATGCGCAGCTGCGCCATGGCGACGATCTTGCAGCGCTTCGTGCCTGTGGCGAGGTGCTGATGCTGGACCCGGAAAACCGGGAAGCGCGCACAACGATGGCCGCGATTGTTGACCGGCAGCGCGGCCCCCATGGCGCTGGCGCACTCGCGGGTGCTCCCCCGGAGCGCAGGGCGGACAAGGCCGCAGCGCTCACCCGCCGGGGCATCGAGGTCCGCCCGGCTGAGCCGCGGCGCCGCTTCGAGCGCACCGACCGCGCGATCGCCGCCGAGGAGGCCCTGCTCGAGGAGCTGGCACGCGACTCCGGCCGCGATCCGGCGCTGGTTCGCCGACTTCGGCTCGACCGGATGGTGGGCCTGTGCGACCGGGTGCGCATGGAGGAGGTGGCCGCCGAGGCCGCCGCGTTGCGCCGCGACGGCCCGCTGCCGCCGTTTGCGCTTGAGGCAGAGGCCGATGCCCGGATGTTCCGGCGCCAGCCCGAGGCTGCGCTTGTGCTCTACGAGGCTGTGCTTGCCGCCGAACCTGCGAACCCTCGTGCGGCCGATGGCCGTGTCCTTGCCTTTCTCGAAGCCGAGCGGCTGCGCGAGGCGAGCGCTGCCGCGGATGCCATGGCGGCCCCCCAGCCGCGTTCCACGCCCGTTCTCGATGATCCTGCCACCACGCCCAACCCGGAGGCGCTCCTTGCTGCCTCGAGCTGCTGCCGCTGTTTCTCTTCGCCTATTCGTCCGTGATGGCGTGGTACTGGATGGCGGGCGGGCTGTTCTACTGGTTCTGGCGCGAGCGTCCCCGAGGCCGTGATCTCGCGCCGCCGGCGCTCGAGACCTGGCCGCCCTTTCCATCCTCGTTTCCTGCCACAACCAGAGCGAAACGGCGATCGAGACGCTCGCGACCGCCTGCGCGGTCGACTACCCCGATCTCGAGGTGATCGCGACCAACGATGGCAGTCGCGACGGCACGGGCACCATCCTCGACGCGCTGGCGCTGCGCGCTCCCCCGGCTGCGGGTGCTGCACCTCGCCGCAAACGGCGGCAAGGCCAATGCGCTGAACATCGGCGCCATGCTGGCGCGGCACGAGCGGCTTTTGTGCATCGATGGCGCCGCGCTGCTCGACCGCCTTCAGCTGGGCGAGTTCTCCTCGATCATCGGGCTCGTCAGGCGGGTGCAGACCGCCTGTGGGCGGCTGTGCCCCGTCTCTTGGGTCATCGCCGGATTCCGCCGCCAGGCGCTGCACGATGCCGGCTGGTGGTCGTCGCACATGCTGACCGACCACATCGACATCAGCTGGCGCATCCAGCTTGCCGGGTGGCGCGCGGCCCATGTGCCGGGTGTCAGGAGGTGGATCCCGATGCCGGAGACGCTTCGTCGCCTGTGGCGCCAGCGGGTGCGCTGGGCCGCGGGCGACGTGCAGATGCTGCTGGACGATAGGGCCCCATGCTGCGCGGACACGCGCGCGACCTGCTCCCGGTCTGGTTCAACCATCTCCTCTTGGTGCTCTCGTCGTTCGGCATGCAGCCTCACGCTGCTGGTTCTCGCCGGCGTATCCTGTCCCGCCCATGTCACCCACGTGTCGCTGCTGCCGCACTGGTGGGGCGCAGTGCTGGCGCTCACCTTCCACGCCCAGGCGCTCGTGAGCCACGCAATCGAGCGCTGCCAGGAGCCCGACATGCTGCGCTCGCCGGTCCGGGTGATCTCGTATCCGCTGGCCTTCTGGCTTGTTTCCATGTTCATAAAACCGTTTCCATGTTCATAAGCTTTGCCCGCTTTCCGCGGGTCATCTTCCGCGCGGGCCCGGTTCGCGGCACGTGGACAAGCCCCGACCGAGGGCTGGGATCAGCCTCGAGATCCCGCGGGATCCGTACGCGCTCCGGCCTCCGGTTATCTCCAGCGCGGCTGTCGCGCGCGTGGTGAAGGTGCGCGACGGGTTTCTGACGCTTCCGATGTGGGCGCTCCTCGTGCTGATCCTGCCCAGCGAACTGCGGGTGGCAGGGGAGGCAATCGAGGCGGGGCGCGGCCGGTCGGATGCCGAAATCGACCTTGCGCTCGCCGAGTTTCTCAGGCGGTTGCGGCCGCTGATGCTGCCGGTGGGCGCGCTGGTGGCGGCGCTGGCGGCGCTGGCGGCGCGCGCGCCCACCCCCTAGATTGCTGGCATGGCCATCGCGATCCGCACCTCGCTCGACGAGCTTCCGCTTGCGCCCGATTTTGTCGCCCACCGGCCACAGCGGCCGGAAAAGAGCGAGGGCGGCCGGCGCTTCGAGCTGGTCTCCGACTATGCGCCCGCCGGCGACCAGCCGCAGGCGATCGCCGAGCTCGTGGCGGGAATCGAGGCGGGCGAGCGCACCCAGGTGCTGCTCGGTGTCACCGGCTCGGGCAAGACCTACACCATGGCCAAGGTGGTGGAGGCCCTGCAGCGGCCCACGCTGGTGCTTGCGCCCAACAAGATCCTTGCAGCCCAGCTCTATGCCGAGTTCAAGGGATTTTTTCCAAATAATGCTGTTGAGTATTTCGTAAGCTATTATGATTACTACCAGCCGGAGGCCTATGTACCGCGCACGGATACCTATATCGAGAAGGAGAGCTCGATCAACGAGACGATCGACCGCATGCGCCATTCGGCAACCCGGGCGCTGCTCGAGCGCGACGATGTGCTGATCGTTGCCTCCGTGTCCTGCCTCTATGGCATCGGCTCGGTGGAAACCTATTCGGCGATGACCTTCGCGCTCAGAAGGGGCGACACGCACGACGTGCGCGAGATCGTGCGCAAGCTGGTGGCGCTGCAATACCGGCGCAACGACCAGTCGCTCACCCGCGGCACCTTCCGCCTGCGCGGCGACACGCTGGAGCTCTTCCCCTCCCACTATGAGGACATGGCGTGGCGGATCAGCTTCTTTGGCGAGGAGATCGAAAAGATCGATGAGTTCGACCCGCTGACCGGGCAGACGATCGCCGGCCTCGAGATGGTGAAGATCTATGCCAACAGCCATTACGTGACCCCGGGGCCGACGCTCCAGCAGGCGATGGTTGCCATCCGCCACGAGCTGGAGGAGCGGCTGAAGGAGCTTCTGGCCGAGGGCCGGCTGCTCGAGCACCAGCGGCTGGAGCAGCGCACCAACTTCGATCTCGAAATGATCGCCGCCACCGGCTCGTGCGCGGGAATCGAGAATTATTCCCGGTTCCTGACCGGCCGTCTTCCCGGCGAGCCGCCTCCGACCCTGTTCGAATATCTGCCCGACAATGCGCTATTGTTCGTGGACGAAAGCCATGTCACGATCCCGCAGGTGGGCGGCATGGCGCGCGGAGACCGGGCGCGGAAGGTGACGCTTGCCGAATATGGCTTCCGCCTGCCCAGCTGTGTCGACAACCGGCCCCTGCGCTTCGAGGAGTGGGATGCCATGCGGCCGCAGACGATCGCGGTCTCCGCAACGCCGGGCCCCTGGGAACTGAACGAGACCGGCGGCGTGTTCGTGGAGCAGGTGATCCGCCCGACCGGGCTGGTCGATCCGCCGGTCGAGGTCCGCCCCGTCGAGGACCAGGTGGACGATCTCATCGCCGAGGCGAAGGCGACGGCAGCGCGGGGCTATCGCACGCTGGTGACCACGCTCACGAAGAAGATGGCCGAGGACCTGACCGAATATCTGCACGAGGCGGGCCTGCGCGTGCGCTACATGCACAGCGATGTCGAGACGCTCGAGCGGATCGAGCTGATCCGCGATCTGAGACTGGGTATCTATGACGTGCTGGTGGGCATCAACCTGCTGCGCGAAGGGCTCGACATTCCGGAATGCGGCCTCGTGTGCATCCTCGATGCCGACAAGGAGGGGTTCCTGCGCTCGGAGACGTCGCTCGTGCAGACGATTGGCCGGGCCGCGCGCAACGTCGACGGCCGCGTGATCCTCTACGCCGATACGGTGACTGGATCGATGGAGCGGGCGCTCGCCGAGACCGAGCGCCGGCGCGCGCGCCAGCTGGCCTACAACGCCGCCCATGGCATCACGCCCGAGACGGTCCGGAAGAAGATTGCCGACATCGTCGGCGATGTCGCCGCCAAAGACCATCTGACGGTGGCGATCGACGACGAAACCCCGCACCTTGTCGGGCACAATCTGAAAAGCCATGTTGCCGAACTCGAGAAACGGATGCACGCGGCGGCTGCCAATCTCGAGTTCGAGGAGGCGGCACGGCTGCGCGACGAGATCCGGCGGCTGGAAGCGGGCGAACTGGGCATTCCGCCGGCGCACCTCGCCGCACCGGCATCCGGCCGGGCTGTCGGCGGCAGGCCCGGCACCACCACCAGCCACCGGGGCAGGGTGCGCGCGAAGCGGATGCGCGGGCGGCCCTGAGGCGCCCGGGCCTCAGCGGCCGCGGGCAAGCCGGTCGAGGAGTGTGCGCACCTCGGCTTTCAGCGCCTCGTCGGCCATGGCCGGGTCCACAGCGGCCATGGTGAGAAGGCCCTCGCGCACCGCGCCGATCAGCCGCGCGAGCCGCTCGGGATCGTGGCGGGGATCGACCTCGCCGGCCTCCTGCGCCCGGCGCAGCCGTTCGCCGAACAGCGCCTCGATCGCCCGGTAGTGCGCCTTCACGATCGCGTGGATGCGCGGGTTGCGGGCTGCCTCGGCGTGCAGGTCGAAGGCAAGGCTGCCGCCGAGCATCTGGCGGTGCTGCCAGGCATCGTGCGGGTGCGAGTCTTTCTGTGCGACGGCTGCCGAGAGCAGATCGTCGAGCGAGACGAGCTGTTCGGCGAGCGCGCGGATCCCGGCAAGATCGGCCTCGGCCATGGCCTCGATCAGCGCCTCCTTGCCGGGGAAATAATAGTAGAGCTGGCCGGCGGAGATGCCCGCCTCGCGGCAGATCGCCGAGACGGGGGCGGACCGCAGCCCCTCGCGGCGGAACACCCGTGCCGCGGCATCGAGGATCGCGCGCCTGCGGGCCTCCTCGCGGTCGGGGCATCGGGTGCGGGCCATGCCAGCATCATCGCAGTTGACAGGCTGCGGAGCAAGGATATTTGGAACGAGCGCTCGTTTTAAAAACTCGAGTCGAAAGGATCCCCCCGGCGCCATGTGGTGGATTGCGCTCAGGATGCTGACCGGGGACCGGGTGAAATATCTCGGCCTCCTCTTCGGCATCGGCTTCTCCACCCTGCTCATCGCCCAGCAGGCGACCCTGTTCGTCAATCTCGTCGGCCGCGCGGGAAATGCCGTCTGGGCGGTACCGGAGGCCGACATCTGGGTGATGGATGCCAAGGCGGTTGCCGTCGATGGAACGCTCCCCCTGCCGGATACCGATCTTGCCCGCGTGCGCGGCGTGCCCGGCGTGCTGTGGGCTGTCCCGCACCTGCGCGAGGGCGGCAGCGTGCGCACGCCCGAGGGCAAGCTCGAGCGGGTGAGCGTGATCGGGGTGGACGACGCAAGCCTCATCGGTGTGCCGGCGCGGTTCCTCGAGGGCTCGCGCGAGGCGCTGCGCGCGCCCGGCGCGATCGTCGTCGACGAGATCGGCTTCCGCCGCATCTTCCCCGGCAAGGGGGCGCGCCTTGGCCGCGAGCTCGAGCTGAACGACCGGCGCGCGGTGGTGGCCGGAATCGTCGATGTCGATCCGACCTTTACCTCGGGCGTGCTGTTCTACACCCGCTATGCGCAGGCGCTGGAGTTCGTGCCGGGCACGCGCAACCGCATGAGCTTCATCCTGGCGAGAGCCGCGCCCGGCGAGGATCCGCGCGAGGTCGCACGGCGGATCGAGGCGGCCACCGGCCTCAAGGCCCGCGAGCGCACCGACTGGGTGGGCGACAATATCGACTATGTGATCGCCTTTACCGGCATTCCATTCAATTTCGGGATCACGGTGGCGCTCGGCTTTGTCGTCGGGGTGGCCATCGTCGGGCTCACCTTTTCGCTCTTCATTCGGGACAACCTGCGCCAGTTCGGAGCGCTGAAGGCCATTGGGGTCACCAACGGCCAGATCCGCGTCATGGTCCTCGTCCAGTCGGCATGGATTGCGCTCATTGGCATTGCCATCGGCACGGGTCTTGCCGTCGTGTTCATCGAGAGCTTCAACAACACCGACCAGTTCAAGGGCTTCTTCCAGCCGTGGCAGATCCTTGCTGGAACCGCACTCGTCGTGGCGCTGATGGTGGTGGCAACCGGCATGCTGGCCATTCGCGGCGTCCTGCGGCTTGATCCGGCCGAGGTGTTCCGGTGAGCGCTGTCGAGATCTTCGGCATCGTGAAGGGGTTCGGCACCGGCGAGGCGCGGGTCCAGGTGCTGCACGGCATCGACCTTGCCGTCGAGCCGGGCCAGCTCACCTACCTCGTGGGCGAATCCGGAAGCGGCAAGACCACGCTCATCTCGATCATTGCAGGCATCCTGCGCCCCGATGCAGGGCGCGTTCTTTTGTTCGGAACCGATGTCCACGCGCTTCCCGATCGTGATCTCGCGCTCTTCCGGCTCGCAACCATCGGCTTCATCTTCCAGCAGTACAATCTCATCCCCACGCTGACGGCAGCCGAGAATGCGGCCGTGCCGCTGGTGGCGGCGGGCGTGCCGCGCGCCGAGGCGATCGCGAGGGCTGAGGCCGTGCTCGAGCGGCTGGGGCTCGGTGCCATGGCCCGACGCCTGCCGCGCCAGCTTTCCGGCGGGCAGCAGCAGCGGGTGGCGATCGCGCGCGCGCTCGTTCATGCGCCGCGGCTGGTGGTCTGCGACGAGCCGACCGCCGCCCTCGATGCCGCCTCCGGCCGGCGGGTGATGGAGCTGCTGCGCGAGGTTGCGCTCGAGCCTCAACGCGCCGTCATCATCGTCACCCACGACAACCGGGTCTTCGGCCTCGCTGACCGGATCATCGGCATGGAAGACGGGCGCATCCTGCATGATGGCACGACGATGCCGCCCGAGGAGCTGCTGGCATGACCGCATTGGGACGGCGCTGGATCCTTCCGCTCATGGCCCTTGTCGGGCTTGCACTGGCCTTCTGGGTTGCGCTGCGCGGCGAGCCGGACCGAACGATCGGCGCGGCCCGGATCCTGCCGCCGGTGGCGCCGGCTTCGCTCACCGAGGCGCGCGTGGCGGGCGCCGGGCTGGTTGAGCCCGCCTCGGAGCTCGTCGAGCTGTCGCCGCTTGTGCCGGGCGTGGTCACCGAGGTGCGAGTGGTGCCCGGCGACCGGGTGGTGAAGGGCCAGCTGCTGCTGGCGCTCGACGCACGCGATGCCCGGGCCCGGGCCGGAGAGGCGCGCGCGGCGCTCGCCTATGCGCGGCAGGCCATTACGGCTGCGCGGGTGGAGCGCGATGCGGCCGCGCGCCAGCTTGCGCTGCTCCGCCGCCTGTCCGAGCCTTCGGCCATCGCCGAGACCCAGCGCATCGATCGCGAGGAGGCGCTGCGGGCTGCCGCCGCCCGGCTGGCCCTTGCCGAGGCCGACGCCGGGCGGGCTGCCGCCGCACTCGAAAGCGCCGAGACCGAAATCGGCCGCCGCGAGCTGCGCGCGCCGATGGCGGGCGAGATCCTGCAGGTGCGCACGCGCCCGGGCCAGTATGTAACGGCAGGCCCGGCGCCCGGCGGCAGTTCCACGCCTGCCATCACCATGGGCGAGACCCGCCCGCTGCATGTGCGGATCGACATCGACGAGACCGAGATCGGTCGCGTGGCGCTGGGCGCTGCGGCAATCGTTGCGCCGCGCGGCCGCGCGACCGAGCAGGTGGAAGCCCGGTTCGTGCGCATGGAGCCGCTGGTGGTGCCCAAGCGGCAGCTGACGAACCAGGCAAGCGAGCGGGTCGATGTGCGCGTGCTGCAGCTCATCTACGCCCTGCCGGAAGACGCGCGCGGGTTTGCAATCGGCCAGCAGGTCGATGCCTTCCTGCCCGCGCGGGGCCCGGCCTCGCCGCCGCCTGCAGGCGCGCCATGAGGCGCCCGGCACGTCTCCTTGCGCTGCTGCTTTCGCCCATGCTTGCGGCCTGTGCACAGGCTGTGCCGGAGCGGCAGGAGCCCGGCCTGCCGGCCGGGCATGCGCTGCCCGATGCGTCCGGGCAAGACGGCCGCGAAATGCTCCTCGGCGAGGGGCTTCAGTCCGACCCGGCCTATTCCTTGCTGCTCGCAGCGGCGCTTCAGGGCAACACCAGCCTCGAGGCCGCGGCTGCGCGCATCGCCGAGGCGCGGGCAGGGCGCGCGGCGGCCGCAGCGGCGCTCGCGCCGCGGGTCGATGGCACAGCCTCGGTCACGCGCAGCCGCACCTCGCTCGACCAGTTCGGCTTCACGCTTCCGCAGGGCCAGCAGTTCGAGCGCGACCGCACGCTGTTTGCGCCTGCCATCGAGCTTGGCTGGGAGGCGGACCTGTTCGGCCGCCTTGCCGCCAACCGCCAGGCGGCAACGCTTCGCCTTGGTGCTGCCGAGGCGGATGCTGCTGCCGTGCGCCTCGCAATTGCCGCCGATGTCGCGCGCGGACTTGTGGCCATCCGGGCGCTCGAAGCGCGCAGCCTCGAGCTCGCGCGCGCCGCTGCGGCGGCAGCGCGCGCCGAGCGGCTCGTGGCCGCGCGCGTGGCTGCCGGCCTTGCAGGCGCGCCGGAGCTCGCGGCCGCGGCATCGGAGACCGCAGCCGCCGAGGCCGCCCGGGCCCCGGTCGAGGCCGCGCGCGAGGCGGAAGTGGCGGCCCTCCTGCGGCTGACCGGGCTTCCCGCGGCCCGGATCCGCACCATCCTCGGCCCGGCGCGCCCGCTGCCACTGCCCTGGGCCGTGCCGGCCATCCCCACCGACCTGTTGCACCGCCGCCCCGACATTGCCGCAGCGCATGCGCGCATGGCCGCCGCCGACCAGGAGGTGACCGCAGCGGTTGCCGCGCGCTTCCCGCGGCTTACGCTCACCGGCTCGATCGGCTTCCTCGCCTCGGCGGCCTCGGGGCTGTTGAGCGCCGAATCGCTTGCGGCAAGCCTTGGCGGCGGGCTTGCCGGCCCGATCCTCGATTTCGGGCGCGCGGCTGCCGAGGTGGAGCGAACCCGCGCCCGCAGCGCCGGCGCGGTGGCCGACTATCGCGGTGCCGTGCTTGCCGCGATTGCCGAGGTGGAGGCCAATCTCGCTGCAACCCGCGCAAGCCGCCGGCAGGCGCAGGAGCTCGAGCGCGCGGCCGCCCGCCTCGAGCAGGTGCGGGCGCTCGTTGGCTCGCAGCTTGCCGCCGGCCTTGTCAGCGCGGATGCGCTTGCCGACGCCGAGCGCCGCCTCGCCCAGGCCCGCGACGCGCAGCTTGCCGCCGAGGCCGCCGCACTCGATGCGGCGCTCCGTCTTGAGGCCGCAGTCGGCGGCCCGCCGCAGCCTGCCGGGCCGGCTCAGCCGCGGTAGCGGATGAGCCCCTCCTGCACGACCGAGGCAACCAGCAGCCCGTCTTCGCGGAACACATGGCCGATGTTGAGCCCGCGCCCGCCCGAGGAGACCGGCGAGGTCTGCTCGTAGAGGTGCCAGGCGAGCGGATCATAGGGCTGGTGGAACCAGAGATTGTGGTCGAGGCTGGCGGCCTGCAGCTTCGGGTCGGTCCACGAGACGCCGTGGGGCAGGATGCAGGTGTCGAGCAGCGTCATGTCCGAGGCATAGGCAAGAAGCGCGGCCGAAAGCGCCGGGCCTGCCGCGAGCGGCGCGGGAAGCGCGCGGTCGTCGGCGCGGAACCATGTCTGGGCGTGCGCGCGCCGCGGCTCGGGGCGGAAGGGATTGCCGGGCGCCACCGGGCGGAACTCGAACGGCCGGTCGCGGGAAGACCAGAGGGTGCGGAAGGGCTCCGGGATCCGGTGCTTGGCGCGCTCGTGCAGCTCCGCTTCCGAGGGCAAGCGGGCGGGCGCGGGTGCGTGCGGCATGGGCAGCTGGTGCGAAAGCCCCTCCTCGGGCAGCTGGAAGCTGGCATCGGCGAGAAAGATTGGCACGCCGTGCTGGATCGCCGCGACGCGGCGGGTGGTGAAGCTCGAGCCGTCGCGCACCCGCTCGACCCTGTAGAGGATCGGCGCCTTCGGGTCTCCGGGGCGGATGAAATAGCTGTGCAACGAATGCACATGGCGCCCCGGGTCGACCGTCTTCTGCGCGGCGGCGAGCGCCTGCGCCACCACCTGCCCGCCATAGACGCGGATCCAGCCCGCATCGGTGTTGGCTCCGCGGTAGAGATCGACCTCCAGCTCCTCGACAGCAAGCAGGCGGACGAGGCGGGCAAGCGCGGTGGGCATGGCTGCGCGTTAGGGGGCATGGGAAGGGGCTGCAAGCATTGACTGGGCGCGCGGCCCCATGCACGATCGGCCCGTGCCATCCGACATGTTCGAGACCGGCCTTGTTGCGATGACCGGCGTGTTCCTTGCCGAGATGGGCGACAAGTCGCAGCTTCTGGCCATCCTGTTCGCAACCCGCTTCCGCAAGCCCGCCGCCGTGATCGGGGGCATGGCAACGGGGCTGCTGCTCAACCATATGCTGGCAGCCGCGGTCGGTGTGCTCCTCATCGAGCTCGTGCCGGCAGACCTGCTCCGGCGCGCCGTCGGCTTCGGTTTTCTCGGCGCTGCGGCCTGGGCTGCACTGCAGCGGCCGGCGGACAGCGGGCCGGTGACCGCACCAGCCACCTGGCGGGGCGCCTATCTGACGACGGCTGCGACCTTCTTCGTGGTCGAGATGGGCGACCGCACGCAGATCATGGTCGCCTCGATGACGGCGGGCTCCGGCCAGCCTGTTGCCGTGGTGCTGGGCGCGACGGCAGGCATCCTGCTGGCGACCATTCCGGCCGTGCTGTTCGCCGACCGGATCCTCGCCCGCCTGCCCGTCGCGCTGATGCGATGGGGGTCTGCGGCCGCCTTTGCAGCCCTTGGCCTGTGGTTCCTCCTCGGCTGAGGGCACCCGGATGAGGGTGGCGCCTAGATGAACTTGCCCGGAACCGTGGGGTGGCTGGAGGAAAGACCGCCATCGACAGCAAGCGCCTGGCCATTCACGTAGGACGCCTCGTCGGAGGCAAGGAACAGGGCCACCGCGGCTGCCTCTTCCGGCCGGGCGTAGCGGCGCAGCGGGTTCAGCTGGCCGAGCTTGCCTTCGCTTCCGCGCGCGCGCGCGGAAGCGAACATGTCCGCGGTCATCCCCGTCTCGGTGAGGCCGGGGCAGATGGCGTTGACCCGGATCCCCGTGCCGGCGAGCTGGTTTGCGCAAGTGGCAACAAGGTTGATGACCCCGGCCTTGGAGGCGGAATAGGGAAGTCCGCCCGCGCCCGAGCGCAGGCCGGCAACGCTTGCCGTGGCGACGATCGCCCCACCGCGGCCCGCCGCCATCATCACCCGCGCCGATTCGCGGATGGCGAGGAACACGCCAACAAGATTGATCCGCAGCACCTCCGCCCACTCGGCCACCCCGACATCCCAGAGCCGGTCGATGCCGCCGGAAATGCCGGCATTGGCGAAGGTGGCATCGAGCCCGCCATGGTCCTCGGCAGCGCGGTCGGCGAGCGCGCGCACGAACGCCTCGTCGCCCGCGTCGCCCTTGTGGGCCGAGGCGCTGCCGCCGGCGGCGGCAATTGCTGCCACTGTGTCCTCCACCGCGTCCGACCAGTCGGCTGCAAGCACATGGGCCCCTTCCGCGGCAAAGCCGAGTGCGGCCGCCCGGCCGATCCCGGATGCCGCCCCGGTCACGATCACGCTCTTCCCCTCGAATCTTGGGCCCATTCCCGCCTCCCGCCTGCTTGGTTGCCGGTCCTTTCCGGTTTTGCGCTTGCCCCTGCAAGGGGCTAGGCACGCCGGGCCAGGAGGGATGATGGACGACCGGCTGATTCTCGCAATCGATGCGGGCACCACCTCCACCCGGGCAATCGCCTTCGCGATGGACGGCGCGACCGTGGCCGAGGCGGCAGCGCCGCTTGCCCAGAGCTTTCCGCAGCCGGGCTGGGTGGAGCAGGATGCCGCCGAGATCCGCGACCGGACCCTCGAGGTTACCGGCCGGGTGATTGCCGGGGTGGGGGCACGCCAGGTGGCCGTCATCGGCCTTGCCAACCAGCGCGAGACGGTCGTCTTCTGGAGCCGCGCAACCGGCGCGCCGCTCGCGCCTGCGATTGTGTGGCAGGACCGGCGCACCGCCGGCCAGACGGCCGCGCTCCGCGCGGAGGGCCGCGAGCCCGAGGTGCAGGAGGCGACCGGGCTGCTGCTCGACCCCTATTTCTCCGCCACCAAGATCGGCTGGGCCATGGCGCAGCTGCCAGCGGTGTCGGCTGCGGCCGAGGCGAATGACCTTGCGCTCGGCACGGTCGATTCGTGGCTGGTGTGGAACCTGACCGAGGGGCGCAGCCACCTGACGGATGCAACCAACGCCGCGCGCACGCTGCTCATGGACCTTGCGGGCCTGCACTGGCGGCCGGAGCTCCTGCGCCTGTTCGGGGTGCCGTTTGCAGCCCTGCCATCGATTGCCCCGTCGATCGGCCGGCTCGCCGATGTCCGCATGTTCGGCGCACCGATCCCGCTGTGCGGCATCGCCGGCGACCAGCAGGCTGCGACCATCGGACAGGCCTGCCTCGCACCCGGCGAGGCCAAGTGCACCTATGGCACGGGCATCTTCATGCTGGCCAACGCCGGCGAAAAGCCGCCAGCCTCGCGCAACCGTCTGCTGGCCACCCTGCTGTGGACGGATGGCGCCGCGCGGCGCTACGCGCTGGAAGGCTCGATCTTCGTCGGCGGAGACGCGGTCAAATGGCTGCGCGACGGGCTCGGGATCCTCGATACGGCCGCGCAATCGGAGGCGTTGGCGCGGAGCGTGCCCGATTCCGGCGGGGTGAGCTTCGTGCCTGCATTTGCAGGGCTCGGTGCGCCGCACTGGCAGCCGGAGGCGCGCGGCATCATTTCCGGCATCACCGGCGGCACCACCCGCGCGCACATCGTCCGCGCGACGCTTGAGGCAATGAGCCAGCAGACTGCAGACCTCGTCGAAACCTTCGCCGCCGACGGCGTGGTGCCACGGCTCCTGCGGGTCGACGGCGGAATGACGGCCAATGATTTCCTGTGCCAGGATATCGCGGATGCAACCGGCCTCGTCGTCGAGCGGCCGCGCACCGTGCAGACGACGGCGCTCGGCGCCGCCATGCTGGCGGCCGTGGGCGCGGGGCTCTACCCCGGCCTCGAGGTGGCGGCCGCGCGGATGGCCGCGCCCGAGCGGCAGTTCCACCCGGCAGCCGACCCGGACACGCGCGCACGGCGGCGCGCGGCGTGGCGGCGGGCGGTCGCGCAGGCCGTGGCGGGCCTTTCCGGCTGATGCTCGGGCTCGCCTATGGCCTTGCGGTGCTGGCAAGCCTTGCCCTCGGTGCCGGCGGGGTGGTGCTGTGGCGACGCGACCGGCAGCGCGCGCTCCTCATGCTGCTGGTCGCGCTTGTGACCCTTTCCAATGTGTGGAGCTGGTCCGGGCTTTCCCACCCTGCACGTTAACTTTTGGCACGAACATGCTCTGTCGCGCAGCAAAATGCCCCTCTGCGTAGACATGCTCCGCACCATTGGCTATGCGGGGCCATGCGGATGCGCGACCTTGAAAAAGTCTCCGGCGTCTCGCGCGAGACCATCCGCTTCTACATCCGCGAAGGGCTGCTGCCCGAGCCGGTCAAGACATCGCGCAACAGCGCCGTCTACGACGAGGAGCATCTCGCCCGGCTGTTTGCCATCCGCCGCCTGCGGGGCGATCGGTATCTGCCGCTTTCGGTCATCCGCTCGCTGCTTGAGACCTCGCAGGCGGAAGGCTCGGCGCCGGCCGAACTGCTGCACGACGTGGACCGCTATCTCCAGGCGCGTCTCCAGCCCGAAGGCGTGCGTGAATCCGCTGCGGCGGTTGCCGCGGAATATTCCGACGATCCCGATCATCTGGCCGAATGCATAGACGCCGGCCTCATCGAGGTGGCCAAGGACGGCACCATCTCGCCGCGCGACGCACGGATCCTTCGGATCGTCAATGAAATTGCGGCCCTGGGCTTCACCCGCAAGTCGGGCTACACGGGCGACATCTCGGCCCGCTACGTGGAGCTGATGCGCTGGCTTGCGCGCGAGGAGGTGCGGGATTTCCTTGCCAACTCGGCAGCGCGCCTCAGCCGCGAGCAGGCAAGCGACATGGCCGCGCGGGTGGTCCCGCTGCTCAACACCCTGCTTGGCGAGCTGCATGTGCGCGAAATCCTCGGCGCGCTTGCAGAGGGCGACACCGTCTGGAAGACCGCCAACGACAATTCGGGCGATGATGCGCTGCCGGAGCAGCCGGCTGGCGGATCGCCGGGGCCGGTTCCCTGCTGAGGGGGGAGGGTGGGCCGTCGCGTGAGGGTCGGATCCGCGCGACGGCCGCATCCTGCTCGCTCCCCGCAAGGTCTGTCGGCTCAGAAACTGCCCGCAACCGTCAGCGCAAGGCCCGTGCCGGGCTCGGCATTGCCCGCGGCCTTCACCCGATAATCCACCTGCGCGGAGAAGGGCCACTGCTTCAGCGCAATCCGCGCTGACGGGCCAAAATCGAGGCGGCCGGTGGCGAGCTCGCCCGTGCGCTGGCCGGCAGCCCAGAGCCCTGCGCCCGCATCGAGCGACACATTGCCGAGCGCGAACAGGGGCACGGCTCCGCGCGCCTGCGCGCCGCCATAGAGGTCGAGACGTTTCTCGCCGACGAGACCGGCCTCGCCATAGGCATCCCACAGCAGGGGAACCGTGCCGATGCGGGCCCGGCCGCCCGAGCCGCCGGAGACGCGCGCCGCCCAGGCACTGCGTGCAAAGGCACCAAGCGCGATCCGCCGCTCGGCATCAAGCGCGAGGGGTATGCCCGGCAGCGGCTGCCAGCGCAGCCCGAGCGCCGCCTCGGCCGTTGCCGGATCGAGCACGCCATCCGGCCCGGCGGCAGACGCCATGCGGGCGACGATCGAGACCGGCCGCCGGGCAAGCGGATCGAGGGTGAACGAGACGGCCGCCCCGGCCTGGCCGCCGCCGAGCACCGGCGAGGCCGCAAGCGGGTCGCCCGTGCCTTCGCGCGAGAGGCTGTAGGCCGAGACGGCCCAGCGCTTCGAAAGCCGGCGGACGTCGGCCGCCCAGGCGGCGGCCTCGGGCGCCTCCGGGTCGAGCAGGAGCGCGCGGGAGAGCGACTGCACTGCCTGCCGCCTGTCGCCCTCGCGGAGCTGGCGATAGCCGAGCGTGGCAAGCGCATGGGCGCGGGCGCGGGCGTCGTCCGGCGGCGCTGATGGGGCCGCAGGCGCCGCGGGAGGCGTGGGTGGCGCCGCCTCGCGCGCGGCGGCCTCGCCTGCTGGGGGCAGGCGCCAGCCAAGCGCGGCCAGCGTTTCGGCATCCGGCGGCCGTGCCTCGGCAATCACCCGAACCACGGTCTCGGGCGGAGCCGCGGCCGGGGCTGGCAGCGGGGCCCTTGCCGTGTCGCGCGGCGGCGGCCCCCAGCCAGCCGCCAGCAGGCGCGCAACCGTGGCATCGGCGACTGCAACCGCCACTTCTGTGGCCACGCGCGCGGCAAGCGCTGCGGCCTCGCGCTCGTCTCGCCGCGGCTGGCCGCCGGAGGCTGCGTCGCGCGCCGGCTGCGATGGCCCGGCTGCGCCCAGCGCGGCGGCGAGCCCCTCGCGCTCGGCCCGTGTGTCGTCGAGGACGGCCGGCAGCCGGCCCAGCATCCAGCCGAGCACGAGCATACCGAGAAGCTGGTAGACCCGCAGCGCATGTCCTGCCGGGCGCGCGGCCGATGCGGCGTCAACCATGCGCTGCTCGGGCTGCAGGTTCCGGGAAGCGGTGGGCCGTCTTGTCCCACGGCGGCGGCGTGCCGCGGTCCAGCGCGCGGCGATAGGCGCTGACGGCGCGGAGCGCGGCAAGGGCGTTCACCAGATTGCCGGCAGCGGCGCGCGGAATGGCAAGGAGGCCTTCGATGGGGCCATGTTCGCGCGCGGTAAACATCGCGCGCATGCCGATCCGCCACAGGAGAAAGAAGCCGTTGAGCACGAGGAGCGCCGCGAGCAGGGAATCGGCCGCGCCTGTTGCCGGTGGCGGCAGGGGAACCCCGGCCGCCTCCGACACCAGCGCGCGCAGCGCAAGCTGCGCGAGCATGAGGGCTGCCGCGCCATAGGCCAGAACCGTCACAGCCGAGGTCAGCAGGCCCTTGCGGTCACGCAGCAGCAGCCAGCGCTGCGCAAGCCCGCCCGGCCAGCCGAGCTGATCCCACCCGGCAAGGGCGATGCCGGTAAGCCAGCGCCCCTTCTGGCGGACGGCGGTTTCGATCGTGGCTGGAAAATAGGCGCGCGTGGCAACGAGCGCACCATCTTTGCGCACCCGCACCATCCGCCCCCGGAAGCCAAGCGCATGCAGCCGGTGCGCGATCTCGTAATCCTCGGTGAGGCTTGCGGCGTTGAACGGCGCCTCCTCGGGCCCCTCGATCGCCGCCAGGGCATCGCGGGCGAACGCAGTGCCGACACCCGCAGACGGCACCGCCGCGCCGAGCAGCCCGCGCACCATCATGTCGCGCGTGTGCACTTCGGCAAACTCGTCGGCATAATGGCCGCTCACCATCCGCGCGGCGCGGTCGATGAGCGGCACCACCGGCAGCTGGACCAGTGCGAGGCCAGGCAGGAACCGGTCGAACACGTCGAGCTCGGAAGGGTGCACGAGATCCTCGGCATCGTGCAGCACAATGGCCGTGAAGCGCCTGCCCGCGCGCGCTTCCTCGGCCTTGACGCCGCGCCAGAGGTGATTGAGGCAATCGGCCTTGCTGGTTGGACCGGGCCGGCTGGTCTCGACCAGCCGCACGCGCGGATCGCCGACCGCCAGCACGGCCTCGCGGGTTGCCGGATCGTTGGGATAGGTGCCCACAAAGAGCGTGACATCGCCGCGCCCCAGCCGGGCAAGCGTGGCCCGCACCATGGCACCAATGACCTCCGATTCGTCCCAGGCTGGAACGAGGACCGCATAATGCCCCCGGCCCGCCGGCGGCGGGGGAGGGGCGTTGCGCTGCGGCAACACCCGCGCGAACCACAAAAGGTCCATGGCCAGGTCGTCGATGCCGGACAGCAGGATCCCGACACCGGCCAGCCAAAGCAGCTCGCGGGTGAGGATCGCGAGGAGCGCAAGGGCCGGGATCCAGTCGGCCGGGTTCACGCCCCGGCGCCGGACGACCCGTTGTGTGTCAGTCCCGCAGGCAAGGCCTGCTCGGGCCCTCCGCGGCCCGGACCGGGTGGACGCCCCGGCGGTGCTGCCGAGAAAAGCACGGGGAGGGCCGTGTTCCTCGCATCTGTGCACGCGCCGGGGCGCCCGAGGAGACGGGAAGCTTCAGGCAACGCAGGGTCGGAAATCGCCGCATGAAGCCGCCCGCTCCTGTGCCTTTCATCCTGTTTTCATTCCTTCTGTTCCGGCCACACCGCCGCTCATGCGCCCAGGCGGAGCACCGGTTCCGCAAGCGCAAACCTGGCCCGGAACCGCTGCAGCGTCTCGGGGTTGACATTCACCTGCAGGGCCCCCAGCGATTCGCCACCCACTGTTTTCGGCAGGCCGAGGGGCTCGACATCCCAGCCCGTGGCCAGAAGCTGGGGCAGACAGGCGAGGTGGGTTGTCATCGTGTAGGCGCGGATTCCGGTCGTGAGCGCATATTCGAAGAGCGCCATGGCCAAGTGTTCGCGGATTCCCTTGTGCGCCTGCCGGTCGGCAAGCAGGGGGGAGGTGCACAGCCGCGTGATTTCGAAGATGTCGGGGCCGCGCGGCACCTCGCCGTCGACCAGTATGGGAAACAGGTCGCCCAGAAGGTGCCGGCGCGTGGTTGGCAGCAGGCGCACCGAACCGAGATGGAGGACCGTGCCCGGCATGGTGGCGATCAGGTAGACGGCGTGCGCATCGTCGAACTCGTCGATCTCGAAGCACCCGTCCACCACTGGCACATCCCAGCCCAGCCGGTCGACGAACACCGACTTGCGATCAGCATGCATGGCCGCGAGGATCTCTCGCGGGCCGCCATGCCTGCCTGTGCCCACCACCTCGACCATCGGCGTCTTCCTCACTTCGCGCCCCAAACCTGCCCGGAAGGCCGCCGGTCGTCCATATCCCCGACCGGGGACTTCGGCCGTCGGGCTTGACCGGCCCCGGCGCTGCCGACAGGAACAGCCGCGTGGACGCCGCGCCCCCGCACCCCGAAGTGCAGGTCCTCGATCTGATCCGCCGCGTGTGGGAGGAGGGCCATGTCCGCCCCGACCGCACCGGTGTCGGCACGCGCGCACTGTTCGGTGCCACGCTGCGCTTCGACCTCGCCGATGGCACGGTGCCGCTGCTCACCACCAAGCGGGTGTTCTGGAAGAGCGCGGTGCGCGAGCTCCTGTGGTTCCTTGCTGGCGAGACCAACATCCGCCCGCTTGTCGCCGAGGGCGTGCATATCTGGACCGACTGGCCGCTGGCACGCTTCAACGCCGAGCACCCGGACGCGCCGCTCGACCGCGATTCGTTCGAGGCACGGATCCTGGCCGAGCCGGCCTTCGCCGCGCGGTGGGGCGATCTCGGCCCGGTCTATGGCTGCCAGTGGCGGCGCTGGACCGGCGCCGACGGCCGGGTGCACGACCAGCTGGCAGCGCTGGTCGAGGGCCTGCGCACCAACCCGGCCAGCAGGCGGCACATCTTCACCGGCTGGAACGTGGGCGAGCTCGACCGCATGGCCCTGCCGCCGTGCCACATGACCTACCAGTATTTCGTGGCCGGGGGTCGGCTGTCGTCCATCCTCTACCAGCGCAGCTGCGATCTCGGGCTGGGGCTTTCGTTCAACCTCTTCGAGGCCGCGCTGCTGTTGCACATGCTCGCCCAGCAGACCGACCTTGCGCCCGGCGAGCTCGTCTGGATGGGTGCCGATGTGCACCTCTACGCCAATCATGCCCATCTCGTCGAAACCCAGCTGGCCCGCGCGCCACGGCCGTGGCCGCGCCTCAGGCTGCTGCGGCGGCCGCCCGATCTCTTTTCCTACACGCCGGCTGACATTGCGGTGGAAGGCTACGACCCGCACCCGCACATTCCGGCCCCGGTTGCCGTCTAGCCCGCCCGTGCGCCCGGAGATCGTCGCCGTGGTGGCCGCTGCCGACAACGGGGTGATCGGTGCCGATGGCAGGCTTCCGTGGCACATCCCGGCCGACCTTCGGCGCTTCCGCCGGCTCACGGTTGGCCGGCCGGTGGTGATGGGGCGGCGCACCTTCGAATCGATTGGCCGGCCGCTTCCCGGGCGGCACAACATCGTGCTCACCCGCGATCGCGGATGGCGCGCAGGCGGCGTCACTGTCGCCCACACGCTCGCCGAGGCGGTGGCAGCCGGCGGCCTCGATCCGCGCGCCCGTGCGCCGGCCCTCTGCATCATCGGCGGCGGCGAGATCTACCGGCTGGCCATGCCTATTACCACCGCCATCGAGCTCACCCGTGTGCATGT
Organism: uncultured Sphingomonadaceae bacterium; assembly: GCA_937995515.1. Lineage (GTDB taxonomy): Bacteria > Pseudomonadota > Alphaproteobacteria > Sphingomonadales > Sphingomonadaceae > Thermaurantiacus. The sequence continues at coordinate 50,609 of CALKJZ010000021.1, read as the reverse complement.
GGATGCAAAGGGCGACACGCGCTTCGAGGAGCCGGACCCGGCGGCATGGCGTGAGACCTTCCGCGAAACCCATCCGGCCGAGGAGGGCTCGCCCGCGTTCACCTTCATCCGGCTGGAGCGGTGGTGAGAAGCCCGGGTCTGGCACGTCCGCGGCGGGTGGGCTAACCCGCCGGCAATGAACATCCTTCGGAACGGGGAGTCTGCGCAAGACCGGCTGCGCGGAGGAGCGGTGGCAATCGGCAATTTCGACGGCGTGCACCTGGGACACCAGGCCGTCATCGGCCGGGCCGTCGCGGCCGCGCGCGCGCGCCGGGCTGCAGCGCTCGTCCTCACCTTCGATCCGCACCCCTCGCGCCTGTTCCGGCCCGACGCCGAGCCCTTCGCGCTGACGACGCTCGACCAGCGGCTGCGGCTGTTCGCCGGCCTGGGGGTGGATGCAACCATGGTTCTGCCCTTCACCCCTTCGCTTGCCGCGCTCGCGCCGGAAGCGTTCGTTGCCGAGATTCTTGCCGCCCGCCTTGCCCCGCACCTCGTGGTCACCGGCGACGATTTCACCTTCGGCCGCGGGCGCAGCGGCTCTGCCGCCCTGCTCGCCGAGTTGGGCCGGGCGCACGGTTTTGCCGCCGAAGCGGTCGCACCCGTGCTCGACCGGGGTGCGCCCGTCTCCTCCACGCGAATCCGCAACGCCCTTCGCGCCGGAGATCCGGCCGAGGCCGCACGCCTTCTCACCCGCCCCTTCGCAATCGAGGGCGAGGTCGTCCATGGCGACAAGCGCGGCCGGGTGATTGGCGCTCCGACGGCCAACATGGACCTCGGGCCCTATCTGCGGCCGCGCTTCGGGGTCTATGCCGTCCGTGCCCGGCTCGCCGATGGCAGGCTGGCCGATGGTGTCGCCAATCTCGGCATCCGGCCGATGTTCACGCCGCCCCGGCTGCTGCTGGAGACCTGGCTGCTCGACTTCGAGGGCGATCTTTATGGCCAGACACTCTCGGTCGAACTCATCGCCTTTCTGCGCGAGGAGATGCGGTTCTGCGATCTCGAGGCACTGAAGGCCCAGATCGCCCGCGACGCGCAGGCGGCACGGGCGGCGCTTGGCTGAAGCCCGGCAAAGGCCCGGGTCCCGACGGGGCGGAGGCTCAGGCGGCCTGCGGCTGTTCGGACTGCAGGAGTTCGCGGGCGAAGGGCAGGCATTGCCCGCATCGCGGGCGACACCCGAGCCTTGCATAGGCCTCGCGCTCGCAGCGCACCCCGGCGCGGGCAAGATCACGAACCTGGGCTTCCTTGAGTGCGTTGCACAGGCAGACGATCACGGGCGGGGTATCCCTCGGGCTGGCCTTTCCGGGTTCGGAATAGGCTGCGCCGGCCGATAATGCAAGTGCCTCGCACAAGCTTTATGGGCTCTGCCGATGGGCTCGGGCTGACGGATGCAACGACCGTGCGACCCTGACGATCTGGTCAACATCCGGAACCCTTGGTTAACGTGCAACTTTTCAGACTGGTAAGAGAGAAACAGTGCGGCTAAAGGAGCGTGTGGGTCGGTCAACCGAAGGGTCGGTTGAAAGCGGCAGGCGTTGCGCGGTCGATCCCCGGTCCTCGTTGTCATGGGCACGCGCCCGGAGGCCATCAAGCTCGCACCGGTGGTGCATGCACTGAAGGATTGCCGGCAGCCCGTCGTTGTCGCCACCACCGGCCAGCACTCGGATCTTGCCATTTCGATGCTTGCCGAGGTGGGCCTGCATACCGACATCGATCTCGGCGCAGCGCGCGCCGGCGGAAGCCCCGCACAGCTGCTCGCCGCGGTGCTCCAGCTTCTGCCGCCGGTCATCGTGGCGCACCGGCCGGCGCTTGTGCTCGTCCAGGGGGATACGGTCTCCGCGCTCGCCGGCGCGCTTGCAGCCGCCTATGCGCAGGTGCCGGTTGGCCATGTCGAGGCCGGCCTTAGAACCTACGACCGCGACGAGCCCTTCCCGGAGGAGATGCAGCGGGCGGTCATTACCAGCCTTGCCGCCATGCACTTCGCGCCAACCAGCGCGGCCGTGGCCGCGCTGGCCCGCGAGGGGGTCGACCCGCAGTCCGTCTACCTCACCGGCAACACGGGGATCGATGCGCTGCTTGCCACCGCCAACCGGCTCGGCACCAACCGCGAACTCGGGGCGCTGATGCAGGCGCGCTTCCCGTTCGTCGCTCGTGCAACACGGCCGCTGGTGCTGCTCACAACACACCGCCGCGAGAGCATCGGGCCGCGCATGCGCGACATCGCCCGCGCGGTCAGTCGCCTTGCGGCTGCAGGGGTCTGCGAGTTCGTGCTGCCGCTCCATCCCAATCCGGCGGTCTCGGGAGTTCTTGCGCCGATGCTGTCCGGCGTTCCGCGTGTCCACCTGATCCCGCCGGTCGAACATGGGGCGATGGTCTGGCTGCTGCAGCGGTGCCGGCTGGTGCTCACCGATTCGGGCGGCCTGCAGGAGGAAGCGCCCGCGCTCGGCCGCCGGGTGCTCGTGTTGCGGGACACCACCGAGCGGCCTGAGGCAGTGGACCTTGGCGCGGCCGAGCTCGTCGGCACGCAGCCGGAGCGGATCGACCGGGCGGTCCGCGCAGCCCTGCGCAAGCCGGAGATCGCGCCTGTCTTTCCCTATGGCGATGGGCAGGCCGCCGTGCGCATCGCCCGCATCCTGCTGCAATGGTCCGGAGTCTCGCCGGTTCCCCGCACCAAGACCTCAGCCCTCTGAGGGCGGGGGCAGGGTGACACAGCCAAGCGCCTCCATCAGCGCCCGAAACCCGGGGAAGCTCGTTGCAATCGCGCGGCCATCGTCGATGGTGATCGGGCGCTCTGCCGCCAGCGACAGCGTGGCAAGGCTCATGGCGATGCGATGGTCGAGCCGGGCGGCCACCACCGCGCCGCCGGGCACCGGATCGCCGCCCGTGCCCTCGATCACCAGCCCATCCTCGAGTTCCTCGACCCTGACACCCGCCGCGCCGAGGCCGGCTGCCATGGTCGAGATCCGGTCGCTTTCCTTCACCCGGAGCTCGCCAATGCCGCGCATCACCGTTGTCCCCGAGGCGAGCGCGGCGGCCACGAACAGCGCCGGATACTCGTCGATCATCGCGGGTGCGATCTCGGGCGGCACCTCGATGCCGCGCAGCGGTGCCGCGCCCACCTCAAGATCGGCGACCGGCTCGCCACCCACCGTGCGCGGATTGGCCCTGACAATGCGCGCCCCCATCATCTCCAGCACCCGGTAGAGGCCGTCGCGGGTTGGGTTCAGCCCCACGCCGGTGATGGTGATCCGGCTCCCGGGCACGATGGTCGCCGCCACGGCCGGGAAGGCCGCAGAGGATGGATCGCCGGGCACGTCGATCGTCTGCGGCGCAAGCGTTGCCGGGCCGCGCACCGACACGATGCGCACGCCGTCCGCCTCGCCCACATCGAGCCCGGCACCGAACTGCCGCAGCATGCGTTCCGTGTGGTCGCGCGTGGCAACCGGCTCCTCGACCGTGGTCAGCCCATCGGCGTTGAGCCCGGCAAGAAGGATCGCCGACTTCACCTGGGCCGAGGGCAGCGCAAGCCGCCAGCGGACCGGAACCGCCGGGGCCAGCCCGCGCACCACGAGCGGCAGGCGCCCGCCGGGGCTGGGCAGAAACGCCGCGCCCATGGCGCGCAGCGGCGCCATCACCCGCTCCATCGGCCGACGGCTCAGCGAGGCATCCCCCGTCATCACCGCGACCAGGGGGTGGCTGGCCGCCAGCCCCATCAGCAGCCGCGCCGAGGTGCCGCTGTTGCCGAGATCGAGGGCCGACTGGGGCTGGAGCAGGCTGCCAACCCCCATGCCCCAGACCCGCCAGCAGCCATCCCCGGCGCGGGTGACCTCGCAGCCCAGCGCGCGCAGGGCTGCAGCGGTGGCCAGCACATCCTCGCCCTCGAGCAGGCCCGAGATGCGGCTTTCGCCCACCGCAAGCCCGGCAAACATCAGCGCGCGGTGCGAGATCGACTTGTCGCCCGGAACGGCAACCGAACCGGACAGGGCTGCGCCCCGGCTCGGCAGGGCAAGGGTGAGGGCGTGATCGAGCGGCATGGGCAGGACGGCGGCGGCGGCTTTGACAGGGCAGAGGTGCTGTGGCAAGCGCCTCCACCTTCCGATTCGGCCCGCCGCAGGGCCGCCGGGCCTGCCCCATGCCCCTTGGCGCGCGTCGAGGCCGGGCCCGGCAACCGGCCGGGCGGCCCATGGAGTTTCAAGACCGTGATCAAAGCGGAATGGGGCACAAAGCGGACCTGCCCGAAGTGCAGCACCCGTTTCTACGACCTCGGCAACGACGACCCTGTGGTCTGCATCAACTGCGGCCATGCTTGGCTGCCCGAGCCGATCCTGAAGTCCAAGCAGGCGCTTCCGTTCGAGACGGAAAAGCCCGAGGGCAAGGCAGGCGGCGCAGAGGACGATGTCGCAATCGAGGCCGACGACCTGGAAGCCATCGATGCCGACGAGGCGGAGCCTTCCGACGATGCCGATGTCGATATCGGCGGCGACGACAGCGACCTCGCCGACGTGGTTGTCGAGGACAAGGAAGACGACCAGTAGGCTGCCGGGCCAACCGCTGGCAGGACCTTTGCCCGTGCGGCCTTGCAAGAGCCGGGCCGTTGGATTAGGAGCCGCGCTCCCGCACCCAGGCGGGGCGCCAGGGGTGCGCAAGATGCGCGCCGGAATGGAAAGCCGGGATGGAATGGGGCCGTAGCTCAGCTGGGAGAGCGCTACAATGGCATTGTAGAGGTCAGGGGTTCGATCCCCCTCGGCTCCACCAGCCCCCGGCAGCCCGACCCTTCAGGGCTGCCCATTGGTCTCGTGCCCGGATCGGTTCCGTGCAGGCTCGGTCTCATGCCCGTGGCAGCGCCCCTGCCGTACCGCACGCCGCCGCCGGCCGGGATTGCGCCCGGCACCATGCGGCGGCGCAACCGCTGGTGCGCCCGGCGCGAGGCTGAGGTGCGCGTGGCTCAGGCCACGTGCCCTTCCGGCTCCGGCTCGAACCTGAGCGCCACCCCGTTGATGCAGTAGCGCAGCCCGGTTGGCGGCGGACCATCGGGAAACACATGGCCGAGGTGGCTCCCGCAGTTGGCGCAGTGCACCTCCTCTCGAACCATCCCGTGGGAGGTGTCGATCGAGGTTCCAACCGCACCGGCGAGCGGCGCGTCGAAGCTCGGCCAGCCGGTTCCGCTGTCGAACTTGTCTCCGCTTGCAAACAGCGGGTTGCCGCAGCCAGCGCAGCAGAAGATGCCGCGCCGCCGTTCGCGGAGCAGCGCGCACGACCCGGGCCGCTCCGTGCCGTGGCGGCGCATCACGTCGAATTGCTCGGGTGTGAGCCGCGCACGCCACTCCGCCTCGCTCAGCCGGAATGGAAACCCTTGATCTGCCGTGCTGCCCATGGCCACTCTCCTCGCTAAGGCGCAGATGGGCGCCGATGGCCCGCAAGGCAAGGCGGCCCATCGGCCGCCCAGGGCCTTGCGCCGCAGGCCAGGGCGCCGGGCGCGGCCGCAGAACCCGGGCTCCGGCGGCTGGCCTTCGGCGAGCCCCTTCGCGCGCCCCGGCCTGCCCCGAGGCCGACCCCCGCAAATTCTGGGCTATCTTGCCGTGCGGCCGCGCGTCATGCCGCTGCCCGTCGTCGCGGGAGCTGGGGGAGACGGGCATGGGCGAGGCGCTGATCATCGATGCGGTGCGCACGCCGCGCGGCATCGGCAAGGCTGGCAAGGGCGCGCTCGCGCACCTTCACCCGCAGCAGCTTGCGGCCACGGTCCTTGCCGCCATTGCCGCGCGCAACGGGCTCGACACGGCGACGGTCGACGATGTCATCTGGTCCACCTCTTCGCAGAAGGGCCGGCAGGGCGGCGATCTCGGCCGCATGGCCGCGCTCGATGCCGGCTACGACATCCGCTCCTCCGGCGTGACGCTCGACCGGTTCTGTGGCGGCGGCATCACGGCAGTGACGCTTGCCGCCGGCATGGTCGCCTCGGGGCTCGAGGCCTGCATCGTTGCCGGCGGCACCGAGATGATGAGCTATACGGCCGAGCTCCAGCGTGAGGAGATGGCCGCCGGGCTGAAGCCGATGGGCATCGGCTCGGGCAATGCGAGGCTGCAGAAGGTGCACCCGCAGTCGCACCAGGGCGTGTGCGGCGACGCGATCGCAACGCTCGAGGGCATTCCCCGCGAGGCGCTCGATTCGCTCGGGCTCGAAAGCCAGAGGCGCGCAGCCGCCGCCATCGCCGGGGGGCATTTCCAGCGCTCGCTGGTGCCGGTTCTGAACGAGGACGGCTCGGTCGCGCTCGACCACGACGAATATCCGCGGCCCGAGACGACGATGGAGGCGCTCGCGGCGCTGGAGCCGGCCTTCGCGCGGGTGGCCGAGATGCCTCTCGATGCCGAGGGCACGACATTTGCCGGGCTCATCCGGCAGAAATACCCCGATCTCCAGATCCGCCACGTGCACCACGCCGGCAACTCCTCGGGCGTGGTGGATGGCGCAGCCGCCGTGCTGGTCACCTCGCGGGCCTATGCGGAGGCGCACGGGCTGAAGCCGCGCGCGCGGGTGGTGGCCATGGCCAACCACGGGGATTGCCCCACGCTGATGCTGAACGCGCCGGTGGGCGCCACCCGCAAGGTGCTGGCAAAGGCCGGCCTCTCGCTCGCAGACATCGACCTCTTCGAGGTGAACGAGGCATTTGCGGTAGTCGCCGAGAAATATGTCCGCGATCTCGATCTCGACCGGGAGCGGGTGAATGTGAACGGCGGTGCGATCGCGCTCGGCCATCCGATCGGGGCGACCGGGGCGATTCTCGTCGGCACCATCCTCGACGAGCTGGAGCGGCGCGACCTCCGGCGCGGGCTGGTGACCATGTGTGCCGCAGGCGGCATGGCCCCTGCGATCATCATCGAGCGGGTGACGGCCCGGTAGCTGCCCGGCTGCCCGGCCTCGCGCCTGCCGCGCGCATGACCAGCGCGGCCGGGCCCATGTGCCGGTGGCCGGCGCCGCGGCGTGCGGCTTTCCCGAGGTGCAACAGGCGCCCCCCGCGGCCGCGGGCCATCCGCCACCGCCCCGCGGGCGCGCGGCGGCGGCGCTTGCCCCCGGCCCAACCTGCCGCGTGACCCCCCCTGCCAACCACCATATTTCGTGGTCGCGTCAGCCTGCCGCCTCTAGATGCGGGTAGAGGCGCCGGTTCCCGTCTTGCGCCGGCGCCCGGCGCGGGTTAGCCTCAGGCCATCGGCGGCGCGGAGAACGGCGGAGGAGAATGTGGTTGCCGTGCCTTGCGCCTTGCCACCCGCGCCGCAATGTTCCATCTTCGTTCCACGCACTGGCCAAGGATCTGCCCCGATGCCCCTTCTCGAAGCCTCCAAGGTCTACAAGCCGTTCGAATATCCTTGGGCCTATGAATACTGGAAGCGCCAGCAGCAGATCCACTGGATGCCGGAAGAGGTGCCGCTGGGCGAAGACTGCAGGGACTGGGCGCAGAAACTCGGCACCCACGAGCGCAACCTGCTTACCCAGATCTTCCGCTTCTTCACCCAGGCCGATGTCGAGGTGCAGGATTGCTACCACGACAAGTATGGCCGGGTGTTCAAGCCGACCGAAGTGAAAATGATGCTCACCGCCTTCTCGAACATGGAGACGGTACACATTGCCGCCTACAGCCACCTGCTTGATACGATTGGCATGCCGGAGGCGGAATATGCCGCATTTCTCAATTACAAGGAGATGCGCGACAAGCATGATTTCATGAGCCAGTTCGGGGTGGAGACGGATGCGGACATCGCGCGTACCCTTGCAATGTTTGGCGGCTTTACCGAGGGGCTGCAGCTGTTCGCCAGCTTTGCGATGCTCATGAACTTTCCGCGCCACAACCGCATGAAGGGCATGGGGCAGATCGTCTCCTGGTCGGTGCGCGACGAGACGCTGCACTGCGAGGGGATCATCAAGCTCTTCCACAGCTTCGTCGCCGAGCGCGACTGCCTGACGCAGGCGGTAAAGGATGATATCGTGGATGTCTGCCAGAAGGTCGTGCGGCTGGAGGATGCCTTTATCGACCTCGCCTTCGAGATGGGCCCGGTTCCGGGCATGCACCCGAAGGAGATCAAGAAATATATCCGCTACACGGCAGACTGGCGGCTGAAGCAGCTCGGCCTTGCGCCCATCTATCTGATCGAGGAGCATCCGCTGCCGTGGCTCCAGCCGCTCCTGTCCGGCGTGGAGCATGCGAACTTCTTCGAGACGCGGGCGACGGAATATTCCAAGGCTGCCACCAGGGGCAGCTGGAACGAGGTGTGGGCCGCCTTCGACCAGCGCCGGAAGGCGAAGGCAGCCGCCGCCGAGGCTGCGCGGGAAGCCGATGCCGACCTCCTGAGCGGCGTTGTCGTGCCATGACATTGTTGGGATGGTGCCCGCCGAGGGCCGCCACATCCCGGCGCGGCACGGGTCTTCCGCCTGCCGGGTCCCGGGCCTGCAGGTTTCGCTCGCCGATGTTCGGGAGCGGGCAGGCGGCTGCGGCCGTGGGCATCTTCGGCCCACGCCTCCCGTCGTCTGCCCATCTGATGCAGCCGGAGGGCCCGTGTGGGCCCACGGCTTGACCCGGCCCCGGACGCAAGGGGTGCCGAGGGGAGGGGCAACCCGACCCCATGCCGACGGCGGGCCGGCTGCCGACTGCTGCCTTTTGCGGACCGGCTGCCGCGTGCGGCCCGACATGCGGGCCGAGGCAGGGGCCGTCTACACGCAGCCGGCGGCGCTTCCTCGCCGGAGCCGGTCGTGGATGGCAAGCCCGAGGCCGTGGCGCGGAATGGGGGCCACCCCGATTGACTCCGCACCGCTTGCCTCGGCCCGGTGGAGCGCGTCGAACAGGCCGGCTGCCGCCTCGGCAAGATCGCCCGTCGGCGAAAGGTTGAGATCGCCCGCAACCGGGCCGAAGCCGATCAGGAACATGCCGGCTTCCGGCTCCGTCACCTCCAGCAAGAGGGGCAGCCGCGGCGCATAGTGCCGAAGCAGCATGCCCGGCGCCTCCACTCCGGCACCGGCCGGCGCGACCGGCCGCCCGGCTTCCGCCACGAGCGTCTCCAGCGGCACAGCCCCCGGCCGCAGCAACGTGAGCGCGCCATCCGCCCCCAGCTTCAGGATCGTGCTCTCGAGCCCCGCCGCACAGGGTCCGGCATCGAGAACAAGCGGCACATCAAGGCCGGCCACATGCGCGGCGCGCGTCGGCGAAAGACGGCCGGACACATTGGCCGAAGGTGCCGCCACCGCCCGGCCAAGGCGCGCGACCACGGCCTGCATCACCGGGTGGGCGGGCACGCGCAGCGCAACCGTGGGCAGGCCCGCCGTGACCGCCCCGGCAAGCGGTGCCCCGGCCCGGCGCGGCACGACAAGCGTGAGCGGCCCCGGCCAGAACCGCCGGGCGAGGTGCCGCCCCAGCTCTCCGAACTGGCCGTAGCGTTCCGCCATGCCAAAGCTTGCGACATGGACGATCAAGGGGTTGAGGGCCGGCCGGCCCTTGGCGGCAAAGACCCGGGCGACGGCCGCCGGGTTGGCGGCATCGGCGGCAAGCCCGTAGACCGTCTCGGTCGGAATCACCACGATCCCGCCGGCGGCAAGAAGGCCGACAGCCTCGGCTACGCCCGCTTCGTCTGCGGCCACCCGGCGCGGCACGCTGTCGGTGGAACTCGGCATCGCTGGCGCTATAGGAGGCGGCTCTCCAGCCGAACAGGGCCCGCCCATGACCTACACGCCACCGATTGCCGACCAGCGCTTTGCGCTCGAGACGATTGCCGACATCGCCGGCCTCCAGCGACTGCCCGGCTTCGAGGGGGCAACTGCCGACATGGTGGAGGCCATCCTCCACGAATCGGGCAAGCTTGCAGCCCATGTGTTTGCCCCCCTGAACGCCATCGGCGACCGGGTGGGCGCACGGGCCATCGATGGCGTCGTCACCATGCCGGACGGCTTTGCCGAGGCGCACCGCCAGTATGTGCAAGGGGGCTGGATCGGGCTCAATGCCGCGCCCGAACACGGCGGGCAGGGGCTGCCCTTTGCGCTTGCCTGCATGGTGCAGGAGCAGCTGACGAGCGCGAACATGGCCTATTCGCTCTGCCCCATGCTGACGCTGGGCGCGATCGAGGCGCTGCAGGCCCATGGCGATGCATGGCAGAAGGACACCTTCCTGCGGCCGCTTGTGGAGGGCCGCTGGACGGGAACCATGAACCTGACCGAGCCGCAGGCCGGCTCCGACGTGGGCGCGCTCCGCACCGAGGCCACTCCGGCCGGCGATGGCACGTGGCGCATCCGGGGCACGAAAATCTACATCACCTGGGGCGAGCATGATCTCGCCGAGAACATCGTCCACCTCGTGCTGGCCCGCACGCCCGGCGCACCGGAGGGGACGAAGGGCATCAGCCTGTTCATCGTACCGAAGTTTCTGCCCGGCGCGGGCGGCCGGCCGGGCGCCCGCAACGACCTGCGCGCGGTATCCACCGAGCACAAACTCGGCATTCATGCCAGCCCCACCTGCACCATGAGCTTCGGCGACTCGGGGGCCTGTGTTGGCTGGATGGTGGGGGCGGAGCATGCCGGCATGCGGGCGATGTTCACGATGATGAACCACGCGCGGGTGAATGTCGGCCTGCAGGGCATCGCGATTGCCGAGCGGGCCTTCCAGGGCGCGCTCGCCTTCGCCCGCGAGCGGGTGCAGTCCGCCCGTTTCGGAGACCCGTCGCGCGTGCCGGTGCGCATCATCGAACATGCCGACGTGCGCCGCATGCTGATGACCGTGAAGGCAATGACCGAGGCGTGCCGGGCGATCGCCGCGCGCAATGCCGCAGCCGTCGACCGCGCCCATGCCGAGCCGGACCCGGAGCGGCGCCGCGCGGCCCAGGGCGAGGCAGACCTCCTCACCCCCATCACCAAGGCCTTTGCAACCGACATGGGCGTCGAGATGGCAAGCCTTGCGCTGCAGGTGTTCGGCGGCATGGGCTATGTTGAGGAAACGGGCGCAGCGCAGCACTATCGCGACGCCCGCATTGCGCCCATCTACGAGGGCACCAACGGGATCCAGGCGCTGGATCTCGTTGGCCGCAAGCTCGTGATGGACGGCGGCACGCACTGGCGCCAGCTGCTTCAACGCGAGCGGGCGTTCCTTGCCGCGCTGCCCGACGGCGGGGATCTGGGCGCGATCCGGCCCTATGCGGAAGATGCGCTGGAGGCACTGCAGACCGCCTCGGTGTGGATGACGGGCAATGCGGGCGAGAAACTGGCCGACACCGCCGCCGGCGCCACGCCCTATCTGAGGATGTTCGGCCTGACGCTCGGTGGCACGCTTCTCGTGCGGCAGGCCGCCGAAGCGGCGCGCAGGCTGGAGGAGGGGCGGGGCGACCCGGCCTTCCTGCGGGCCAAGATCGCAACCGCCCGCTTCTATGCCGAGCAGCTTCTGCCCGCCGCGCCTGCGCTTCTCGGCCCGGTGACGCGCGGTGCGGCCATGCTCCACGCCGTGCCCGAAGAGGCGATGCTTGCCGCCTGAAACGATGGCACAGGTCGTGGCGCGGCCGGCCGCAGGGCCGGCAAGGCCTTTCCGGTTTGACACGGCCGGCCGCTTCGGCCTAGACCGACGACGAGGCTTCCGGGACATGGCGCGCCAACCGCGCGGGTGCGCCACACGCAGGGGAGCTCAGGGACTTGCACAGGCGCCAGGGCTGCACCACCGGATTACCGGGGGGCGCGGCCCCTTGGTGTGTGGGTCCCAGTCTGCGTGCGGACCGCTGCCTCCGGGCCCGCCATCGGGCGGCACCCGGCCGGGCGGCGCTTGAGAGAACCGCGTGACCGTCTCGAAGGGCTTTCGCAAGCATGGCGTCCAAGGCAGCACTTCTTTCGTCAACCCCGCACCAGCCTCGTTTCCGCGCCACCCGGCGCATCCGCAAGCGCTACGGCCATCTGGCCGAGGCGGTGGACATGCCCAACCTCATCGAGGTTCAGCGGGAGAGCTACGAGCAGTTTCTGCGCTCTGATCCGTCGATCGGCTATGTGTCGGGACTGGAGAAGACCCTTCGGTCGGTCTTCCCGATCCGGGATTTCGCCGGCACGGCCGAGCTCGATTTCGTGCATTACGAGCTGGAAGATCCGAAATATGAAATCGACGAGTGCCGCCAGCGGGACCTGACCTATGCCGCACCGATGAAGGTCACGTTGCGGCTTGTGATCTTCGAGGTGGATGCCGATACTGGCACCCGCTCCGTTGTCGAGATCAAGCAGCAGGACGTCTACATGGGCGACATGCCGCTCATGACCGAGAACGGCACCTTCATCATCAACGGTACGGAGCGGGTCATCGTCAGCCAGATGCACCGCTCGCCCGGCGTGTTCTTCGACCATGACCGTGGCAAGACCCATTCATCGGGCAAATATCTCTTTGCTGCCCGGATCATTCCTTATCGCGGATCCTGGCTCGATTTCGAGTTCGACGCCAAGGACATCGTGAACGTGCGGATCGACCGCAAGCGCAAGCTTCCGGTAACCGCTCTTCTTTTCGCGCTTGGCCTGTCGTCGGAGGATATTCTTGCGCATTTCTACGACCGGGTCCGCTTCGAGCGCGATGCTGCAAACAATGGCTGGCGGATCCCCTTTGTCGCTGACCAGTGGCGCGGGGTGAAACCGGCGTTCGACGTGGTGGATGCCGTCTCGGGCGAGGTGCTGTTCCCGGCTGGCACGAAGGTGACGCCGCGGAGCGCGCGCAAGGCGCAGAACGACGGGGTCACCCAGCTTCTGGTTCCCGTCGGCGAGATCCTCGGCCGCTGTTCGGCCTTCGATCTCGTGAACGAGAAGACCGGCGAGATCTACATCGAGGCGGGCGAGGAAGTGGGCGAGGCGCACCTCGAGAAGCTGTTTGCCGCCGGGATCGACCATGTCGACGTGCTCGACATCGATCATGTGAATGTCGGCCCGTGGATCCGCAAGACGCTGATGGCGGACAAGGCCCGGCTGGCCGACAACACGCAGGACCAGGCGCTTGCCGACATCTACCGCGTGATGCGCCCGGGCGAGCCGCCCACGCGCGAGACCGCCGATGCGCTGTTCAACGGCCTGTTCTTCGACCCGGATCGCTACGATCTTTCGGCCGTGGGCCGCGTGAAGATGAACATGCGCCTTGGTCTCGACACGCCGGACGACCTGACGACACTGCGCACTGAGGACATTCTGGCGGTCGTCAAGACCCTGGTCGAGCTGAAGGATGGCAAGGGCGAAATCGACGACATCGACAATCTGGGCAACCGGCGCGTGCGCTCCGTCGGCGAGCTGCTCGAGAACAGCTACCGGGTTGGCCTGTTGCGCATGGAACGCGCGGTGAAGGAGCGGATGAGCTCGGTGGATGTGACCACCGTCATGCCCAACGACCTCATTAACGCCAAGCCCGCGGTGGCTGCGGTGCGCGAGTTCTTCGGCTCCTCGCAGCTCTCCCAGTTCATGGACCAGACCAACCCGCTCTCCGAAGTCACGCACAAGCGGCGCGTCTCGGCGCTCGGGCCGGGCGGGCTCACCCGCGAGCGCGCCGGCTTCGAGGTGCGCGACGTGCATCCCACCCATTACGGCCGTATCTGCCCGATCGAGACGCCAGAAGGGCCCAACATCGGCCTCATCAACAGCCTTGCCACCTTCAGCCGGGTGAACAAGTACGGCTTCATCGAAACCCCTTACCGCCGGGTTGTCGACGGCCGGGTGACCGACGAGGTGGTCTATCTTTCGGCCATGGAAGAAGGTGGCCATGTGATCGCCCAGGCCAATGTCGCGCTCAACCCCGATGGCACCTTTGCCGAGGAGATGGTGACTGCGCGGAAGTCGGGCGAGTTCCTCGTTGCCCCGCGCGAGCAGGTGACGCTTATCGATGTCAGCCCCAAGCAGCTGGTCTCGGTGGCGGCCTCGCTTATTCCCTTCCTCGAGAACGACGACGCCAACCGCGCGCTCATGGGCTCGAACATGCAGCGCCAGGCGGTGCCGCTGGTGAAGGCCGAGGCCCCGTTTGTCGGCACCGGCATGGAAGAGACGGTGGCGCGCGATTCCGGTGCTGCGATTGCAGCCCGGCGCTCCGGGATCGTCGACCAGGTGGACGCAGGCCGCATCGTCATCCGCGCAACCGAGGATGTCGAGCCCGGCAAGTCGATGGTCGACATCTACGAGCTCATGAAGTTCCAGCGGTCGAACCAGAACACCTGCATCAACCAGCGCCCGCTGGTGCGGGTGGGCGACGAGGTGGCCAAGGGCGACATCATCGCCGACGGCCCCTCGACCCAGTATGGCGAGCTGGCGCTCGGGCGGAACGTGCTCGTCGCCTTCATGCCGTGGAACGGCTACAACTTCGAGGACTCCATCCTCCTGTCGGAGCGGATCGTGAAGGAGGATGTATTCACCTCGATCCACATCGAGGAGTTCGAGGTGATGGCCCGCGACACGAAGCTCGGGCCGGAGGAGATCACCCGCGACATCCCCAATGTCGGCGAGGAAGCGTTGCGCAACCTCGACGAGGCCGGCATCGTCTACGAGGGCGCCGAGGTGGAGCCGGGCGACATCCTTGTCGGCAAGATCACGCCCAAGGGCGAAAGCCCGATGACGCCGGAGGAGAAGCTGCTTCGCGCCATCTTCGGCGAGAAGGCGAGCGATGTGCGCGACACCTCGATGCGGCTGCCTCCGGGCGTTGCCGGCACCGTGGTCGAGGTCCGGGTGTTCAACCGCCACGGGATCGACAAGGACGAGCGGGCGATTGCCAACGAGCGGGCGGAAATCGAGCGGCTGGAGAAGAACGCGGCCGACACGCGCGCCATCGAGGACCGGGCGACCTTTGCGCGCCTGCGCGAGATCCTGCTTGGCCAGATCGTTGTTGCCGGCCCCAAGGGGGTGCGCAAGGGCACGACCATCGACGAGACGCTGCTCGAGGCACACCCGCGCCGCGACTGGTGGAAGTTCGCCGTGGCCGACGACCAGGTGCAGGCCGACATCGAGGCGCTGAAGCGCCAGTTCGATGACACCCACCGGTCGATCAGCGAGCGGCTGGAAGACCGGAAGGACAAGCTGCAGCGCGGCGACGAGCTGGCTCCGGGCGTGCTCAAGATGGTCAAGGTGTTCGTGGCCATCAAGCGCAAGATGCAGCCGGGCGACAAGATGGCCGGCCGGCACGGCAACAAGGGGGTGATCTCGCGCATCGTGCCCGAGGAGGACATGCCGTTCCTCGCCGATGGAACGCCCGTTGACATCGTCCTCAACCCGCTGGGCGTTCCCAGCCGGATGAACGTGGGCCAGATCTTCGAGACGCACCTCGGCTGGGCCTCGCGGGGCCTTGGCCGCCAGATCGGGGACATGCTGGAGAAGATCCGCTCGGCCGCCATCCGGGCTGTCTCGGATTCAGCAGGCGACATCGAGGCGCTGCGCTCGAAGCTGATTGCCATCTATGGCGACCAGGGCGGGATTGCGGAGATGAGCGGGGCCGACCTCCTCGCCTTTGCCGAGAGCCTCACCCCCGGGGTCCCGGTTGCCACCCCGGTGTTCGACGGCGCGAAGGAGAAGGATGTCTCCCACCTGCTCGAGCTTGCCGGTCTCGACCGGTCCGGCCAGGTGACACTCTACGACGGGCGGACCGGCGAGCCCTTCGACCGCAAGGTGACGGTGGGCTATATCTACATGCTGAAGCTGCACCACCTCGTGGACGACAAGATCCACGCGCGCTCGATCGGGCCCTACAGCCTCGTGACCCAGCAGCCGCTGGGCGGCAAGGCCCAGTTCGGCGGCCAGCGCTTCGGCGAGATGGAGGTGTGGGCCCTCCAGGCCTATGGCGCGGCCTACACGCTGCAGGAGATCCTCACCGTCAAGTCCGACGACGTGGTCGGGCGGACGAAGGTCTACGAGGCGATCGTCAAGGGCGACGACACCTTCGAGGCCGGGATCCCGGAAAGCTTCAACGTGCTGGTCAAGGAGATGCGCTCGCTTGGGCTCAATGTGGAGCTCGTGAACGCGCAGGCCGACGCCGAGGCATAACCCCGACAGACAGGAATGCGCGGCATCCGCTCATGCCGCGCGAGGAGGCCAGATGAACGAACTCGTGCCCAACCTTTTCTCGCCCGTGGCCAAGCCGGAGACCTTTGACCAGATCCGGATCTCGCTTGCGAGCCCGGAAAAGATCCGCAGCTGGTCCTTCGGCGAGATCAAGAAGCCCGAGACCATCAACTATCGGACTTTCAAGCCCGAGCGGGACGGACTCTTCTGCGCGCGCATCTTTGGCCCGATCAAGGATTATGAGTGCCTGTGCGGCAAGTACAAGCGCATGAAATACAAGGGCGTGGTGTGCGAGAAGTGCGGCGTGGAGGTGACGGTCTCCAAGGTGCGCCGCGAGCGCATGGGGCACATCGAGCTGGCTGCGCCGGTTGCGCACATCTGGTTCCTGAAGTCGCTGCCGAGCCGCATCGGCATGCTGCTCGACATGACGCTGAAGGATCTCGAGCGCGTTCTCTATTTCGAGAACTACATCGTGCTCGAGCCCGGCATGACTCCGCTCAAGAAGATGCAGCTGCTGACGGAGGATGAATATTACGCCGCACAGGATGAATATGGCGAGGAGGCCTTTGTCGCCGGGATTGGCGCCGAGGCCATCCGCCGCCTGCTCGAGGAGCTGAACCTCGAGGGCGAGCGGGAGGAGCTGCTCGAGGAGCTGGCCACCACCAAGTCGGAGCTGAAGCCCAAGAAGATCATCAAGCGGCTGAAGATCGTCGAAAGCTTCCTCGATTCCGGCAACCGGCCGGAATGGATGATCCTGACGGTCATTCCTGTCATCCCGCCGGAACTGCGCCCGCTGGTGCCGCTCGATGGCGGCCGTTTCGCCACCTCCGACCTCAACGACCTCTACCGCCGGGTCATCAACCGCAACAACCGCCTGAAACGCCTGATCGAGCTGCGCGCGCCCGACATCATCGTGCGCAACGAGAAGCGCATGCTGCAGGAGGCGGTGGACGCGCTGTTCGACAATGGCCGGCGCGGGCGGACGATCACCGGCACCAACAAGCGGCCGCTCAAGTCGCTGTCCGACATGCTGAAGGGCAAGCAGGGCCGGTTTCGGCAGAACCTGCTCGGCAAGCGTGTCGACTATTCGGGCCGCTCGGTGATCGTGACGGGGCCCGAGCTGAAGCTGCACCAGTGCGGCCTGCCGAAGAAGATGGCGCTCGAGCTGTTCAAGCCCTTCATCTACGCCAAGCTCGACGCCAAGGGCCTTGCGATGACGCTGAAGCAGGCCAAGAAGGTGGTGGAGAAGGAGCGCAAGGAGGTCTGGGACATCCTGGACGAGGTGATCCGCGAGCACCCCGTGCTGCTCAACCGTGCGCCGACGCTCCACCGTCTTGGCATCCAGGCCTTCGAGCCGGTGCTGATCGAGGGCAAGGCGATCCAGCTCCACCCGCTGGTGTGCACCGCCTTCAACGCCGATTTCGATGGCGACCAGATGGCGGTCCACGTGCCGCTCTCGCTCGAGGCGCAGCTCGAGGCCCGGGTGCTGATGATGAGCACCAACAATATCCTGTCGCCCTCGAACGGCAAGCCGATCATCGTGCCCTCGCAGGACATGGTGCTTGGCCTCTACTATCTCTCGATGGAGCGGCAGGAGCGGCACCCGGTCTATGTGGAGCTGTCCGACGGGACGAGGCGCGAGAAGCTGCCGGTGTTTGCCGACATGGCGGAGGTGCACCAGGCGCTGCATGCAAAGGCGGTCACGCTCCATACCCGGATCGAGGCGCGGGTGCCGCAGACCGACGCGAGCGGACGGGTGGTCATGAAGCGGTTCGTGACCACGCCGGGGCGGATGCTGATCGGCGAATGCCTGCCGAAGAGCCACAAGGTGCCGTTCGAGACGGTGAACAAGCTTCTGACCAAGAAGGACATCGGCGATGTGATCGACACCGTCTACCGCCACACCGGGCAGAAGGAGACGGTGCTGTTCGCCGATGCAATCATGGGCCTTGGCTTTCGCTATGCCTGCTCGGCCGGCATCAGCTTTGGCAAGGACGACATGGTGATCCCGGCGCGCAAGGAAGAGCTCGTCGAGCGCACCCGCGCCATCGCCAAGGACTTCGAGCAGCAGTACCAGGATGGCCTCATCACCCAGGGCGAGAAGTACAACAAGGTGGTGGATGCCTGGTCGAAGTGCGGCGACGAGGTGGCCGCCGAGATGGTGAAGGAAATCCAGGCCCAGCCGGTCGACCCGGAAAGCGGCCGCCAGCGGGAGATCAACTCGATCTACATGATGGCCCACTCCGGCGCCCGCGGCAGCCAGGCGCAGATGAAGCAGCTCGCCGGCATGCGTGGCCTGATGGCCAAGCCCTCGGGCGAGATCATCGAGACCCCGATCATCTCCAACTTCAAGGAGGGGCTCACGGTTCTCGAATATTTCAACTCCACCCACGGCGCGCGCAAGGGGCTTGCGGATACCGCGCTCAAGACGGCGAACTCCGGCTATCTGACCCGGCGCCTTGTCGACGTGAGCCAGGATTGCGTGGTGATCGAGCAGGATTGCGGCACGCTGCGCGGCCTGACCACCCGCGCCATCGTCGAGGGCGGCGCAACGATCGTGAGCCTCGGCGAGCGGATCCTTGGGCGCACCCTCGCCGAGGACGTGGTGGATCCCCGCACGGGCGCCGTGCTCTTCCCGCGCGACTGCCTGCTCGGCGAAGCCGAGGTGCGCGCGATCGAGGCCGCCGGCATTGCCGAGGTGAAGATGCGCTCGCCGCTCACCTGCGAGAGCCGGATCGGCGTGTGCGCGACCTGCTACGGGCGGGACCTCGCCCGTGGCACGCCGGTGAACATCGGCGAGGCGGTGGGCGTGATTGCCGCACAATCCATTGGCGAGCCTGGCACACAGCTCACCATGCGGACCTTCCACATCGGCGGTGCGGCCCAGGTATCCGAACAATCGTCGCACGAGGCGCCGGTTGCAGGCACCATCCGCTTCGCCAACCTGCCGGTCATCCGCGACAGCCGCGGGCGCCTGATTGCCATGGCGCCGACCGGCGGCGAAGTGCTGATCGTCGATGCCGACGGGCGCGAGGTCTCCAACCACAAGGTGCCGTTCGGCGCGGTGCTCGCGGTCGAGGATGGCAGCAGGGTGGAGAAGGGCGAGCGGATCGCCGGCTGGGACCCCTACACCCGGCCCATCATCACCGACAAGCCGGGCAAGGTGCGCTACCAGGATCTCGTCGAGGGCCAGACGCTCAAGGAAGAGGCCGACGACACGACCGGCCTCGTCTCCAAGGTGGTGGCCGAGTACAAGGCGCCGGCCCGCTCCAAGGAGGATCTGCGGCCCCGCATCACGCTTCTTGATGCCGAATCCGGCGAGGCAGGCCGCTTCCTGCTGCCGGTCGGCGCGATCCTCTCGGTCGCCGAAGGGCAGGAGGTGGAGGCCGGCGACGTGCTCGCGCGCATTCCGCGCGAGGCGGCCAAGACCCGCGACATCACCGGCGGCCTGCCGCGGGTGGCCGAGCTGTTCGAGGCACGGATTCCCAAGGACCCGGGCATCATCGCGCGCGTCGATGGCCACATCGAGTTCGGCAAGGACTACAAGACCAAGCGGCGCATCATCCTGAAGCCCACGGACGGGTCGGAGCCGGTTGAATATCTGCTTCCCAAGGGCCGGCACATCACGGTGCAGGAAGGCGATTTCGTGCGGCGTGGCGACTTCATCGTCGACGGACCCGCCAATCCGCACGATATCCTGGATGTGCTCGGTGTCGAGAAGCTTGCCGAATATCTGTGCGCCGAGATCCAGGAAGTCTATCGCCTGCAGGGCGTGAAGATCAACGACAAGCATATCGAGGTGATCGTCCGCCAGATGCTGCAGAAGGTGGAAATCATCGACGATGGGGACTCCACCTTCCTCAAGGGCGAGCAGGTGGACCGCGAGGAACTGGAGGTGGAAAATGCCAAGCTGGTTGCGGCCAACAAGCGGCCGGCCACCGGCAAGCCGGTGCTGCTTGGCATCACCAAGGCCAGCCTGCAGACCCGCAGCTTCATCTCTGCCGCCTCGTTCCAGGAAACGACACGCGTGCTGACCGAGGCGGCGGTCGTCGGCAAGGTCGACAAGCTCGAGGGGCTGAAGGAAAATGTGATCGTCGGCCGACTCATCCCCGCGGGCACCGGGGCGGCCATGAACCGCCTGCGGGTTGCCGCCTCGGCGCGCGATGCCATGCTGCGCCAGCAGCAGCAGGCGATAGCGAATGCCGCCGCAGAAGCCGACCGCGGAGCGGCGGTTCCCGGCCGGGAACCGGTTGGCGGCGAGGCCTGACACAGTGCACGGGGCCGGTTGCGCACACGGCCGGCCCCGCAGCGTCTTAACAGGTCTTGAGGCTTGGCGGCGCCGACCGTCGGCCCGCCTCCCGCTGGCGCGCGACCGTGCGCTGGGGGACCCGGATTTTCCCAGGAAAACCGAGAGAACTCCCACTTTCCGGCTGGTGGGCACGCGGTTGGCCCGGGAATGGCACCACGGATGCTGTTGCGGGTTGGATCGTGATGAGATCCGCTGCGCCTGCAGCCGCCATCGCAGGGGTTGCACGGTCGGCCGATGCCGCGACGCCGGCTGCCACATCGGTCGCCGCTGCGGCCGTCCTTGCCGTTCTCGCTTCCGCGCTGGAATCGGCTGCAACCGGCGCCGATGCCGCGATGCTCGCACATGTGCAGACATGTTCCGCCCCGGTCGTGCCGGAGCCGAAGAGCCGGGCGATGATGATCCTCGGCTTCGGGCTTGCCGCGGCCGTGGTGTGTCGGCGGCGGCTCGCCCCGGCCGCCTGGATGGCAGGCCTTCCGGGCCGGTCTTCAAATCGGCCCGCCCGGATGCTACATGAGCAGGGCCGCGTTCGCGCGGAGATGGCAGTGAAGAACTGCGTGGAATAGCCATTGCGGACCCGGGGGCGGTACCCGGCGGCTCCACCAACTCCTTGCGTGCGCGCAGGATCTGACGGGGCCGAAACAGGATCGACGTGTGGCGAAAGACGCCGTTTCTGCCCGGGCAGATACTCCCGTAAAACGGGTCAAAACCCACAAATGCCAACGACAACGAGGCATTTGCGATCGCCGCGTAACGGTTGCCCCCAAGGCAATCCTTACAAGGCCTGAGCAGGGTTCGGGCCGAACCCGGTAACAGAATCGGACTCCAGCGGCTCGCAGGCGCGCCGGGCAACAGAAGCGCCTGCATCTCCTCTCCAGCTCTCCCGCGCGCCGCGTCCACGCAACCGGCTCGGCAGCTGCCGACCATGGGGCCGTCGCGGCAGGTGGCGCGATCGCGCAGGCCTGTGGTGGAAAGCTCCCATGTGCGAAATCTTGATGACAGGCACGGTGTCTTGGTGCCCGGGCCTTGATCGGGGGCAGGCAGCGTCGTAACCCTTGGCATGCGCCCGAGAGCCTGGCCATGAGCAACGCCACCGACCCGCCCGACGTGCCCGACAGTCTCATCCCCTATGATGAGATTGTGCAGAATTCGCTGCGCGCGGTGGTGCGCCACGTGCTCCGCGATGTGCAGCTGGCAGGCGGGCTTCCCGGCGCCCACCATTTCTTCATCGCCTTCCGCACAAGGCACCCGGGGGTGGACATGCCGCGCCACCTGCTTGAGCGCTATCCCGAGGAAATGACGGTGGTGCTGCAGCACCGCTTCTGGGACCTGAAGGTGGAAGAGAGCTACTTCGAAGTCGGCCTCACCTTCAACCAGGTGCCGGCCAAGCTCCGCATTCCCTTTGCGGCGATCTCGGGCTTTGTTGATCCGGCCGTCAACTTCGCGCTCCAGTTCACCGTGTCTGACGCACCGCCTGCGCCCGACGCGCCGCAGCCGTCGGACGAGGCGCCAGCGGGCGAAGCCGGCTCGAACGTGATAAGCCTCGACTTCCGGCGCAAGAAATAGGCGGCCGTGCGGGCAGGGCGATGCCGCCCGCATGCCGCGCATCCCGGGTTTGACCTCGGCGGCCGATGCGGCCAACGGCTAGCCATGACGATTCCCTCCGCCCGGCGCGGGCTGATGCTGGTGCTCTCCTCGCCGTCGGGTGCCGGCAAGACAACCATGTCGCGCCAGCTTCTGGCGCAGGATCCGGGCATCTCGCTCTCGGTCTCGGTGACCACGCGACCGCCGCGTGCCGGGGAGACCGACGGGGTCGACTACCGGTTCGTGTCGCACGCCCAGTTCGAGGCGCTGGTTGCCGAGGGCGCGCTGCTCGAGTGGGCCGAGGTGTTCGGCAACCGCTACGGCACGCCGCGCGCGCCGGTGGAGGCCGCGCTTGCCGAGGGCCGGGACGTGCTGTTCGACATCGACTGGCAGGGAACCCAGCAGCTTCGGCAGTCGCAGGCGGGTGGCGATCTGGCGGCCATCTTCCTCCTCCCGCCCTCGATGCAGGCGCTGGAGGAGCGACTGCGCCGGCGGGCCAGCGACGCGGAGGAGGTGATCCGCCAGCGCATGGCGCGCGCGGCCGACGAGATCAGCCACTGGGCGGAATATGACTATGTGCTGGTCAACGACGATGCGGACATGTGCCTTGCCGAGATCCAAGCAATCCTTGCCGCCGAACGCCTCCGGCGCGACCGGCAGACGGGGCTTGTATCCTTCGTGCGGGCCCTGCTCGCCGGTTGAGCCCGCCGGCTGGAACGACGCCGCAGCTGACTGGATCGCCGGGGGTTGCCCCTTTTGGCCGGTTGTGGTTCGGTTCTGGAGTCAAGGTGTCTGCCGGGGCGGAAGGCCGGCGGGCGTGGGGAAAGCCCTCTGCGCTGATCCTCGCGTGCGGCTTCTGAAGGGGGCGCGCATCATCCTGCCGTGGTGGCGCGATGCGGCGCCAGCGCCGTGCGCGTCGGCCGGTGGCGGGCGCTGGCCTCGACGAAGGGCGAGCCGCGCCCGGGCGCCCGGGGCGGGGCCGGCGCCCGGGACGCAAGGAGGTACCGGGCGCGCGGATCCGCGATCTTCCGGCAGCGACGCCGGGCATCACCACCGAGGAGCTGCGCGGTGCCGGCCGGGCGGGGCCGTGCCTTTGGCCAGGGCATGGTGCTGCAGGTCTTCCGCCGTCACGGCCTGATGCGCAGAAGAGACCTTGCACGCGACCGGACGGGACCCCCTCGACGATCGGAAGTGCCGACAGCTGAGGGTGCAACAGGCAGATCGACCTTCACCCAGACCGGCCGGTGTTTATTTGTGAGACCCGGACTGCGACCAGCACGGCCCGGAGCCTTGGTCGCGCGCGGCGCGGCGAGCGGCTGCGCAGGGGCATTCGAAACGGCCACGGGAAGACGACCGCCTTCCCCGCCGCCCTGACCTTGCCCGGCACGATCGCGCCCTTTGTCCCGCCCGGCGCGATCAACCGCGACGCCTTCGTGGCCGAGGCCGAGACGGTGCGCGCCCCGGAGCTGCGCTCGGGCGCAAGCGTCGTCGAGGACAGGCTGCGTCACGGATGTGCTGTCCAGCTCAAAGGGCGCTGCGCCTTGATCGAAGCCGGCGGCGTGCGCCCGCTGGCCCTGCCGCGCCTTCTGCCCACACGTCACCCCATCGAGACCGCCTTCGTCAGACTCAAGGCGCTGCTGGGCAAAGCCGCCGAGCGCACCGTCGACGGCCTCCGGGCCGCCACCGGCCGCATTCTCGAGCGCTCCTTGCCACGAGAAGGCGCCAACCACTTCAGCGCCCGCCGATAAGATCGAGGCCGACAGGATCCCGCTCTAGATACTGCGGCCGACCAGCTCTTTCATGATCTCCGACGTGCCGCCATAGATGCGCTGCACCCGGGCATCGCGCCACAGCCGGGCAATCGCATATTCGTTCATGTACCCCGCACCACCGTGGAGCTGCAGCGCGGCATCGACCACCTCCCACTGCAGCTCGGTGTGCCAGAGCTTTGCGGCTGCGCCCTCATAGGCATCGAGCCGGCCCTCCATGTGCCGGCGGATGGCCCAATCGAGGTGGGCCCAGCCGACCTGCAGCTTCGCCTTGAGATCCGCGAGCGTGAACCGGGTGTTCTGGAAATCGAACACCGGCCGGCCGAAGGCCTTGCGGTCCTTGGTGAAGGCGACGGCCTCGTCGAACGCGCGCTGCGCGGCCGCCTGCGCGGAAATGGCGATCGAGAGCCGCTCTTGCGGCAGCTGGCTCATCAGATAGATGAACCCCTGGTTCTCCTCGCCGAGGCAGTTGGTGATCGGAACGCGGACATCGTGGAAGAAGAGCTCGGAGGTATCGGCGCTGTGCTGGCCGATCTTGTCGAGGTTGCGGCCCTTCTCGAAGCCCGGCGTGCCCGCATCCACGAGAATGAGGCTCGTGCCCTTGGCGCCCCGCTCCGGGTCGGTCTTGGCCACCACGATCACCACGTCGCAATGCTGGCCGTTGGTTATGTAGGTCTTGGAGCCATTGATCACATAGTGATTGCCATCGCGCCGGGCCGTGGTGCGGATTCCCTGCAGGTCGGAGCCGGCCCCGGGTTCCGTCATGGCGATGGCGGCGATACAGTCCCCCGAAATCATCGCCGGAATATACTTGGCCCGCTGCTCGTCCGACCCGTAATGCACGAAATAGGGAATGGTGATGTCGTTTTGCAGCGTCACCCCGGCTGACGAGCCGGCATAGCCCAGTTCCTCGTTGAACACGGCATTGTAGCCGAAGTCGAGACCCAGCCCGCCCATCTCCTCGGGCACTGTCGGGCACAGCATGCCGGCATTGCCGCACGCCTTCCAGAAGCTGCGATCGACAATGCCCTGCTGTTCCCACCGGTCGAGGTTGGGCAGCAGTTCCTTCGCAAAGAACTTCCGCACCTGCTCGCGGAACTGGTGATGATCGTCACTGAACGCGGTGCGGTGGCCTGTCTCGAGCATCAAACCCTCCTGATCTTTCCCTCCCGATCCCCCGTCTTTCCCGTCTTCCCCCGGTTCCTGCCACGCAGCCCTGCGGCTGCCACCTCGCGCAAGTGGGGAGATGGTGCGGTCATTTGCCACGAGGTGAGGCCGGGCGACGCCCGCCGCGCTGCCCCTGAGTCGGCCCGCTGCCTCTAGAAGGTGTAGCGCAGCGAGAGCGCGTAGCGGCGGCCGAGCGTATCGTACGTGCCGGCACCGCCCAGCGGGAAGGGCGGCGCCTTGTCGAACAGGTTGGTAACCGAGAGGCGCAGGATCGTGCCCTCGCTGAAGCGGTAGGCAAGGCTGGTGTTGAACAGCCAGTGGTCGTCGAACAGGATGATGTCGCGGGTTTCCTCATTGTCGAAGAACCCGAGCTTCACCTTGTCGGTGTAGCGGCCCTCGAAGTCGAACAGGAACTGGCCCCGGGTGAACGCGAGCGTGGCCGTGCCCCGCCATTGCGGATCGTTGATGGTGCCGTGGCTGGGCGCGGGCACCACGCCGTTGATGTTGGAAACGAGCCGTTCGAGGTAGAAGAGCCGCCCGCTCAGATCGAAGTCCCCCAGCCCCTTCACGGGGAAGCTGTAGCCGACATCGGCGGTAAGCCCCTGGAAGCGAATTTCCTGGCCATTGACGAAGCCGGTGCGCACGCCCGGGTTGTTGACGTCGGCCGAAATCTGCCCGTCGGGGTTGCGGCGGATCCGGCTGCAGAACTGGTTGGCGTTGGGCACGTCGGTGGTATCGAAATTGTCGTTGTCGAAGCAGCCGGTTGCAATCTGGGTGGTGTTGAGGTTGGCGATCGGCCCGATGATCTTGATGTCGTTCCAGTCCACCTGCGCGCGGAAGCCTTGCAGGAAGCGCGGGCGCAGCACGACGCCGACCGTCCACGCCTTTCCTTCCTCGTTCAGGAGGTTGGGATCGCCGCCAGTCACGATCGGCACGGTCGCATTGACCGCGGTTGACTGGAAGTTGTTCGGATCGAGGCCGTAGAACTGGTAGAACGCCTGGCAGTTGCGCCGCCGGACCTCGGGGCGCGCGCCGCCGTTCACGTTGCGGGTGTCGCACGGGTCGGGCACGGTGGCGAAGGCCTGCGACTGGGGCGTGAAGAGCTCGACAAGCGCCGGCGCGCGAAGCGAGCGGGTGTAGTTGCCCCGGACCTCGACATCGGGGAGGGGGCGCCAGCGCCCGCCAGCCGTCCAGGTGGTGAACCCGCCGTTGACGGTATTGTCGACATAGCGGATCTTGCCTTCGGCTGTGAGCGAATAGAGGAGGGGAATGGCATTGTCGGGGCCGGTGATCGGCACCACCAGTTCGCCGAAGGCCTCCTTGGTGTTGAACGCGCCGCGGTTGGGGTTGATGATGGCCGAACGCCCGCGTCCCTCCCGCAGCGCCTCTGCGGGAATGAACTTGCCGCGCTCCACCCGGTGCTCGAAGCCCGCCACGAAGGCAATGTCGCCGGCCCACAGGCGGAAGGGCGAACCCCCGAGCACGGCGGTATAGACTTCCTGCTGGAGGAGCGCCTGCGATTCATTCTCTTCCGTCACATAGGCAAGGGCTTCCGCCGAACGGCGGTTCTCGCCGAACACCTCGAGCGGCACGCAGGCAGGATCAGCCACCGGGCGGACGGGCCCTGGTGCAACATTGCGTGCCGGGTTCGGATCGCACACCAGCCGGCCATTGGCATCGAGGCGCACGTTTACCGCGTTGACGAAGCGCTGCTGGTTGAGCGCAGTCGAGAAGAAGCGACCCTCCGAGCGGCCCCAGTTGGCGCTCACCTCCCAGAAGAAGGGCTGTTCGCCGATGGTGAAATCCCCCGAAAAGCCAATGACTCCGCGCCACAGCTCGCTCGTGGAGGAGGCATTGTTGTTCTGCAGGTCGCGCATGATGCGGCTCATGCGGAAGTCGGTGACACCGAGCGCCTGCAGCTTCGCCCGATCATCCGGGTGCAGGCGCGGGTCGTTGACCGAGAAGATGAGCGGCGCCGAAACCCCGCCAAACAGGTTCACATTGAACGCAGCCTGGTCGAGGATTTCCAGCGCGTCTGCCGAATAGAAGTTCCCCTCGAAGAACAGGCGGATGTTGTCGTTGAAATCGTAGCGGAAGTTGAGCGCGGCCGAGATGCGCTGAAGGTCGTTGGTGAGCGGGGCCGTTTCGGTGAGGTTGAACCCGTCGCCGCCACTGGCGTTCGAGGTGCCGAACGGTATGCCGGGGTTGTAGGGGATGAGCCGTCCCTGCCCGTCGAACTGGAAGTAGGTGCGGCCATCGGGGCCGAAGCCACGCACCTCGCCGAGGGCGTTCAGGTTGAAGGGGCCAGTGGCCGGGAACAGGAGGCCGTTGGCCGTGAAGGTCGAGAAGCGGTCGTTGGTGATATAGACCGCGTTGGGGATTCCGTCCGTGCCGCCGGTGTTGAACGGCACATCGGGGTTCAGGCGGCCGTCGTTGGCAGGCGTGCGGCCGGGCGCGAACTGGGCGACCGTGCTGGCAAGCGGGTTGGTGCGGGCTGCGAACCCTGCGCGGGTGCGCGGGCGGGCAAGCGCGGCCACGCCATCGACGCTGTCGAACTGGATGCCGAAGGTGATGTTGCCGCGGCCATCGTCAAAATTGCGGCCGAAAAGGCCGGCGAGATTGTAGCGCATGCCGTCGCCGCGGCTGGTGATGCCGGTGAGGCCCCGCAGCTCGATGCCTTCGAAATCGCGCTTCAGAATGATGTTGACCGTGCCGGCAATCGCGTCCGAGCCGTAGGTGGGGGCACCGCCGATCGAAATGGACTCCACCCGCTCGACCATGTTCTGCGGGATGATGTTGAGGTCCACCTGTACGCCGGGCGCGGCCGGGCCGAAGATCGAGGGCGCGTTCGACGACACCGTGCGGCGCCCGTTGATGACGGTGAGGGTGCGGGCCGTGCCAAGGCCGAACTGGTTGACGAAGTTCTGGCTGACCCCGAAGCTCGATTGGCCGCCTTCCGGTGTGACGGCCGCGCCGAAGCCGGGCTGGCGCAGCAGGGCGTCTGCCACGTTGGTGAGGCCGCGCGCGTCGATATATTCCTGGCTCGTGACCGCAATCGGCTCGAGTGTGTCGAACTCGAGCCGCCGGACCCGGGAGCCGGTGACCACGATAAAGTCGCCAGGATCGGCCGTTGCAGCCGTGCGCGGAGCGGTCGGCTCCTCGGCTGGTGCCTGCGCGAGCGCCGGACCCCCAAGGCACGCGGCAATGGATGCGCCCGCCAACAGCAACGACCTCATGGCAACCCCTCCGCTCCCGACGACCGCGATCCGATTAGCGGAAGGCTAGGCCAAGGGGGCGGGGCGCGAAAAGGGCTGGGCGGCGAAAAGTTGCCAACTGTTGCAGAAACGCAGCATCTCAGGCCGGAGCTGCGACCGGATGCCACGGCGGCTCGCTGGCGAAGCGGATGGCGGGCGCGAGGAAATGCGCGCCATCGGCCTCCACCAGCAGACCGCCCTCGCGCACCAGCGGCTGCGCCAGCGCCTCGGCAAAATCGAGCACTGGGGCAAAGGCGACGTCGCGCCCCTCGAACCAGTTGACCCACGCGTCGCGGGTGCGGGTGGCGAATGTCTGTTCGAGGAACTGGCGGGCCGGTTCCTGCGCCGGCCCGGCGGGCGCAAGCGCAGATGCAACAAGATCGGGCCGGCCGAGCGCCTCGAGCAGGTGGCGGACGAACTTCTCCTCGCGCCCGCACAGCACGACGTGCCGGCCATCGGCGGTGGCATAGACGTTGTAGAAGGCGGCCCCGCCCAGTGACCGCTGCTCTGCGGAGCGGATGGGCCGCCCCTCGATTGCGGCCTCGCCCGCAACATGAGCGCACCAGGGCAGGAGGCTGCCGAACATCGACAGGTCGATGAAATCCCCCCGGCCGGTGCGCGCGCGGCCGAGCAGCGCCATGAGCACGGCCGCGCATCCCGTCAGCCCGGCAGCCATGTCGGCGGCCGGAACGCCGGGAACCACGGGCGTCCCGTCGGGCCCGTCGTTGACCGAAAGGAAGCCGGACAGGGCCTGCGCACCCATGTCGTGCGCCGGGTGGCCGGCCATCGGCCCGTGCTGCCCGAAGGCGGAAATCGCGCAGTAGACGATCCGCGGGTTGCGGGCTGCAACCGCGTCATAGCCAAATCCCAGCCGCTCCATCACGCCCGGGCGAAACCCTTCCACCAGCACATCGGCCGACTCGACGAGCGCCCAGAGCGCCTGCCTGCCCGCATCGGACTTGAGATCCAGCCGCAGGCTTGTCTTGCCGCGGTTGAGATTGCGGAACCAGAAGGACTGTCCGGCCTCGAACGGCTCCATCGCGCGGGCGGGGTCGCCGGCCGGCGGCTCGACCTTGATGACCTCGGCACCCTGGTCGGCCAGCATGCAGGTGAGCATCGGCCCAGGCAGGAACAGGCTGAGGTCGACCACCTTCAGCCCGTCGAGCTTGCCCATCTCAGATGGCTCCTTCGGCGCGGAAGGCGGCAATCTCTGCGGCATCGAAGCCGGCCTCCGCAAGGATCTCTGCGGTATCCGCGCCGAGCTTCGGGGCATGGGTGTTGGGCAGGCGCGCGCCATCGACGAGGATCGGGTTGGCAAGCACCCGGAGTTCGGCGCGGTCCGGGTGCGGGATGGTCTCCACCATGCCGCGCTGGCGGATGAACGGACTGTCGAGCGCCTGGGCAAGATCGTGGACCGGGGCAACCGGGCAGAGGCCGCCCAGCCGGGCGATCCAGTCTGCGGTTGGCCGGGTCATGAAGATGGAATCGAGGATTTCGGTCAGCACGTCGCGGTGTTCGAGGCGCAGGGGCATGGTGGCAAAGCGCGGGTCGTCGCGGAGCCAGGCGGCGCCGATGGCGTCTGTCAGCCGCTCCCAGAACTTGGGCAGCTGGGCCATCACGAAGATCCAGCCATCGGATGTCCGGAACAGCTGCGAAGGCGTGACCGACGGATGCGCGGAGCGCGGGCTGCGGCCGGTGATGTGGCCTTCGTTCAGATACCAGAAGGCCGGGTAGCTCGTCTGGTGCAGCGCGGCCTCGAGCAGCGAGATGTCGTAGTCCGCGCCTTTGCCGGTTGCGCGCGCCGCAAGGATCCCCGCCAGCGTGGCGGTGGCCAGCATCTGTCCGGTCATGAAATCGACCATCGAAAGGCCAAACCGGGTCGGCGGCGCATCGGGCTCGCCGGTCACGGAGAGAAAGCCCGCCTCGGCCTGCATCAGATAGTCGTATCCGGGCCAAGCCTCGCGCGGATTGCCGCGCCCATAGGCCGAGGCGTGCACGCACACAATGGCCGGGTTCACCTCGGCAAGCGCGGCATAGGTCAGCCCAAGTTTTTCCGGCTGGTCGCCGCGGGCGTTGTTGGTGACGGCGTCTGCCATGGCGGCAAGGCGGAGCAGGATTTGCTGGCCGCCGGCCGTCTTGAGATCGATGGTGAGCGAGCGCTTGTTGAGGTTGAAGGTCTGGTAGAAGAGGCTGTCGTCGGGGCCGAGGAAATAGGGGCCGGTCGCACGCGAGCTGTCGCCGCCCTTCGGCGGCTCCAGCTTGATGACCTCGGCGCCCAGCTGCGCCAGCATCATCGTGCCGTAGGGTCCGGCGCCATATTGCTCGAGGCTGAGGATCCGGGTTCCGGCGAGCGGCCGGGCAGGGGCGCTCACGCCGGGTTCCGCTTCACCCACTGCCGTGCCACGATCATGCGCTGCATCTCATTCGTGCCCTCGCCGATGCACATCAGCAGCGCATCGCGGTAGAAGCGCTCGATCTCATATTCCTTGGAATAGGAATAACCGCCGAAGATGCGCATCGCCTCCTCGGCATTTTTCACCGCGGCTTCGGATGCGAAATATTTGGCCATGCCCGCTTCCATGTCGCAGCGTTCGCCGCGATCGTAGGCGGCCGCTGCATCGAAGGTGAGAAGCCTGGCGGCCCGGGCGCGGGTGACCATCTCGCCCAGCTTCAGCTGGATCGCCTGGTGCTCGGCGATCGGCTTGCCGAATGTCTTGCGCACCTGCGCATATTCGGTTGCGAGCCGGAGCGCGCCCTCGGCCAGCCCGACGCCACGCGCCGCGACATTGATCCGCCCCAGTTCGAGCCCCCCGGTCGCCTGGAAAAAGCCCTGGCCTTCCTCGCCGCCGATCAGCTGGTCAGCCGGGATCCGGCAGTCCTCGAACACTAGCTCGGCGGAATCGATGGCCTTGTAGCCGAGCTTGTCGATCTTCTTGCCGACCCGGAACCCGGGCAGCGACTTGTCGGCGATGAACAGGCTCATGCCCCTGTAGCGGGGGTTTGCCTCCGGGTCCGTCTTGACGAGCAGGGCGAAGACATGGCCGTGGATCCCGTTGGAGATCCACGTCTTGGTGCCGTTGACGACATAATGGTCGCCGTCGCGGCGCGCGGTCATGCGGATGCCCTGGAGATCGGTGCCCGCATCCGGCTCCGTGAGCGCAAGCCCGCCGCGCAGCTCGCCCGTGGCCATCTTCGGCAGCCATTTCGCCTTCTGCGCCGGTGTGCCGAACTTCTCGATCGCCATGGCGCAGATGAGGTGGCTGTTGAAGATCCCCGTCGGCGCCATCCAGAAGGAGGCAATCCGGGCAACGATCCCGGCATAGGTGGTGGCGGGAAGGCCAAGGCCGCCCCATTCCTGCCCGACCGTGGCACCGAAAAGGCCCATCTCCTGCATCTGGGCAACGGTTTCCTCCGGCCAGATGTCGCCATGGTCGTGGTGCATCACGACCGGCCTCAGGTCCCGCTCGATCCACTTGTCGATCGAATCCATGAGGCCCGCCTCGAAGGCGGGGTCGATGTCACGCTGCTGCTGATAGGCGGTGGCCACGATGGTCTCCCTAGCGGTCGGCAGGGCCGAAGCCCTTCTTCCAGATGAGCATGGTGCGCTGGAAATCGCACACAACCACGCCATGCTGGTTGCGGCCGGTGGTGCGGATGGTCACGATTCCCTGCTCGGGGCGCTTGGCGCTGTCGCGCTTCTCCAGCACCTCGCTCTCGGCGTAGAGCGTATCGCCGGCAAAGACGGGCGCGGTCAGCCGGATTTCCTTCCAGCCGAGATTGGCAACGGCCTTCTGGCTCACATCCGACACGCTCATGCCGACAAGAATGGCAACCGTGAGCGGCGAGCACACCAGCGGCCGCTTGAACTCGGTTTCCTTGGCATATTCCCAGTCGAAATGGCTCGGATGGGTGTTCATCGTGAGCAGGGTGAACCAGGTGTTGTCCGTCTCGGTGATGGTGCGCCCCGGGCGGTGCTCATAGACATCGCCGACGGTAAACTCCTCATAATACCGCCCGAACGTCTCGCGATAGCGCTGCGGTCCAACCTCGATCACCCCTGGGCGCATGGCAACAGTCCCCGATTTTGCTTGACGCAGCCCCTATTTGTCCGGACAAATTTCCTGTCAAGCGCGCGATGGCCGCATTGCTCCGGCAGGCGGCGAACGGGCAGGGAAACCGGAAGGAGCAAGCATGCGGGCAACATGGCTGGTGGGTGCGATTGCAGCGGCGGGCTTGGCAGGCGGCGTCTGTGCCCAGGGGCGTATGCTCGATCCCAACAACAGCGCCCATGCCATTCAGATGTTTCGCAAGATCCAGTGCTCGACCGAGGATCTGCAGCCGGTCTTCTATCACTGGTCGGGCCGGGTCTATTCGCGCGTGGACGGCGAGCCGGACCGGCACCTCTGGAATATCGAGGGCATGAATGTGCGCCAGTGCGCGACCGTGGTCGACCCGGAACGTGGGCCCGGCGTGCGCATGGTGTCGCGCGAGCTCATGTTCTACCTCGATCCGGCAACCGGCGAGGTGATCGACCGCTGGAGGAACCCCTGGACGGGCCGGGAGGTCCGCATGGTCCATGTCGCCAATGATCCGGTGAACCAGCCGCCCATGTTTGCAGCCGGGCGCGACGGGCGGCCCTACCGCATTCCGCTCCGGTTCGAGGGCGGGCGCGCGTTCTGGAACATCGAGGTCCCGCTCTTCTACACCAACCCGCTTGGCGGCGATTTCCAGGTCTTTGTGGGCAATCATTACCATGCGATGGAAATCTTCAACTTCGTGGCCAGCGAGCGCGAGCTGCGTGACCCGCGCACCAGCCAGACCAATGCGGCCGTCTCGTGGGTGCGCATCGCGCCCTGGCTTCCGTTCATGGAGATGGGCTCGCGGCCGGGGCTGATGGTGTTCAACGCAACCGGCCAGAAGGTCGCCTACGAGGCGCTTCCGGCCGTGGTGCGCCAGCGGCTGGAGCGCGACTATCCAGAATATCGCAATCCGCCACCGATCGACGACCAGCGGCCCAATGCGACGACCTGGACCGAGTTCCGCCGGCTGGTCGAGGCCGAGCGGGCGAAGGCCGGCGCGGCGGCCTCAAAGGCCGTGGAATCGCATTGAGCGCGCTTCTTGCTGCGGCCTCGGCGGCGGTGCTGCTGGCGCAGCAGCTGCTGCCCGGGCGCTACACCAACGAGGAACAGGTCTCGTTTGCGCGCGAGTCCGGCGCGGCGGCGCCGCCCTGGTCGGGCCTTGCCATCGCACCGGAAGGGGAGGGGTTACGGCTCACCTCGTTCGATCCCTATGGCGCGGCAGGCCCCGAGAACCAGCGCATGACGCTTGCCGCCGAGGGCAGCGCAGGGGTGGCGATCACGACCGGCCGCTGCACCCGGGTCTATCAGGTCGAGGGGGATCAGCTGGTGGCGGTCGACGCGCGCGGGGTTTGCCGCGGCCCTGCGGCCTTCCACCGGTTTGCGCCTGCCGGCATGGTGCTGAAGATGGCCGATGGCAGCGCGCTCGAACTGCGCCGGGCGCGGCCCTTTGTCTGCTGGGCTGCGATTCCGAAACGGGCCGCAAGGCCCGACGGGGCGACGGACTGGTGGGGCGCGCGCGGCCTTGCGCTGCACGACCAGGGCGGGCGCGTGGCGCTGGCAACCGACGAGCCCGAACCACAGCGCTTCGAGCTCAGGATGCGCAACGTGGTCTGGCCCACGGGGCCCAATCAGCCCAGTCTCGTCCTTTATGTCTTCGCACCCGAAGCCGAACGGGCCATTGCCTATTCCTGGGCCGATCCGGGTGCAAAGCGGGTGGGCATCAACATCCGCTCGATCCAGGCCAGCTGCACGCTCGATCAGAAGGACCAGACGAGCGCCGGGGCGAGATAGAGGGTCGTACGCCCCGGCGGCGCATTGGGCGCCTGCACCAGCAGCCCGTCGCGGAAGAGCACGGCAAAGGCCGTATCCAGCCGCAGCCGCTCGCGGGTGAACCAGTGGCGCACCCGGCCTTCCAGCTGCGCGCCGGCAAAGCGGCCCGAGGCGCCGGAGGCGTCGCGCACCCCGGTTGTCGAGAAGCTGTCGGTGGCGCTGTCGGCCCACAGCAGGCGGGCGGTCAGATAGCCATCCATCGCGCCGCGCTGCAGGCCCAGCCGCACGCCGGGCGAGGAGATATTAGCCCGGCCGATGGCAGCATATTGGCCCGAGACGGCGAAATCCGCGACCCGGTTGCCGAACAGCCGGTCGAAGCGGGTAAAGCGCGCGCCCGGCCTGTCGCCCGAGGCCCAGTCGTAGCGGAACGACAGCCGCGGCTGCCACGCGCCGGGAAGGCTGTAGCCGATCTCGGCGCGTGCAAAACCGGCCAGCACCTCCTGCCGCACGGCGTCCGGCTCGAGCGAGGCGGAAACCGTGCCCCATTGCACATAGGCTTCCGCATCGAGGTCGAAACGGCCGGCCCGCGGCGGCGCAAACAGCCAGGGGCCCACGGCGTGCAGGTTCCGGTCGCGGGTTGGCCTCCCGTCGCGGTCGTGCTCGTGGTAGCCGACATAGGTGAGACCAGCGCCCAGAGCGCCAATCACCTCCCGATGAAAGAGATGCACGCCCCAGACCTGCCGGTCGGTCCCCTCCCGGTCGAGCGCCCAGCGATTGGCGCGAACATCCTCCGGCGCATCCGGCCGCCGCTGCTGCGGCATGGCCCAGGCGGCCTCGACGGCCAGCGGGCCCGCCTGCGTCTCCAGCTTCACGCCGGTGAAGGCATTGGTGGCATTGCGATAGTCGGGCGGGTCGACGAGCCGGTTGGAGCCAAGGCCAAGCAGGATGCGGCCAACGGTCAGGCTGGTGCGCGTGTTGCGACCAAGGGCGTCGCCAAGCTCGAGCCGGGCCTGAAGCACCACCGGCTCGAACGCGTTCACATCGTTGCTGCTGACCGCGCTGTCGGGCCGTGTGCCGAAAACCCGCGAATCCCGAAGTTCGGCCGAAAGGGCGAGCGGCCCGGCATCATAGTCTGCCCGCAGGATGAGGCGCAGCACCAGCAGGAGATCGTCTTCCGCTGCGCCCGGGCGCACCTGGCTGTCGATCAGCTCGACGCGCGCCCGCGCCTGGCCAGAGAGGCTGAGCTCTCCTGCACCAGCCGGGCCGGCCGCAGCCAGCAACAGGAACGCCCCGAGCCTGCACCTCATTGCCCAGGCGCGGTTGCCGGAAACAGCTTCGGGCCGAGCCACAGCGCGACATAGACGAGCGAGATGAGCACCGGCACCTCGACGAGCGGCCCGATGGCGGTTGCGAAGGCCACGCCCGAGCCCAGCCCGAAGGTGGCGATGGCAACGGCAATCGCAAGCTCGAAGTTGTTGCTCGCGGCGGTGAAGGCGAGCGCGGTCGTCCGCGGGTAATCGGCCCCGATGAGGCGGCCCATCAGGAAGCTGACGACGAACATGATGACGAAGTAGAGCGCCAGCGGCAGCGCGATCTTCAGCACGTCGGCGGGGCGTTCGATCAGCTGGTCTCCCTGAAGGATGAACATGGCAACGATCGTGAGGAGAAGCGCGACAAGTGTCACGGGGGCGATGCGCGGCAGGAAGGCCTCGTCATACCAGCTGCGCCCCCGTTTCGGGATGAGGATCCGCCGCGTCAGATAGCCGGCGGCGAAGGGGATGCCGAGATAGACCAGCACCTCGCGGGCGATCTCGAGGAACGAGACCTCGAGCACCTGGCCCTCGAGCCCGAAGAGCGGTGGCAGGACGGCCAGGAACAGCCACGCATAGACGCTGAAGAACAGGAGCTGGAAGAGCGAGTTGAAGGCCACCAGGGCCGCGACATACTGATTGTCTCCGCGCGCCAGCTGGTTCCAGACGATGACCATCGCGATGCAGCGCGCAAGGCCGATGAGCACGAGGCCGGTGAAATATTCCGGCGAGTCGGAAAGAAACAGGACCGCCAGCGCGAACATCAGCACCGGGCCGATAACCCAGTTCTGCACCAGCGAGAGCGCGAGCACCTGCCGATCCTCGAACACGCGCGGAAGCTCCTCGTAGCGGACACGCGCGAGCGGCGGATACATCATCAGGATGAGGCCGATGGCAATCGGCACGTTGGTGCCCGCGATCGACAGGCTGTTGAGCGCCTGCGGAAGGCCCGGCACCAGGCTCCCGAGCGCCGTGCCCAGGGCCATGGCGAGAAGGATCCAGACCGTAAGCCAACGGTCGAGGAAGGACAGGCGCTTTGCGGGCGCTGCAAGCGTTGCCATCGTGCCTCCGGCGAGGGATTGTGAAGCGGGTCGTCTCAGCCGATGCCCCCCGGTGCGGCGCGCTCGGCTGCGGCCGGGGGGCAACGCGCGACCCCTACCAGCTTGCCGGGCCGCATGCCATGCCCGGCGTGCTGTCCTGGCACATCAATCCGCTTGCGCGCCGCGCCTGCCTGGTGGCGGATCCGGTTGCGCGGGTGGGCGAGGCCGCCGCTGGCCGGCGCAGCCTCGATCGCCGGCGCCCGGGCCACCGCCGGCAGGGCCGGCTGGGCGAGCGCGGTGATCGCGTCTCACCTGTCCGCAAAATGTCGAACCGGCGGCTGACCGGCTGGCGGTCAATCGCCAAGTGTGCGCTGCAGGATGACAACATCGAGCGGCCGCCCGAACTTCCGGCCGACTGCGATCAGCCGGCCGGTCTCGCGGAAGCCGAGCGCGCGGTGCAGCGCGAGCGAGGCCGCATTGGCGCTGTCGCCGACGAGTGCGACCATCTCCCGGAAGCCGGCTGCGCGGGCCGCCGGCAGCAGGGCCTGCATCAGCGCCCGGCCCACGCCCCGGCCCTGCATGCCGTGCGCCACATAGACCGAGACCTCGCAGGTCTCCGCATAGGCCTCGCGGTCGCGGAACTGTGCGGCGTAGGCATAGCCAAGGGGGCGGCCTTCGCATTCGGCGACCAGCCACGGCCAGCCGCGGCCAAGCACCAGTGCGATGCGACGGCCGATTTCGGCCGCAGCCGGCGGCGTGATCTCGAACGTGCCAGTGCCCTTGAGCACATGGTGCGCGTAGATGGTGGCGATCGGCCCGGCATCGGCTTGGCCTGCCGGCCGGATGACAACCGGCTCAGTGCGCGGTGACAGGCTCGGCGTGCTCGGCAAGGATGGTGAGCCCCCGCTCGTTCACCTCGGCAAAACCGCCGGAGATGCGCATGCGCTCGGGTGCGGCGCCTTCGGTTGCGTAGATGGCAAGCTCGCCCTCGCGGATGGTCGACATGAAGGGCGCATGGCCTGCGAGCACGCCGAAATCGCCCTCGGTGCCGGGCACCACCACCATGTGCACCTCGCCCGAGCGGAGCAGCCGTTCCGGCGAGACAAGCTCGAACTGCAGCAGCGCGGGCATCAGGCGGCCTCCGCCATCTTCCGGCCCTTCTCGACCGCCTGCTCGATGGTGCCGACCATGTAGAAGGCCGCCTCTGGCAGGTGGTCATATTCGCCCGACACGATGGCCTTGAAGCCCCGGATCGTGTCTTCCAGCTGCACAAACACGCCGGGCGTGCCGGTGAACACCTCGGCCACGTGGAAGGGCTGGGAGAGGAAGCGCTGGATCTTGCGCGCGCGGGCCACCGTCAGCTTGTCCTCCTCGGAGAGCTCGTCCATGCCGAGGATTGCAATGATGTCCTGCAGGCTCTTGTATTTCTGCAGGATCGCCTGGACCGCGCGCGCCGTCTCATAATGCTCCTGGCCCACCACGCGCGGCTCGAGCACGCGGCTGGTGGAATCAAGCGGATCGACCGCCGGGTAGATGCCGAGCTCGGCGATCTGCCGGCTGAGCACCGTTGTCGCGTCGAGGTGAGCAAAGCTGGTCGCAGGCGCCGGGTCGGTCAGGTCGTCGGCGGGCACGTAGATCGCCTGCACCGAGGTGATGGAGCCCCGGTTGGTCGAGGTGATGCGCTCCTGCAGGGCGCCCATGTCGGTGGCGAGCGTGGGCTGGTAGCCGACCGCCGAGGGGATCCGACCGAGGAGCGCGGAGACCTCCGAGCCTGCCTGGGTGAAGCGGAAGATGTTGTCGACGAAGAACAAGACGTCCTGGCCTTCCACGTCGCGGAAATATTCCGCCATGGTCACGCCCGAGAGCGCCACGCGGGCGCGCGCGCCCGGCGGCTCGTTCATCTGCCCGAAGACGAGCGCCACCTTCGAGCCCTCCGACGTCGGGTTGCCGTTGGCGTCCCTTGCGATCACGCCGGCCTCGAGGAACTCGTGGTAGAGGTCGTTGCCCTCGCGCGTGCGCTCGCCGACGCCTGCGAACACCGACGTGCCGCCATGGTTCTTGGCGATGTTGTTGATGAGCTCCTGGATGAGCACGGTCTTGCCCACGCCGGCGCCGCCGAAGAGGCCGATCTTGCCGCCCTTGGCATAGGGCGCGAGCAGGTCGACAACCTTGATGCCGGTCACCAGGATCGAGGTCTCGGTCGACTGGTCGGTGAAGCTCGGCGCCGGCGCGTGGATCGGCGCGGTCTGCGACACCTCGATCGGCCCGCGTTCGTCAATGGGTTCGCCCACGACATTCAGGATCCGCCCGAGCGTTGCCGGGCCAACGGGCACGCGGATCTGGCTGCCGGTGTCGATCACCTCCTGGCCGCGCACGAGGCCGTCGGTCGAGTCCATGGCGATGGTGCGCACGATGTTCTCGCCCAGGTGCTGGGCCACTTCGAGGACGAGCCTGCGGTCTTCCACCCGTGTCTCAAGCGCCGAGAGGATCTCGGGCAGGGCATCGGAGAACTGCACGTCGACGACGGCGCCGATCACCTGCGAGATGGTTCCGACATTGTTGGCGGGCTGTGTGGCCATCAGTGGTTCCTCTTCGCGTCAGAGCGCTTCGGCGCCCGAGATGATTTCGATGAGTTCCTTGGTGATCGCGGCCTGCCGGCTGCGGTTGAACTCGATGGTCAGCCGCGTGATGAGGTCGCCGGCATTGCGGGTGGCATTGTCCATCGCGGTCATCGATGCGCCCTGTTCGCCCGCCACATTTTCAAGGAGACCCTTGAAGATCTGGACCTTCACATTGCGCGGCAGGAGCTCGGCAAGGATTGCCTCCTCGTCCGGCTCATAGTCCACCACGGCGCCGCCGGCCGCACCGGCCGCCTCCGGGGCGAGCGCAACAGGGATCAGCTGCACCGCGGTCGGCTGCTGCACCAGCGCGGAGCGGAACCTCGAGAAGAAGAGGGTGGCGACATCGAAGGCGCCGCGCTCGAACAGGTCGAGCACGCGGGCGGCCACCGCCTCGGCCTCGGCAAAGCCGATGTTGCGGACAGCCGAGGTATCGTGATGGTCGAGCAGCCGGTCGGCGTGGGTGCGCAGGAGACCGGAGCGGGCCTTGCGCCCGACGGTGAGGAACTTCACCGACCTGCCCTCGGCGATCAGCCGGTCGGCATGCTGGCGTGCGGCCTTCACGATATTGGCGTTGAACGCGCCGCACAGCCCCCGGTCGGCTGCCATCACGATGAGGAGATGCGCGTCGCTCCGCCCGGTGCCGGCAAGCAGGCGCGGCGCGCTCGCGCTTGCGCCCACGCGCGCGGCCAGGCTTGCCACCACCGCCTCGAGACGCTCGGCATAGGGGCGTGCGGCCTCGGCGGCCTGCTGCGCCCGCCGGAGCTTGGCGGCCGCCACCATCTGCTTGGCCTTGGTGATCTTCTGGGTCGACTTGACCGAGGCGATCCGGAGCTTGAGCTCTTTCAGCGTTGCCACCGCCGGGGCATCCTCAGGCGAAGGTCTTGGCGAACCCGTCGAGCGCGTCCTTCAGGCCCGCACGGGTCTCGTCGGAAAGGTCGCCCGTCACGCGGATCGTCTCGAGCAGCCCGGGGTGCTCGGCACGCATGTGGGCGAGCATCGTCTCCTCGAAGCGGCCGACCTCGGAGACCGGCAGCGGGTCGAGATAGCCGTTGGTCCCGGCAAAGATCGAGACGACCTGCTCCTCGACCGGCATGGGCGCGAACTGCTTCTGCTTGAGGAGCTCGGTCAGGCGCGCGCCGCGGTTCAGGAGCTTCTGCGTTGCGGCATCGAGATCGGAGCCGAACTGGGCGAAGGCGGCCATCTCCCGATACTGGGCGAGCTCGAGCTTGATCGAGCCCGCCACCTTCTTCATCGCCTTGGTCTGCGCGGCCGAGCCGACCCGCGAGACCGACAGGCCCACGTTGATGGCCGGCCGGATGCCCTGGTAGAACAGATTGGATTCGAGGAAGATCTGCCCGTCGGTGATGGAAATGACGTTGGTCGGGATATAGGCCGAGACGTCGCCGCCCTGCGTCTCGATGACGGGAAGGGCCGTCAGCGATCCTGCGCCATTGGCCCTGTTCATCTTCGCTGCGCGCTCGAGCAGGCGCGAATGGAGATAGAAGACGTCGCCCGGATAGGCCTCGCGGCCCGGCGGGCGGCGCAGCAGCAGCGACATCTGCCGGTAGGCGACGGCCTGCTTCGAAAGGTCGTCATAGACGATGACCGCGTGCATGCCATTGTCGCGGAAGAACTCGCCCATGGCGCAGCCGGTGTAGGGCGCAAGAAACTGCAGCGGCGCAGGCTCCGATGCAGTCGCGGCGACGACGATGGAATAGTCCATCGCGCCATTCTCCTCGAGCATCCGCACCACCTGTGCAACCGTGGAGCGCTTCTGCCCGATGGCAACATATATGCAGTAGAGCTTCTTCGATTCATCGTCGCCCGCGTTCAGGCCGCGCTGGTTGATGAAGGTATCGATCGCAACCGCGGTCTTGCCCGTCTGGCGGTCGCCGATGATGAGCTCGCGCTGGCCGCGCCCGACGGGCACGAGCGCATCGAGCGCCTTGAGGCCCGTCTGTACCGGCTCATGCACCGAGGTGCGCGGGATGATGCCCGGCGCCTTCACTTCCACCCGCCGGCGCTCGGTCGCCTCGATCGGGCCCTTGCCGTCGATCGGGTTGCCGAGCGCATCGACGACGCGGCCGAGCAGACCCTTGCCGACCGGCACGTCGACAATGGTGCCGGTGCGCTTGACGGTATCGCCTTCCTTGATCTCGGTATCGGAGCCGAAGATCACGACGCCCACATTGTCGGTCTCGAGGTTGAGCGCCATTCCCTTGATGCCGCCGGGGAACTCCACCATCTCGCCCGCCTGCACCCGGTCGAGGCCGTGCACGCGTGCAATGCCGTCGCCCACGGAGAGCACCTCGCCCACCTCGGCCACTTCGGCCGCGGTGTCGAAGCCCGCGATCTGCTCGCGGATCACGCGGGAGATTTCCGAGGGCCGAATGTCCATGTCTACCCTTTCATCTGCTGGGCCAGCCGGTCGAGGCGGGTCCGGACGCTGCTGTCGATCTGGGTGCTGCCGATCCGCACCACCAACCCGCCGAGAATGGCCGGATCTATGGTCACGTCGAGCCGCATGTCCGCACCGGTGCGCGCCTTCAGCTGGCGCTTCAGGGCCTCCAGCTGCGACTGGGACAGCGGGTGGGCCGCCCGCACCTGCGCAGTCTCGACACCTTCCAGCGCATCGACCCGCGCCTCGAACGCCCGGATGATCGCGGGAAGAGCCCGGAGACGCCGGTTGCGCGCCACCACGCCGAGAAAGCTGCGAACAAGCCGCGAGAGGCCGAGCGCGTCGGCAACCGCAAGGACGGCCGCGCCGCTTGTGTCTACCTGCCGGCCCGAGACAAGCGCCCTGAGCTCGGGAACGGTCTCCATGGCCTCGCCGAGGCGGGCAAGGGCGGCACGCGTCGGCGCCACCGCCCTCTCCGCGCGCGCAAGGTCGAAAAGGGCCGCAGCATATCGGCCCGGAAGCCCATCCGCCGCAATCGACCGCGTCCGTTCGCTCAAGACTTCGCCCTCTGTCGTGCCGGGCCGGGGCCCTCGAAAGCCTGTCGGAAGCGTGCCCCGGCGGAAGTCCGTCTCGCGCGCTGCCATGGCGGGAAGGGCGCAGAAGGCCTGCGCCTCTTGCGCGGGGCGCGCGTTAGCATGGGGGTTCGGGCTCCGCAAGCCGGCCTGCTGCGCCGCAGCGAGGGCAGACCGGAGCCAGCCTGCCGTCTGGATGTGTCATCAAATCGCAACAGGTTCTGTCGGAATTTTTTACAGCTGCGCAGAGACATCCACCATCCGCTTCCGAGAAATTTCAGCTTATGGCAGCCGTCCGGTTGGCCTTGTACTTGCTTCACGGAAAGGTGCGCTATCGGAGCGCAACAAGAAGCCAAGCATGACATCCAAACAGCTGCTCTTCGCTGCCGCTGCTGTCGCGGCCTTCGCTGCCGCGCCCGCAACCGCAGAGATCGACTGGACCAAGCCCAACCATATCGCCATCGAGGAAAACGGGATCCGCTTCACCTGGGACAACCCGCCACCGCCCCTCACGGTCCTGGTCCGCTATCCGCGGCTTCCCTCGATCTCGGAGATCATCTTCGGCCAGCCTGACGGCGTACCGTTCGGGCCGCCCTTTCCGCCTCCGGCTACCGGGGGCGAGGAGGTCTGGATTGGCGGCGATGAGAAACTGGGCTTCGAAACGGATGTCTCCGCTGAGGTTCTGGTCGCTCTTTATGCCAACGCGAACCTGAGGTTCGTGTTCGGCAGTGTGGCACGCCTTCTGGCGGTCGGGAAAGGTGAGGACGTTGTTGTCTATCCCGATCCTTGGCGGGTTACCGAGTTCTCCATTCCTCGTGGCAGCACGGCGGTCCTCGGCCTGCAGCGCGGGCCGGTCTGGGCCGAACCGGGTCTGCCGCCGGAGGTCGACGTCCAGCGTGTGGCGCCGCTTGGTGCGGGCGACGAGGTGCCGCTCTTCTGGTACCGGATCAGCAAGGGTCTTTCCGGTTCCGCACCAGTCCCTGAGCCTGCGAGCTGGGCCCTGATGATTGGCGGGTTCGGGGTGGTGGGCGGCGCGCTCAGGCGCCGCCGCGCGCCGGGCGTGGCCGCCTGAGCACCAGATAGACGGCACCCGCGCCGCCATGGCGCGGGTGCGCTTGGCGCACGGCTGCGATCCGTGCCGAAAGCCGGGGCTCGGCGAGCCAGCGCGGCAGCTCGGCCCGGATGGCGCCGCGCGGCGGGGGCGTGCCGAGCGGCATCAGGTCCGCCGGCTGCACGCCGAGCGGGCTGCCCTTGCCGGTGATGACGAGGAGCAGACGCTCCCCGCGCCGGTGCGCCGCCTCGATCTGGCGGTGCAGCAGCAGCCGGGCCTCCTCCCGGCTGAGGCCGTGGAGATCGACAAGGCGGTCCGGCCGGGCCCGGCCGCTGCCGAGGCGCCGGTCCCAGCTGCGGTCGAGGGTTTCGGCGTGGCGGCCGGGCGGCACGGGAGGCGCGGGCGCCGACGCAGCCGGCGGACGGACCAGCACACAGATGCGCACGGGCGGGGCAGCCTGCGGCCGGCTGCCGAGCGGCGTGACGCCCGCGGTTGCCTGCTGCCACAGCGCCTCCTCCTCGGGCGTGAGGTTGCGGCGTGTCATGGGGTGGCGTCCCGCCGCGCGGCCGCCGCGCGCGGCAGCAGCAGCACGAGACGCCCGCTGGCCTGCAGGGGGCCCGCAAGCGCGCCGGCGGCCGCGCCCGTGCCGGTGAAGAGGTCCACCCGGTTGGGGCCGCGGATGGCCGCGCCGGTATCGGCTGCAAGCACCAGTGCCTGCCAGGGCGCTCCGCCGATCTCGGTCTCGAGCAGCGCGAGCGCACCCAGCGGCGCGTGCTGCGGGTCGATTGCGATCGCGCGCATGGGGCCAAGCGGCACCCCGAGCGCGCCCACCGGCCCGCTGCTGCCGGAAGGGCGCGGCCGGAAGAAGATGTAGCGCGGGTTCTCGCGCATGAGCGCTGCGCCTTCGGCCGGGTTTGCGGCAAGCCAGGCGCGGATCTCCGCCATGCCGGCCCGTTCGGGAAGGAGGCCGCGCGACCGCAGGAGCCGGCCGATGGCGACATAGCCATGGCCGTTGTGCCCGCCGAAGCCGAGCTTCAGCGTCTTGCCATCGGCAAACCGCAGCACGCCCGAGCCCTGGACCTGGAGGAAGAAGAGATCGACCGGATCTGCCCATGCAAGCACCGGCGCGACACCCCGCAGCGCTCCGGCCTCGATCTCGGCGCGCGTGGGGCCGGGGCCGGCGGGAAGCGCGCCGGGCGGCGGCCCTCCGAGCACCGGCACGAGGCCTTCGGCCGGGCTGCGGCTTGCCGGCACCTCCGGCTCGAAATAGCCAGTGACAAGCCCCGTCCCGTCGCCGAGGCGAACCGGGGCAAAGTGGCGCGCAAGAAAGGCGCGCGGGTCATCGCCGGGCGCGTCGGCGCAAGCGGGCGCCCAGTCGGCAGGGCGGGTGAGGCCCGAGACGTCCTCCCGCCGCAGGATTTCGGGGCATGCACGAAGGAAATCGGCAATTGCCGCGCCGAGCGCTCCGGCCCCGGGCCAGCGGATTGCCCCGATGGTGGCGGCCGGCCCCCAGCCCGTGTCTGCCGCTGCGCTCAGCCGCCCGGGGCCGGGCCCGGGCGCTGCAGCGCACGCGGCACAGAGGACAGCAAGGGCAGGGGCAAGCGCCAGCCCGCCCCATGCGGGCAAAAGGGGCCGCGCCAGCATGCGCGGCCGGCCACCTGCCTTCAGGCGGCAACCTCGTCGGTTGCGATCAGCAGCCACGCCGGGTCGGGCGAGGTGGTGTGCCGGCTGAACGTCCACACATCGTGGGTTTCGACTGTCGCGTTCGGGTCGCCCTCGATCACGCGGCCTTCGGAATCGCGCGTGACCGCCACGATTTCGGCATCGAACTGCACGGTGACCTCCGCCATCATGCCGTTCATCCGCGCG
Organism: uncultured Sphingomonadaceae bacterium; assembly: GCA_937995515.1. Lineage (GTDB taxonomy): Bacteria > Pseudomonadota > Alphaproteobacteria > Sphingomonadales > Sphingomonadaceae > Thermaurantiacus. The sequence continues at coordinate 5,772 of CALKJZ010000021.1, read as the reverse complement.
CCAACGATCCGCGCACGGTCCACCTGGAGCAGGCGGTTGTCGAGCTGCTCGCCGCGGTCGGCGCGCGCCTCGATGGCTGCGACAAAATCCGCAAGCACATCGTCGGCAACCAGTTCCGAGAGCGCCTCCGTGTCGCCGCGCCAGAAGGCCTCGAGCACCATGGTGTAGGCGCCCTGCGCCCCGGCAAGAAAGGCCGGCACCGAGAAGGTCCGGTCGGCCTCGGCGATCGCCTCGACGCCCGGGCGCACCTTCGGGTCGATGTCGCCCGGCAGCTCGATGAGCGGGGCGGGCTCGCGGTCGACCGCCCGCGGCTCGGGGCGGGACAGTTCGGCGCCGGCCGGACGGAAGGCGTCGGAGACGGGTTTCTCATGGCCCGTGCGCCGCCCCAGCACGTGGTAGAGCCTGAGCGCGATGAACCCGGCAAGCATGGCCAGGAACACGATTTCGATCCATCCGCTCTGCATCACACGCTCTACTCGCCGTTCCGAAGCCAACCCCATGCGCGCCGCTTCAGCCTGCATGGCCAAACCGGGCGGCATGGCCAGCCCGGGGCCGGCAGCAGTGGCCGCCAATGGCATGCCATGCCCAGCCGAATCGGGCAATGCGCCGCCCCTTTTCAGCGACCATGCCCTAGATAGGGACGGCAGGCGAATCCGCAATCACATTCCGTCACGATGGGCGCGCTTGCCGCAGCCGTGCCGCGCTGCTAGCCGAAGGCCTCGCCTGCGCCGGCGTTCCGGGCAGGCCTGATCCGTTTGCCAGACGAAACCGCCGGCCGTCCAGCGAGGGCCGGGTACGACGAGCAGGACCGCCATGACCAGCCCGATCACCGAAGAGGATGCCGAAGCGCTCGCCAATGGCGCCGACCTGACGCCGCAGGCTGGCATCCTCGCCCAGTATGTGAAGGATCTTTCGTTCGAGAACCCGAATGCGCCCCAGTCGCTGCAGATGCAGGGCCAGCCGAAGATCGAGATCAACGTGAACGTGAATGCGCGCGCGGGCGGCGATGATCTCTACGAGGTGGAGCTGCGCATCCAGGCGAATGCGCGCGGCGACGGCGATCGGGTCGCCTTTGCGGTCGAGCTGGTCTATGCCGGGCTGTTCCGCCTTGCCGGCGCGCCGCAGGAGGCGATCGAGCCGTTCCTCATCGTGGAGGCGCCGCGGATCCTGTTTCCGTTCGCCCGGCGGGTGATTGCCGATGCCGTGCGCGATGGGGGCTTCCCGCCACTGATGCTCGAGCCGATCGATTTCGGCGGGCTCTACATCCAGCAGCTCGAAGCGCGCCGGCAGGGGGCAAGCATGGGCCCGGCCGCCGGAACGGCCTGACCTGACGCAGGGACCCGCCTTGGCCGCAGCTGGCCGGGCCTGACCACGCCATGTCGCTCATCCGTGCCGCCTCGACCGTCGGCGGGCTGACGGCCGTCAGCCGGATCGCGGGCTTTGCCCGCGACATGCTGATGGCGCGCTACCTTGGTGCCGGCCTTGCAGCGGATGCCTTTCTCGTCGCCTTCCGCCTTCCCAACCTGTTCCGCTCGCTGTTCGCGGAAGGGGCCTTCTCGGCCGGGTTCGTGCCCATGGTTGCCGCGCGCATGCGGCGCAACGGCAGCGGGCAGGCCCCGGCACGCGCGTTCACCGAGGATGCGCTGGCAATCCTTCTGCCCGTGCTCCTGCTGTTTACGGCGCTCATGATGATTGCAGCCGGCCCCGTCGTGTTCCTGATGACGGGCGGCTTCGGCGGGGACTCGCACGACAAGCTGGCGCTGACCGTCGATCTCACGCGCCTCACCTTTCCCTATCTCCTGATGATCTCGCTCGTCGCGCTGCTTGGCGGGGTGCTGAACGCGCTCGGCCTCTTTGCCATTCCGGCGCTTGCCCCGCTGCTCCTGAACGCAATCCTCATCCTTGCCATCCTCCTCGCGCGCGACAGCGGGACCGAGGCGACCGCGCGTGCGCTTGCCGCCGGCGTGTCGGTTGCGGGCGTGGTCCAGTTCGTGCTGGTCTTCAGCGCCGTGTGGCGGGCCGGGGTCGCACCCCGGCTGGGCCTTCCGCGCTGGACGGCCGAGATGGCCGACATGTTCCGCCGCATCGGCCCGGCCGCAATCGGCGCAGGCGCGACGCAGATCAACCTCTTCGTCTCGACGCTCATCGCCGCCAGCCTGCTGCCCGAAGGGTCGGTCAGCTACCTCTACTATGCCGACCGGCTGAACCAGCTGCCGCTCGGCATCATCGGCATCGGCATGGGCATTGCGCTTCTGCCGACCATGTCCCGCCTCATCAGCGCGGGGGACCAGCCGGCCGCCATCCACCAGCAGAACCGGGCGATCGAGTTTGCAGCGCTGCTCACCCTTCCGGCTGCAACCGCGCTGGTGGTCAGCAGCCTGCCCATTGTCACCGGCCTGTTCCGCCAGGGCGCCTTCACCGCTGCCGACGCCGCAGGTGCCGCAGCCGCGCTCAGCGCCTTCTCGCTGGGGCTTCCGGCCTATGTGCTCGTGAAAGTGCTCACCCCCGGCTTTCATGCGCGCGGAGATACCAAGACCCCGATGCGGGTGGCGCTTGCAGCCATTCTCGTCAACCTCGCCGGCAATCTGACACTCATCTGGCCGTTCGGCCATGTCGGCATTGCGATCGCGACCGCGCTTGCCGCGTGGGTCAACGCCGGCACGCTCTTCCTCCTCCTCCACCGTCAGCGCCTGTTCGCACCCGACAGGCAGCTGCGCCGTGCGCTTCCGCGCATGGGGCTGGCGGCCGCCGCGATGGCGGCCGTGCTGCTGCCGCTCGGCCGCCTCCTCATGCCGTGGCTCGAGGGGCCGCTTGCCGCGCGCGCGCTCGGTCTTGCGCTGCTCACCGGCGCGGGCACGGTGTCCTACCTCGTGGCCGGCCGGCTGGCCGGCGCCTACGACCCGGCCTATCTGCGCGCCGCGTTCCGGCGCAGCGCCGCCCGCTGAGGAGAGCAGGAGAGCCCATGCGAATCGTGTCCGGCATCCAGCCCACCGGCAGCCTGCACCTTGGCAACTATCTGGGCGCCATCCGCAACTGGGTGGCCATGCAGGATAGCCTGGCGGAAGGCGAGGAGGCCTTCTTCTTCATCGCCGACCTCCACGCCATCACCGTGCCCCAGCCGCCCGGGGAACTGGCAGGCGCCACGCGCGAGATCGCAGCCGCCCTTCTTGCCGCCGGAACCAACCCGGCGCGCGCCACGCTCTTCAACCAGGCGCGCGTGCCCCAGCATGCGGAGCTCGCCTGGATCCTCGGCTGCACCGCCCGGGTCGGGTGGCTGAACCGGATGACCCAGTTCAAGGAAAAATCCGGCAAGGATCGCGAGGGGGCCTCGGTCGGCCTCTATACCTACCCCGTGCTGCAGGCCGCAGACGTGCTCGTCTACCGCGCAACCCATGTGCCGGTGGGCGAAGACCAGAAGCAGCATCTGGAGCTTGCGCGCGACATTGCCGCCAAGTTCAACACCGATTTCGGAGCGGCCGTGTTCCCGCTCCCGCAGCCGATGATCCCGCCGGCGGCTCCCCGGGTGCGCTCGCTGCGCGATGGAGCGGCCAAGATGTCGAAGTCCGACCCGTCGGACATGAGCCGCATCAACCTGACCGACGATGCCGACCTGATCCGCCTCAAGATCCGCAAGGCACGAACCGACGCCCTGCCGATCCCGGCAACGGTCGACGGGCTGGAAGGCCGGCCGGAGGCAAGAAACCTCCTCGAGATCCACGCCGCGCTTTTAGGCGAGCCGCTCGACGCCGTGCTCGGCCGGTTTGCCGGCCAGGGCTTCGGCACCTTCAAGCCGGCGCTTGCCGAGCTCCTCGTTGAGACGCTCGCACCGATCGCCGCCCGCCTGCACGACCTTCTGGCCCACCCGCAGGAGCTTGACCGGATCCTCGACGAAGGCGCCGCGCGCGCTCGTGCCGCAGCCGAAGAGACCATGCGACTCGTGCGCGGCGCCGTGGGCTTTCTGCTGTGAGCGGCCTGCTCACGGATGTCCCGGGCCTCAAGGTCGGCCATGCCGGATGCCCGGTGGCGCAAACCGGCGTCACGGTCATCCTGCCGGACGCGCCGGCCGTCATGGGCGTGGACGTGCGCGGCGGCGGGCCGGGCACCCGCGAGACGGACGCGCTCGATCCGGCCAATCTGGTCGAACGCGCACACGCCATCGTGCTCTCGGGCGGGAGCGTGTTCGGGCTGGCCGCAGCCGATGAGGTCACGCTTCTTCTGGCACGGCGCGGCATCGGGCTTCCCGTTGCCCCGGGCATCCATGTTCCCGTGGTCCCGGCGGCGATCCTCTTCGATCTCCGCAACGGCGGCGACAAGGGCTGGGCCATGGAGGCAGAAGGCGCCGCAGGCGCGGGCGAAGGGAAGGGCACGGAGCCGCCCTATCGCCGCCTTGCGGCCGAGGCCCTGCAGGCGGCGGGCAGGGCGCCCGCCTCCGGCCGGGTGGGAGCAGGACTGGGCGCCGTGGCAGGAAGCCGGCCGGGCGGGCTGGGCATGGCCTCCGCGCGGCTCGAGGGCGGTGGCACCGTGGCTGCGCTTGCAGTCGTGAACAGTTTCGGCGAGGTCACGACGGCCGAGCAACCCGTGGCAGGCCCGGTTCCCATGCCAAAGCTGAAAGCCGGCCTGCCCGCAGGGCTCGGCGCGAGCACCACGCTTGCTGTCGTTGCAACCGACCGGCCGCTCACCCGCGCAGCGGCACGCCGGGTGGCGATGATGGGCCACGACGGGCTCGCGCGGGCCATCCGCCCCGTCCACGCGCCCTATGATGGCGATATCGTGTTTGCCCTTTCAACCGCAGCGGAAACGCCGGCGGTTGTGGACCCGCCGCTCCTCACCGAAATCGGCACAGTGGGCGCCGATTGCCTCGTCGAGGCCATCCGCAAGGCGACCGGCTGAGCTGTCAGCCCCGGCGGTCGAGCGCGCGGGCTGCGGCTTCGGCGGTGGCCGCGCTCCGGCTGTCGAGCGCCGCCACGCGCGTATGAAGCGCCTCGACGGCGCGCCGCAGCCGATCGTCTGCGGCCAGCGGATCGACCATCATCCGGCTCGCCTCGACCCGCAGCCGCAGCGCCGGGACCGGCAGGCGCACCTCCTCGAAGCGCGAGAGCTCGGACTGCGCGTCGGCCCATGGAAGGCTGCCCCAGGCGGCCCCCCGCGCCCGGGCGAGCGCGGCAGCAAGCGTGCGTTCGGCAGCCGCAAGGGCACGTTCCGCCGCAGCAAGGGCGGCCGTGTCGCGCGCGAGGTCGGCTTCGAGCTGCGCAGCCTCCTCAGCCGACAGGCGCAGCGGACCAGGATCGACAACCGCGATCTGGCGCGGGGTTTCCTGCGGGCGGGGCAGGAGCGAGGGCGATTGCGCATCGGGCAGCGCACATCCCGCAAGCCCGTGGGTGAGCGCGAGGAGCATGAGGGGCGCCCTTCCAGCCATCGGGTGCCCGGCATAGCCGCTTGCAATCCGCCCGTCATCGTCTAAAGCGGCCGCTCGCACGCACGGCCGTGCCACGCGCCCGTAGCTCAGCTGGATAGAGCACCAGACTACGAATCTGGGGGTCGGACGTTCGAATCGTTCCGGGCGCGCCATTCATTTTCGGATCATGTGGATGAGGCCGGGTGGGGTCTGGCCATGTGGTCGTGCGCCCTTGTCCGGGCGCCGGGAACCGGCGCGGTCAGGTGCCGCTGGTCTTAGCCATCAGTTGCTGGAGCGCGGCGCGGTGCCCGGGTGCCCTGACCAGTTCGATGAAGCGCAGGCTCCCCGCGCTATCGAGGCGCGCCCGGGCCTGCTCG
>CALKJZ010000020.1 GCA_937995515.1 uncultured Sphingomonadaceae bacterium | reverse complement strand
ATCGTGGCCCTGTCTGCCTGCCACGTGCTGGGGAAGGCCGGCGATGGCCCGTGCCTGCATCCGGCCCGAGATGATGGCGGCAGCCCCATCGGGCATGTGAAGGCATGGGTCGAGGGCTCTGATGGCGATGCGGCCATCTGCGGCCTGGGTGGCCGCAGTTACGGCCTCGCGGGCGCGCATTCGGATGTCGCAATCCTGGGCTTCTGCGGGCAACCGGCCCTTCGCGGCACGTCCGTCGTGATGGTCGGCGTCGCGTCGGGCTTCCGATACGGCGTGGTCAAGGAGTATCGATCAGAGACCGTTGGTGCAAAAGGGGGACCAACACTCACATTCTGGGCCTGTGTGATCGTGCCGGATCCGCGCTATCCGCCGCAGACACCCTTCACCCTGTTGAACGACTCCGGGGCCTGCTGGCACCAGGCGGATGGGCAGGGCGCTCCGACTGGCTGGATGGTCGGGCTGCATGTCGGCGGCGCCACAGACGGAACGGAAAGCTATGCCATGCCGGCGCACGTGCTGCAGGCCCGGCTGGACCTCGAACCCGCTGGCGCCATGGCGCTGTCGCCAGCAGGGGCGCTGCCATTCGCGGTTGCCGCGCGCGATGGCGCGATCCTGCGCGGGCTGCCCGATCCTGCCGGTCCGCGCCTGTCCCTCCTCGCGCACCGGCAACCGGTCGCAATCGTCTCGCGGCACGGCGACTGGGCGGCCGTCGACCTCGTCGGTGATCGCGCGATCGACGGGTTCGTCCTCTCAGCCCTGCTGACGGGGCAGGAGCGACCGCTGCCCGGTTCTGCCCGGTGACGCGATCGATGGCCGCGCGGGCGCATCCGCCCGGCGCGCCCCGGTAACATCGAGTGCCGGCCGCCTCACATCCCGGCCAAAATTTTCCAGCAATCCGAGCGCCTACCTTCATCGTGCATGGCCCGCCATTTGCGGGCCGGAAACCGTGGCCGCATCGGCCCGAACGAAAACGCCGCAGACTGTGGCGCTTGCCCGGCGGATGGGCCGCGCGACCGCCGGATCCATCCGTACCTCGCCGTGCCACCGGCGCCCCTGCCCCGTGCCGAAGCGCCCTCACGGCGCTGGGGCGACAGCCCCCTCTGCTGCGGCGCAGCATCACAGCGGAACAGGGATTGACGGGGCGGCCCGCGCGTTGCAGTTTTGGCATCGAAGACAAAAACGCGAAAAAAATCCTTGGGCGGAAGCGGCGGAAACTCTGCTGGAGCCCGGATTTGCTGCATCTGCGAGGCACGCGTGATGTCACTTCCGCCCTGAGGGGCGCGTCCCGATGCCGGTGCTTCGGGCGCCTCCGGCTCTGGCCCCGTGCCGGGGTGCGCCGCAGATGGGCGAGCTGAGCCTTCCCGTGGGCGTCGCCGGCACCCTCCTCCTTCTGCTCGGCTCGGGGGGCTGTGCGGGGATTGCCGCCGGCCTCTTCGGCATTGGCGGCGGGTTCGTCGTCGTGCCGGTGCTGGTTCTCCTTCTCCCGCTGCTCGGCGCCGACCCGGACACCGTGACCCACACGGCGATCGGCACGTCGCTTGCGACGATCGTTGCGACCTCGCTGCGCTCGGTGCAGGCGCATGCCCGTCGCGGCGCGGTCGACTTCGAGGTGCTGCGCCAGTGGGGGCCGTGGCTGGTGGCCGGGGTCCTTGCCGGCGTGTTCCTTGCCGACAGCATGCGCGGCCCGCTGCTTTCGCTCGTGTTCGGGAGCGGTGTCCTCCTCATGGCAGTCCATTTCCTCGTGCCCGTCCTCGGGCGGCACCGCCTGCGCGAGACCATGCCGCAGGGGCTTCCGGTTGCAGGGATCGCCACGTCGCTCGGGGCCTTCTCGTCCCTCCTCGGGATCGGCGGCGGCACGATCGCGGTCATCGTCATGACCATGTGCGGCCGGCCGATCCACCAGGCGATCGGCACCGCCGCGGGCTTTGGCACCATCATCGCGCTGCCGGGCGCGCTCGGCTTTGCCTTCATCGGGCTGGACCAGGCAGGGCTCGCGATGGGCTCGACCGGCTATGTGAACTGGCCTGCCGTGCTCGCCATTTCCGCCGTCTCCACACTCACGGCACCGCTCGGCGTCGCGCTCGCACACCGGCTCGAGCCGGGCCTGCTGCGCCGGATCTTCGGCATCTATCTCGTGATCGTGGGCGTGCTGATGATCTCGCAGGGGCTCCGGCCATGACCGGAGCCCGCGCCCCGACCCCTGCCGCCCCAACCCCTGCCGCCGACCCCCTGACTCCATGGAAGACGAGACGCCCATGACCAAGCCTTGCCAGTCCCAAGCGATCCCTTCTTCGGCCGCTGCTGCCGCGGTCGGCCGCCGCGACCTGCTCCGCCTCGGTGCCGCGGGTGGGCTTGCGGTTGCCGCCGGCGCGACACCCGCGCGGGCGACGCCCGCCGCGCCTGCCGCGCCACGCCCCCTTTTCGGGCCAGACCCGGGGGTGGCGCTCCTGTCGCGCAACGAGAACCCGTTCGGCCCGGCACCGTCCGCCCTCGCGGCCGTCGCCGAGACGGCAGCCGAGGGCTGCTACTATGCCAACAGGGGGCTTGAGCGCCTGCGGGCCATGATCGCCGAGACCTGCGCGGTCGGCGAGCGCCAGGTTGTCATCTCGAGCGGCTCGACCGAAGTGCTCTCGGCACTGGCCCTCGCCTTCGCCCGCAAGGGTGCGACCGTATGCCCGGAACTGTTCTGGGACACGACGGTGCGCTACGGCGAGCGTCTCGGCGGCAGGGTGATCCGGGTTCCGCTCGGCCCGGACATGGGCATCGATCTTGCCGCCATGGCCCGCGCCGTCACGCCCGAGGTGGCAGTCGTCCACATCTGCAACCCCAACAACCCGACGGGCATGCTGCTCCCGCCCGATGACCTGCGCAGCTTCATCCGGCAGCTGCCGGGCCATGTGACCGCCATCGTCGACGAAGCCTACAACGAACTGACCGAAAGACCGGAGCGCAACTCGATGCTCGACCTCGTCCGCGAGGGGCGGCCGGTGGTCGTGGTGCGCACCTTCTCGAAGATCTACGGCATGGCCGGGCTTCGCGTCGGCTATGCCATCATGGCCGAGGCGCTCGCCGAGGAGGTCCTGCCGCTGCTGATGAGCTTCGGCGGCAACACCGCCGGGCTTGCCGCCGCAGTTGCCTCCTATCGCGACGAGCCGTTCCTTGCCGCCTCGCGCGCGGCAATCGCGGATGCGCGCGCCACGATCGTGGCAGCGGCCCGGCGCGCCGGCTGCGAGGTGCTCCCGTCGGAGACCAATTTCGTCTTCATCCGCACCGGCAATGCCGATGCCGTGCAGAAGGCGATGGCCGGCCAGGGGATCATGATCCGCGGCGCCTACGGCCGCTTCACGGAGTGGTCACGCGTCAGCACCGGCCGGCCGGACGACGTCCGCCGCTTCGCCGCCGCCCTGCCCGGGATGCTCCGCAGCTGATGGCGAAAATCGGCCGGCCCCATGCCGGGGCCCGTCGGCGCCCTGCCGGAACGATGACACCAGACAAGCAAGAAGAGGAGTGTCATATGGAACAGACGGTCAAACCTTGGTCGCCGGCCGCAAGGGGGCGGCCCCGCCTAATCCGGCCGCACGGCCGGGGATGCGCGGGCTCCGTGGCCGGACGCGGGTCGCTTGTTTTTCTGCTCCTTGCATCCGCAGCCTCGGCCCATGCCGCCGCGCCCGACGGCGAGCAGGCGGGCACGCCCTCGGGCAGCACCGCCACCGCGGCGGCGGCAGCGGCGGCAGCTGCGGCAGATGCCGACCGCGACGCGATCGTTGTGACCGGAACCCGGCGCACCGACCGGCTCGTGCCCGAGAGCCTTGTGCCCGTCGACGTCCTCGATTCCAGCGCGCTTTCGACGCAGGCGAGCCCCGACCTGAAGACCGTCCTCAAGAATCTCGTCCCCTCGTTCAACCAGCAGCGCAACGCGCTTGCCGACGGGGCCGCATTCGTGCGCCCGCCGACGCTGCGCGGCCTGCCGCCCGACCAGATCCTCCTCCTCGTCAACGGCAAGCGCCGGCACCGTTCGGCGCTTGTCCAGGTGACCGGCGGCGCGCTCGCCCGTGGGGCGCAGGGGCCCGACCTGCAGCAGATCCCCGTCGCGGCCATCGAGCGGATTGAGATCCTGCGCGATGGCGCCTCCGCGCAATATGGCTCGGACGCGATCGCCGGTGTCATCAACCTCGTTCTCGCCCGGCGCGATTCCGGGCTCGACCTGCAGGCGCGGCTCGGTGAGACCTATCGCGGCGATGGCGACGACATCCAGCTGTCCGTCAACGGCGGGACACGCCTTGGCGGGGGCTTTTTCAACCTGACGGGAGAGTTCGTCGACCAGGCCCGGTTCAACCGCGGCGTGCAGCGGCCCGATGCGATCGTGTTCCGCGACCAGTTCGGTGGCAAGCCGCGCGAACCCGTGGTGCGTTACGGCCAGCCCGAGTATCAGAGCTACCGCATCTTCTTCAATGCCGAGGTTCCGCTATCGGGTTCGGATTCGATCTACGCCTTCGGCAACTATGGCTATTCGGACCAGGTGATCGACTTCAACTGGCGCCGGCCGATCACCGTCACCACCACGCCACCGCCCGGCCGCCCGGCCTCGCAGGGCGTCTTCTCCAAGTCGATCGCCACCACCTATCTCGACCGGCTCCCCAACGGCAACTGGAATGCCGTCGGCCGGACCTTCGAGGTCAGCCAGATCTTCCCGAACGGCTTCACGCCCCAGTTTGCCAGCACCAACGAGGACAGCTCGCTCGTCGTTGGCTATCGGGCAACCACGGGGCTCGACATCGACATCGACGGCTCGATTTCCATCGGCCGCAACCGGATCCGCTACACCATGGGCGAGACGGTGAACCCCTCGCTCGGGCCCGACACGCCGACCGATTTCTACCTCGGCAAGCTCGAGCAGCGCGAGCTCAACCTGAACCTCGACGCGCGCAAGGAGGTCGACCTCGGGCTTGCCAAGCCTGTGATGTTCGCCGGCGGCGCCGAGTTCCGTCGCGAGGTCTACGAGGTCGGCCTTGGTGACCGCGCATCGTGGGAGATCGGGCCCTATGCCATCCAGATCGTGGAGCGGCCGGATGGCACCACCTTCCGCTCGACCAAGCCGGTCGGGGCAAATGGCTTTCCCGGTTTCGGCCCGGCATCGGCCGTCGAGGGCAGCCGGCGCAACTGGGCCGCCTATCTCGAGGCCGATGTCGACGTGTCGCGCGCCTTCCAGGTGGCCGTGGCCGGCCGTTTCGAGACTTTCTCCGACTTCGGCGAGACCTTGAACGGGAAGGTCGCCGCCCGGCTTGCACCGACGGATTGGTTTGCCGTGCGCGGAGCCGCCTCCACCGGGTTCCGCGCCCCCACCCCGGGCCAGACCTTCACCAGCACCACCCAGACCACCTTTGTCACCGGCAACCCCTTCCCGGTGGCGCGGGCAACCCTGCCGCCGGCCTCGGCGGCGGCCGCCTATTTCGGGGCCGAGCCGCTGCGGCCGGAAAAATCGGTGAACCTCACGGCCGGCGTCGTCCTCACCCCGGCCGAACGGCTTGTGATCTCGGCCGACTATTACAACATTGCCGTGCGCGACCGGATCGGGATCACCGGCGACATCACCGTGACCGCAGCCGACCAGGCAGCCCTGTTCGAGCTCGGCGTCGGCGACGCCTTTGATCTTGGCATTGTCAACTTCTTCACCAATGGCTTCCGCACCCGCACCCAGGGCGTCGACATCACCGGCCAGTATGGAACCGAGCTGGCCGGGATCAGCCTCGCGCTGACGGCGGCGGTGAACTACAACCGCACCAAGGTGACCGACAGGCGCACCATCCGGCTTTCCGACATCCGCCCGGGCGACCCGCGCGTCATCACGCTGATCGACGATGTGCGAAAGCGCGACATCGAGAACCTTCTCCCGCGCTGGCGTGCGGTCGTCTCGGTCGCCGGCTCGTCCGGTCCGGTCGATGGCATTGTCCGGCTGAACTATTATGACAAGTTCACCTCGGCCGCCCTGCCGCAGAACGACGGCGACAAGACCTTCGGCGCCGAGGCGAGCGTCGATGCCGAGTTCGGCGTGAAGATCCGGCAGAGGTTCCGGCTGGCCTTCGGCGTCGAGAACATCTTCGACAATTACCCCGACCGCGAGACACGGGGCATCTACCCCGTCTCGAACAGCCCCGCATCCGGCTCGCTCTACCCCGACGCCTCGCCGCTCGGCTACATGGGCGGCTTCTGGTATGTCCGCCTGCGCGCAACATTGTGAGACGGCGCGGGCCGCGGGCAGATCGGCGCGGGCTTATGCAGGCCGCGGGCACAGGCCGGGGGCAGAGGCCCGGCGCACCCTGCACCCCTGGCGGGCCTGCCGTGGACCTGCCGGATCCCGGCCGCCGGCAAACCGCAATCCTGCCGGGCCGCAGGTGGCTCAGTCGCCCGGCCCCGGCGGCACCCGGCTGCCCCGGCCCGACCCATCGGCCGACCCGGGGCCCGACAGATGGGCCGACAGATGGCCCGACACATGGCGGGCCAGGATTTCGGCAAGGGCGGTCTCGTGTCCGACAAGGTCGGTCTGGTCGAACATTGCGTACCATCCGGCACGCGCCAGCGCGGCGCGGAAGGCCGCGGCATCCTCTTCTGTCTCAGCACGCCAGATGGCGATGTGGCGCGAGCCTTGCGGAGCGTCGGCCACGAGGTCGGCGGCGGCAAGGAGCGTGATCCCGCTGGCCCGCACCGGCGCAAGCTCGGCATCGACCTTTGCCATGAAGGCCTCGCGCGCGGCGCGGTCCATGGCCTGCCAGGCTGGCCGCTCGGACCAGAGCTCGATCAGGAGCGCGCCCATGCCGGCGCCACTGCTGGCCACAAGCGGGCCCTTCCATGCGTGGTCCGGGCGTGCAGCCATGACCGGGCGGGCACAGCCTCCGGCCGACCCGGCCCCGCACCGGCCGGCCTGGGGCGCGCGCGTCTACGCGCCAACGGGGGTTTAGCTGGCATTCCGTTCTCCCTTCACAAACATGTGGGGCCCCGACGCATCGCCGATGCGGCGCCCGCACCATGGCGGTGGCGGGCCATTCCGGGCCGGCTGAGGCTTTCGCCTTCCCGGATCGCATGGGGCAGCCGCACATGGCTGACAGCCGCGGCCGGGCTTGCGATCCTCTGCTCGAGCAGATCGAAGGCGACCGTGCCGATCTCCTGCGCAGGCTGGCGGACCGTTGCGAGCGCAGGGGCAAGGAAGCGGGCCACTTCGATGTCGTCGAACCCGGCAACCGAGATGTCGGCGGGCACGGCAAGGCCCGCGGCCCCGATCGCCTTCATCGCGCCGATGGCCATCAGGTCATTGAAGCAGAACACGGCGGTCGGCCGTCTGGCCGGGGAATCGAGGAGAGCCGCCATGGCCAGCCGGCCGCTCTCGGCCGAATAGTCGCCAGTGGTTGCAACCAGCCCTTCCAGGTGCCCGAAATGCCCTGCGAACGCAGCACGCGCACCGTCTGCCCGGTCGTGGGACTGGCTGCTGGTGACTGGCCCGGTGATCAGCGCGATCCGGCGGTGGCCGAGGCCGATCAGCCGGGCCATCATGTCCTCCGCAGCCGCCCGGTTGTCGATCTGGACGGTCGGTACGCTGGGATGGTGGAAACAGTCGAGGACGCTCACGACGGGAAAGCGGGCAAGGTCCGACTCGGTTCCAAACGGGGGTCTCGGGCCGAACTGGATGATCCCGTCGGCAATGCCGCGGGTTGCCATTGTCCCATAGGCGAGTTCGTGGGTGCGGCACCGCTGGGAATCGCCGATGAGGACGCAATAGCCCGCCGCGCGCGCCCGATCCTCGATCGCGCGCACGACGCTGGCAATGAACGGGTTGGGCAGATCGTTCACGATCACCATGACGGTGCGGGAGCGCTGCCGCCGCAGGCCCTGCGCGCGGGCATTGGGATTGTAGCCCGTGCGGGCGATTGCATCGGTCACGCGCGCAAGCGTCTCCGGCCGCAGCTTGTCCGGTGCCGAAAGCGCGCGCGACACGGTTGCAACCGAAACGCCCGCAAGAGCGGCCACCGTCCTGATGTCTGCCACACCCAAACCTCCGGAAAAGGCCGAACTCGGCGCTTGTAAACGTTTACTCGCCGAGGTACACGTCAATGTAAAGGTTTACATGACCGAAACAGCAGAATCGGCCCCGAGGCTGGCAGGCAGGGAGATCGGAATGGCCCTTGATCCGTGGAAGGCGGCCGCCCTGCTCGGGCTGCCGGCAGGTCTCGCACAGCCGGCACTCGCGCAGGATGCGGCGCCCGCAAGCCCTGGCGAGGATATCGTCGTGACCGCGCAGAAGCGGGAGCAGGCGCTTGCCGACGTGCCGCTCGCCGTCTCGGCGTTTACCGCCCGCGCGCTCGACGATGCCGGCGTGGTGAGCACGAAGGACCTGGCCGATCTTGTGCCATCGCTGCGGATTCCCAACGAATCCCCCTCGGGGTCGGGCAACGGTTTCGTGTTCATGCGCGGGATCGGAACCGACAACACGCAGTACACGCTCGACCCGGCGGTCGGAATCTACATCGACGGCGTCTACTTCGCGCGCGCCTATGGAACCATCTTCGACCTGTTCGACGTGGAGCGGATCGAGGTGCTGCGGGGCCCGCAGGGAACGCTCTATGGCCGCAACAATTCCGCAGGCGCCATCAAGCTCATCTCCCGGGCGCCACCGCTCGATGGCACCGATCTCGGGGCCCGCATCGGCTATGGCTATCTGAACGAGCTGCGCGGCGAGGCGTCCGTCGGCACGGCGCTCGCCAGGGACAGCCTGGGCCTCCGCCTGTCGGTCACGCACCGGCAGAACGACGGCTACCAGACCAACCTCCTCAACCCGAACGACAAGGCCCAGTCGGTCAACTTCACGGGCCTCAACGCCGCGGTCCTGCTGAAGCCTGCCGAGGCTGTCTCGATCACCCTGCGGTTCAACGAGTTCCGCGAGCGGGGCGACGCAATCCAGAACATCCCGCTCGGCGCACCCAACAGGCGGGTGTTCGAGGGCAATCTCGAGAACCTCAACCGGGTCACCAACCGGGGCCTTTCGGCAACCATCGAAGCCGACCTCGGATCGGAGCTGATGCTGACCTCGATCACGGCGCACCGATGGGTCGATCTCGATGCGGCCTTCAATCTCGACGGGGTCGGCACCTTCGAGCTCGAGGCGCCCCTGCAGCAGATCCGCAGCCGCTACTGGACCCAGGAGGCCTATGTCTCCGGGCGCACCGGCGCGGATGCGCGGCTGGAATGGGTTGCAGGCCTCTTCCTCTATTCCGAGAAGATCACCGAAGATGCCCTGCTCCTCATCGGCCCGGGCGTGCTTGCGCCGCTGCTGCCGGCCATCCCGGTGCCGAGCGACCGGATCTTCAATGCCCATGCCTTCTCGGTCTATGGCCAGGGCACCCTCTATGTGGGCAGCAGCCTCGGCTTCACCGCCGGGCTTCGCTGGACGAACGACCGCAAGGACTATCAGGACCGGGCGATCGGGATTTCGCCCCGCCGCTTCAGCGACGACAATGTCACCTGGAGGCTGGCGGTCGAATGGAAGCCGCAGGATGCGCTGCTCGTTTATGCCTCGGCCTCCTCGGGCTTCCGCGCCGGGGGCTTCGACATCAACACGGGCGACCCCTTTCCCACCGAGACGGCGCGCGCAATCGAGCTGGGCGTGAAGGGAAGCGCAGCCGGCCAGCGGGTCCGGTTTGCGGCCGCCTATTTCCACACGAGGTTCGACAGCCTGCAGCAGTCGGTCATCGACATCTCGAGCCCGACCGGGCTTGCAACCACCTTCTTCGACGCGACCGCGCAGGGGCTGGAGTTCGAGGGCAGCTTCCGGCCCACCAACCGGCTGACGCTCGGGGCCAGCCTTGCGACCCTTGCAACAGACCCCAAGGTCGACGTGCCGACCGCGAAGGACCTGAAGCAGTCGCCGAAGTTTTCCGGCCGTTTCTCGGCCCTCTACCGCGTGCCGCTGGCTTCCGGCGCAGCGGTCACGCTGGGCGGTGCCTACACCTACACATCGAGCTATTTTCTCGACCCCGAGAACACGCCGGCCGGCAGGATCGATGCGGCCGGAATCCTCGATGCGCGCGCCGCGTTCCAGACGGCCGACGGCCGCTGGGAGTTCGCCCTTGACGGCCGCAACCTGACCGGAGAGACCTCGCCGCCCTTCAAATTCCGCTTTCCCTTTCCGGGGCTGACGGCGCCCGTCACCGAGTTCAACCGCTCGCCCCGGTCGTGGATGGTGACGGCCACCTACCGCTATTGAGCGCCATGCTGCCCGGCACCACCGCGCCCGGCCAGCCGGCGTTGGGGGCGGCCGGCCACGGCGAGGCCAAGGGCGACCGGGCGTCTGTCCATGCGTGGCATGCGGCGGCCGTCTCGATGCTCGCCAATCTCGTGGCCTTCGTGGACCGGGCCATCCTCTCGCTGATGATGGAGCCGATCAAGGCCGACCTTGGTGCGAGCGACACGGCCATGGGGCTTCTGCACGGATTTGCCTTCCCCATGTTCTACTCGGTGCTCGGCATCCCGATCGCCCGGCTCGCGGACCGCTCCAACCGGCGCAACATCATCCTGGCCGGGCTTGCATTCTGGACAGCGATGACCCGCGCCTGCGGGCTCGCGCGCAGCTATGCGGCCCTGTTTGCAGCGCGCATGGGGGTGGGCACGGGCCAGGCCGCGCTTTCGCCCGCCGCCTACTCGATGCTCGCCGACCATTTCCCCGCCCGGCAGCTGGCGATGGCCATGGGCCTGTTCGCCTCGGGCATCTATCTCGGCAACGTCCTTGCCATCCTCGGTGGCGGAGCCGTGCTGCAGGCGCTCACCGACCGTGGCGGCATGCTGCTGCCGCTCGTGGGTCCGCTCGCACCGTGGCAGGGCACCTTCGTGCTCGTGGGCCTCCTCGGGCTGCCGGTCATGCTCCTGATGCACGGCGTGCGCGAGCCTGTCCGCAAGATCCCGGCCAGCTGCGCAGCGGGCGCGCCGTTTGCCGCGGTGCTGGCCTATCTCGCGGCCAAGTGGCGCTGCCATGGCACCCTCATCCTCGGCTTCTCGCTCATGATCATGCTGGGCTATGGCGCATCGGTCTGGTGGCCTGCCCTGCTGCAGCGCAGCTTCGGCTGGTCGTTCGGCGAAATCGGCCTCCGCTTTGGCCTTGTTGTCCTCATCTTCGGCACCGCCGGGGCGCTCTCCGGCGGCTGGCTCGCCGCCATGCTGCGCCGTCGCGGCCATGCCGATGCCAACATGCGCGCCGCGCTCCTGGGGGGCGGCCGTGCTGGTGCCGGCCACGATTGCCGCACCCCTGATGCCGTCGGCCGGTCTTGCAATGGCCCTTCTTGCCATCATCAACTTCGCCGCCGGCATTCCCTTTGCCGGCGGCTATGCAGCGATCCCGGAAGCCACGCCCGCCCGCTTCCGCGCCAAGGTGTCGGCCCTTTTCCTGCTGTTCATCAACCTCGTCGGCGTTGGCCTCCGGCCGGTCCTCGTCGGGTTGATGAGCGACCAGCTGTTCCCCGGGCCGGCAGCACTCGGCTCCGCGATGTCGGTTTCGGCTCTCCTCATCTCGCCGGTGGCAACGGCGGTCCTCGCCTCGGGCATGCCGGCCTATGGGCGTGCAGTCGTCGCAGCCCGGGCCTGGGCGCCAGCCGGTGCGGCCCGATGAGGGGGGAACAAGGTCAGGCGGGCCCTGCCGGCCCCGGCATTGACCCGGAGATGGCGCCGATCCTTCTGCGAATGCGCGCGCGGGCCGCATCCCGGCTGCCGGCCCAATCCCTTGCGCCCGATGCGCTGCGGGTGCAGACGGCTGCCGATCTTGCCGCCTCGCCTGCGGATCCCGCCGGGCTTGCCATCGCCGACGCACAGCTTCCCGGTGCATTCGGGATCGCCTCGTGCGCCCCATCCGGCCGGCCGGATCCAACCCCAAGGACGCGCGTGTCTGGTTCCATGGCGGGGGGCTCGTGGTCGGAAGCCCAAATACCCACCTCGGCCTTGGCGCTGCCCTCGCGCGCGGCGCCTGCACGACGGTCTGGCTGCCGCACTATGCCAAGGCGCCGGACGGTGGCCGGGCCTGCGCGGCTTCGCCTGCCGCACGCGCCGCTGCCGCCGGGCGCGCCGCGGCGGTTGGAGGAGCGCGGTCTCGTC